>JBLIGQ010000040.1:0-25632 GCA_047636995.1 Flavobacteriales bacterium | reverse complement strand
CGGAAAGGAAGAATCCACCAATGTCTATTGCTGCACCAGTTGGGTTGTACAGTTCTACCCAGTCTTCAAACTCGCCGCCTGTGTTAAAGTCGGTGTAATTCGAAGAGCTAAATTCGTTGATTACCACTTGCGCATACGTTCCAGGTACGCACAGTGTAACAAACATCAAAAAGGTTATTAATTTTTTCATTTTTTGCAGGGTCCTAAACAACAAACAACTGAAATAACCAAAAGGTTGCTTCGCCTCATTGTTAAGCGGCCTCAAGATACACTGAAAGAAGCTCATTACAAGGTTCCAAACTGCGTTTTATTGGAAGTCAATAGCCTAATAATAATGGTGTTCGAATTGCGAAAATCATTGAACATCTTATTGGCAGCACCGTCAGTAAGTACATAGCAAAGGATGCCTAAGAATTAAAAGACAAAACTCCTGTAGAAATAAGTTGCTCTATATTGGAAAGCATTCTTACTTTTGTGAAAAAATTACCATGTCGCACGAACCGAAAGAAGCAAAGCAAAATGAAATTGGCGGACCAGTAATGGTAGCCGTTTTTGTGTTAATAATGATTGTTCTCGTTATCTATTTTATTGGCTAAGGAATGGACGGTAACGCAATACTTTGTAGGCACATATAATGACCTCTCCACTATTTTTGAGCCAATTTATAGTTTTGCTTGTATTCGAGGTCTTTTTGAGATGAAAATTCTCTTTTTGATTCACCATTTGAACCCATAAAAATTTCTTTTGGTAATTTCCTGCACATACTTGTCTGAGTTCTTCAGCCAAATCTATATGGATATCAGTCACAACCAGATCAATTCCTTGTGACATTATAAACTGGATCAACTGCTCCTTCGTCTTAGAATCTGTAAATAAATTTTTAATTCTCCCAAGTTCGGCAGAAGAAGGCCTCTGCTCAGAGTGAAGTTCTGAATGGATATTTGTGGTCAAGAGGCATATGCTTTTCCCATTTTCTCTGGCCAAATTAAACACATCTGAAAGCAGATTCTTTTTCTGAACTAATACAACAGGGGCACCAACTGAAAATCGGATAATTCTAGCTAAAAAACTTTTTTCCAATACCGTAACGGCGTCTCTTCGCTCTGTTTTCAACTTAGAGAATAAGCTTTGGATACCCGAATTCCCCATCACTTCTAAAACAACTCCTTTGTTTCCATCAATTTGATCTTCGATGTCAAGAAGTAGCTCAGAATAACTTGTTGCAACTATTCGTCGCTCTTTCCAATTAAATGTCCGCATAGAAATATTCTCATTTACCTAAACAAATTTAGGCCAGCATGTGTTTCTCCTATGTAGGATAAAGCACTACAAATGAGTAGGTATTTGTCCTCAAAAGTTGAATTCAATCAGATAGTTAGCCATGCTGAAATGAGCGAAAGAGGTTGAATAGCTCGATTAAAACACCAAGGAAGATTATGAGAGAAGAGGCAAAATCTCCAATTGCAATGTGGTTGTCAGGTACTTATACAGCGAATCCATTTGGCAGTACTTCAGTGGCCTTCAAGATCCGACGGGAAATGGCGAATAGCGCAGGAAAACTTCAAGCCGGGATGTTTAGTGTGTTTGCGCAGGAAGCCCTTCACCAATTTGATGTAAACTCGGGAAATGAGTCCATCATTATTGGGTCCTTGGTCACGGAAATATTTGATTTACCCGCTGCTGGCGAACAGGTTTATGCTCACATCAATACCACTCCAAATAAGACTTCGGTCAACATGTACAATGCGGATCAACACTTGATTGCACGGACTATACTTACTTAGCTTCTTGAAGTGGCTCCAACTCAGGTTCCTCTGAGCCCCATACCAAGGTCATTTCGTCAACGAGGTGGCCTGCTCTAGCATAGACGTCTATTACCCAAAGTACATACTTAATATCTACCATGATATTCCTGCACCTTCCCGAATCATAGAAGATATCACTCATGGTACTTTCCCAAGATCGGTCAAAATTCAAGCCTATTAGGTGGCCCTTACCGTTGATTGCTGGCGAACCTGAATTTCCTCCCGTCGTGTGGGTAGAACCTGTGAAACAAATGCGTAGCTCTCCATCTGAATGGGCGTAACGTCCGTACTTTTCAAGTTCCAAAAGTGTCACCAAATCAGCTGGTAAATCATAATCAGGGTTGCCAGAATAGAATTTCTGAAGCACACCATCTGCCGTTGTACAGAAGGCATAGGCCATTCCATCAACCGGTGAACTCCCTTCTGCTTTTCCGTAGGTCAGACGCAGCGTGCTATTGGCATCTGGAGAATAATTTTTATTTGGGAATAGCGCTTCTAATCCTTTCACATAAATGCGCATCTGTGCATCAATTTCGCTATTTAATCTGCTGTAGTCTGGGCGAACCTTTGTGATGTATCCGTCAAACAACCCTTTAAACAGGAAAAACGCAGGGTCCTCTTTAAGTTTGGCAACCGATTTTGCAGACGGGTTGTCCAATATTTTATCTAGCGCTACTTCATTCACAAAGACTGATTTACCATAAAGCTTCTTCGTCATGCGTTGGATGTCACTCTTATTCTTTGTCTTGAACAACAACATTGCTTCAGGAGTAAACGCAGGCGGCATGTATTCAAAGTACAACTCAGTCAGAGCTTCAAAAATGGCTTCTTCTGTAGGCTGATGAAAATCTTTAAAGAATTGCTCTTTCGAAGATTTGAGTCCTTCAATTGTGGCCTCTAACTCCCCATCACTCTCAAGTTTTTCATAGTCATTTATGAGTCCCTCGAAATTACGGGCGAAGCTAAAAACCTCTGGTCCGTAGAAAAAGTATTCGATGAACACTTCACGACTCAACCTTGTATCTCTTATTTCTTCGTTCAGTTCAGCTAGTTTATCAATGGCTTCAGTGTATTCAGTAAGACCTTTCACACTAGCCATGGCTTTGTATGAGTCATTCAATTCTTTTTTCTTCCCCAGTGCGTTTAGTTCTTTCAACCCTTTATTTTGGCCAATCCATTTCTTATAGGCATTCGAAATAGAAGATTGCTTTGCTGCATATTGGATTTGGATCTTTTCTGATGATTTCATTGCAGCGTCAATGATTCCGAGCGATGTTTTTCGCATGTGAATCTTAATTGGATTTGCTGTATTCACCACATACTCTATCGCTGATGGCGGCAAGTATTGCTCTGTTCTGCCTGGGAAACCGAACACCATTGTGAAGTCTCCTTCTTCTACTCCATCCATTGAAATAGGCAAATGAGCAAGTGGCTTCAACGGACGGTTGGACATTTGGTAATCTGCTGGTTCATTGTTCTCATCTGCATAAATGCGAAACATAGAAAAATCCCCTGTGTGCCTTGGCCACATCCAATTATCAGTATCCCCACCAAACTTTCCAATGGCAGATGGTGGAGCTCCAACGAGGCGCACATCAGTGTATGACTTTGTTAGAATGACGAAATAACTATTGCCATAGTTGTACGCACGAACGAAAGCGTCCATGTTAGACATTCCAATCAATGCCGCTTCTACAATTCCTTTTTCGTTTTCACTAATGCGGTCAGCGCGGTCAGTTGCAGACATTCCTTCTAAGATTCCATCTAGCATGGCTTTCGTCACGTCATCTATGCGCACTATGAAGGTCGCAAATAGGTCTGGATTGACTAATTCGTCACTTCTTGTCTTCGCCCAGAACCCATTTTTTAAATAATTATTCTCTACGCTGGAATGGTATTGGATTTGTCCATAACCACAGTGGTGGTTCGTCAAAAGCAATCCATCTTTTGAAATAACTTCAGCTGTACAACCGCCATTGAAGTGCACAATGGCATCCTTTAAACTGGAATGATTCACGCTGTAGATATCGTCTGCAGACAATTCCAAACCAAAGGCTTGCATATCATCTTCAATGGCACCAAGCAATGTTGGAATCCACATTCCTTCTGTTGCTTGAAGGGAAAAAGTAACGGAAAGGGCGAAAAAGGCAAGTATTAGGCGTTTCATAAATTCAAATTTGATGTGGTAAAGGTGCCGAAAATTAAAGGTTTCGCGTGGATTTTTGGTACAAAAAGTTGAAAGTGAGGTTCGTTGGGCTAATCTTGATTTTTAAAAATAAAAAAATAAATCCCATAGGTAAACAACACCCCTACAATGACAGAAAACAGGACACTTGAAATGGTTAAATTCATTCTCTCACGTTCCTCAAAGGTCATTTTTAGGAACCAAATAATGGGTACGAAGATGAGCATGAAACCTATTCCAAGAAAAAGGTAATTGTATAGCCGATCAAGCACCATAGCTGTCTTGTAGATTGGAGACTGTGAAAACCGATCAAAACTCCCTTGGGCATGTTCCTCTGCTCTGCTCCTAGCAACGGTTTGTTGTCTCCTGACCCACTCATTGTATAGGGCATCTCTTCTAAGTTGCTCTGCTCTAGACATTGCTGAGCGTTTGCTATTCGCATAGAAAACCCTTCGGTCATCATCACGCAGGAACTCATAAGCTTCATTGACCAAGATGAATTTCTGTTGTGCATCTGCCGCCTTGTTTACGTCTGGATGGAATTGTTTAGCCAACACGCGATAAGCCTGCTTCACATCATCTAAATCTGCAGAATGGGACAGCCCTAATATTTGAAAATAGTCTTTCATTAAAACACCACTTGCAAGCCTACCGAAATTGTTGTCAAATTTGGCAATTGGTTTCCGTTATTGATCTCGTCATGTTGTTTGAATAAGTCGCTCAAACGGTACCTTCCCCAGAGAACAACTTTGTTTACCCCAATCCGAGCGTGCACTCCATACTCTAAGGGAGCCGTGAAATTAAGCTTTCGAAACGTGACTATTTGTTCTTCACTGGCTAAGTTTTGAGTAGCTTGATCATCTGTTCGTTTCAGGGTTAAGCGCGAACCAATGGCCCAACTTCCAAATCCACCAAGGTCTAAGTAACGCCCTAAATGATTTCCTCTTTGTCCAAAATTGATTCTCATGTAGAGCCCGCTATTTAACAAATGGCGCTTAAGTCTTTGTGACTTATTGCTCTGTCCTGATCCAAGCAAATTCTTCAAACTGTCTTGTTTGATTTTGTAGCTATGAAATTGATAGCTCAACTCTCCTCCCACAGCTAACCACCTGTTTACTTTCCACTTAAGTCTAGTGCCATATTCCACAAAAGAAGAGCCAAATTGGGTTTGCAGACTATCTGCTTCATCAAAAGGAATGTGCTGTCCGTAGCTAAAAAGGCCATGTTGGTAAAAAGCGGTATTCGGACCATCATTCGTTTCAAAATCAGTTGAATCTACACTTTCAAAATAGCCTTGAGTTTGTGCGAATAGAGCTCCATTTGAAAAAAGGATTGATGCTAACCACAGAGCGCATTTCACATTCATAGTTCAATCGTTTTGGTGCTTCCTAAAAAACTAATTTCTATTGACTTTGCCTCTTTCGTATATTCAGTATTGATCACACCTTGGCCTAAAGCATCAGGGATCAATGAACCATAATAGACGATATCATCATTTGTATTCAACACTTTGTAGTAGATGTATGGATTGGAGGCCTTGTCTTCGCGCAGCTGCTCAAAAGCTCTTAAATCAACTACGGCTATTTGTATTTTCTGCTCGAAGAGGCTTGCTGTAAATTCTGAATGAAGTTTCACTTTTCCAATGGCAACTCTGGCTTGAGGAACACCAAACCCCACGCTGTAGTCATAGTAAGGATAGAGCTGTCCGCTTTGTTCAATCAAATCAAAGATTTCCATATTTGTAAGTGTCTGATTTGCTTGCCAAGTACAAGCGGCGAACCCTGCGATTAACGGCGATGAAAAAGAGGTCCCGGAGAGTGTTCTCAATCCTTTAGGCGTTGCGCATTTGGCAAAGCCAAAGGCTACTACATTTGGCTTCATGCGTCCATCGCTAGTTGGTCCGAGTGAAGTAAAATTAGCTGGAAAATAATTGTAAGGGTCTATTCCGCCAACAGAAAGCACACTGTCTGCATCAGCCGGTGCACCAATAAATTTCCATTTCGTATCGCCATCATTCCCGACAGCGTTCACTACTAGAATTCCTTTTTTAGCAGCCCAAGTAGCTGCTTTTGAAACCGGTGCTGTTTTGCCATCCATCATGTGCCTGAAATAACGATGATTGGTGTATCCTAAACTACTATTGATGATGTGCACACCATTTTTATCTGCCCATTCCGCAGCGGCAATCCAACAGTCCTCTTCAGAGCCAATCTCAACGTGGTGTCTTTCAGTTCGCGCCAGCAAATAAGTTGCTTCAGTTGCCAACCCCATTTTTTGACCTTGATCAATGCCACCTATACATGAAAAAACTGCTGTTCCATGCGTACCTCCTTTGGAAACATTTCTGTCTTTCCCAACAAAGTCATAAACCTGTTCTATGGCATTTGCTTCGCGAAGGTGGGCAAACTCTGGAAGCTCCAAATAGCCCTTAAATCCAACGTCAAAAATAGCGATACGAATGCCTTTCCCTCTCAGGCCTGCGGCCTCGAAGTCGGCTTCTCCTAACATGGCTGTTTGTTCCATTGCCGAAGCACTTTCATCTCCAAAGTATTTATAATCTATTACTTGAGCCCGTTGAGCTTCAGAAACGATGCAGGACGTTGACCTCACGAATGGCAGCATTCGAACCTCATCCATCTGTTGCTCTGTTCCCAAGCAACTAATTGCATTTAACCACCTGCTTTCATTGCGGAATTCAACTCCAAGTTCCTGAATAATCTCGATATAGGATGGGCTCACTGGGTAATCAGATGAATCTGCCAACGGAAGACCTTGTTTCACCCTTCGTTCAAGGGCTGCCGGATGGAAATAGGCAGAAGGATCAAAGGTTGTTTCCTTTTTATCAGTCAGGTAGACCCAATATTTCCCCTCTTGTCCAATGCTTTCTCCTACCCAGATGAAGAAAAAGACAATCAAAATTGAACGGAAGCCATTACCTTTGGTCATAACGTAAATGTAGTAAAATGAAGATCGATCTCCGCAGCGATACTGTTACAAAACCAACTCCTGAAATGCTTCAGCGCATGCTTCAAGCAGAAACTGGAGACGATGTATTCGGTGAAGACCCAACGGTAAATGAGTTGCAGAATTGTTTAGCTTCCTACTTCGGACATGAAGCAGGATTGTTCTGTCCGTCAGGAACAATGACCAACCAAATTGCCATTAATGTGCATGTGCGTCCGGGTGATGAAGTCATCTGTCATTCACTATCACATATTTACAATTATGAGGGTGGTGGAATCGCACGAAATTCTGGCGCTAGCGTTCGTTTAATTGATGGTGACAATGGGAGGTTTACTGCTAAACAGGCAGAAATGGCTATCAATCCTGCAGACAGTCACTACGCACGCACATCACTTGTGGCAGTTGAAGACACCTGTAACAAAGGAGGAGGCTGCTATTATGAATTTTCTGAGCTACAAGCACTTTCTACATTTTCAAAGCAACACAACTTGGGCTTCCACCTAGATGGGGCTAGAGTCTTCAATGCTTTGATAGAGAATGGCGCTGACCCTAAAGCATATGGGATGTTGTTTGACAGTGTTTCTGTTTGCCTGAGCAAAGGATTAGGCGCACCTGGAGGTTCCGTTCTTTTAGGGTCGAAGGAGTTTATTGCTGAAGCGCATCGGGTGCGAAAAGCAATGGGTGGTGGAATGCGTCAGGTAGGTATTCTTGCCGCTGCCGGATTGCACGCAATGGATCATCACATTGAGCGCTTGAAGGAAGATCACGCAAATGCAAAATCTCTTGAAGCATTGTTACAATCACGTTCTTGGGTTAAAGAGGTGATTCCAGTGCACACGAACATTGTTATTTTCAAACTGACTGGCGATCTGAAGGCTGAAGATCAATGCAAAAAAATGGCAGCACATGGAATACATGCACTGCCATTTGGTCCTCAAAAAGTTCGATTTGTTACGCACCTTGATTTCAATAAAAACCACCTCGAAAAGATGAAGGAAATCTTCGCGAAGCATTTCTAGTTATTCAATCACAATCTTTTTGTTCAACAGCACTCCAGTTCTAGTAAAAACAGACAAGGTGTACATCCCTGCTTTCAATTCTGCTACATCAAGTGTGTGATTGACATTGGTTGTTTGTAGATTAACAATGCGTTTCCCTTGCATGTCGAATATTTGAACTGTCTTCTCACCTTCCGGCATGCCATTCAAGTTTAGATTTGCGTCAGCAGGAATAGGGAATACGGCTATTTCCAATTCATTTTGACCATACACTCCAACACATTCGTCAACCGTTAAGTTAATCGCGTCAGTGGCAGCACATCCTTCTTCATTTTCAACTGAGAGCACGAATGTATACGAACCAAGTCCGAGTTCTTCGGCATTCACTTGGAAAAACTGATTTTCACTGCCATCCTGCCATTCGTAAGAATAGCCAATTGGTCCTGAAAGTATGATCGTTTCATCAATGCAGATAATTCCATCTAGGCCTAAATTTAGGTCTACATCGTTGTCTGAAACAATGTTTATATTTTGAATGTATTCACATCCATTTTCATCAGATACCACAACGGTATAGGCTCCTTCGGAAATATCATTTGGTGCAGGCTCAATGCTTGTGTACTCATTTGGACCTGTCCATTCATACTCAAATCCACCTGTACCACCGGTAGCTATTACACTAATACTTCCATTTATTGAAAGCGGACAAGCGGGATTTTCGATCACTACAGACACTCCCATTGCTGTTGGAGAAAAGATGGTCCACGAATCGGTAAATTCGTTTCCACAGTTGTCAGTTACTACAACAGAATAATCACCAGCGCTCAGATCTGCAATTGAAGAAGTGGATTCAGAGAAGCCGTTTGGCCCTGTCCATACGGCATCAAAATCAGCTCCAGTTCCGGTCACATAAAGGCTAATATTTCCATTTCCATCTTCTCCTTTATCTAAGGCACAAGGAATGTTATTCACAAATGCTCCCATTGAAGTCTCCCCTTCGTAGGTTTCAACTGTGAGCAGCACATCACCTGTAGCAGCATTCCATCCGTCAATTTGAATGTAGTAGGTTTGGCCTGGGTTAAGACAAGATACGTAACAACCAGAGGCGTATCCATTTGCAATTCCGCAACCTCCAATGATGTCATCATTACTTGAAACAAGGTCGAAAGAATCAAAATCAGTGCAGTCATCTGCTGTCCAAACAGCTAATTGCGTGTCGAAGGTAGTTCCTTCATTGCATGTTGAGATGAACATTGCTTCTCCTTCAGGAGCTACAAAAGTGGCCCATATTGTGTTTGATAATCCACCTTCGCACCAAATACCGTACAAGGCACAGTTTCCACCTCCGGGGGTCACTTCACCGGGGAATACAGCAGCAGCTTCATTGTTCATGGAAAGAGGATCCCCGTTCACTTCAACTTCCAAAGCGCCACATGGCATGTCATAGATTGGAAGACCACTTTCTCCAGGAGTAAAAATCCATGTTACACCGTTTCCTCCGCCTACATAGCTTCCGGTAAACTGTCCGTCTTCAAAAATAGTAAAGGTCAATCCACCATCTCCCCAATCATCAACAAACTGGAGTTCGAGTGGTTCGCCAATCACTACACAAAATGGATCAACTTCAATAATCACATTGTTTGCATATCCATTTCCTCCTATTGCGTCTTGTTCTCCGCCACCAGTGCAACCCACTTGATCAAGGTTTCCACCTGATACAATTATGTTTTCGCCGCAGGGAGCGCCTTCAGGACGGAGTTCCCAATAGGTTTCGTAGCCCCAGTTATCAGTTTGAATAGAGATTGTCATTTCCGTTTCGCCAATTTCGCATTGGCTATAAGCAGAGCATGCGGAAAAGATCATCGCAAGAGAAAATAGCAGACAAAAGCCCACTTTTTTGGTGAGATTAATAGGAGTCATTGCAGGTTTTGGTTTTGATTTCACTCAAAAATAGCAAACTTATCGATATGAGTAGTTCGAATACCTATCTTTGCATTTAATGTTTTTTGCAACACCCGGATCAATCGTCACCCTCCCAATCGCTCGAATTGAGCGAAACATGGCCTATTTAGATGCCATGGGACAAGCCATCCCTATTTCTTTAGGGGAATTAACTGCAGCGCACAAAGAAGGCGATGAACTGGAGGTCTTCCTATGGACAGACCGCCAGAAGGAGCTTCATGCTACCTTAAAAACACCTCTTATTCATGTTGGCCAAATTGCATTTCTTAAGGTAGAACATACCTCTGGGAAGGTTGGTTTCGTTGACATAGGTGTTGAAGAGGAATTGCCTTTATTTCCTGAATATCAAGGGGAACCTATTGAGGAGGGCAGACGCTATTATATGACCATGATGTATAGCGAAATGGAAGAACGGGCTGTTCTGACATCGCGCCTTGACGATTTTCTTACCCGAAAAAGTGAATTGCAAGTAGGCGTAGAAGTTCGCTTTCAAATTGAAGAAAAAAGCAATGTGGGTTGGCCCATTATTGTAGATCATAAATTTAGCGGTTTCCTTCACAAGAATGATGCGCTCCCTGGGATGCGAAGAGGTGAAACTTATGTTGGTTATGTTCGTGAAAACGAAGGGCACAGTCTCTACATTTCGATGTACAAGCCTGGACGCGCCAAAGTTGATGACGCCATTGTTCGTATTATGGAGAAGTTAGATGAGCACCGCGGATATCTGCGTCTGACAGATAACACTCCTGCTGAAGAAATTCAATTGAGACTTCGCATGAGTAAAGGAACATTTAAACAAGCGGTTGGTCAGCTATACAAGGCGCAGAAGATTGAAATTACCCCTAGAGGTATCAAACTCAAAAAAGACGTTTAACTCAGTCTTTCCAAAGAACGATATGTAATGCTCATACTGTTATCTCCAGCCAAAACACTCGACTTCAACTCGCCTCAAATTACCGAGAGTGCTAGTCAACCCTATTTCTTAGAGGATTCAACTTACTTAATTGAAAAGTTAAAAAAACTCTCTTCGAAAAAACTTGAAAAGCTCTTTCATGTTTCTTCTGATCTCGCAGAAACGAATTTTGTTCGATTTCAAGAATGGGCAACCCCCTTTCACATCGGCAACTCGAAACAAGCGGTTTTAGCCTTTAAAGGTGAGGCATATAGAGGACTTCAAGCAGATCTATTTCTTGAACAGGACTTTGAATTTGCACAAAAACACCTTCGCATTCTGAGCGGACTATATGGTGTGCTGCGCCCTTTGGACCTTATACAACCTTACCGCCTAGAGATGGGCACTTCTTGGGCTCTAACGCCAACGAAGAAAAATCTGTATCGTTTTTGGGATGAGAAATTAGCAGAAAAGCTCAATGCTTCAGAGACTGAAGGTCCAATTATCAATCTTGCGTCGAATGAGTATTTCAAAGCTGTTAACACGAAATCACTTCAACGCGAAGTGATCAATTGTCATTTTAAGGATTTGAAAGGCGACGAATATAAGATGCTCATGACTTACGCAAAAAATGCGCGAGGACTAATGGCACGGTTCATTATAAAAAACAAACTTACATCTGCAGAAGATTTGAAAGCATTCAATCTTCAAGGATATTCTTTTAACCCCCGCTTATCTGAGACAAATGAACTTGTCTTTACACGCGACCAAGTACCAACAACATGATTTTAAAGTACACTACTCTAGTATTATCTGCAGGCCTAATTCTAGTTGGCTGCAAGTCTAATGAAACTGTAAATGCCAACTCTGGCTCGCTTTCTACCCCAAAAGATTCAATTTCTTACGCGCTGGGAGTAAGTATTGGCGAGAATCTAAAGACGCAAGGCATTGAGGATATTGATGAGAACATGCTTGCTCAAGGAATGCGTGCACAGTTAAATGGAGATTCTCTATTTCCACTTGATGAAGCAGACATCTACATTCGTGCAGAGCTTGAAAAAAGAAAAGCAATGCAAGAAATTGAAGCAAAGCAAGGGGGGATTGATTTCCTGACTGAAAACGAATCGAAAGAAGGTGTTCAGGTAACTGAATCAGGACTGCAATACAAGATTCTTACTGAAGGTGAAGGTGCATATCCTGTAGCCGCTGATGAAGTAACGGTAAACTATGAAGGGCGTCTTGTTGACGGTACTATTTTCGATAGCTCATACAAAAGAGGAACACCAGCTACATTTGGATTGAGCCAAGTGATTCCAGGATGGACTGAAGGCCTTCAATTGTTGCAGCCAGGAGGAAAAGTTGAACTCTACATTCCACAAGAATTGGGTTATGGTTCTAGAAATGCTCCAGGCGGAACAATTCCTCCATACTCAACCTTAATTTTTGTTGTAGAGTTGCTTGAAATTACTCCAACAAACTAATTGAAATGGTAGGTGTTATCATTGCAGTTATTGTGCTCCTTTTTATTGCCTACCAAATTTTTATCTTCGCCAAAACGAAGCAAGCCCGAGTGGTTAAAGGACCTTTTCCTGAAGCTTGGCATATCATACTTAGGAAGGAAGTCGATTTTTACAATCGACTTCCTTTTTCTGAACAACTCGAGTTCCAGAAGCGCATCCAAACGTTTCTGTCGAAAACTAAAATCACGGGTGTAAGCACAGACATCTCAGATAAAGATAAAATACTTGTTGCTGCTGCCGGATTAATTCCAATTTACTACATCGGAGAAAGCTCATATCCCAACCTTGAAGAAGTATTGATTTACCCAAGGGCTTTTTCAAAAGACCACCAAATTGAGGGGGTCAATCGAAATGTAGCCGGCATGGTGGGAACAGGATATATGAATGGAACCATGATTCTCTCCAAAAAGGCCCTCCATCATGGATTTAAGAATAGCAGAGATGGTCAAAATACAGCTATACATGAATTTGTTCATCTCATAGATGGCTGGGATGGTGCCATTGACGGTTTGCCACAAGTGCTCATCAACAATGCTTCAACAGCACCTTGGCTTGATCTTATTAGGCTTAAAATCAAAGAGATTCACACCAAAAAGTCCGACATTGATCCTTATGGAGGCTCATCACCTACTGAATTCTTTGCCGTAGCAGCAGAATACTTTTTCGAAGCGCCACATCGCATGAAAAAAGAACATCCAGCGCTATATGACCACTTCGTTGAAATTTTTAAGTCGGTGTAAGCATTCTCTGACTATTTCATTTCCTGCTTTCAAATGTAACCCTTCAAGCTGAAATCATGTATACATAACATGAATCTTCAAGTAAGCTTGAAAACAATGAAAACGCGAATTCTCACATTACTTACACTCGTCCTTTCCTTTTCTATAGGGGCATTCGGACAGATTGAAACCACACCTTGTGCGACAGATGAGTTGCATGAGCGCCTCTTAGAATCAGACCCTATTTACCAACGATCCTTCTTCAATCTTGAACAACGAATTCAAGAATTGAGCGCTACAGCGCAAGAAAGAGATGACGAAATCTATACCATTCCAGTGGTTATTCATGTTTTGCATGAAAATGAGCCTATAGGACAAGGCTCTAACATTTCTGAAGAACAGGTCATGAGTGCCATTAACGCATTAAATGAAGATTTCAGGAAAATAGCGGGGACAAATGGAGACGGCGCAGGGGTAGATTCCGGATTTGAATTTTGTCTTGCAAGCAGAGATCCCGAAGGAAATGCCACAACCGGAATAGTTCGAGTTGACGGCACAGTGATTCCTGATTATGCTGAGGAAGGAATTCAAGCAACTGGAGATTTCGGGGCTGACGAGTTAGCTGTAAAGCAACTTTCAATTTGGCCTAGAGAAGATTATTTGAACATATGGGTCGTAAACGAAATTGAAAATAACAACGCACAAAGTGGAATTCAAGGCTTCGCCTATTTCCCCATAGAAAATCCTGTTGATGGAATCGTCATTCTCTACAACGCAATAGGAACAACAGGGAACATCAAACCAAATACGGCACTCAATAGAACTTTGGCGCACGAGGTTGGGCACTATTTGGGTTTATATCACACCTTCCATACAACGAATAACTGCGATGCAGAGCTCAACTGCAACACTCAAGGAGATCGTGTATGTGACACGCCTCCAACCGTACTTTCTGCTAGCTGCTCAAGCCCAGCTTGTTCAGGAACGCAACAGGTTGAAAACTATATGGACTATACTTCAGAAAGCTGCAGAGACATGTTTTCTCAAGGACAAAAAGACAGAATGAGAAGCACTTTTTTAGGTGATCGATTCTCGCTTTTCAGCTCAATGGGATGCATTTCAGTGAGTGATTATGATGCTGGTATAACAGCTATTTCTTCCCCGCTTGGAAGCAGCTGTAGTAGTTCTTTCAATCCTGAAGTACAATTAACAAACTACGGTTCTATCTCGCTTACAGCAGTAAACATTCATTATAGCGTAGATAACACCAACCCTAGTGAATACTCCTGGACTGGAAACTTGGTCTCTGGCGCATCAATTTCTGTTGAATTACCCATGGTAAGTGCAAGTGGCGAAGAACACGAATTCTCAGCATGGACTTCATTGCCAAATGGTGCCTCTGATGAAAACTCATCTAACAATGACCACACAAGTCAATTCATCATTTCATCAGGTGCAGGCCTTGAACTAGAAATTACCGTTGATTATTTCGGGTCTGAAACATCTTGGGAAGTAAAAGACAATGACACTGTGCTTGCTTCAGGCGGCCCATACGTAAATGGCAATGCTGGCGGAACATACAATGAATCTATTTGTGTACCAACAGGTTGTTATGAGCTCTTCTTTTATGACGTTTATGGCGACGGTATGACCTTCACTTCTGGTTCCTATGTCCTTTCTGACTCTGAAGGCAATATTTTGGTTGAGGGAGATGGAGAATTTCTTCATGAAATAAGCCACGACTTCTGTGTTGAAGAGGTCGAACAAGGACCTCCGCCAACCGCCAACTTTAGCGCTTCAAATACCCTAGGATGTTCTGGAATGAATGTTGATTTTCAAGACTTAAGTACTGATGCTCCCATTTTTTGGAATTGGAGCTTCCCAGGCGGATCGCCTTCAAGCTCCTCAATTCAGAATCCACAAAACATCACCTATTCAACCCCTGGAACCTACAATGTGACATTGACCGTAGGGAATGCGGCGGGCTCTAATGAGCAAGTAATCACAGATTTAGTGGTGGTGTATTCAGGCGCATATTTAACTCTGAACACCACGAATGTAAGTTGTTTCGGTGATTCTGACGGGGCCGTTGTTGCATCCATTAGCGGACAAGGTCCATACAGTTACAGTTGGAATACGGGAAATTCAGGCAGCTCTATTAGTGCTCGTCCTGTAGGAACTTACTCTGTTACTGCAATAGATGGAAATGGATGTGTCTCTCAATCAAGCACAACAATCACACAGCCAGAAGCGCTTACTATTTTGATTTCATCAGACCAACCAAGTTGCCAAGGAATGTCGGATGGATCTTTAAACGCCATGGTCTATGGCGGAACCCAACCCTTCATAGTGAGTTGGGATTCGGGAGACCAAGGCAGTGAAGTATTCGGTTTAGGTGCCGGCAATTACAATGTGCTGGTAGCAGATGAAAATGGCTGTATTGCAAATGACAGTTTCATTCTGCAAGACCCGTCAACAATTGAAGTGAATCTTGAAGATTTTGACATCTCATGCGACGGGATACTCGGGAGCGCAGAAGTTAATCCAACTGGAGGCACAGGAGACTTGATCATTGATTGGAGTACAGGCGAAGTTGGCAATTCAACCTCTGATCTTATTACTGGAGATTACAATGTGACTGTAACAGATAACAATGGATGTTCGTCAGAAGAAAATTTTACCATTACTGAGAGTTCCTCACTAAATTTAGCTTTAACGATCACAGAAATATCATGCAATGACCTCACTGATGGTGGAGCTCAAGTTAACGTTACTGGAGGGTCAGGAAACTACAGCTACAGTTGGAATACAGGAAACTCTTGGACATCCATTAGCGGACAGGGCCCGGGGAATTACACCATACTTGTAACCGATGATCAAGGTTGTACTGGCGAATCAAATTTTTCACTTAGTAATCCGCAGGCGTTGTCTATTACTGTTTTCAAGTCAGACATATCATGTTACGGCTTAGAAGACGGGACCGCTACGGCCACTGGAACGGGAGGTTCTGGAAATTATAATTATGATTGGGACAATGGTGAGTCTGGCTTAATGATTGAGCACTTACCCGCTGGAACTTATGCCGTGATTTGCGCAGATGATCATGGCTGCACAACAGACGGAGATATTCAAATCATTGAGCCTTCATTACTGACAGCTACTGGACTCATTGTAACTGCTGAAACATGCGAAGGAAATAACGGTTCAGGGCTAGTTAATGCTATGGGGGGAACTGGGTATCACTTCTATGAATGGTCTAATGGTGCAGAAACTTCTGTGATCGAAGGACTGACAGCAGGAGAATACACTGTTCAAGTAGCAGATGACAATGGTTGTTCCTACACAACCGTGCTGAACATCCCATTTGATTGCACAAATGCACCAGATCCAACACAACTTGATGAGACCTCATGCAATGCTGCTGACCTCACACTGGATGACAGCGTAACATGCACACCAGTGGAGGGAGCAACTATGTACAACTGGAAGTTCACAAATCCAACAACTGGATTGTTTGCCGAAGAATTCACTTTAGGCAGCAATACAACCTTTTTGCTTTCGAACGTTCCAAACCTTGGTTATGGAATGAATGCCTTTGTTGTTGTTCGTGTTTTGGGTGCCGAAGAAATTTGGTCTGACTGGGGAACAACTTGTAACATACAAATGCAATCAAGCATTCCATTTACCTCAGTTTCAGAAGCCACTTGCGAGATAGGTGTCTTCAATTCTTCAGAGGTTCTTCATGCTGAGAATATCTCTGGAGCTACAACTTACGAATGGCTCTTCTCTTATAACGCAGAAGAACTTTTGCTCACTTCGTACATCAACCAATTAACGGTTCCTGAAAACGACTTTTTCCAAACAGGGGTTATGTATTCAATCCAAGTTCGATCTGAAGTAAACAACCAATGGAGTGCACTGGGAGACCAGTGCGAATTAACGTTCGATGTTGACTCTTCTATACCACTGTTTGAAAATGAATCAATTAGCATGATTATTTTCCCAAACCCGAGTACTGGAGAAAATATTTCTATCGAATTCGGAAACCTTCCAGAAGAAGCACACGTAATAGACATTAGAGTTTACGACATAAGTGGTAAACTCGTTGAAAACAACACTCTGTCTCTAGCAACACTCTATCCTAGACTCGATTACCATTTTGAACAAAAATTAACACCAGGAGTTTACTCCTTGCATATCCACCTGTTGAGCGAGGAATATAAAGAGAAGTTAATTATTAGATGATATAGGGTGGAGACCAATTTAATTGGTCAAAGTTAAGCCGGACTCACGCAAGTGGTCCGGCTTTTCGATTCCATAAAGATTCCTCTTCTAAATAGGAAAGACAATCTTAGTCATGATTTCAGACGGATCATTCACCGTTGCAGGATCATTAACGTAGATTTCATAGGGCGCGTGAGTTGGAACAATCCCATTCTCTTCAATGAAGTCAGAAAAACGCTCCCAAGTTTCTGCAGAAGAGTCATAGCTGCCATAGTGAATAGTCGTAAGACACTTCCCTGCAGGAATCATCCCAGCCATTAAGCCTTCAGCAACCGTTAAACTATCTGTTACAGGCATGGCGAAGGTCAAATCCATTACGCCCTCATTGTATTCGTGTGTGATACAGATTGGCATTCCAGCCATTTGCATGTTATTTTCATCCATAAAGGCTCCAATTTCGCCATAGGCGGCACCGTGGGCTTCACCCTTGGCAAGCTCAGCAATGGAAATTCCAATTCTTGATTTCCCAATGTAAAAGACGGCCGCCATTTCTTCCGTTTCAGGACTAAACTTCGGCGCATTTTCTACCACTTCTTTCAGGTTAGCCAGACCGGTATCATAATCAGCTTCCAATGCAGCTGTTTGGTCCAACAACATGATAACGGGTCTAATCATGAAAGGCAATTCACCGCCATTCATTGTCCAAGTGGTTTTTGTACCACCTTCTACTGCCTCGAAAGTCCAGTTTGCTTGGCTCTTCCCCTCCCATTCATCAAATGCCAATTCGGTATTGATGCTGCTGTATGGAATGGCCCCAGTGCACTTTTGTGATCCACTGCCCAAATCTGCTGAAGTCCAAGACATTCCTCCTGAAACCCCAGGTTCACCTTGAACGGTTGTGACCATTGTGCTGTCCTTTTTTGCCCATGGACTCCATGCTTGCCAGTTATTAAAATCTACTACTTCTTTGTAGACTTCCTTCTGAGAAGCATTGATTACAATACTTCTAGATGTGCTAAATTCTTTGGGGCCCATCATTGCAAGGATGACCCAAACACCGAGCAGAATGACTGCAATTAGTAAAATGCCTTTTAATAATTTCATGAGAAATATTTTCGTTGTTAGTAGGAGCAAGTTAAAGGTTTGAACCAATTTTCAGTCTTCCAAAAAACGAAAAACAGCATTCATCTCCTTCTTCTTATATTGCGCATTCTAAAATTGACCACATGCTTGCAGCTATTATACACAATGATGCCGTAGTTCTTGGGCTTCTTCTCGCCACATTAGCGCTTATTTTCTATACGTCTAACCATCCGAAAACAAAAAAATTCTACAAGTACGTTCCTTCGTTGCTGCTTTGTTACTTCATACCAGCCATTTACAACAGCTTCGGTTTAGTTGACGGCGAAACGAGCAGATTGTATTTTGTAGCCTCTAGATATTTGCTACCTGCCAGTTTGGTTCTCCTCTGTTTGAGCATCGATTTGAAGGGCATTATCAACCTTGGCCCGAAGGCCATTATCATGTTCTTTACCGCAACAATAGGGATCGTTATTGGGGGGCCTTCAGCCTTGTACATCGTCTCAAAAATTCAACCTCAGCTCTTGCAAGCGGAAGTGGTTATGTCATCTAGCATTCTTGACGAAAACCACAAAAATCTCATCAAGTTTGAATCTAAAAACTCTGTTGCACAAGGAGATGTGATTACTTGGAATGATACCTTTAAATTAAATGTAGACTCCCTCATAACAACAGATTTTAATGAGAATACCGGCATCCATAGTAGCGTTGTGAACCTGAGTATGATGTCTGATTCAGAAGGGGCATTTCCTGTCATTGGACAAGGAGATACATTGGCCAATCGAAACAGTGAATTTTGGCGAGGTCTTTCAACTGTAGCCGGAAGTTGGATTGGCGGAGGCGCTAACCAAACGGCCCTCAAAGAAATCAGTGAGACACCCAAAACGCAGTTCAGCGCCATGGTCATCGTTGATGTATTTGTAGCCAACATTTGGATGGCCTTTTTACTCGTTGGTGCAGGCATGTCTGTGGTGATGGATCGCAAGCTGAAAGCAGATAATAGTGCTATTGAAGCGTTAAAAAGGAAAGTAGAAGATTACCAAGCCAGTGTGGCCAGAATTCCTTCGTTCAATGACATCTCTATCATCATCGCTTTCGGATTTGGAGGAGTGGCAATTGCACACCTCATAGCTGATTGGGCGGGACCTGGTTTCAAAGCAACATTTGACTCCATGAAAGCAACAGACCCTGATTCTTTCGTTGTTTACTTGGGATCATTAGAAAAAGAATTCTTCTGGATCATCATTGTGGCCACTGCTGTTGGCATTTTACTTTCATTCACGAAAGCGAGAAAATACGAAGGTGCAGGAGCCTCCAGAATCGGAAGTATTCTTCTTTATGTTTTAGTAGCAACCATCGGAATGCACATGAACATTGTTGAGCTTTACCACAACTGGACCAAATACTGGGCTGTGATTCTAATAGGTATTATTTGGATGCTGGTTCACATTACCGTTCTCCTTATTGTTGCTAAAGCAATAAAGGCTCCTTTCTTCTTCGTTGCTGTAGGAAGCCAGGCCAATGTTGGGGGTGCGGCAAGTGCGCCAATTGTAGCTTCAGCCTTTTCTCCAGCGCTTGCACCTGTAGGCGTCTTACTCGCTGTGCTTGGATACGCAGTTGGAACTGTTGCAGCCATCTTGTGTATGGAACTTATGCATGCAATCTACTTGTAGGACTGCTTCTCAAAATTGAAACTTAGGCCTCTTTTTTGCGTAGTACTAATCAAATACTACCCAATGAAGGCCTTAATCTATTTTACCTTATTTATTTCATTCTTACTGTGTTTGGGAACACTTCACGCGCAAACAAGCATGAATTCTTATCACTTTAAATCAGTGAACCATCCTACTCCGGAAAATGTCAAGGGGATGATGGACGAAATACGCAGTGAGATTGCAACTCCTGTGCAGTTGAATTACAATCCGACATCAGGAGAGTTCTGCATTCTAAGCGCTGCACCAATTGACATTAGTAACGTCTTTAAGTCATTAGAGAACACCACTTTTCACATGGTTGATGCAGATTCACCTTTGGATGCAGGAGTATCAAGCCCTTCGCCCCATTCAGACCAGGAAGTAATTAAGCGGTATAACGCATCAAAAACAGCCTCAACAGGCGGCCTTCCTTTGATCATTATGACGCAGCAAGAGTATGATAACATACCCGCTACCAGAAAACAACAGATGTTGCTTAAGTGGCAAATTGACATCCAATGAAAATAGTTCTTCTCATTGGACGTATTCTCACCCATCTTTTTGGCTTCTCTCAAAGTACGAATGACAGCTTTATCTATACTGACCTCGCCCCTCCTTCAGAGGATGAACCAGAAATAATTGGGTGAAGGGTAGAGATTATTGGACGGCAGATATCACTCTAGGAAAAACTTACACCTATTTTAACTTGTTTCGAGGCTAGGGATCCAGAGCTAACCCCTTGCAATTCCATTTGTGGTACTCGCTTTTAATGCGTTAGAATTGTGCTATGGAGATCAAACTGATGCAACTAACACTGGTTCTAATTGCGACCGGGCATGGGGGTGAGGAAGGCCCATATGCAACTGAAAGAATTATTCTCAATCCGAATTAGAACATTTTACCTTTGCCTGCTGTCATAAAAAGATCTATGAATCCATCTTTTAAAGTAGCGTTGCATAAGACCTATGCCCATCCTTTGCCAGATGGACATCGCTTTCCAATGTTAAAGTATGAACTCCTTCCAGAACAACTAATCCATGAGGGCACGCTAAAACCTGAAGCCTTCTTTGAACCTCAACTTATAACGGAAGCAGAAATACTTGGCACACATGATCAGGACTACTGGACAAAACTAAAATCCCTGTCCCTTTCCCGAGTGGAAGAGAGGAGAACAGGCTTTCCACTATCTAATGAGCTTATAGAAAGAGAGCGCTTCATTATGCAAGGCACCATTGATTGCGCCCTTTTTGCCTTGGAAAACAGAATTTCAATGAACATTGCAGGGGGCACACACCACTCTTTCACAAATAGAGGTGAAGGCTTCTGCTTGCTCAATGACATTGCGCTGGCGGCAAATCATCTCACAAGAAATGGACTCTCAAAACAAGTCTTGGTTGTTGATTTAGATGTTCATCAAGGAAATGGTACTGCTGAAATCTTTAGGCACAGACCTGATGTATTCACGCTATCAATGCATGGAGCCAAAAACTATCCAATGCATAAAGAGGTGAGCGATTTAGATATTGAAGTGCCTGATGGAATTCAAGATGAAGCCTATTTAAAGCTTCTCGATTTCAATTTGAAACAAACGATTGATCAAATTCAACCTGATTTTATTTTCTTTCAATGCGGGGTTGATGTGCTAAGCACAGATAAACTTGGACGGTTGGGTCTAAGTTTGGAAGGATGCAAGCAGCGCGATTTACTGGTTATGAAGGCTTGTTATGACAACGAAATCCCGCTAGCAGCAGCCATGGGTGGCGGATATTCAGAAGATATCAGACAGATTATTGAAGCACATGCCAATACTTTTCGGTTGGCACAGGAACTCTATTTCTAGTTAGACTCGTCTTAAAAAGTGGCCCATTCCTTTTAATTTAGTGCGAAGGTAACGTTCGTTCTCTTTTCGTGGTTCGATTTCAATTTCTTTGCGTTGAATTACAGCTACACCTGAGTCATCAAAAGAAGACACTTTTTCAGGGTTGTTTGTAAAGAGATTGATTTTTTTAATCTCCAGATCAAGTAAGATTTGGATTGCTGATGAAAAGTCTCTTTCGTCAGTATGAAAGCCCAAGGCGTGATTCGCTTCGATGGTATCCATTCCTTCATCTTGAAAATTATACGCCTTCATTTTATTCACAAGGCCTATTCCTCTCCCTTCCTGACGAAGGTAGATCAGAATGCCCCCTTCTTTGGAAAAGGTTGACATTGAGGTATTCAGTTGTTCACCGCAATCACAACGCACACTCGAAAAAACATCACCAGTCATGCATTCAGAATGGATTCTAACGTTGACCACTTCTTTGTTTTCAATATCGCCTGAAACCAAAGCCAAATGAGGGAAGTCTGTATAATCACTTTTAAAAGCGATCATTCTGAAGATCCCGTGGACGGTTGGTAATCTGGATTCTACCAGTCTTTCTATTTTCATGAAAAGAGAACCACCAAGGTGGCTATTTGTTTTTGCAAAGTTAGCTTATCTGCAATTGACAAATGGTCACAAAATTCTCACCAAAATGATTCGTTGAAAACGCACAATTTCAGTCTTAAATTCAACCCTTTTTACGTGAGTTCACAAGATAAAATTAAGATGAGATTCAATCCCCTATTGCACCAAGAATGGAATGTTCGAAGTTGCTACTTTTCCATCCTTATCTCTAACATAAACAAAAAGCCTGTAAGGCCCGGTTTGACTGGGAACACTTAATTTTGCTGAGCCTGTAGCCATTGAATATGTTACCGCACCAGTTATGGCATCTGGTCTATCTTCTTTATCACCACCAGCTTTGATGTCTGTACTTTCAGGGAGCAGTTCCCAATCAACTGATACTACGTCATTATCAGCATCTGTATATTCCAACTTGACCTCAACTTGATTTCCTTTGTTTACAATAGGGCCTTCATATTTGGTCTTTCCATCAAGCATATAGGCATTAATTTCTGGTGCTTGAGTAGCAGGTTTTTCACCCGTCCAAACTTCATAGAGCACATCAATTGCTTGTGTTTTCTCACCTGTTTCTAAAAAGACACCATACCAAGTTGGTGTAGTTTCTTGTTTCTGCCCCCATAAAAAGACAAATGACCCCATGCATTGCTTAGGATCGCCTGCAATTCCTTGCAGATAACGCTGGTGGTATGCGGCAGCTTTCTCTGTACTGCTTTCTTCTACAGGAGCGCCCCAAGAAGTTTTAGCTACCTCCCAGTGCCCTGTTGGTCCCCACTCTGTAACGAGGTAAGGCCCATCCCAACCATACAAATCAATTTGCGTACTAAGGCCGCCAATTCCGCCGTAAGTGTTAATACCAAGGATATCTACGCTTGGTGCCATTTCCTTGATCAACTGAATTTCTGCAACGTCAATTCCCGCCGTAACGGCGCACGTTGGATGATTTGGGTCAATTTCATGAATCATGGCTGCAATTCGCTCTGTTGCAGACCACACATTTAAATCAGAGTAGAACAAATCTACTTCGTTCCCAACCCCCCACAGCAGCAAGGCAGGATGATCTTTTAATTCCTTTACAGCTTTTGTAAATCCTCGCACTTGATCTTCTACAGCCCATTCATCGCTGTAATCGAATCCGTGACGTTCGTGTGCCATCCATAAACCTAACATCACAGTTAAGCCATGGCTGTGTGCTTCATCAAGAATCTCCTTGGCATTCTCTAAGCCCCAAGTGCGAATTGTATTCCCGCCACATTCAACTGCTACATCCATGCGAACATGTCCGCCAGCCCCCTTCACATAGTAAGGCTTCCCATCGCGCAGAATGGTCCATTGGTCCTGCTCTTTCTTTAACTCAACTTTAACGGGGCCTTGGCCTTTTGCACCAATGAAAACGAAAAGGAAGATCACACTCAAAAGAATTCTCATGGCACACTAATTTTTTGATTTTCAATACGGGTATCACCTTTCCAATTAATGATGTAAACGCCTGAAGAAAGAAGAACTCGCTCTGTTTGTCCTTGATTTAAAACAAGCGTGCTCAACAGCTTACCATTCAGGTCAAAAATAGATACCTCACCGTTCAGGAGCGCTTGAATTTCAACTCCACCAGTAAAAGGAAGCACATTGAAAGCCTTTTTAATGGCCAAGTTGTCTTCTATGTTTAACGGTATACAGTTGGTGACATAGCTAGAAAGGTCATCATAGTAAAACACATAAGGAAGGTTTTCAGAGACCGTTGATTGGATTGTCATGTGGTTTATTTCAAGCTCAGAAACCCCAGTATCAATCATTTGAACGAAAGTGAAGTAAAGTGTTTCCCATTCGTATTGCGTTGTTGTAACCGCAGAATAAGAACTTCTACGACCATTCACGCCTGGAAAATTGGTCATATTCTGATTTTCAAGATAAATCTTGAATTCCGTTCCAATTGGCGCATTGGAAAGCAGTTTAACCGACATTGACTTCTGCCCTGTTTCGAAGTCCAAAACATTAGCTATTCCATCCAGTGTCAATCGAAGACCCGAAACTCCTTCGGTTCCTCGGGTATATTTGGCGCAAGTAAAACTACTGTTCACATCGTCTGGAAAAGGAACAATAAGCTCATTGTACTCTCCATTGAAAGCTGTCCAATGTGCCTCTCTAATTTCTTCAAAATCCGTAAAAATAGTTTGACACTCCTCTCCTGTTTCAACAACCATCGAAACGGTTTCTAAGCAGTCACCAAAAGCAATATCAACATCTACAGAGTGCAGGTCACCCGATCCCCATACCACTTCAATTTCGGTAGTTTCTTGACCTGAAATGATTTCACCATTCAAGGCATTCCATGTGTACGAAGCGTCTTCAAAGAGGGGAACATTATATTTCACGCTTTGCTCAGTTGCTACTACGAATTCTGGACCTACAATAAAAGTATCTTCGGGTGTCTGGTAAACCCGCACGTAGTCAACTTCCATTGTTTGTGGAAATGATGTAGAGGCATCTGGGTAACCTGGCCAAAAGCCTCCAACTGCAATGTTCAAGATGATAAAAAACTCATCATCAAATCGCCATGGAAAGGTGCCCAAGTTTGTTGCTGTTTTCACACTAAATAATGCACCATCAAAGTACCATCTAATTTCTTCTTCACTCCATTCAATTGCATAGGTGTGAAAGTTATCTGCTAAAATCCCCACATTCACTTGAGTAGAATTTCCTTGGTATTGATTCAAAGGCCACATTCCACCGTAATGAATTGTACCATGGGATGTATTCGGGTCAAACCCGACCATTTCCATGACATCAATTTCACCTGAGAGCGGCCAATTTCCATAAGTTTTATCTTCCGAAAGCATCCAGAAAGCGGGCCATATCCCTTGTCCTTGTGGCAGGCGAATACGTGCTTCAATTCTTCCTGACGCAAAAGATTGTTTTCCTCTGGTAAGCAACCTCGTAGAAGTATACTCTGGGCTTCCCCCCTCCTGGAAATTTGCGCTAATGACCAAATTCCCATTTTCAAGGTATGCATTTTGAGGACTATCGGTGTAATATTGAAGTTCACCATTTCCCCATCCGCAAAGGTTTGGACATCCATTACCAAGCTCGAAAGACCAGTTGTTCATGTCAATTTCTGTCCCTTCAAATTCATCACTCCACACCAA
>JBLIGQ010000039.1:0-26462 GCA_047636995.1 Flavobacteriales bacterium | reverse complement strand
TGCCTTTCAACTTTACAGACCTCTACGGAAAGGTCTCTTTTAGCGGTGGAAGTGGAAGTAAAGTAAGTTTATATGGTTTTAGCTTCAATGATGATGTCCGTTACCAATCACTTTCTGACTTAAGTTGGTCAAACGTAGGAGGTGGAGCTAACTTTCTTGTTGTGCCTTCAGGGTCAGCAGTGCTCATCAGTGGAAACTTCGCCATATCAAATTATGAAGTGACCCTGAAAGAAGACGATATTGATAGAGAAAGAAGAAGTTCAATTAATGGATTCAACTTCGGACTTGACTTCAAGTATATTTTAGGAGATGACGATATTAAATACGGACTTGAAGTTGTTGGGTTAACAACAGACTTCGTTACGTTCAATTCATTGGGTGTTGAAGTTTCACAGAAGCAAAACACGACAGAACTTGGTTTCTACACGGCCTATAAAAAGTCAGCAGGCAAATGGCTGATCAATCCGAGTATACGCATCCAGTATTATGCTTCTGCAGGTGCAACCCGACTTGAGCCTAGAATGGGACTGAAGTACAAGATGACAAGAAGGTTTAGACTGAAAGCTTCAGCAGGACTGTACTCACAGAATTTGATCTCAGCAAATAGTGACAGAGACGTTGTGAACTTGTTCTATGGTTTCTTAACAGGCCCAGAGAATCTTCAAGATGAAATCGTTTTACCAAATGGCGAAACGAAGGAAATCAAAAATGCCCTCCAATTGTCTAAGCACCTTGTGGCCGGATTTGAATTCGACCTAACAGATAAAATTAACATCAATCTAGAAGGGTATGTGAAGGACTTCGATCAGCTCACAGGAATCAATCGCAACAAATTGTTCGAAGATAGTCCTGATAATGCTGATGTACCTGATGTGCTGAAGAAAGACTTTATTGTAGAGACTGGAATTGCAAGAGGTGCAGATGTGGTTATTAAGTATGAAGAAAAGTATTCTTCTATCTGGTTGGTATATGGAATTGCTGATGTAGATCGTTGGGATGGCTTTAGATGGTATGATCCTGTTTTTGATAGAAGACATAACATCAACTTTGTGGCATCACACGCTTTTGGAAAGAAACATGATTGGGAAGCAAGCCTTAGATGGAACTTAGGGTCAGGATTGCCTTTCACCCAAACGCAAGGCTATTATCAAGTACCAGGTTTGGATGGGGACATCTCAAGTGATTACGTAACCTCAAATAGCAATGAACTAGGGATTTCATATGCTGGACTCAATGAAGGAAGGCTACCTTATTACCACAGACTCGATGTTAACGTGCGCAGAACTCTTGATTTAGGAGATCAAAGAACCCTCGAGTTTAACCTAGGCGCTACAAACCTTTACAGCAGAGCAAATGTATTCTATGTTGATCGTGTAACTGGGAACAGAGTTGATCAGTTGCCATTCTTGCCGAGTTTGGGTGTGGACTTCAGATTCTAAGAAAACTTAGGAAAATAAATGGACAGAGAAGTTGAAGCGAGTTGCTTTGCTTCTCTGTTTTTTTTTGTGATAGGTGAAAGAGAAATTGGGCGAAACGAATTGATATTAATTCATCAACGCTTTCGCATGCTCACGTGCACTATCTGTAATTTGCTCACCAGAGAGCATTCCCGCGAGTTCTTCTAAACGTTGGGAATCATCTAGCCTGATAATGGAAGTTTGAGTGGTTCCGTCAGCAATGGTCTTCAATACTTTATAGTGATGTAGTGCTTTTCCGGCTACTTGAGGCAAGTGAGAAATAGCCATTAGTTGAAGTGATCCTGATGTGTACTTCATTACTTCTGCCATGCGCGCAGCAACATCGCCTGAAACACCAGTGTCTATTTCATCAAGAATCAATGTTGGTAAGGCTTTGTAAGCTGAAATCACCGCTTTTAATGCCAGCATCACACGCGATAGTTCACCGCCACTTGCTGCTTTTTCAAGAGGCAGCTCGTTTCCTCCCTTGTTGGCGGTAAATAGAAGTTCCAATTCAGAGCATCCATTTCGAGACAATGTATCTTGAAGTGTAAGTGAAAAGCGCATAGTAGCATGCGGCATTTTCATATTCGTCAAATGCGATTGAATTTCCAATTGAAGTTTCTCGCCAGCTTTAATTCGGCTCTTATGGAATGCAAGGGCCCCTTTTTTAAGTTGCTCTTTTTCTTTTTCAACCTTTAATTCCAACGCCTGAATGCGCTCATCTAATGAATCAATAGAATTGACTTTCTCATCCAATGAATCTCTCAAATGAATGAGTTGATCTACCGTATTGAGCTGATGTTTATTTTGAAGAGCATAAATGCGATCTAGTACTTGCTCAATTTCTAACAAACGTTGTGGGTCTTGCTCTGAGCCATCACGAAGATTCGAAGCTTCTTCTGAAATGTCTTGAAGCTCAATTAAGGTAGATTGCATTCGCTCCTTTAGTTCATTGCTTTGCAGATGAACTGAGGCGATTGAATCCAGTGCGTCAATAAGTGTTTTTAAAGAGGGGAGAACTGCATTTTCAGATTCATCTAATCCATAGGCTACCTTTCCGAAGGCTTGGGCTATTCCTTCAGCATTCCGGTGCAAATCAGCCTCAGATTCTAATGCTTCTTGCTTAAGTTCATCTAAGTTTACTTCAAGTAATTCATCTAACTGGAAACGGAAGTAATCTAAGTCGCGCTTTGATTGCAAAGCAGATTCTTTCAGTTTATCCAGATCTGTTTCCTGTGATTTCATGGCATCGAATTTACCACGCCAGACTGACACCGTTTCGAGTTGGGATGCCACAGAATCAAGCAATTCAAAGCGAAAATTCTTATCTCGTAATTTACCCGTTTCAAGCTGCGAGTGGATGTCAACCATTTGATCACCAAACACTTTTAGCAATTTCAAGTTTACGGGAGTGTCATTGATAAAGGCTCTTGATTTGCCGTTGGGTGAAAGTTCTCTTCGAACGATGGTCTCGCTTTCGAAATCAAGATCGTTGGAATGAAAGAAGTCTTTAAAGTCTTCACGCACGTTGAAGTGAGCTTCAACAATGCATTTTTCAGTTTTAATCCTCAAGGCATCCAAATCTGCTCTTTCGCCCAGAACCAAGTTCAAGGCACCAAGTAGAATGGACTTACCACTTCCTGTTTCACCTGTAATCACAGATAAACCTGAGGTGAAATCAACCTGAACGTGCGCAATCAGCGCGTAATTGGAAATTGAAAGTTTCGTTAGCATCTTAACTCAAACTACTATCGTATTTTGAAATATTACCTGGATCTAACTCCTTTAAAATAGGAAGAATTCGTTGCTTTTCAGGTCCAGGAGCCGGCTCAAATAACTTGATTATTTCTTGGGATTTTGCCACAAAGAACAATTGTACATTGTAAGAACTCGGACGAATACGGTGAATGTTTCGGAGTTCAATTAGGGCATCACTTATGGTTTTTCTAGATTCTTCAACATCTTCATAAAGCTTGTCAAACCCTTGGCGATGGTAATAGTAGTTACACTTTCGGAGCGGATTAAAACTTTGTGACAAAATATTTTCTACCAACCAATAGCGATTTCGTTGGCCTTCACTTGCTCTCCAGCCAGATTCACCGGCATTTTGTGCATTGGCAACAATCGTTTGTGCTTTCAAATAGAGCTCTGTTCCTCCTTCCAAAGACATCGAATCATAATCAGCAGCAATCACCATATATGCATAATAGGCCAGAACAGAAGAGAGGTTATCTCTGTGCTGATCTAAACTGAACTGAATCATCGCATTGTCAAGAAAGTTGAAGCTAAAGTCACCGTCATTCACTGAGAAAACAGGCGTGTTGTAGTCAGTGTTGAATACGGGCCTGCTGCTTTGAATTTGAATTGTAGCGTTGAAATTGGTTTGACTAGGCGCGCTGTTAATTGTGATCAGCATGTTGCACTGAATGCGCTCCTCGAATTCAAAATTGTCATTCGTCCATTTTCTTGAGTTCATGAAATCACGAACTGATTCCTGAATGGTCTCAAATCTAGTGGGGTCAACATTCGATACTTGAGGCGCTTGAATCTGGACTTCACAGTTCAATTCTTGAGCTTGCATGTCTGTTAAAACCAGGCTCAATGCCGCAGTCAGTAATAAATAGTGGATATTCTGTATTAGTCGCATAGCGTCAAAATCTTTTCTACAATGTCTTTGGCAACAATCTCCTTGGTCTTCAACTCAAAACTAGCCATTTTATTACTTCTATCGATCATTGTTATCTTGTTCGTTGCATGACCAAAACCTGCTCCTTCATCATTCAATGAGTTCAAAATAATGAGGTCCAGATTCTTTCGTTCTAATTTCCCCTGTGCATTTTTCACCTCGTCGTCTGTCTCAAGCGCAAATCCAACCAGAAGTTGTCCCTTTTGCTTTCTGCTGCCTAATTCTTTCAATATGTCTGGTGTCGCTTCCAATTCGATCGACAGTGAAGCAGTTGATTTTTTAATTTTAGAGGCGACTACATTTTTTGGTCTGTAATCAGCAACGGCGGCTGACATAACAAAAATACTGCTTTCTTTGAAGGATTCTAAAGCGGCTATTTTCATTTCTTCAGCGGTAGTTACATCAATGCGGTGCACTTGTTCATCTTGCAATTGCAGTTGTGTTGGTCCGCAAATGAGGGTGACGGTTGCTCCTTTTCTTGTGAGTTCATTAGCAATGGCCATTCCCATTCTCCCCGAACTGTGATTGCCAATAAATCTAACAGCATCAATTGCTTCGTAAGTTGGGCCTGCTGTTACGGTTGCTTTTTTTCCATGGAATGGCGCACGTTCTAAAAACCATTCTTTAGTGAATTGAATAATTTCTTCAGGTTCAGCCATGCGGCCTTTACCGATGAGCCCGCTAGCGAGCTCTCCTGATCCAGGTTCAATAATGAGGTGTTCACGCTGCTCAAGGGTATTGAGATTAGCAGTAGTAGAGGCATGCGAATACATGTCTAAATCCATGGCTGGGGCAATAGCAACTTGACATCGCGCACTCAGGTAAACGGCCAGAAGGAGGTTGTCTGCATTGCCCGTGACCATCTTTGAAAGAGTATTGGCGGTGGCAGGCGCAATGATCATAAGATCAGCCCATAAGCCTAGTTCAACATGGTTTACCCAGGTGCCTTCGTGTTTGTTTTCGGTGAAATCTGAGTGAACAGGATTGGTAGAGAGCGTCGCAAGGGTTAGAGGCGTAATGAACTCTCCGGCGCTTGGTGTCATGAGCACTTTTACTTCGGCACCCTCTTTCACAAGCAGACGTACCAGAAATGCACATTTGTAAGCGGCAATGCTCCCGCTAACACCAAGAAGAATTTTCTTTTTATTTAGAATGCTCATCGTACTTGCTAAGTTCGTGCATTCCTATCATTTCTGAGTAATGATAAACGTTTAAACGGGTAAGAATTTACTATCATCAGAAAATAAGCAAAAAAAAGGACGGCGTTAAGCCATCCTTTTTTGTATTTCGTTTTGAAGCTTAATACTATGCTTCTTCTTCTCTTTTGATGTTCTCAGGAAGTTGTGGTGTTTCTTCGTCTGGACGACGGAAGTATACCTTTCCTGTGAGCAATTCATCAATAGCAACACTGTGTGGCTTTGGCAAACGCTCATAGAAACGAGAGATTTCAATTTGCTCACGGTTCTCAAATACCTCTTCCAAGTTATCTTGCGTAGTTGCAAACTCCTCTAACTTCGAAGTAAGCTCTTCCTTAACAACTTTTTGAATTTGGTTCGCGCGCTTTGAGACAACAACAATGGCTTCAAATAAATTTCCGCCAACTTGATAATCTAATTCGAACGTTGAGCGTGTAACCGTTGTGCGCTCTGCTTTTGAATTCTTAATACTCATAATTTCTCGTTCAATCTTTCGATCTCTTCCCTGCTCGCTTCGAAGTAAGTTTCAGCCGACTTCAGAAAATCGCTCTTAGGGTAAGAGGCTACAAATTTATAATAATGTTCCATGCACTCGTTATATCTTTCCACTTTTACTTCATCAATGCTCTTTTCAGCATATTTGAAGCTTGCTCTAACCATTAAAAAGAACATGTCTTCTCGGTAGGGAGAAGTGGGGTAATCAACTATAGCGTCTTCAAGTGCGATGACAGCGCTTTTGTAATATGCAGTCTTTTCATACAGCTGTGCAACTTCGTAACTTTTACGCTCCAATTTGGCATTGAGCTCCATCACCATCTTATTGCAACTGTCTCTAAGTGAGGTTGATGGGTAGGTGTCTAGGAACAGTTGCATTTCATTGATTGCAACCTTCGTGTCAGTTTGATCTAGGCTGTATACGGGCGAAAGCTTATAGCTGCACATCGCTGCCAGGAATTGACAGTCTTCTGCCAGCGGAGAGTAAGAGAAGGTCTTAGTGAAATTGGTGAGGTAGTAGTTGGCTAAATAATAATCACGAACGAAGTAATTTGTTTGAGCGTGGTAATAATAAACCTTCTCTGCCATTTGCGTACCACGCGTCAAACCAATCAATTCCTCGAAGATAGGCAAGGCATTGAAAAACTTATCGTCATCAAAGTACTCTACACCCTTGTCATATTTGTATTGGATATCAGAACTCTTAAGTACCTTATTGTACTCACTGCAGCCAGATGATACCAGAACAACAAAAAGACTTGCAAAAAAAACTTTCTTCATAGAGGCGACAAAGATACATTATTCAACCTTCTGAACGAAGAGGCTGCTGCGCTTGTTGCTTTTGATGCGCAGAACTTAACGTGTTTTAGGATTTAAGGGCGAATAGAGGAGCAGAATCTTGTCGAATTGCCTTCATAACGAAGCTACTTTGCACATTTCCAATGTTCTCCATTCCTGCCAGTTTTTCTGAAATCAAGGTCTGATATGCTTGCATGTCTTTTACTCTAATTTCCAATAGGTAGTCAAACATTCCAGCAATGTGGTGACAGGTGATTACTTCTTTGTGTGCTACAATTTCTTCCTCAAAAGTGGTGAGGAACGCTTTAGAATGTTCCTTCAATGATACATTGCAAAAGGCATGAATTGAGAAACCAATTTCCTCGAGGTCAACTTTGGCTTTGTATCCCACAATGACGCTATGTTCCTCCATTTTACGAATGCGCTCGAATACAGGTGTTCTTGTTAACCCGCACGCTTCTGATAATTCGGTAATCGTCAGTTTTGAATTACTGGTGAGTAAATCAAGTAATTTTAAATCGTACTGGTCTAGCTTCATCGCAGTTGATTAGAATGATATTCCAAAATTAAAATTAATTACGCCAAAAAAAGAATCAAGTTCATTTTTTACTATTAATATAGAATTTTATTCTTATTCTTTCAGTTATAAAGAATGTATGGTTGTTGATTCTTACTTTTGAAGGATGAGAGAAGATCAAAAGCACATGCGCCCAGAGTCATTAATGATGTCTTACGGCTACGAGCCTTCTTGGAGCGAAGGAGCGATTAAATGTCCCATTTTTCAAACATCCACTTTTGTTTTTAAAACAGCAGAAGAAGGAAAGCGCTTTTTCGAAGTCGCTTACGGATTGAGAGAACAGGAGCCTGAAGAGAAACTAGGCCTCATCTATTCTAGGCTGAACAATCCAGATCTTGAGATTCTTGAAAACCGACTTTCACTTTGGGACGGGGCAGAGCAATGCTGTGTTTTTGAAAGTGGGATGTCTGCCATTTCCACAATGCTCTTGGCTCATTTAAGTCCGGGTGATGTTGTTCTGCATAGCAATCCCCTCTACGGAGGTTCTGACCACTTTATGAATCATGTGCTCGCTAAGTTCGGAATCAAGGCCATTGGTTTCAATCCTTGGGATGACAAAGAAGCAATTCTTCAACGTGTAAAAGAAGAGGCAAACGGGAAAGTGAGAATGGTTTTTCTAGAAACCCCTGCCAATCCGACCAATACGCTTATAGACATTGAAATGTGTTCTGAAATTGCAAAAGAGCTGTCTACTGAAGACAAGAAAGTTCTTCTAGCAGTTGATAACACCTATATGGGACCTGTTTGGCAGCACCCAATGAAGCACGGAGCTGATTTGGTGTTGTATTCAGCAACAAAATACATTGGTGGACATTCAGACGTGATCGCAGGTGCTTGTTTGGGCTCCAACGAAGTGATGTTGCCTGTGAGAACATTGCGCACGTTTATGGGCAGCATGGCTGGTCCGTGGACCGGTTGGCTTTTAATGCGAAGTTTAGAGACCCTCAAGGTCCGAATGGATCAACAGGCGCGCAACGCTGCTCAAGTTGCAGATTACCTCGTGAGCCATGACCGTGTGGCGAAAGTTTATTATCCCGGACACCTGACCGAAGCAGATGGCAAACAATATGAAATTTTCAAAAGACAATGTGAAACGGGAGGAGCCATGATTGCTTTTGAAGTGAAAGGTGGAGAAAAATCAGCTTTTGCATTTCTTAACGCTTTGAAATTAGCACACCTAGCTGTAAGTCTTGGTTCCACAGAAAGCCTTGCTGAGCATCCGGCTACTATGACCCATGCAGATGTTGATCCTGAGTTGAAAGAAAGACTTGGGATAACCTCTAGTTTGGTGCGTTTCAGCGTTGGAGTAGAGCATTATGAAGATTTGATATCCGACATTAAACAAGCCCTCGATTCCATTGGATAGTTGAGAATTAAAAGGATTTAGTTGACAGTTTTTTGGCCACAGTGTGATTAGATTCTCAGGGATTGTTAATTTCGTTTCAGGTCAAAAGTTGGTAGTTATCTGATTTCCTGCTAATTTTGCCCCCGTTTTGTAACAAGGTTGAACTTTTTCGACCACTAAAAAAGACTGCGATTTGGATATTTTTGAACGCATCAAGAACAACCGTGGGCCACTTGGGCAACACGCGAAACAATCACACGGGTACTTCACTTTTCCTAAGCTTGAAGGGCCTATTTCTAACCGCATGATCTTTCGAGGGAAAGATGTACTCGTTTGGAGTATCAACAACTACCTCGGATTATCTGATCATCCTGAAGTGCGTCAAATTGACGCGCAAGCAAGTGCTGATTGGGGCATGGGCTATCCAATGGGTGCCCGCATGATGTCTGGTCAAACAAAGCAACATGAGCAGCTAGAAAATGAGTTGGCTGACTTTATGCAGAAGGAAGATGCTTTCTTGTTGAACTTCGGTTATCAAGGATGCATGAGCGCCATTGAAGCGCTTGTTGATCGGCATGATGTAATTGTATATGACTCAGATTCGCATGCGTGTATGGTTGACGGAGTCCGTCTTCACAATGGCAAACGTTTCGTATTTCAGCACAATGACATGGAGAGCTTCGTGAAACAGCTTAACCGTGCGCGCAAATTAACTGAAGCTTCTGGCGGAGGAATCCTTGTGGTTACTGAAGGAGTATTCGGTATGGCAGGTGACCAAGGTAGGTTAGCTGATATCGTTAAGTACAAGGAGGAATACCAGTTCAGGTTATTTGTTGATGATGCCCATGGTTTTGGTACCATTGGTGAGCAAGGCCGTGGAGCTGGAGACTACCAAGGTGTACAAGACGAAATCGATGTGTATTTTGGAACCTTCGCAAAAGCAATGGCTACAATTGGCGCTTTTGTTGCAGGTGATGAGCAAGTAATTGACTTCTTGCGCTACAACATGCGCTCTCAAACTTTCGCGAAGTCGCTTCCTATGCCAATCGTTATTGGAGCAATGAAGCGTCTTGAAATGATGAGAACGCGTCCTGAATTCAAAGAGAAGCTTTGGAACATCGCAGATGCGCTTCAATCAGGATTGAAATCTTCAGGATTCAACATTGGTGTGACTAATTCAGCTGTAACGCCGGTTTTCCTCTCTGGAGGATTGGGAGAAGCAACAAACTTGACGCTAGACCTTCGTGAGAACCACGGAATCTTCTGCTCTATTGTTGTGTATCCGGTGGTGCCTAAGGATGTGATCATGCTTCGCTTGATTCCAACGGCAGTGCACACATTGGAAGATGTTGAGTACACCATTGAGACGTTTAAAAAAGTACAAGATAAATTGAAGAATGGAGAGTATGTAAGCGAAGGAATCGCAAGCTGGTCTTAATTCCACAAGAATAGATTAAAAAGGGAAATTCGCACTGTGGATTTCCCTTTTTTTATGGAATATGGCCACCTTCAAAAAGAATAGTTCCCCTTGGTCTGTATCTTCGTAACCAATAAAGAAGCATGAGATATTTCATTCACCTTGCATATGACGGCGGTTCTTACCTTGGTTGGCAAATTCAACCTGAAGGATCAACTGTGCAAGGAGAAATAAACCGCACATTGAAATTGCTTTTGCAAAAAGAAATAGAAACCGTTGGCTGTGGACGAACAGATACCGGAGTGCATGCAAGTGATTTCTACCTTCATTTTGAAGGAGAAGAAGATCTTGACACCAACTGGTTGGCTTACAAAATGAACCAAATTCTTCCGCATTCAATTGCTGTTTTTGATTGTTTTCAAGTTGAGGAAGGTCAACATGCTCGGTTTTCTGCAACTTCGCGTTCATACCAATACCACCTTCATTTAAGGAAAGACCCTTTTCTAAATGAGTTCTCTGTGCGCTGTTATTATGACCTTGACCTTGATGTTATGAATGAGGCCGGGGAGTGGTTGTGTGCTCAAACTGATTTTGCTTCCTTTTGCAAAGCAGGCGGAAATCAAAATACTACCTTCTGCAAGGTGACGCGTTGTGAGTTCGTGCAGGAAGGTCATAAAATTGTTTTTCATGTAACAGCAGATCGTTTTCTTCGGAACATGGTGCGCTCTTTGGTGGGGACACTGGTTGATCTTGGGAGAGGGAAAATTAACCTAGAAGAGCTCAAAGAAATCGTTGGGAAAAAGAATCGCTCAGCGGCGGGAACATCCATGGCAGCGAATGGTTTATTTTTAACAAGGGTTACGTACCCGTTTTTGTAACTTTGCCCATTCAATTAAGGCCAAATTTTGAGCGAAAAATCTTCTCAAGGAAATGTATTTGATTCAGGAATTCTAAAACGAATTCTGAAGCAGGTTGGACCTTACAAAATCCGCTTCGCGATCACTGGTTTCATGGTGGTCTTTCTTGCTGGAATAGTATGGATCCGTCCATTCTTGATTGGTTTCGGACTGGATGCTTACATCGCGCGAACTCCTGCTTTCGAAGAAGGTTCGTTCAAGGCATGGATCTCTAAAGTTACCGCAGACTATGTTGAAACCCCATTGGAAGGATTAATCTTTATCTTCTCAGCTGTAATCGTTTTGCTGGTCATTGAGTCTGTGCTTCAGTTCTACCAAACCTACATGGCGAATTGGGTAGCACAAAGCGTAACCCTAGACCTGCGATCAAAGCTCTTCAAACACATTCTAAGTTTTAGATTAAAGTATTTCGATAAGAATCCAGTAGGTTCTTTTGTGACCAGGCTGGTTTCAGACATTGATGGAATAGCAGATATCTTCTCCAACGGATTCCTTTCTGTTGTAGGTGATATGTTGAAGCTAACAGTGGTTATCGTTATCATGGTTGCTACTGATTGGAAGCTTACGCTTATCATCCTTGCACCAATTCCGGTCTTGCTCATTGCTACACGGGTTTTTCAAAAAGCAATTAAAAAGGCGTTCATTCAAGTTCGAAACCAGGTCAACAAAATCAACGTGTTTGTACAAGAGCACGTAACGGGAATGTCTATTGTACAGACCTTCCATCGCGAAGCAAAAGAGCAACAGCGCTTCGAGAAAATCAACAAGGAACACCGTGATGCGAACATCCGCTCAATCTGGGCTTTCAGTATCTTCTTCCCGTTGGTTGAATTGCTCTCTGCAGGAAGTGTTGCACTGCTACTTTGGTGGGGAATGGGTGAAACGATTAAAGGAACAACCTCTCTGGGAACATTGATCTCTTTCATTCTCTACATTTTCATGTTGTATAGGCCTATTCGCCAGTTGGCAGATCGTTTTAACGTCCTACAAATGGGCATTGTCAATTCAGAAAGGGTATTCAAAGTCTTTGACACAGATGAGTTCATACCTGATAGCGGTTCAGTATCAAAACCAACGCTAAAAGGTGATATTGAGTTCAAGGATGTTTGGTTCGCTTACAATGATGAAGAGTGGGTGCTGAAAGACATTTCATTTAAAATGAAAGAAGGACAAACCATAGCGTTTGTAGGAGCTACAGGAGCAGGTAAATCTTCAGTAATCAATTTACTGAGCAGATTTTATGAATACCAGAAAGGACAAATTACCATTGATGGAGAAGACATTCAAAACCTCCCACTTGAAGATGTAAGAAAGCATGTGGCAGTAGTATTGCAAGATGTTTTCCTCTTTTCTGATTCCATCTTGAACAACATTACTCTTTATGATAAATCAATTTCTAGAGAACGGGTTATTGAAGCTGCTAAAGCGGTAGGGGCACACAGTTTTATCATGCGTCTCCCGGGTGATTACGACTATGATGTGAAAGAGCGCGGAGGGATGCTCAGTGTTGGGCAAAGACAACTCTTGGCCTTTATTAGAGCCTACGTATACAATCCTTCAATCTTGGTTTTGGACGAAGCGACTTCTAGCATTGATACTGAAAGCGAAGAGCTTATTCAGACAGCGACTGATGAGCTTACAAAAGGAAGAACATCCATTGTGATTGCCCATAGATTGAGCACCATTCAAAAGGCAGATCGAATTCTGGTGATGGAAGAAGGGAAAATAATTGAGCAAGGTGATCACCAATCTCTCCTAGCCCAAAATGGACACTATAAAATGCTGTTCGAAATGCAGTTCGCATAATTTAATACAGGTGGTTCATATATTGCTTTATTACCTACCTTTAGGTTAAATTAATTTTTCAACTGAAACCTACTTGTTTGATTTAATTCGCAATAGCATCATTTTAATGGCGTTGTTTTGTGCCATAACTGGAATAGCACAAACAGGTTGTCCTTCTGTAGACGTACTTACCATTGATGGTTTGGACGCTCTTGAACTGGACTGCGATGACCCTTGTGTTACCCTAGAAGCCAATCCGTTTGAGACAGGAAGCACAGATGATTACGAAGTAGAATCCATTCCTTTCGCCCCTCCTTATCCGTTCAATCAAGGAACTTCACTTTTCATCGGTACAGATGATACTTACAGTCCGCTTATAGCCCTTCCTTTTGAATTCTGTTTCTATGGAATCAACTACAGCGGCATTGTTGTTGGCTCCAATGGAGTAATCACGTTTGATGCGGGAGAGGCTGACGGATATTGTCCTTGGGCTTTTATTGCAGCTGCACCAAGTGCGAACTTACCTACAAACGCCATTTTTGGAGTTTATTACGACATTGATCCTTCTGACTGTGGATCTGTGAGGTACGAAATCATAGGTGAAGAACCTTGCCGAACTTTCCTAGTAAACTATGACAATGTGTGCCATTTCTCTTGCGGGAGTTTAACCACTTCGTCCCAAATTGTTTTCTACGAAACAACAAATACCATAGACATCTACATTGAAGACAAACCGACCTGCTCTGGCTGGAATAGTGGGAATTCATTGGTGGGTATTCAAAACAATACGGGAACGCTTGCAACGGTTCCTCCAGGGCGAAATACAGGTCCATGGACGGCTAATGATGAAGCGTGGAGGTTTACCCCTTCAGGCGGAGCGCCTACGTATACCGTAGAATGGTTCGAAGAAGGGGTGAGCCTTGGAACAGGAGACACCATTGAGATTTGTCCAACGGAAACAACCAATTACAGCGCAACAGCAACTTATGATGGTTGCGGTGGAGATGACACTCAAGTTTCAGACGACTTTGTTGTAACAGTAACCATTGATATTGAAGATGCACCCAATCCTGCCATCTTAAACAATCAAGCTTTGTGTACCAGTTTAGTTACTTATCAATTAGAAGCGCAAGATCCCGGAGGCTTTTGGGCTGCAGATTGTGGTGATTGCATTGACCAGAATGGATTGTTAGATCTGTCTGCTGTTGATGAAGGAGAATACAACATTTCTTACGAGCTTGAAGGACAGTGCGGCCCCGTGTCAGACTTTATTATTATAGAAATATACGAAGACGCTGTAGCTACATTAACAGCACTAAACCCAATCTGTAATTCAGCTGAGGCCGTTCAGATTGTGGCGGTTGAAACCAATGGTGTATGGTCAGCAGATTGCGGTGATTGCATTGATGCAGATGGCTTCTTCAATCCTGCTGGTTTAGCAGAGGGAACCTATGACGTTGTATATACCATTAATTCTGCTTGTCCTGACAATGATCAGATTACCGTTGAGATTGTAGCTCAAGACGATGCCGGCTTCATACTTCCTGTAAATATTTGTGAAAACGCCACACCCATTTTGATTCCTGTGGATCAAACAGGAGGGGAATGGACCTCTGATTGCGAAACATGTATTTCAGTAAATGGGACCTTTGACCCAACCACTGCTGAAGAAGGGAATTACACGCTTACTTATACTTTTGATTCAGACTGTCCTGATTTTCAGAGTTCAACCATTGAGGTAATCAACGTTGTTGCGCCGGTCATTGCGCCGCCAGATATACAGTGTGAATCAGCTGATCCCCTTGAAATTCAAGCGAATGTTGATGGTGGAACATGGACCGCAGACTGCGGAAATTGCATCAATTCAGCTACAGGTGTTTTCCAACCCGGAACAGGGCCTGGAACGTATCAATTGACTTACACTGTTGGCGATCAATGTGTGGTAAGCGACAACGAATCCATTCAAGTAGTTCAGCAATTAAGCGCTGCAATTACGGCATTAGATACCCTCTGTACAGAAGGAGCCGCAGTTAATCTTGTGTCTCAAGATGACGGTGGAACGTGGTCTGCAAATTGTGCTTCCTGCATAGATCCTGTAGATGGAAGTTTTGATCCTTCAGTTGGACCAGGCACGTATACCGTGGAATACATCATTTCAGGGCTTTGTGGCGACAACGATTCACAAGACTTTATTGTAGACTTTAGTGATGATGCGACCATTAATGAAGTAACAACGTATTGCCTGGGTTGGGGCGATGTCCAGCTCTCAGCTGCGCAAAACGGAGGCGCATGGTCTGCTGATTGTGGTGATTGCATTGATGCTGTTTCGGGTGTGTTTAACACAGAGTTAGCCGGACAAGGCTTCCATGAAATTAGCCATACGTTTAATGGCGTCTGTGGAAGCATAGACAGTGAAGGTATAACGGTCACAGCAAACGATCCAAGCACGATCTTAGGTGTTTCGGGATACTGCCTTGATGCAGGAACTATTCAAATGGAAGGTGCTACTCCAGGTGGTTTTTGGACTGCTTCTTGCAATAATTGCATTACAGCAAATGGCTTCTTTACACCTACAATTGCAGGCATTGGAGTTCACAGCATTACGTATACTATCCAAGGTCAGTGTGGGACAATAAGCGCAAGAGACATTGAAGTGTATCCGCTTCCTCAGCCTGCGTTCACAGTTGATGAAACTTCGGGTTGCATCCCGCATACCGTCACATTCACTCAAACAAATTTAGAGCAAGGCGCTTGTCAGTGGGGTTTTGGTGATGGAGCGTTTAGCTCAAATTGCAATCAAGCAAGCCATACTTACACCTCTGCAGGCTGCTTTGATGTTTCGTTAAGTGTAACTTCATTTGATGGTTGTTCTAACAGCGTTCAAATTAATGACATTACCTGCGGACTGTCACTTCCAACTTCTGCATTCCTTTACGCTCCCACACAACCAACTACTGATGATCCGTTAATTGTGTTGACCGAAGAGGCCACAAACGAAATTGATTATTCTTGGTCGTATGGAGGCTATGAATTCGCAGATGAACCAGAAGTAGAATTCAATACCCTCGATGTTGGTGAATTGGAATTTGACATTTGTTTAACGGCTATTGACGTGAACGGATGCACAGATCTTTTTTGTAGAACAGTAGATGTAATTGAAAAGCTGCGTGTCTTTGTGCCAAATGCCTTCACTCCTGATGGCGATGGTGTGAATGAAGTGTGGTTTCCTGTGGTGATTGGAGCCATTGAGTACGACGTAAAAGTTTTCAATAGATGGGGCGAAGTGGTCTTTTCATCACAAGTTCCGGGTGAACCATGGATAGGTGAAGTGAAGAATGGAGAATACTTCGCGCGCAATGATTTGTACACCTACATTTTAGTTGTACAAGGCGATGATTTGGAGACCTATGAATATTCAGGGCATGTAATGCTGCTTCGTTAAATTTCCTTTTCCACCAATCCCATTTACTACCTTTACTGACCATGTCAGATCCATTAAAACTATCGCAACTTACCTCTGCGCTGGAAGGCTTTTTTGAAAAGCGCTTTTCGGGCAGAACGTTTTGGGTCTTGGCAGAAGTAGCAAGCCACAAGCCCTATCCAAGTAAGAAATGGCATTTTTTCGACCTGATTGAAAAAGATGCTGCAAGCAATAAACTCATAGCAAAGATGCAAGCTGTGGCCTGGAGGCCGGGGTTTGAAGCCATCCAGCGCTTTGAGCGTGCCAGCGGACAGCGTTTAACTAACGGAATTGAGGTGATGGTGCAAGCTGAGGTGTCTTTCAATTCATTGTATGGATTGAAGCTCACGGTCATAGACATAGATCCTGCTTACACAATGGGTCAAATGGAGTTGAAGCGCAGAGAGACCTTGAAGAAACTCGTTGAGCGCTATCCACAATTCGTACAAATGATAGGTGATCGCTATCAGACCTTTAACCAAGGCATCCACCTGCCCATGATCATTAAGCGGGTAGCGCTGATTACTTCACCTGGTGCTGCCGGATTTGAAGATTTCATGCATTCTCTAGAGCAAAATCACTTCGGCTACACGTTTCAAGTTGATCAATACTTTTCGCGTGTGCAAGGACTGGAAGCTTCGAAAACCCTTACGCGGAGGGTGGCCGAAATCTCATCTAGCGATGACCCTTATGATGTCATGGTGCTAGTTAGAGGAGGAGGGGCACAAACTGATTTGTTTGTATTTGATGAATTTGACTTAAACAGAGAAATTGCCAGGGCGAAGGTTCCTATGTGGGCAGGTATCGGACACCTAAGGGATAATACCATTGTAGATTTGTTTTGTCATACTTCGCACAAAACACCAACCAGAGTTGCCGAGGCCATTGTGCAACACAACCGAAGCGCAGAGGAATATTTGGCGGGATCCAAAGAACGCTTGATTTCTGGGGCGAAAGAAGAACTTTCTAGTTGGAAAGAAGACTTGCAATGGGCATCCCGCGTTTTAACAACTGATATTCCTGCAAGACTGCATCAGAATCAACTTCGTTTAAATGGGATTTCGAACCAGTTGCAATCGCTCTCCGTGCGCAGAATTGATCGCGAATTTCAACTGTTAGCGAGGCATAAAGAGCACATGCATTCGAGTGCCAATTTACTGTTGAGTGAACACAAAAGAAGGGTGAGCGAATTGAGCACTTTAATAGCCCCAACGGTGCTGCGGAAGGTTGAACGCGAGCGCGAAAGATTAGCGCACAAGTCGTCTTTGTTGAAAATGCTCAATCCAGAGAACTTGCTCAAACGAGGTTATGCCTTACTAGAGCGGGAAGGTAAGCTCATCACAGGTTTCTCAGACATCCAACTCAATGACGATTTGACAGTGAGAATGCATCAAGGAACTTTGGGCGTGAATGTGACCAGTAAAAAGAGAATAGAAAAGAAATAGGCTTCTTCAATTGAGGATCTTAAACCAACTTTTAACCAAACTAGTGTAATTTCGCCCCATGGCAAAAAAGGAGAATCTAACCTACGAAGCAGCCTTTGCTGAACTCAACACCATTGTTGGAGAGTTGGAAGATGCAGAAGTATCAGTTGATAAGCTTGCAGAGAAAATGAAGCGTGCTTCAGAGCTGATCACTTATTGTTCTGATAAATTGCGTTCTACGGAGGATGCGGTGAACAAGATCATTCGAGATATGGATGATCCAGGACCTGCGAGTGAAGACGAATCTAAAGACGAACCTTTCTAGATGGAACCTAACGAAATCATAGATGCAATGTTCAATAACGACCCCTTTTCCAAATGGTTAGGCATTGAACGCATAGAGGAGGGGCCTGGGTTTTGCAAATTGCAACTCACGGTCAGGGCAGAGATGCTCAACGGATTTGGCATTGCCCATGGCGGAATCAGCTACGCCCTCGCAGACAGTGCACTTGCTTTTTCAGCCAACGCCCACGGACGGAAATGTGTGTCTGTAGAAACCAGCATTTCCCATGTGCAGCAGGTTCATGAGAACGATGTGCTGACGACATTTGTAGAGGAAATCTCTCTGACGAATAAGATCGGAATCTATAACATCGCCATACGCAATCAATTCGATGTGGATGTGGCGCACTTCAAGGGCAGCGTCTATCGCTCAGATAAGGTCTGGGAATCTAAGTAGGTACTGAAATTTAGAGGTAGGTCTTTCTTAGCTCTTCTAAATCTCCTTCCGCATTTTTAGGGATGATAATTCCACTTCGGTTAGTCATTTGAAACACATAAACTCCTTCCAGCTCGAAAAAGTGGTCTACTTCATTCATTGAAATCGTAGCTTCATTCTCACCATCTTTCACTACAATAGATTCCATCGTCACATGCGCCTCTAGCGTTCTTCCAAATTCATGAGCATGGTTTTGGTCAATGTGTTTGCTATAGAACTTGTCATAGCGTTTTTTCAAGAAACGAGGATAGAAGAACAGCCAAAGTACCCCAAGGACTAGTAATATTCCAGCTCCAAAGTACATTCCTCTGTAGATGTAGAATGCGGCAATAAGGCATTGCATGGCAGGAACAGACCACTTGGCAATTTGCAATCGCTTCTGAATTTGGGGCGAAGAATTTGCGCTGTAAGTATAAAAAGAGAGGTAGTCTTCTTTTGTAAGTTGGTAGGTGAGCTTCATGGGGCAAATATAACAAAGCAGGGGAGGAACACATTCCACCTGTTCACCCAAATTTCACATGCAGGGGTGGAATACCTTCTGCCCACCCATTCACTCAACATCCATTCATCCCAAAGTTGGTTAAAGTCATTCTTAGTTCAGTTTAAACTGATTAGTTTCGTGAACTAAAATTTACGCTATGTCAAAGTTCGATGAGCTTATAAATGGAGAAACGCCTGTTCTAATTGATTTCCATGCAACGTGGTGTGGGCCATGCAAAACACTGGCACCAATTATCAAAGAGGTTAAAGAAGATTTTGGAAATCACCTGACGATCTTGAAAGTAGACGTAGATAAGAATCAGGCCATTGCCACTAAAATGAAAATTAAAGGTGTTCCAACGCTGGTTCTGTATCAAAATGGAAAACAGCTTTGGCGACAGTCTGGGGTTCTGCCAGCAAATCAATTAATAGCCATCTTGAAAGAGCACATTGCCTAAACACAAGGATAGATTTTCATAAGCAAACCCTACATCCACCTATTTATCTTTAATTAAATTCTACTCTGATACGTGTGGAGCTCATGGTACCTTCCTTCTGATGCCAAAAGCTCATCATGTGTTCCTCGCTCACAAATCTTGCCGTTTTCAATCACTAAAATTTGACTTGCTTGGCGGATTGTACTGAGTCTGTGTGCAATAACGAAGGTTGTTCTATTCTTCATTAGTTCGTTCAAACTTTTCTGAATGTAAGACTCGCTTTCCGTATCTAAATTAGAGGTTGCTTCGTCCAGAATAATGATCTTAGGATTGGCTAGGAGGGCTCTGGAAATAGAAATTCTTTGGCGCTGGCCTCCAGAAAGCTTAACCCCTCTTTCACCAATAACGGTCTCCAGTCCATCTTCAAATCGATCTGTGAATTCGTCTACATATGCCCCTTTAACTGCTTGTAGAAGTTCTGCTTCTGAAGCATCTGGTCTAGGGAACATGATGTTCTCACGAATGGTTCCTTCAAAGAGAAAATCGTCTTGAAGTACCACTGCTAAGTTCTGTCTATAGCTACTCAGGTTTACACGCGTAATGTCAACTGAATCAATGGTTACTTTGCCAGACTCAGGTTTTAAGAATGTTGCTACCAGTCCGGCGATCGTAGATTTACCGGAGCCTGATGACCCAACTAAAGCTGTCACACTGCCAGGTTTCGCCTCAAAAGAGATGTTATGCAAAACTTCTTTGCTTTCCTCGTAGCTAAAAGAAACATCATTGAATGCTATAGCTCCTTTAACGTCTTTCAAAAACTCGGTTCGAACTTCAGAGTCATCCTCTTCTTCCATGTTCATCAATTCTTGTGTTCGATCCAAACCAGCCATGGCATCAGTCAATTGACTTCCAATGTTTCCCATTTGAACGATAGGGGCAATCATGAATCCAAGCAGTAAGGTGAAGGAAAGAAACTCTCCCATAGTCATTGTTCCGCCCATCATAAAGTAGCCTCCAATGCCCATGATTCCTGTGGAAGCAAGTCCGATTAAAAAGACTGATGAACTGCTAATAACAGCAGTAGCGGTCAAACTCTTTTTTACATTTTGATACAAGCGGTTTACACCGAATTCAAAACTGGCATTCACTTGCTTTTCGGCATTAAAGGCTTTTACAACCCTAACTCCTCCTAACGTTTCTGTCAAATTTCCTTGGACCTCCGCATTGATCTTGCCGCGCTCTCGAAATATAGGACGCACATAGGCGAATGCTTTCAACATGACAAAAGCAAAAATCAAGACAGGAATCAAGACAGAGACTGTCATAATCGGACTAATTTGTACCAGAAGGATGGTGGAAGCAATTGAAGTTAACGTACCTCCGATTAACTGAACGAATCCTGTTCCTACAAGATTTCGAACCCCTTCAACATCAGTCATTACGCGTGAGACGAGTGCTCCAGACTTTTGATTGTCAAAGAAACCGATTGGCAATCTTAAAAGCTTGCTCTGCACCTGTACGCGCATTTGAGAAATCATGAGCTGCGCCTGAACACTGAGCAGTCTTGCCAGACCGAAGGAAGTTAGAGACCGAATTAAAATGGAGGCAGCCACAACAGCCAAAAGAATCCAAAGCCCGTTCATGTCGTTATTTGGCACAATATCGTCAAACAAGAAGCGACTTGCATAAGGAGCTACCAACCCAGCAGCACTTTGAATCAGGATGAGGATGAGCCCGATTCCGAGCATTCCTCTTCGAGGCCAAATGTATTCTTTGAATGCCCATTTGAACGATACAGTCTTTTTGTCTTTACTCATGCCTGGTTCTAGACCAATATCAAGCCAGTATTGATTCTCTGCCAATTCGACAGATACTTTGGGAACCATATGAATGGTCGGCAAGTTAGCCGACCAAACATGTTGAGAAAGAATCTACCAAATCATGTAAAAAGAAAACCCGCTTCAACTGCATTGTCTGCATTCGAAGCGGGCGAAGGTGGAGCCAGGGGGAGTCGAACCCCCGACCTCTTGACTGCCAGTCAAGCACTCTAGCCAACTGAGCTATGGCCCCAAGGTGCGCGAAGATAAAATAAATTTAATCGCACCGCAGGATTCACGCTCTATTTAGTCTTTTGCATTTCATTATTTGTAACAATTACTCCTTCGCGAAGCAGATCATGCAACCCACGCCGAATAAAAGAACAAAAGAACGGACAAACCATTCGGTTCGTCCGTTCAATGAATTCAACTTAGTCCTCATCAACATCCGGTGTGTCTGTTGGCGGTGCTTCCTCATCAGGAAGCTTGTTTGACGAAGTAGGAGGGGAAGTGCCCTCATCTTCAATAGAGTCATCCATTTCCTTCTGTTGATGCGTTGCTGAAATGTCAACAATCACTCTAGAAAATTGATACTTTGAGAGTAATTCAGGATTGTCTTTCGCTGCGAAGAGCATCAAATTATCTAGCTTTTCGCGCAACATTCTGTCAGTTTTAATGAACAATAAGCTCAATGATTATCCTAGTATCTTCCGAGAAATAATGGTCTTACGAGGTTCTCCAATTAACTCCGTGAGCCCATCAATTGCTGTACGCAGTTCTGTTATCAGTTCGTCTGAAAGCATCACATCAAACAACGACTACAAACGAATGACTATCACTAGCAAAGTTCCTCCTGTTTTTGAGTGGCATTGATAAGGGGACAATTGATTCGCTTGGTACATTTGCTCCGCTTGGTTTGGACGGAGCGGGGGCGGGGGCGGGCCCGTGAGGGCGCTCTGTGCTTGTCAAAACTCTGGGTAAAAAGAATGGGTCCTCAATTGAACCCTCTTCTTTAAAATTATGAATGACCGTTAGTGGTCGTCTCTTTCAGATAAGATCACAATCAATCAAACACCACCGTCATTACAACGCGGCGGTTTTTCTGACGTCCTTCCTCAGTAGCATTGTCACCAACGGGTTCTGTTTCACCAAACCATTGAATGATCATGCGGTCTTTCGATACGCCATAGCGCTCAACAAAGTCAGCAACGGCTTGCGAGCGCTCTTTAGAAAGCTGCATGTTCTTGTCATCGTTCCCTGAGCTATCTGTGTGCCCGGCAATTTGAAGTTTCCAAGTGTCTTTTTCATTTAAGAGGACTGCTAGTTCTTGCAAAGAGGATGTTGATCCCTCCTTGATCACCGCTTTCCCTGAAACGAATTCCAAGTTTTCAAAAGCAGTATTCAAGATTTCCTGTTCTTCTTCCTCAATCACCGGACAGCCTTGGTTTTCAGCTGGGCCCGGCGTGCTAGGGCAAAGGTCATCTTTGTCTAGAACGCCATCGCCATCAACGTCTGAATACGGACAGCCTTGGTTTTCAGCGGGACCTGCTTCATCAGGACAAGCATCATCTTTGTCTAAAATACCATCGCCATCTTGATCTGTCCAAGGACAACCATTGTTTTCAGCTGGTCCAGCAATTTCAGGACAATTGTCTTCAGGGTCGCGAATGCCATCATCGTCTGTGTCAGGACATCCTTTAAATTCAGTCAAACCTGGGATTTCAGGACAATCGTCTTCGCTATCTTGAACTCCATCAGCGTCTGAATCTGGACATCCTTTAAACTCAGGGATTCCAGGCGTGTCAGGACAATCATCTTCTGCGTCAGTAATTCCATCGTTGTCTGAATCAGGGCAGCCCATGAATTCTTTCAATCCGGCTAATTCTGGACAAAGATCAACAGCATCCGTAATTCCATCGCCATCAGTATCAGGACAACCAGCAAAGGTTTCCAGGCCGAATACATCAGGACAATCATCTTTTTTGTCAACGATTCCATCTCCGTCGCGGTCTTTTTTCTTTCGTCCGAATGTGAGGTTGATTCCCATATGCACTTGGGTTGAAGTGGCGTGCCTTGGGTAAAGAATGCCTTCATTGGTTGTGCTTTCCGAAACTTGGTCAAACACACTCGCCAATAAATTATCTGTGGCGATGTAAAATTGAATCGGTCCGCCGTTCAAACTCAATCCCGCTCCAAGATTTCTGAAGTTCCTGTCAATCACTGAATAGGCGAGTTGTGCTGTGAGCCAACGTCCCACTTTTTGCTGGTAGTTGAGCGTAATAGTAGGGCGAAAGTGTCCTTTGTAAATTTCGCTTTGCACCAACATTCCTGCCGTTCCTGAGCTTTTTTCTTTCGCATACAATTCGTACGAAGCGCCCAATTGAACGCGTGCTAAGATGGCAGAGCGGTAAGAAGCTTCATTGTCTGAATAGGCGAAACTCTCTTCAAGCTCATTTACCAAATCTTCAACAACTACATCTAAGCTGTCATCAAAATCATCACCTGCAGCAATGGTTTGATCAGTAAGTTCCAATCCGGAAAAGATAAATGAACCTTCATTTGAGTCGAAGTTCTTGGTATAGCTTTTCCATTTTATGTACCCGAGGTCATTGACACTCGCGTTCACAGATAATTTATCATTGACGCGACGTACTGCCCCAAAATCAATTCCTAAACCTCTGTTCTTTCGCTTCAAAAAGTAGTCATTGATCGCGTCATTTTCAAGATCAGAATTGTCATCAATGGAATCAGTGAGCATATAGACCCCAGAAGAATTGACATCCATTTCACCGGTTAAGGTCCAGTCATAGGTGGTTTCATCTGTTTGCCATTGGAGCGAACTTGCTTTGGTGTCAATGTTCTCATAGCCATACAATAATTTCAAGCGCACGCCGAAGCTCCAGTCTTCGTTGTAATCATATTGCCAACCTACAGCCGTTTCTCTGTAATGGTTGAGCCCAAGTCTGAATCCGCTGAAATCCAGCGTTCCATTTTCGAGTTCATCAAAACTTGCATTTCCAGTAAACGGGAAAAGCACCATATCCCCTGGCAAGGTTAATCGCGCTTGGAAACGTTCACGTATACTGAAACTAAAGTAGTTTTTTTCGCCAACGGCAAATCCGAAAGACACCAAGTCAACAGCAGCTTCTGCGCCAATGTGGTTTAACTTCTTCACATAGTCCTGAAAGTGTTCAGTGCGAAGGGCAGATGAGCTCCCTTTGTTTTCAAACAGTTGAAAAGGGTTGTAGACGGTGTTTTCATGCCTGAAATAAATTGAAGAAATTCCAGGTAGGCCTATGTTCAATCGTGACTCAGGTCTACTCGCTGGGTTTCCATACATGTGTTGTGGCACGCCATCCATAGAGCGAAGTACAAGGTCTTGCTGTGCATTTCCATTGAAGGAAAAAAGCACCGTAAGGCACAAAAGTGCAATTTGAGTTAGGCGCTTTTTCATTCGTTGATGTTGATGTCAAGGTCCAATTTTGCAGATACTTTTAGGCGCACATTGTATTCAGGATAGAAGCGCACTACCTCACCGTTTGCGGCTTGATTTGTATTGGCACGGGAAGTGAGAATGGCCTTCTTTACATCGTTGTCAATCAAGAACTGTAGTTTCTCTCTTGAGATGACCACATCTGTAATTTTCCGTGTGGGCGAAATAACCCTTCCATAATTGGGATCTGTTGTAGGAAGTGAAAAATCTACAAAGCCCTGTTGGAAGATCGCCTCGAATTGATTGTTGAAAAGCGAGTCAACCACATTGTTCAGTGAATCTGTGAAGTAAAGTTGCCCTTCTAGTTGAATCGGCAGTCCGTTATCTGCGATCAAGCGAATGGTGAGTTTTTTCACATCATCCCAGTCGAAGTCATTTTCTTCGCCCACGTTCAATTCCTCAGCGAGGTCAAGTTCAAGAGTATCTGCTAACGAGAAATTATCTGCAAAACCGAAGAAAGGCAGAATCATATCTACGCTGCAAGAAATTGAGCTTGTTTCAATCAAGAAGTTTTGTTGAGGGCCATCAGGATTGGTGGTCAAGTTACTTGTGTAAATCAGTTCGAAGGGGCCTTCGTCTAATATTTCAGTCAGCGAAGGAGTAGTTCCAGCATTGGTAAATGAATGGAGTGTAATGGCTTCATCACCTGGGAAAGCTGCCGCCTCAATAGTTGGGAAGTTCGTCAGATCAGGTCCGCCCATTTGTTGATCAACACTGTTTTCTGGGGCGAAGACTCCAGCGAATCCTATAGATGCGGAAACGCCACTTGAATTGGCTATTCTTAGGTCAATGCGCGGGTCAGCGAAATGTAGAACACCGCCGTTCAAATCTCGGAAAAGGTCTACAAACTGGGTGTCTACTGAAGCCGCCACATCTATCTGTCCAAAGTATCCGTGTACAGCTTGGAATTGGGAAAGGTCAATGCTCATTTCAAAATCGATGGCATCACCTGCGTTGGTTGGGGTACCTGTTGAGGTAATGGTTGCTGTGAGATCTACATCAAACACATTGTTGTCAGTTCCTCCATTCGTGAGGTCCAGCACATAGTTCGTGAGGTCTACCGAGAGGTTACTTGAAAAGGGAGTAGATCCTGGGTAGTTGAGTGTTACATTTTCCAGAAGCGGAACTCCATTTAGAGTGAGCGAAGGAATGGAAATCACCACGTCTAGGTCGTGCGAGATTGTTGAATTTAGGTCAAGGGTGAAGCTTCCTCCAGCAAATCGAATGGAATCCAGTTCTTCACCATTGACCGCATCAAATGTGATAGGGGTGGTTTCAGAAAATGATGTGCTGCTTCCGGCAGGAAGTGCGCTTATAGCGGCTGCTTCACCAGCACCTAAAGTAAAGTCAAACAAGTAGTCTTGCGGGCCAAATGACTGCAGTTCTTGAGCGCTAATGCTAAAGAGTTCAGCAGAGTAGACAAGTGCAAAGGTTTGATCATTCTCATTGAAAATGAAGTTATCTGCATCGAGTTCTTGTTCGAGGTTGCCGAGGTTGAGTCTAACGTCAGCCAGAGAAAGGGCGAAGCTGGGATCCAATCCTTCCACTTGGAAGTTTTCATCCAAAGTGTATTTGTCCTTCACACAACCAATGAGGATTGTGATTCCTAGAATTAGTAGGAGTTTATTGTTCATGAGTGCTGTCCTTGAGGGTACAAAGCTATTTAACTAGCATGCAGCAAATTGTAGGACAGCAACTAATTGTTCACAATCACTCTAGGGATTTAAGAAGATGCAGGTGAGTCGATGTAGTCATTTAGAATCTCTTCCAAATTTGGTTTCGGCACCACACCGGTGAAGCGCTCAACCATTTTGCCTTCGTTAAACACGAGGAGGGTAGGAATACTTTTGATTTGAAAAGTAGCTGCTAGATGCTGCTGCTGTTCGGTATTTATTTT
>JBLIGQ010000038.1:0-26533 GCA_047636995.1 Flavobacteriales bacterium | reverse complement strand
ACACTGTACGTCTGTCTTCTGAGAACCACGCTGATTACCAAAAGCTAGTGGTGACTAAGTAAGACTTAGATCTACATAACCTATTAAAAGGGGCTTCAGCTATGCTGAAGCCCCTTTTTGATTTTACGAGGAAGGTGGGTCACAAGGGCTTGTGAATATTTGAGCGCTGCAGAGATTGTCTTTATATTTACAATCGAGTTGCCTCATAGTTATGGTCGGTTGTATAAGAATCATGTTCTTAAACGTGATCATCACAGTGGTAACTGAGCGCGGCAGGGTCTATAAACTAGATTTCCCAGGCGTATTTCCAATAATCCCAGTCTATAAAGCAACTTTCACGGTCGCATACCTGCGCTCACTTTTTCGTATTTCGCTCGGCTTACGTGAAATTCAATGCCACACCCTGTCAAAAAAAAACAGACCGCTCTAAACCGGCGAAAAGTTTGTTAATCAATTTGGTCACAAATAGACCATGAGGGCTTTAGAGCCGGATGCTTAAAAAAGAAGGGTAGGTAACTGAGGTTGTTAAAGGAGTAGGGTTCACAGCCAGAAAGGCATCAATGCAGCAATGAGGATACCTCCGGCCATGGTCCACTTAGACCAGGTGCTGGAATGATGAAAGCCATTTCGGTTTTTCGCCCGGGCTAAATAAAACCAAGTAATTAAAAATGGAACAATTACGGCTGCGGCAAACAGAGTGCAAAACAACACTGAATTTGACTCAATTAAGGTGAACTTTGAGATAGACCATAGCGAAAAGGAGAAGCCACATAATAGCACGCTTAGCAGCACGAAGGTGTATTTTTTTCCATTCTTAATTCCCCATCGAATTGGAAGCGTATCAAAACCAGCAGCTTTATCACCACGAATGTCTTCCATGTCTTTAATGACTTCCCTCACTAGCGTGAGTAGAAAGGCAAAAAGAGAATAACCGATGAGCCAAATCCATGTTTCTTTCGTTAAAGAAGAGCCGTCACCTCCAATGACTTGGATGGTTTTTGCGATCAAAGGGAGTTCGAGCATTCCAGACCAGATAGGAACGATTCCCACAATGAGAGCCACCACGAAGTTTCCAATCCAAAATTGACGTTTGAAGACCATAGAGTAGAACCATAAAGAAGCAGCCATTAACACTGGAATGGCGATTAGCCAGAGGTTACCATGGTAGTAGCCCAAATAGGCGGTGATAAGCGTTGCTATGATATTGAATCCATGATGACCAACCATTACGACTCTTCGTTTCACCTTCCGTCCTACAAGTACTTTTTCAGGTTTGTTCAGTCTGTCAACTTTCACATCAAAGTAATCATTTATGAGATTACCCGCACCAGCAAGCAGTACCATTACAATTACCGACAACACAAAATGAAATTCAGATAATTGAAATTCACTAAAGACAGATGAATCAATAAGCAGACTGAACTGCAAGCCCCAACGCATGGCATACATGGTTAAAGCAATGATAGCCAGATTAATTGGTCGCAGTAATCGAATAAAGGCCGTCAGACTTTCCATGTGCTAAACCTATTAAAAAGAATTCGTACTTCGATCTCCAAAGGCAAAACGAATCTACAAAATAACATTGTTGAAAAAACAGTTCATTCCTTCATGGTCTATTCCTTCTACATACCCATTGAATACAGTAAATTTGACGTATTGAAAACGATAGCCACTTATGGAATCTGAAAAGCAAGAACATTCAGTACTAGTAGTAGCAAGACGTGATTACGTACTTGAGACATTGGGGGGGGTATTGATGCGGTCTGGGTATTCAGTTTTGACAGCAATGGATGATGAGCAAGTGATTAAATTGCTCAAGTTGAATTTACCAGACGTACTTCTCATTGGCGGAGGAGTAGAGCCTAACTCTCGCTTGGCGTTTCGCCGGTTTATTGTTTCTCAAATGCCACAGGTAAAAATAGTTGAGCATTTTGGTGGACCAGCAACATTGGTATCAGAAGTGGGTCAAGCGATTGGGGTTAAAGGTGAGACGGCGAGTCAATCATAATGTTTTTACCATCTTTATAAATGGCGTAGTTGAATCCAGGATGTATCGCATATGCGCCAATGTTTCCCTCAGTATCTGTAGCTAAATAGCCCACCTGAATTTGAGAAACATCATAGCCCGCAACAATTCTTCTAATCCCTTCTTCGCATGCTTCTTGAGGTGTTGCCCCTTGTCTCATTAATTCTACGATTAAGAAAGAGCCTAAGGTTCTCATTACAAACTCGCCCATTCCAGTAGCTGTTGCTGCTCCAACTTCGTTATCTACAAATAGTCCGGCACCAATGATGGGACTGTCTCCAACTCGTCCCTTCATCTTAAAAGCAACACCACTGGTTGTGCATGAACCCGCTAGATCACCATTTTTGTCCATCGAAATTAGGCCTATAGTGTCATGGTTTTCAATATTAATGACTGGTTTGTAGTTCGCTTCTTTTGACCATTTTAGCCATGCTTTTCTTGAAGATTCCGTCAGAAGATTAGTTGTAGTGAATCCATTTTCCAAAGCAAATCGCTTGGCTCCGTCTCCAGCTAACATTACGTGAGGTGTTTCATCCATGACCTTTCGTGCAACTGAGATCGGGTGAAGGATGTCTTCCAGATAAGCAACCGCTCCGGCTTTGCCTTTAGAATCCATAATGCAAGCATCTAGTGTTACTGTTCCGTCCCGGTCTGGCATTCCGCCAATCCCAACACTCTGACCTGTAGGGTCTTCTTCTACTCTTCGTGCACCCATTTCTGCGGCATCAACTGCCGTTCCGCCGTTAGAGATGATTTCCCAAGCAGTGGCGTTTGCTGGAATACCATGATTCCATGTGCTAATGACCAACCCCTTTTTGTAACGCGCGCCTTTTCGTTTTAGACTAGTAGATGCAAAAGAGGTCAAGGGAATGAGTCCTATTGCTGCAACAGAAGCTGAAAGTTTCTGGAGAAAAGATCTTCTATTGGACATAACACATCTATATTTTCGTCTAAAGTACGCGTTCTAACAAAAGAGTGCAAAAACCTTGATGCTGGAATAATCTTCAATGACGTGTTTCGCTCCTAATTTGGTGAGGTTACCATTCTTTTTTTAATCTACACCAATGAAAGGCCAATCCAGGAGCTTCATTGTTTTGTAGTTTCATCAACCATCACCGAAGTAGCACACTTGGTCTGGCACCGTCCTAATTTGGCAGCGGCTTACGCTAAAACATTTGCTGCAATTGCTGTGCGTGAAGAAGCGAGGTCTGCATGGCCAAAGTAGAAACCATCAAAAGGTATAGCCGCCGCTGTTAATTTGATTTCAGCAGAAGCTTTCCATGATCCCGTGCCCAGTCCAATATGAACGCCTTCTTTTTGCAGCTCATGGATAAATATGAGGCAATTCGGTACCCGGGAAAATCTGGAGGCATTGACCTCTGCTTCGCTCTGCAAGAGCATCAAAAAATACTTCTTTATTTCTTCATACATTGTTTGAGGGCATGGTTTACAGGTGATGCGTTCTCCCTTACAATGATTGGGTCAGTAACATGCGTAATCGCCTGCCAATTGCACGTTGCCTTAGGCCCAAGAAAATGAGTGAAAGTGGCTGCTATGCATTGATCATCTAATTGAGTGGAATCAGTTAATGTGCCGTCAAAATCAAAGACGGCCAGTTTCATGCGTCCTCAATTTTAGTAATAACAGGCTTCTTTGTTTGATAGAAATAAGTAATCAATACAGGAAGTAACATTAAATCTGCCAGTACCGCAAAAAGCAATGTTAAACTAATGAGTAACCCAATATAATAGGTGCCCAAGAATTCAGATAAAATTAAGGTCAAAAACCCACCGCATAGAATGATACTCGTAATGATAATGGCTTTTCCGGTGCTGAAATAAGTTCGTTTAACGGCATATAACACACTTCTCCCCTGCGCTAATTGAAGTCGAAGTTTTGACATGAAGTGAATTGTGTCATCTACAGCAATTCCGAAAGCAATGGTGAAGATGATTGACGTGCTAACTTTGAGATCTATGCCCATGAAGCCCATTATTCCTGCAATCATTAATAGGGGGAGAAAGTTAGGAATCAAACAGATGACCACCATCTTAATGTTCTTGAACATGATGCCTACAATGATGGCCACCACAAAAAAGGCAATGACCAAACCTCCAATCATGTCAACTGCTAACGTTTTATTGTTGTGGTCAATTAAGTTTGCTGTTCCTGTGACGCGCAAATCGAATTTACGGTTGGGCAATTCTTCTTGCAAGAATGTTTGTAGTTCTTCATTCTCTTTATTGAAGTAAATGGCACCATAATCACCAACCTTACCGCTGTATCTGGCCATTTGTTTCTCTTCATTGACGAAGAGGCGCAGCATACTGTCAGCATCAAAACGTTCAACTAACTTCAGAATGCGATTAACTTCTTTTTGGGACGAAGGAATGGAGTAGGAGTCTGGCGTATTCCCATTCAGCTGTCTGTTTCCGAGTTTAATCATTACAGAAGGCGAAATCAACGTTCCAACTTTATATTCATTGATTAAGAATTGATCTAAACGATCTAAATCGTTAAGGACCTCTAGGTCGAAAACAGAAACGGAATCATTCAAGAGAATGGCCATTTCAAACGGCCGGCCGCCAGAGAAGTTTTCTTCGAAGTAGACAAACTCTTGCTTCAGCGCATCACCTTCACGCAGGTCTTCAAGGATGAAGTTGTTAACTTTTATGCGTGACATACCAATGCTTGAAACCACAATGACGATAAAGGAACCGAAAAGGATCATTTTTCGGTTTCTCATGGTAAAAAGAAAGCCTTTCCGAAGTTGTCTGGTCCAAAACAGTTTTTCTTGTTTCTGGTCAGAAATGGCAGGTGCTTTGCTTAGAATGAGCACTGCTGGCAGAAGAGAGTAGGCTAAAATGTAAGCAACAAAAACGCCTATGGCAGTGTAAACGCCAAAATCAGCAATGGGGGTTATACTAGAAGTGAGAAGGGTGAGAAACCCAATGGCTGTGGTCAATGAAGTAAGAAATGTAGCCAGACCAATTTCTTTGAATGAAATTTTGATGGCTTCATACTTCGGAATTCCTTTTCTCAATTCTTCAAAATACTTGGAGAGCACATGGACCACATCGCTCATTCCCACAACAAAGATGATGGTAGGCAAAACAATGAGCATCAAGTCGATCTGTTTTCCACAGAGTTTCATGATACCGAGAATCCAGACTACAGAGAGCAGAACAACGGTTATTGGCACCCAAATACCCCAGGCAGATCTAAAGGCAATAAACAGAAACAGGACAATGAGCAAAATGCCCAATGAAACGAAGATGGTCAACTCCGTTTGCATCATATTAACATAGTAAGATTGTCCCACAGCTCTTCCCACCACGTGCGCCTCGTCAAAGTTGGCATTGTACACGACGTCTTGCATGCGAACAGCCAATGTGTCACAATCCAGTTTAGATAAATACTGTTTGTGTTTGACTTGGAGGCAAATGGCTTTTCCGTTTTCAGAGAAAATACTTCCTACCATTTCTCCTTGGTCCCAGATGTTTGCACTGTCTTTCTTCAGAGCTGTTTCACTGGCTCGTTTAAGGAGTGGGATAGAATGAAATCCACCAACCGGGTCTTTGTAAACCGTTTGAAACTTGGTTGGAGTAATTACAGTGTCTACATCAGCCAGTTCCCCAAGAACAGAGGCAATAGAGTCTACGCGTGCAAGGAAATCAGTTTGAAAAATACCTTCATTGTTTTGAAGACCTACGATGACAAAATCATTGTCACTTTCGAAGTTATGTCTGAATTCACTGAAGAAGTCAGTTTCAGGATCGTTTTTAGGAAAGAAATTTTCGAAGTTATAGTCAAATCCCAAATTAGAAGCCAACCAAATGCTCAATCCTGTTAACCCAGCTAAGATCAACAATGTGATTCTCGCTCCTCTTTTGTACTTCAACTTATCGCTCATTTGACATCCTAACAAATGTTGTGCAAATTAGTTTTCATGAGCGACCTTCAATCACGAAAAAGACACATTTTTTTTTAAATAAAAAAAAGGCCGTGAAGTCACGGCCTTTTAATTTATAATACGACAGGAATTATTTTTTGAGAGCGTCGCGAATTTCAGTTAGAAGCACTTCTTCTTTCGAAGGAGCTGGAGGGGCGGCTGGAGCCTCAGCTTCTTTTTTCTTCATACTTGCAACTCCTTTTACAACCAGAAAAATGGCGAAAGCAACAATGATGAATGTAATAATAGTGTTGATGAAGACACCATAGCTAATGAATACTTCAGTCATGTTTCCTTCGGCGTCTGCATTCGCGCCAATTAACATTTTGAGTTCATTAAAATCTACACCGCCAATTGCTTGGCCTATAGGTGGCATCAAGATATCAGTTACAAATGATTTGATAATAGCACCGAAGTACGTTGCCATTATAAGACCAACTGCCATATCTAGCACATTGCCCTTTGTAATAAACGCTTTAAATTCCTTTAGCATAACTTTTAGTTTTGGATTAGAGGTATTCAAAACTAAGAGAATTGTCTTCAGGTTAGCTCCGTGAAAGGAAAACTATTCAACACTTTTTTACACAAAGTGGGCGCTTACAAAAGGAGAAATTTAGGACAAAAAAAAGGAGGCCGAAACCTCCTTTTAATGTTATTCTAGATCAAGAATTATTTTTCTTCCTTTACTTCTTCGAAGTCAACATCTGTTACTTCTTCATCAGCAGAAGCACCTTCAGCTTGTGGCTCACCGCCTTCAGCTGGTTGTCCTTCTTGGCTTGCAGCGTACATTTCCTGGCTAGCAGCTTGGAATGTAGTATTCAGCTTTTCCAAAGAGGTATTAATTGCGTCGATGTCTCTGCTTTCGTGCGCTGCTTTCAGCTCAGTCAAAGCTTCGTCAATTGGAGCGCGCTTTTCAGCTGGAATCTTGTCACCGTATTCCTTCAACTGGCTTTCCGTTTGGAAAATAGTGCTGTCAGCTTTATTGATGGTTTCAATTTCCTCACGTATTTTATTGTCAGCGTCAGCATTCGCTTCAGCTTCCTTACGCATGCGATTGATTTCTTCCTCAGTCAGTCCTGAAGAAGCTTCAATACGAATAGATTGCTCTTTGTTCGTAGCCTTATCAAGCGCACTTACTTTGATGATTCCGTTTGCGTCAATATCAAAGATCACTTCAATTTGAGGAACACCTCTTGGTGCAGGTGGCAAACCGTCTAAGTGGAACTTTCCAATTGTGCGGTTATCTTTTGCCTGAGCTCTTTCTCCTTGCAAAACGTGAATTTCAACAGAAGGTTGGCTATCACTAGCAGTAGAGAATGTTTCAGACTTCTTGGTAGGAATAGTTGTATTTGCTTCAATGAGTTTAGTGAAAACACCTCCCATTGTTTCAATTCCTAAAGAGAGCGGAGTAACATCAAGTAGAAGTACATCTTTTACCTCACCTGTAAGAACACCACCTTGGATTGCAGCACCAATAGCCACTACTTCATCCGGATTAACTCCTTTCGAAGGCTCCTTTCCGAAGTATTTCTTTACAGCTTCTTGAATTGCAGGGATACGTGTTGATCCACCAACAAGAATTACTTCGTCGATGTCTGATTTTGACAATCCTGCAGCTTTCATGGCTGTTTCACAAGGCTCAATTGATCTGCGAATCAAAGAATCAGCAAGTTGCTCAAACTTCGCTCGCGTCATTGAGCGCACCAAGTGCTTCGGAATGCCATCAACTGGCATGATGTATGGCAAATTGATTTCCGTAGAAGTTGTAGAAGAAAGCTCAATTTTTGCTTTTTCAGCAGCTTCTTTCAATCGCTGAAGTGCCATTGGGTCTTTTGTCAAGTCCAAGCCACCGTTTTCGTTTTTGAACTCATCTACCAAAAAGTCAATGATCAAGTGGTCAAAGTCATCTCCTCCAAGATGCGTGTCACCATCTGTAGACAATACTTCGAAAACGCCGTCTCCTAACTCAAGGATAGAAACATCGTGTGTTCCACCACCAAGGTCAAATACAACAATCTTCTGATCAACCATCTTCTTATCAAGACCATAAGCCAATGCAGCTGCAGTTGGCTCATTGATGATGCGCTTTACTGTCAATCCGGCTATTTCACCAGCTTCTTTGGTCGCCTGTCTTTGTGCATCATTGAAGTATGCAGGAACAGTAATTACTGCTTCAGTAACTTCGGTACCCAAATAATCTTCGGCTGTCTTTTTCATTTTCTGAAGAATGATGGCAGAAATCTCTTGTGGAGAATACATTCTGTCATCAATCTTTACACGAGGGGTGTTGTTGTCTCCTTTCACTACTTTGTAAGGAACACGTCCTGCCTCTTTAGTTACTTCGTTGAAGGCATTCCCCATGAAACGCTTTATTGAGAAAACCGTTTTTGTTGGGTTGGTGATTGCTTGACGCTTTGCTGGATCTCCAACTTTACGTTCGCCACCTTCAACAAATGCGACCATCGATGGTGTTGTGCGCTTGCCTTCACTGTTGGTGATAACGACTGGTTCGTTCCCTTCCATCACAGCAACACAAGAGTTTGTTGTACCGAGGTCAATTCCGATAATCTTGCTCATATTGTTATTCGTTTATATGCTATTTTAAATTCATCTTTCTCTTGTCAATCATTGTGCCACTGGGTTTCACTGTCACATCTATGCAATTTTGACAGATTATTGCTGACAGTTCATTCGCTTTGGGTTCTGTTACATGACAAAATGACGATTGAACAGACATAGTTCTGTAAATTGCGTAGAAATAAGGAGAGAAGAAATGACTGACCCAAATTCAAAATTGAGCACATTAATTCAGATTGTAAAGTCTGATGGATTGTTGGCAGAGAAAGAAACTGAAATGCTGTTGAAGATTGCTGAGCGTTCAGGTTTCTCGAAAGATCAGCTAAGCGAAGCCGCAAATCAAACTCCAAAAGGACTAAAAAAGTTAAAGCCATCTGACAAGATCAGACTCTTCTATCAGGCAGTTCTAATGGCGAAGGTAGATGGCGATATTTCTGATGAGGAAACAATGGCCCTGCATGACTTGGGCTTGGCCCTGAAATTGGATGCATTTAAAGTCCAAATCCTCATTCAAAATGCAAAAGAAATAGGCGTAACTGAATTGAGCGAACAAGATTTGGATAACTTATTGCAACTGTAATGCAGTTCCAAGATCAACTTGGAAGGCCTGTGAAGCTTGACGCTGTGCCCAAGAGAATTGTGTCAACAGTGCCGAGCCAGTCAGAATTTATTTTCGACTTAGGTTTGAAAGAGGCGCTTGTAGGAATCACGAAATTTTGCATTCACCCTGAGGAGAATTGGCGAAGCACAGAGCGCATCGGTGGAACGAAGAATCTCAACTTAGATAAGATTAGAGCGCTCAATCCAGATTTAATCATCGCGAATAAGGAAGAGAATACGAAAGATCAAATTGAGACTCTAGCCAAGGAATTTCCTGTTTGGATTTCTGATGTGAAGAACTTACCTGAGGCATTTGACATGATGACACAAATGGGGCTTATTCTGGGCAAAGAAGGGGAGGCGCAAAAGATCAGAAACAGAACAGAAGAAAAGTGGCAAACATTAAAAGGTGCTGCCAAAAAAATGAATGTAGCCTACTGCATCTGGAATGACCCGCTTATGTTTGCTGGAGAAGCAACATTCATAGATGACGTGTTGTCTTGGTTAGGCTTCAGTAATGTAGTCAGGAAATGGGAAGGGAGGTATCCTGAGATCACTTTGAAAGAGCTAGAGTCTGCAGGTCCCGAAATTGTGTTCCTTTCAAGTGAACCATTTCCTTTTAGTGAGAAACACCAACTTTTATTTCAATCTAGTACAGCTAATATTTCGGGTGGATTCCCGTTAGTAAACGGAGAAATGTTCAGTTGGTATGGATCAAGACTCGATTTGGCAGCTGTCTACCTTCAACAACTTTTGAATGAATTAAATTTGAAGACTTCATAACTATTGCGATTGGCCTTCTTTATAGCGGGTTTTTCATCCAACTTTGTCTTTGATCTCTAAAAACCAATGCGCCTAATCGTTCGCTATCTCTCATGTGTTCTTTTGCTGCTGCTCTCAGGAGTGGTTTCAGCTCAACGAATTGGCATAGTACTGAGTGGCGGCGGGGCTAAAGCTGCGGCCCACATAGGATTCTTGAAAGTATTAGAAGAAAACGAAATCCCAATCGATTACATCACCGGATCTAGCATGGGAGCGGTAGTAGGAGGGATGTATGCATCAGGCTTGTCAATTCATCAAATAGATTCGATCGTAAGATCTGAGGAATACATTAGGATGGCAGAAGGTGATATTGATGATGAGTTGCGGTTCTTCTTCAAAGAAGAGGCGCCAAGTGCATCAATGGGAACAATCAAATTTACCCGAGGTAAGCTCAGCAATCCTTCTCTCCCCATCAATTTGATCAATACGGCATTGCTAGATTTTAATTTCATGTTAGGATTCAGCCAAGCATCTGCTGCCGCGAATTACAATTTTGACAGTCTGATGATTCCGTTTCGCTGCGTTGCATCAGATATTGAGCGCAAGAAGCAAGTGGTGTTTAACAGCGGACATCTTTCAAGCGCCATTCGGGCTTCAATGACATATCCTTTTTATTTGGAACCCATAACAGTAGACGGACAATTGCTTTTTGATGGAGGTTTGTACAATAACTTTCCTTCTGATGTGCTGTACAATGATTTTTTGCCTGATGTGATTCTTGGGTGTAACGTCAGCTCAAATGAGGACTCTCCGAGTGCTGATGATTTGCTATCGCAACTTAAGAGCATGGTGGTTTACGAGACGAATTTTGAGTCGTTGTGCGAAGAGATGGTGATTGTTGAGCCAATCTTAGAGATTGGTACGTTTGATTTCCAAGACGTGGGGAAGGCCATTGATGCCGGCTATGCAGCAGCTTTACTTCAGATAGATTCCATCAAATCAATTTGTGACCGAAGAGTTACGTCAACTCAGGTTGCAAAACAAAGGGCAGATTTCAATTCAAGAAAGACAAAACTCGTTTTTGACGAAATAACAGTATCAGGACTCGATAGGGCGCAAAAGGCCTATGTAAGAAAATTCATGCGGCGAAAGGCAGATACCCTTGAAGTTCCAGACTTAAAGAAGAAGTATTTCCGCGTATGTTCTGATGATAAAATACGAACGGTCTTTCCTACTGCCGTCTATAAGCAACAAACGGGCTTATACAGTTTGAACATGAACATGAAAAAGGAGAAAGATATTCTGCTCTCTTTTGGAGGGAATGTTTCCTCAAGACCGCTCAATGTTGGTTATGTCGGATTGAGGTACAACATCTTCGGAAGGGTAAGTACCACGCTTCATGCGAATTCATATTTCGGAAAGTTTTATGGCTCTACGCATGTGGGGGCTCGATTTGATTTTCCGTTTAGAATACCTATGTCCATTGAGCCATCGTTTACTTTGAACAGATGGGATTATTTTAGAAGTTTCGCCACGTTCTTCGAAGAGGTCAATCCGTCATTTATTGTCTCTACAGAACGTTTCGCCAGTCTGAGGTTTCGTTTTCCGGTGAATAACAAAGGAAGACTAGATTTCATTGCAAATTCAGCACGAACGGCAGATGATTACTACCAAACAGAAACGTTTTCGGCTTCAGATACTGCTGATCGAACAAGGTTTGATGCAGTCATCTTTGATGCGCTATATGAACGCAATACATTGAATAGGAAGCTTTATGCAAATAGAGGAACGCACTTTTTTATTAGGGGAAAGAATACCCTTGGACAAGAGCAGACCATTCCGGGATCTACCTCGATCAATAAGGATACGGTTGAAACCAATCGGCATTGGGTGAATTTGAAGTTGAATTATCAGAATTACTTTTACCACAAAGGTCCATTTTCTTTAGGGTTTATGGTGGAGGGTGTTTATTCAGATCAGCCTTCATTTCAAAATGCGACTGCTTCGCGAATTGCCCTGCCTGCTTTTCAGCCAATTCCTGAAAGCGCTTCATTTTTCCTCAATCAATTTAGGGCACAAAGTTACGGCGCTGGAGGTATGATGCTCGTGACATCCATTACCCCAAATTTTGAACTACGGCTTGAAGGTTATGCCTTTGCTGGGATTGGAAATACAGATGCAACAGCAGAAGGTATTCCGTTTTTTGAGTTTAATATTGACCCCGTTTACATGGGGTCTGGTTCACTGGTGCTGCATTCCCCTGTTGGTCCGCTTAGCCTCAGTGCCAATTACTATGATCTAAAAGAAGACAAGTGGAGCTTCGTTTTCAATTTTGGATACCTCCTCTTTAATAGGTCAGTGAGACATAATTAATTTCTTGAAGGTGGATTTTCTACCTTTGTTCAAACTTTTTTCATGAGTAAAGCGAAATTCGGAGTAATTGGAGCGGGTCATATTGGCAAAAGACATGCTGACATGATTTTACGTAACCCAGAAGCAGATCTAATTGCCATTTGTGATAGAAGGTCCAAGGAAACCTGCGGTGTAACCTGGGATGTGCCATTTTATGCAACTCCAGAAGCAATGATTGAAGCTCATCCAGAGATTGAGGTGATCAGCGTCTGCACGCCGAATGGACTTCATGCAGAACACGCTCTTATTGCGCTCGAAAACAAGAAACATGTTGTGATTGAGAAACCAATGGCTTTGTCTAAAGCAGATTGTGAAAAAATCATTTATACAGCCTTGAATAGATCTCGTTTTGTCTTTGGGGTCATGCAGAATCGGTATTCTCCGCCTTCACAATGGATCAAAGAGTTGGTTGAGTCTGGGAAAATGGGAGAGATCTATATGGTGCAAATTAATTGTTTCTGGAACAGAGATGATAATTACTACGGCAAAGTTCATTGGAAGGGAACCCATGACCTGGATGGTGGAACTCTGTTCACCCAGTTTTCACATTTCATTGACATCATGTATTGGCTATTTGGAGACATCGAGAACATACAAGCTCGTTTCAAGGACTTCAGGCACCAACACAATACTGACTTCGAAGATTCTGGATTTATCAGCTTTGACTTCGTGAATGAAGGCATGGGCAGCATCTCGTTTTCTACAGCGGTAGATCAACAGAACTATGAATCATCTATGACCATTGTAGCGGAAAATGGAACGGTGAAAATTGGTGGTCAATACATGAATGAAGTAGATTACTGCTTGGTCAGAGATTATGAGATGCCAGAATTAGCAGAATCGAACCCAGCCAATGACTATGGAAGTTACAAGGGGTCAGCAGCGAATCACAATTATGTTATTCAAAATGTCATTGATGCCCTCCAAGGCAATAAAGAGATTTCTACAAATGCCCTCGAAGGGTTAAAAGTGGTAGATATTATTGAACGAATCTATGCTTCAGGAGAGCGCATTGTAAAGGTGAGAGAAGAAAGCAAAGAAAGTTCTGTTTCCTAACCAGTGTTGAAGGGACTGCTATCTTCAGAATTCGTAAAGAACGTTGTAACCCTCATGACGGGTACGGCATTAGGGCAAGTCATTGCCTTGGGGTTGTCTGTGGTGGTGACGCGTTTCTACACCCCAGAGATGTTTGCCAGTTTGGAGCATTTTGCTATGATTCTTGGTATTCTGGGGGTTGTTGCTGGAGGGAAGTACGAGCCTGCGATTATGCTTCCATCGAAAAATTTAGAAGCCTTAAACGTTTTTGCACTTGCAGTGCGAATTGGTTTTGTTGTCAGCGCTGTAGCCTTTGTTCTCACCCTCTTATTTAATGTTCAAATAGCGGAGGCACTGGGGAACCCTGACCTAGCGAATGTGCTATTCTTAGTAGGTCCAACTACGTTTCTTTTTGTATTCACAACGGCTACTACCTTTTGGTTCGGACGGAAGAAAAATTATGCGCCAGTAGCTTCAAGCAAAACTTTATTCTCTGCTGTGAGTGAGCCCTCAAAAATTGGATTAGGAGCTCTTGGTTTTCGTCCATCAGGCTTAGTATGGAGTGTGTTTCTTGGCCATGTATTTACAGCGTTTTATCTTTGGATCGCCTTCATTAAAGATCTGAAGACGGGGTTTTCTGGGGTCTCCAAGCAGGGCATAAAAAAGGTGGCTAGAACCTATCAAGATTACCCGAAGTTTAGCATTGCTGGAAGTTTGTTGAACCGCACTGCCCAATGGCTTCATATTGCACTGTTTGGGATTCTGTATGAAGAAAAAGGGCTAATTGCAATCGGTGTTCTTGGTTTGTGTAGAAGAATTCTAATGACACCGCTCAACGTTTTATCCACTTCTTTTTCACAAGTTTATTTTCAACGGATTACTGAGTTGGATGACGGACATTCTTTGAGGTCATATTATATAAAATCATTGCTGCGTTTCGGTGGAATAGGAATTCTCATGATTGGAGTTGTATGGTTAATACCTGAGGGGACCATGACGTTTATTTTTGGTGAAGGCTGGGAACCCGTATTGCCTTTTTTGAAAATTCTTGTTTTTTGGTTCGCGGCCAATTTTACTGTGAGTTCTTTGGGGTTTATTCTGCACCGCGTTCAACAACAAAAGGCCATGTTGAAATTAGACGCGACTCACTTCTCGCTCGTATTGGCGGCCCTGCTTGGAGCCTTCTACTTAGGCTTTGATGAAATAGGTGCATTACGTGCCTTTGTTGTGGCGAAAGTCATTTACTTTGCAATCAATATCATTGTTACGCTAAGATTGCTCAAGAAAAACGCTGTTTCTGCATGAAAAAATTGAAAGTAGCCAATTTGGTGTTGAATAACTTCACTAGTGACAATCGAGTGTATAAAACAGCGAAGTCCCTTACAGATTTCGGGTATTCAGTGACCATAATCGCTCTTCTTAAAGGAGATGTCAAGGCGAAAGATGAGATTGACGGTATCCCAATCGAACGCATCGAACTGAAGACCATGGCGCTGCCTGAAGGCACATTGTGGGGTGCAATCAAATACCTTGAGATCATATGGAAGATGGTATTTCGCTACCGTAAATATGATATCTGGCACTGCAATGATTTTGAGATTTTCTTCATGGGTGTATTGGCGAAAATGACCAGGCCAAAGTTAAAACTGGTTTATGACAGCCATGAATATCAATCAGAACGATACGGAAAGGCAGGAATAGAAAAGAAGTTTATTTCAAGAATGGAGAAATTGACCATTCATAAAGCGGAAGCTTTCATTACAGTGTCTGCAGGAATTGCGGAAGAGTATAAAAGAAGATTTGGTGTTAAAGCGCCATGTTTAGTTTACAATTCACCACACTATACTGTAGTCTCAAAGTCAAGTGTTCTCAGAGATAAATTCGGGATTCCATCATCGTCAAAAATTTTCCTTTACCAAGGGGGGCTTGCTGTAAGCAGAGGGATGGAGCTTTTGCTCGAAACGTTTGAACGCATGAATGACCCCAGTCTTCATTTAGTTATGATGGGGAGTGGCAAGTTTCAACCACTTGTTGAGAAAATTGCGGGGCGAAGCGATGTAGTGCATTTTCATCCGTCAGTTCCTTATCATGATCTCATTCAATATACCGCGAGTGTTGATGTAGGTATAATCTCTACTCAGAATTTATGCCTGAATAATTGGTTCTGTATGCCGAATAAACTCTTTGAATACATTCAAGCAGAGATTCCTGTGTTAACGAACAATCTTCATGATTGCAGACAAATTGTGCGGGAATGGAAAATTGGAGAGGTGATCCCTGAATACACAACTGAAGATCTAGAGAAATCTGTGAGAGAAATGGCGCGCAAAGATCTTTCGCAATATTCAGATGGGTTGAAGAAGGCCAAATTGAATTTTCAGTGGAATACAGAAGAAAAGAAATTGAAGGAGATTTATGCTAAGCTAGCTGCTCAATTCAACTAACCGAATTTAACATGTCAGAATTCAACATCGTTCAGAGCACCTCGTGCAAAGCTGAGTTTGATCAGTTGGCATTGCTGCATGGAGGAATTTTTTTCGACCCAGAAGTCATCGCTTGCTCAGGCGAAAGTGTTGAGCAACTGGCTATCATTGATCATTCCGGTAAATGTGTGGGTGGATTCAATATTCAGAAGATTCCATTAAAAGGCATTCAGTCTCTCGCCGCGCCTAAGTTTCATCCACATTGTGGCTTGTTTATTCTTCCATTCCAAGGTGCTTTGTCTACTGTTCAAGGGAAAAAGAAAAAAGTGCTAACGGCTATTGCAGCTTACTTGCTAAAACGTGAAGAAAAAATCATCTCAATTCCTTTTCCTCCCTCCATTCAAGATATGCAGCCCTTTATCTGGAAAGGATTTAAGTCTAGTGTGAAGTACACTTATCATTTAGACTTAAAGGGTGATCAGAAAGCTTTGGATAAATTTAGTTCGAAAACCAGAAACTCAATTAATAAAGGAGTAAAATCAGGGGTGAAGTTAAATTTGTCTCCAATGATTGACAGCGTGCTAACTTGCTTAAACAACAATGCCAAGCAACAAGGGTTTTCCTATGAGCAGCAGGTTCTATCACAGCTAGTTTCCTTGTCTTTAAAAGGGAAAGGAAAAACGGCAATAGCCATTTTTGATGGTATAGATGTAGCAACGGCAGTAACAATTGCTGATGCCAAACAAGCGTATTACCTTTTTGGCGGTATTAACAGGTCAACATCCGTTCAGGGAGCTTTGGGGTTTGTACTGATGGAGCTCATGAACCATCACCAAAAGAGAGGTGTTGAGGTATTCGATTTTGAAGGGAGTATGATTCCCGCAGTTGAGAATTTTTTTAGAAGTTTTGGAGGTCAGCAAATACCCTATTATGTGATAGCGAAGGCACCGTTTTGGCTGGCACCATTCCTTCAGTTACGAGGAAAGAAGGAGTTTTAAACACGTATTCCCATGACCAAAATATCATCAATTTGTTCTGTAGACCCTTTCCAGTCTTGCAGTGCGCTTTTTATGGCCATTTCTTGATCATACATGCTTTGATCATGGATTTCCCCAAGCATTTTTATGAAACGTTTTCGCATGAACTTCTTCTTTTGAGGCCCACCAAATTGATCTACATATCCGTCTGATGACATATAAAATGTATCCCCGGGTTTGAATGATCTTTTCTTTAGGGTAAATGTTTTTGATTTCATTTTGAATGTTCCACCGAGTGAAAATCGGTCTCCTTTTTCTTGTTCAAGTAGTCCATCGCTGATGTGGTATAATGACTGAAATGCGCCAGCAAACTCAACCTCATTTGAGTTGTAGTCAAATTTACAAAGTGAAATGTCCATGCCTGTGCTTGTCAAAGTGTCACTAAGGTCTTGCTTCAATTCGCGGATCACATATGCATCTATAGATTTTAATACTTCTGCTGGGTCTTCCAATTGATGTTCGATGATGGCTTGATTGAGCATTTTGGAAGAGATCATACTCATGAATGCGCCTGGTACTCCATGGCCTGTGCAGTCAACACACGCAATCCATCTCACATTTCCAACTGAGTAGAACCAATAAAAGTCACCGCTCACAATGTCTTTAGGACGCATATAAACAAAAGCATCTTGAAAGGCATTGGCGATGCTGCTATGGGTAGGAAGCAACAGTTGCTGAATCCGTTTTGCAGCAATAATGCTTTCGGTCATTTGAACGTAGTTTTCACGCATTATGAGGCTGAACTTTTCACGTTCGTCGGCTTGTGTGCGAAGCTTTTCATTTAGATTCGACATTTCAAGCATCCGCTCTGCTACGGTATCTCCTAGACGTTCTACTACCTTTAGGGCACGTTCTTCTGATTTTTTAATGCGTGTTAAATCGCTGAAACTTACGGTGAAAAACTGAGGTCTTGAAGGATCATATACAGTCTTAATTTGAAGTTCTAATCTTGAATCCTGAAAACTTCTTGTAGAAAAAGTGAATTCTGCACTCGTAATACCTTGGCTGAAATAGTCCATGCATTGTAATACATGACGATAAAAATGAGAAGGGAATAAGAGGTGGAAATCACTGATGAGTTGCCCCATGTCTTTTGCTTGAAAGAGCTTGAGTGTTTCTTCGTTTACTGCTGTTGGAACTAAAGAGCGGAATGCTTGTCTAATTGAGACCCGTCTTTGTTTTTGATCTCCAGTGTGGATTAAGAGCGATCTTAGATCTTCAGTAGTTGACATTTCCAAAATGGCTACACCTGCATGATCAAATATTGATTTGTACCTAAGTTCACTCATGTACAATTCACGTGCAATCTTCTTTCGTGCATCTTCTGAATGCCTCCGTTGAATTGCCTTCTGAATGGCAATATCAAGACGAAGCATTGAAGACTTGATGATATAATCATCAATTCCCTCTTTAATGCATTCGATTGCAGTTTCTTCTGTCAACTGACCCGTAACAATGATAAATGGGACTTCTATTCCCAGGCTACGCACGGTAAAGAAGGCTTCCATTCCTGTGTATTGAGGAAGAGAGTAATCACTCAGTACTACATCAGGTTTATTGTGTTTCAAATAGGATTCAAATCCTTCTTTGTCTGTCACATGGTCTACATTCCACTTAGGATGAGACTTCTTTAATTGTGACTGTACGAGTTCGGCATCAAGAGGGTAATCTTCCAATAATAGGATTCGGATGTCTTCTTGTTCGTTCATTTCATTTCTTAGCATCTCCACTTCATGAATTCGTTAAACTAAAACAAATTTAAGTGAAGTGGAGAGGGTGTCTTGAACGTTCGAGGACCATATAATTGTAGTCACCGACAACAATTTTTAGAGGGCAATTCCTACATTGAAGGAATGAGGTTGTGCAGCAACATGTACTTAATGATATCAGAATTATTGTCCATATTCAACTTCGTTAGAATCCTACTCCTGTATGTGGAGATGGTTTTCGCACTTAGACTTAATTGAGTAGCGATTTGATTGTTGGCTTTGCCTTCTCCAATAGAAAGAAATACTTCATATTCACGATCTGAAAGAGTCAAGTGAGGGAGTTCTTGATTCTTATTGTTCATTTCGCGATACAATAATTTGGTGATCTGAGGACTCAAGTATTCCCCTCCACTTTGAATTGTTCTTATGGCATCAATTAAAATTTCTGGGGCAGAGTCTTTGTGCAGATATCCTGATGCTCCAGCTTTTAGCATTCGAATAGCGAATTGGTCTTCAGGATACATGCTTAGAACTAGGACCTTGATGTCTGGGTAGAAAATCTTTACTTGTTTTAAGACTTCAAGCCCACTTCTTCCGGGCAACGAAACGTCCAGCACAATAATGTCTGGTTGTTCTTTACGCAAACGCTGGAGCAATTCTTCACCACTTGCAATGTCATCTGCAATAATTCGAATGTCAGGGAAGTTTGCCATTATTTTACTCAAACCTTCTCTTACAATTTTGTGGTCGTCACAAATAGCTACATTAATCATATCTGATAAGTTTTGGTTGATTTCTTTACCAAATTTAAGTCGACAATGGATAGATGGTTATAGGATGCTATCTGCACAATTGGTAGGATAAATCCTACGCAGGCTCTTTAAGCTTGAGGAGAAAGGTCATGAAGTAGAATGTATTTGATCAGATCAGAATTATTATCAAGCTGCATTTTCTCTAATATTCTTGTTCGATAAGTACTGATTGTCTTCACACTCAATGAAAGCTGCACAGCGATTTCAGAAATTGACTTTCCCTCTCCGATGTACAAGAGCACTTCATATTCTCTATCAGACAGAGTTTGGTGAGGCATTTCTCCATTTTCATTGTTTATTTCATGAAAGAGGAGCTGGGTGATTTTAGGACTCAAATATTCACCTCCAGTTGCTATTTTGCGCATAGCTTCCGCTAGAATTTGAGGTTCTGAATCTTTATGCAGATAACCTGACGCTCCTGCTTTTAGCATACGAATGGCAAACTGATCTTCTGGATACATGCTCAATACCAGTACTTTTATCTGAGAATGAATAGATTTTACTTGTTTGAGGATTTCTAATCCGCTTCTACCCGGAAGAGATACATCTAGAATGATAATGTCAGGAATGTGAGTTTTAAATTCTCTGAACAGCGCTTCTCCGCTGGCGACGTCTGAGATCACTTTAAAATCAGAAAAGGCATTGATGATTTGTTTCAGCCCTTCTCTTACGATTTTGTGGTCGTCACAGATGATTACGGTAGCCATAATAGGATATTGATGAGTGTTTTCAGTTTAAGACTTTACAGAGTTTGTAGGAAAAGTTAATCAATAAGTTTGTTCTTATTGAATTGTAGAGTAATTATTGTGCCTTTTCCTGGAGTTCCTGCCATTTCGAATTGTCCGTTCCATTTTTTAATGCGTTCACGCATACCGAAAAGACCGAGGCTTTTGGATTTCATTGCTTTATTGATGTCTATTCCAACGCCATTGTCCTTAATTTCCAATTTCAGTTCTTCTCCTTCAAGTGTGAAGTCAATCCAAGCTTGGGTGGCGTTCGCATGTCTATTAATATTTGTAAGTGCTTCTTGGGTTATTCTGTATATGGCAGTGCTAAAGTCTTTAGAGAAATGAAGATCTCCAGTATCAGCATTTAATGTGCACGAAGTTTCATGATTCTTATTGTAGTTTTCAATGTGCCATTCTAAGGCAGGAATTAGTCCAATGTCATCTAGAACAACGGGACGTAGTTCATGAGCTATGCGTCTAACAGTTTTAATGGTTTGGGTGGTTAAGTCTAATAGGTATTCAATCTTTTCTAGGACAGCATCTATTTGAACGTCTGCCGCATTTTCTTTTGAGAGTTCCTGACGAATCCAGAATAGGCCCAATTTATTGCCCGTGAGTTCTTGACCAAGTTGATCATGGATTTCCATGGCTATTTTTTTCTTCTCCTCATCTCGGATTGTTTCGAGATGTTGCGTTAAATGGTGGAGTTTCTCATTAAGCTCATTGAGAGCCTCCTGAGCTTTAACACGCTCAGTAATTTCTGTAGGGATGAAAACTACAGATTCAACGATTCCGCTATTCATGACGGGGCCTAGTTTGCAGAAATACCATTGTGATTCTGGATCCTCTGGATTTCCCTTCAGATCAAATTTTGAACCGACCATGGTTTTGAAGCAGTTTGCAATGGCTGATTTTAGTGCGTCCTCATTTTCGACATCGAGAAACTGATAAATGGATTTACCGATAAGCGTTGCCCGCGGTCTTTGATCAATATCTCTATTCACATAAATGATAGTTCCATATTGATCTAATTTATAAATGCTCCCGGGTGCATTCTCTGTAATGGCCTTAAAATTTTCTTCACTTGCTGATAGATCAGATATGGCTTTCGCTTTTTCAATCAAGGTTGTTTTTGCAGAAAGCGCATTCATGATTGCACTAGGTAACCTGCCTAAACTATCTTTCAAAACATAATCATCTGCTCCTGCCTTGATACATGCCACGGCGGTTTCCTCGTTTAAGGAACCTGTGCAGATAATGAACGGAATGAATTCACTTTGTGAACGAACAAACTGCACTGCATCCATTCCCGTGTATTGCGGTAAAGAGTAATCGCTAATTATTAAATGAGGCTTGAAACTGGAAAAAGTTGCTAAAAAATCAACGCCATTGGTCACATGCTTCACCTCTATTTTAAGGTCTGTTTTTCTGAGCTGAAGCTTTATTAACTCTGCATCTGACTCCATGTCTTCGAGCAGGAGTACTCTGAGCAAGTCGGATTGGTCATTGACAAATAAATGCTCGCTATTGTATTCAGGAGAAATTGTCATGCGCTGTTTATCTCAGTTTAATGTTTTGTTTATTTCTGTCCAGTACTTAACAGCTTCTGTAATGGCCTTCGAGTGCATTCTGTATTCAATTGGTTTAACAATATAACTATTAGCACCCAATTTATAAGCGTCTTTCACATCTGCTTCAACGGCAGAGCTTGTTAGTATGACGATCGGAATAAGGCTCCAGTCTGCATTCGCTCTGATCGCCTTCAGGACTTCAAACCCATTGACTTTGGGCATCTTTAAATCAAGCAGCACCAGTTTTAATGATTTGCTCATGTTGAGGTCACTGAATGGACCTTGGCCTGCTAAAGCTTCAATTGCTTCTGCACCATCTCGAAGCACTAAGACCTCAGATTGAATCCCTCCTTTTTTAAGAGCAAGCGTTGTGAGCTCAGCATCATTTGAATTGTCTTCTATCAGCAGAATCTCAATTTTATTCTTCGTCATGTTCTCGTTCAGATAAAAGATCAAATTACAGATTCATTGACATAAAAAAAGGGGCAACTGCCCCCTTTTATTAACTTTTTTATCTTGAATTAACCTACAATCATTTTGTAGGTAACATTGTATTCTTTGTCTTCAGAGAAAAGAGGGGCCCCTATTTCGAGCCATTCTTTGGCTGCGCTTCGGTCTCCTGTTTCATCTAGCATTTCTGCGGTAAGAATGATTGCTCTTTTTAAGAGGTCTTTCTGCTCGTCTTTTAATGCAGTGCAATCTGAAGTGTTAATGATTTCTTTCGTTTTCTCAAACGAGTCACGCGCGTCTTTGGTTGAGCGCATCAATTGATAGGTGTATGCAAGCATAAGCCATGCGCCAGGATCTTGCTCATCAATATCCGTTAAGTTCTTGTAATGACTTTTAGCTCGAGTATATTTTTCGCTACTAAGTTCTCTTTCAGCTTCTTCCATTACAGTCTGGCGAACTTCACTTATGTAGTCTTCAAATTCAGCAACAAACTCATTCTCCTTATCCTTTTTACGGAATTTCTCTAAGTACTTGACCGTGTATTTGATGGGTTTCTCAAACTTGGTCTTTAAATCTTCATCGTCAGATTGGTAGATCCTATAGTAAGCCATACTGGCATAAACATAAGGCAAAGCATCTTTTGATGTTTTGTCACTGTCCATGTACTTCATGGCTTTTAACAAGCATCGATCGTACTTCTCATCAACAATTAATTCCAGTAAATCATGATAGTTACTTTGTGCTTTCGCGAAAGCAACAGCACCAATCAAAAACGTAAATAGTAGTATCTTCTTCATATCAGTAGTATAGTCTATCCTTCGAGGATATGCAAACTTGATGCCTAAATTACTTTGATTCTGTGGCATCTCAAAAATCCTACAGTAAATTTGCGTTATTCTTATGAAAATTTATTCGTCAGCCAACTCAGTTCAACTTGCTATCAATTGGTTTATCCAACAAGGGTGGGAACCTTTTGAGTTTCAAGAGCAAGCATGGAATGCTTATTATGAAGGGAAAGATGGAATTGTAAATGCACCTACTGGAAGCGGTAAAACTTACTCTTTGCTCGTCCCAGTGGTGCTTCAAGGTATCGGGAACCCAAAAGCGAAAGGTGTACAAGCAATTTGGATTACTCCAATTCGTGCTTTGGCCAAAGAGATCAAAATCTCTGCAGAAAAACTTCTGAGCGGATTGGGATTGGATTGGGAAGTGGGCATTCGAACTGGGGATACCAGTCAAGCTGAAAGGAAACGCCAAAAGAAACAACTTCCACAAATCTTAATTACTACCCCAGAGAGCTTACATCTTTTAATCGCTTCTAAGGGGTATGCCAAGGTGTTTAGTGAACTGAAGTGTTTGGTAGCTGATGAATGGCATGATCTCATGGGCAGTAAACGCGGTGTGCAATTGGAACTAGCATTGTCTAGGTTGTATACCATTGCTCCAGAATTGAGGGTTTGGGGTATCTCAGCTACAATTGGAAATCTTGATCAAGCCATGGAGGTCCTGCTGGGGACCAAAAGAGCAGCGAATGGATTACTGATTAAGTCGGGAATCAAAAAGAAGCTAGAGGTTATAAGCTTAATGCCAAAGGAGATTGAAAAAATGCCTTGGGCCGGGCACATCGGGATCAAACTTCTAGATCAAGTGGTGGAAGTCATTCAACAGAACCAGTCTACACTTATTTTCACCAACACGAGAGCGCAATGTGAAATTTGGTACCAGGCCATTTTAGATCAAACTCCAGAATTGTCAGGTGCAATGGCCATGCATCACAGCGCTGTCTCTAAAGACTTGCGCCATTGGGTTGAAGACGCACTCTACGAAGGGAAATTGGCAGCAGTAATTTGCACATCATCCTTAGACTTGGGTGTGGACTTTAGGCCTGTTGATGCGATTGTTCAAATTGGCGGTCCCAAGGGAGTGGCCCGTTTTATGCAACGCGCAGGGCGAAGTGGGCATCAGCCAGGAGCAAAAAGTAAGATCTATTTCCTGCCAACCCATTCGCTAGAACTTATTGAGGCCGCCGCATTGAGAGCAGCAGTAGAGAAAGAATACCTCGAAGACCGAATGCCTTATTTGAGGTCGTTTGATACTTTGGTGCAATACCTCAACACCTTAGCTGTCTCTGACGGATTTATTCCTGAAGAAATTAAAGCGGAAATTTCAAATACCTTCTGCTTTTCAGGAATTTCAGAAGATGAGTGGAAATGGTGTCTTCGCTATATTACTACCGGTGGACAGTCACTTTCAGCCTACGACGAATACAAAAAAGTAATCATTGAAGACGGCGTCTATAAAGTAGTTAATGCCAGAGTAGCTCGAAGGCATCGGATGTCTATTGGGACCATTGTGGGTGATACTATGATGCTCGTTAAATACAAGCGTGGTTCTTTGATCGGGCATGTTGAGGAATATTTCGGCGCAAGCTTAAGGCCTCATGATACTTTTTGGTTTGCAGGGCGAAGTCTGGAATTGATTCGCATCAAAGAGAATACACTTGAGGTTCAGAATTCAAAGAAAAAGACAGGAAGGATTCCCGCTTGGCAAGGAGGGCGGATGCCCTTTTCATCTCAGATGTCAGACATGCTGAGAGAAAAGATTAGTGACTTTACCATCGGTAAAGTGGAAGATCCCGAAATGGAGAAAATTCGGCCTTTGTTCGATTTGCAATCGCAAAGGTCACACTTGCCTCGAAGAGATGAGTTTTTAGTTGAACAAGTGCAAACAAAAGAGGGCTATCACGTATTCATGTTTCCCTTTGAGGGAAGACTAGTGCATGAAGGATTGGCGTCATTAGTAGCGTACCGATTAAGCCTCTTGAAACCGATTTCCTTCTCGTTGGCTTTCAATGATTATGGGTTCGAATTGGTGTCAGATCAGCCCATAGATCTTGAGGAAGCTTTTGATAACAATGTCCTGAGCCCAGAGCATTTAATGGATGATTTGAAAGCGTCAATTAACTCTGCAGAACTTGCACGAAGAAAATTCCGCGATATAGCTGTTATTTCAGGTCTTATTTTTCAAGGTTTCCCCGGGAATCAGATGAAAGATCGCCATTTGCAATCCAATTCATCCCTGGTATTTGATGTGTTCTCAGATTACGATTCAGAGAACTTATTGCTCAGGCAAGCGTTTGACGAAATGATTGATCACCAATTGGAGATTTCTAGGTTTCGTGCTGTTCTTGAGCGAGTTAATGAGCAGAAGTTGATTGTAACCCACCCGCAAAAACCCACCCCTTTGGCATTTCCTATTATGGTAGACAGACTCAGACAGAAGCTTAGTTCGGAGTCAATCGCTGATAGAATTCGGAAAATGTCCCTAGAATTTGATGAGTAGAAATGTGATTGTAGGAATGATTTGGAAAAGATTGGTTCGTTTACCAGTATTCAAAATGGTATTTTCGCACATCTTAAAACCAAGCAAGTGCAAAATATTTTGAAATTCGCCCTTCTTTTTGGACTCATCTGTTTTGCAGCAGGGGTTTCTGCCCAAGGGACCATTAAGGGATTTATTAAGGATAGCTCTTCAGGAGAGCCTGTAGCGTTTGTGAATGTTTACCTGGAAGGAACGTCTTATGGAATTCAAACGGATGTTACGGGGTACTATTCACTCACGCAAGTAAATCCAGGTTCGTACAAACTAGTTGTTGCTAGCATTGAATACAAGAAGAGTTCAATTGATATAACCATTGAAAACGGGAAAGTTTATTCTAGAAATTTCCAAGTTGATCCAAGTGTAATTCAACTCGATGGTGCAGAAATCCGCGCAGACCAGGGTGAGCAAGAAACAGAAGTAAGAACAGCAGTTCAAACCATTCGTCCATCCGATTTAAAAAGAGTACCCTCTTTTGGCGGTCAAGCTGATATTGTTCAAGTATTGCAGGTATTACCCGGATTTGTTTCTACAGGAGATCAAGGCGGGCAGCTATACATTCGTGGAGGAAGTCCAGTTCAAAATAAAGTGCTCTTGGACGGAATGATCATTTACAATGCGTTTCACAGTATTGGTCTTTTCTCTGTTTTTGATGCAGATATCATTGCGAATGCAGATGTCTATTCTGGAGGATTTTCAGGAGAGTTTGGTGGAAGGGTTAGTTCAGTTATGGACATTACCACAAGAGATGGGAACAAGAAGAAGGTGTCAGGTAAAATTGGCGCCAGTCCATTCGGTGGAAAAATCATGGTTGAAGGGCCACTCAAAAAATTACAACCGAACGGCAGCGGAATCAGTTATATTTTGTCAGCGAAGCGATCATACCTAGAGGAGAGTTCTAAACTTTTCTACAGTTATATAGATGAAGAAGGTTTGCCTTTCAACTTTACAGACCTCTACGGAAAGGTCTCTTTTAGCGGTGGAAGTGGAAGTAAAGTAAGTTTATATGGTTTTAGCTTCAATGATGATGTCCGTTACCAATCACTTTCTGACTTAAGTTG
>JBLIGQ010000037.1:0-28384 GCA_047636995.1 Flavobacteriales bacterium | reverse complement strand
CGAAATGGTGAATCGAGGGTATCCAAAATTGAAACTGGGAATCGAACTTGGAAAGTACCTAGCTCATAAAATACTTACCCCCAGACAGAATCAGCAAAGTTGAGCTGGGAATAAAAGCTAAGAGAAGAACAAAAACCAACATCTCAAGAGAAAGGAACAACACAAGAATTAACAATGAAGTGAGCAGACCAAAAATCAAAAGTTGAATCAAAAGCAAGCGCTTACTGTCCCAAGGTATCGTTCTCTGGTTCAAGAAAAAGAACAGAACCGAGACGCATATTTCTAGGAGAAGGATCATCTATTAATTGTTACATCCAAGTTGTCTTCATTTCCAAAAGAAGCCCTATTTCTGACTCTCAATCTTCTTTTCCCATACCAAACCCCCGTCATTTGAGTGAATGCGGATGGTCATTGCTCTTTCTTTTCGTTTTCCTGAAAAAGTGAGCAGTGCAAAATTGCGCTCTCCTACAACAGTTCCGTCTACCCGAAGTGTGTTTGGTTCTTTTGAATGGTCATAGGATGTAGAAGTGAGGGGCGAAACAGTGAGGTCATAAATTGGGTTATCACCGTCTAAGTTCATCTGAGTGAGTTCTGTGTGGTGCCTATCTCCCGTGAGGAATACCACATTTTTGATGCCCTCTGCTTCAATGCGGTCTAACACGCGTTGACGTTCTGCCTCATATTGTGCGTGGTTCTCATACAACTTCGCATCGCTCAAAAACTGTCCGCCAGTGGCTACAATTTTGAAAGGGGCTTTGCTGTATTTCAACGCTTCAATCAACCAGTCTTCTTGTGCCTTTCCCCAAACCTGAGCTTCAACAGTCTTCAATTCATAGTTCGTGCGGAACATGCGGTTGTCCATCAGAAAGAAATCAATATCCATGTACCTGAACTGACTGGTGATACCACGTTCTCCTGGCAAGCCATAAGACGGATTCGCCCAGAATTCTTCAAAAACTTCTTGAGACCAATCGCTGTGGATGAAGCTGCGGTCAGAATCGTTCGGACCAAAATCATGGTCGTCCCAAATGGCATAGTGCGGACATTCAACCATGAGTTGTTTCAGTTCTGGCAGGGAGCGGAAGTGGGAGTAGCGGTATTGAAATCCTGATTTACTCTGCAGGTCTACTTCGCGGAGGTACACATTGTCACCAAGCCACAGCATCATGTCAGGGTGCATGCCTGAAATGGTTTCGTAAACTTGATTTTGATCTCCGTATCCTTTTCCAGGACGATCATACTTAGGGTCATTTGTGTATGCACAACTTCCGCTGGCAATGGTGAACTCAGGCGGATCAGTTCTGTATTGCCACAGCGGTTGAGTAGTGAACTGGAAATTGGCTTCTTCATTTCGAGTGCCTGTGGCTTCAATAACAGCGAAGGAATAGGTTCTTCCCGGTTCAAGGCCAGTAGCAATAAGTGTTGCAGTATGCGCATGTGCCTTCTGCGCTAACACCGGATCAGAGGTCATTACTGAATCTTTGTTGGCAATGGGCCAGTATTCTAAGTGCACAGTTGTTTCTGCTTCTGTTTGCATCCATATATAAACCGTCCGAAGATCAGTATGTCCGATCATTGGACCTGAAGCCAATTGGGCCGAAGAAGAGAAACATGCGAGTAAGGAGCAAAGGGCAAGGAATAAGCGCATAGAGCAGATTTTGGTCCAAAGGTATTGGAAAGTGTGAAAGCGATTGTTTCCAAATGGTAAAATGATTTCGGAAGGCACACTTCTCCTATGCTGGGTCAGGACATGAAAAAAGGCACACTCGCGCGCACCTTTTAATTTTAAAGGAAATCATGGTTATTAATCGATGTCAAACCATCGGTCAATGTTTTTCTCTCGCTTTTCCAACTTAATGACATAATTCATGTCGCCAATTGAGAAGCGAATAGCAGTATAAACTTCATCCTTTACTGGATGGTTAAATTCAAAGACTTTGTGGTCATATCCGTACGGATAAGCTGAGTTCAAAGCGTGTAATACCGGTTGTGGTAATTTTTCAATACTTACGATCAGATTTTTCATAGGGCGAATAATCTTTTAGGGTTCGCCTTATTCTACTGAAATGAGTTATAAAAGGTTACGCTTCTATTAGATATCTGTAAGTTTTATGGTTTGTTTTTTACTAGACGTATTACCGCATTGGTCTTCGGCTGTCCATACACGAATTATTTCTTCGCCCATGCGTTTCTCAGAAAGCGAAACTTTAACGGGTTTTCCGCTGTTGTCATTCGCCTGAACAGCGGGTGCTTCAGGAAGGTTTTCTTCTGAGCTCGCGGTTAAGTTTGGCGTTACTTCTTCAATTACTGGAGGAGTGGTGTCTTGTAGCTTAATGTATTGCTCTGCTCTGGCTACATTGCCACATTCGTCAGAAAAGACATATGTGCGCACAAGGTTACCCAAACAACCACCACTGAATATGGCCTCTTTTACCTCCACAGTAACTTCGCCACAAGCACTCTGGGCGGTCAATGCAGCTACTTCATCCAACTGGTCTATGTTGCCTTCCAACTCAATTTCATAACTGTCTACTGTAATTTGCGCTGAAAGAGACGTTGTTAATGCTAGCGCGAAAAGGATCAAAATATATTTCATAGTTTTCTTCTTACTCTAAGAGAACACAAATTTAGTACCTTGAATTGTGGACTTTATCACGAATTTAATGCTGTTGGTCTGGAATTGTGATTTCTTAGCTACCAGATGTCCAATTTCAGACTTACCCAGAGGTTTCTTGGGTCAGCAGGAATTATTCCCGGACCTGGATATCCAGAAGCGCGCCTCGTAAAGTAGGAGGTATCTAGAAAATTGTCTACTCCGGCATTGATAGACCATTTCGCTCTTTTGTATCCGAAGTTGAAATCTTGGATCGAATAAGCTGGAATGGCACCTACAACCGCATTGGGGTCGCTACCTTCAGGAGCGTTTGATGCATCTGTGAATTGCTCAGTGATTAGGCTGAATTGGTAAGAGAAGCTGAAACTCTTCCATTTGATGTTAAGGCCTGTTTTCACATTCCATTCAGGAACATATTCTACCGCGTTGCCATCAATTGAAGGGTCTTCAGGCGCAATGTATTTAGAGCGAATGTGTGCAACGTTTGTAAACCAGCGCACTTGGTTTTTAGACTTCCGTCCTAATGCTGGTAAAAGGTCTATTTCTGACGTGAATTCTATTCCAGCAGTGTAGGCGTTCGAAATGTTCTTTCGCACTTGAGCGAGCTGATTACCCAGTGCAGGACTCACGAAAACAGACTCCAATGAATTGCCTATTTTATCTTTGTAGGCAAGGAAGAAGGCCGAAGCATCTAGACTCATCCAATCGCTGATCACCCCTCTGAAACCCAGATCAGCCGTGTATCCACGTTCATCTTTAATGTTGGGGTCAACAACCTGGTTTGGATTGACAATGCGAATGTCACTGAAGTTGATTCCTCTATAATTCTTTGAAACATTGACGTAGACTTCACGACGGTTCTTGAACTTTCTAGCAACGCCAATTCCTGCTAGAAGTATGTTCCGTGAACGCGTATCTGATTCAAAGTAGGTGCGGGGGTAGGACGGAAGAATGTTACCTGCACCATCTCGAAGTACTTCGGTATAATTGCCATCTGAAGAAGTGAAAATGTTTTCATAACGAAGGCCCGGAGTGACAGTCCATTTATCCTTAAAACGGAAAACTTGTTCAGCGAAGAAGGCGGTATTCCGATTGTTGAATTTGTAGTCTGAACCGTTGAAGGCATCAGAACTTCCAAACGTAAAGTCAGGTCCGCGTTCAGCATTGGCCATTCCCTGAATGCTTTGCGTATTCCCATCGAAGTACCTACCGCCAATTACCAAAGTGGCAAGTTCTGACCCAATCATGTAGTTGTGGCGTATCCTTCCTTCCACGCCCCAGTTGTTGAAAGTACCGCTGATGAGGTCGCGTTCTTGCATTGGGTCTACACGAGAGATTCGCCCTAAAAAACCAAGGGCATCTCTGGATGCAATTAACATAAAGGGCTTAATTTGAATCCGAGTGCGTTGATTTAAGTTTTGTTCATAGGGCATCGCCAGTAGGTTCCAGCGTACTTTGAACCAATTGCGCTCTCTTATTGATTGAGAAGGATCGCGTTCGAATTGAACATCTGTTAATCCGCCTGCCTGCTGCGCTACATAATCATAATAGGTCCACTCAAGGTTCACCTGGCCGTTCCCTGAGATATTTCGCCCCACAGAAAAATGCATGTTATTTGCTTCAAAGGAACTGTTCGCTCGCCAGCCATCGCCCGTTTTGCGCTGGTAATATGCCAAGTAGTTGGTTTTCTTTATAGTACCTCCTACGGCATTGAAACTGGAAAATAGACCGAATGAAGCCACTGATTGCTCAGAGATCACTCCGATCTTTCGTTTGGAAGGGTCAATAAGGTCGAAGTTCAACATGCCACCAAACTGCGGTCCGAACTGCAGGCTTGCTGCACCTCTAATCAATTCAATTTTTTCCACCGCCTGCATGGGAGGGGCGTAGTAGCTTTCAGGGTAACCCAAGGGATCAGCTGAGATATCATACCCATTCTGACGGGTGTTGAAATTGGCTGTTCGGTTCGGATTGAGGCCTCTACCACCGATGCTCAATTGCAATCCGCCGTCATTGCTTTCGAATATATTGAGGCCAGCTACCTGGGCGAAAATTTGCCTAGCTGTGCTGTTGGCGCCGCTTACAGAAATATTAGACGGACGAATAATGTCTGCTTTTTTACCCGCATATATAGTGAAGTTGTCTACGCTCACATTCGGCATACGGTTGAAAGGATCTAGATCCCCAATGATTTCAGCCGTTCCTAGTTGTAGAAGTTTCATTTGAAAAGTCAAGGCCTGGCTTTGGTTCGCGCTTATTAAGGTGTCTATTCGAATGTAGCCAACATAGCTGATCTGTAAGAAGGTAGTGCCTTTCTGAGCCGGAATGCGTACAGTTCCGAATTCGTCAGTTACAAATCCCTGAACGTAATTGACCAAGACTGTGGCCATGGGAAGTGGTTCGTTCGTTCGTTCATCTACAACATGCAAGCTGAGGTCTAGCTTATCATTCGCAAAAGACGAAAGCGAAAGCAAAGTTCCAATGAGGGCGATATGTAGTCGGAACCAACTCACTTTTCAATAAATTGAGCGTGTTCTGCAAGCAGCCAATCGCTGCGAGGAGTGCTTTGGGCAATAGTTGTTAAGTCGATTGTAGGATCAACAAAACGCTTGCTTCCTGACCCATTCAACGTGACGTAACTGTCAGCAAAGATTTTTGGAGCCGAAACCCCTTTAAGCTTAAGGTCTTTTTCTAATAATTGCACAAATTGCAGAATCATATCTGGTTGTGTGCTCATCTGAATCTCCTGCAGCTGGGTGAGGTAATCAGACGGTTCAACAATCATCCGCTTTCCAGAGGAGCCGTCTTCAATCGTAAAACTCACGTAACCGGCCTTTTCCATGAGCATGACTCTCCAAGAGAACCGGTAGCCCGCTTCGTCCCAGAAGACATTTTCTGTGAGGAAATGACTGCGCAATGGAATGGCAAGCTGGAGCATAAAGTGAATCCCTAAAAATACCGCAAAGATCTTCATAGTAAGAGATATGCGTGTCACAGGATTGTCAATCGGAACATTGTTTATTGCGGTAAAACGTGACCAGAAGCGTTCGTGGTAATTGGAGGGAAAAAAGATCAAAGTCATTCCGATCATAATCCATGGGAACATCCCTATTTGGAACAAGTACCAAGTCAATAAATGGAACACAACCACAGCCAGATAGGCCAGTTTTCGTGTGCGTGTCAGCAAAAGCAAAAAGGGGATGGTTAGGTCATAAAGTGCTCCTGCCCAACTAAAGACATAAGCCGTTTCAGGCAGGCGAAAAAGACTTCCCACTAGGGGCATGTCTGCTCTTGCGGGCAACCAAATTTGCATGGGCATTGCCTCTATTAACCAACTCGTATTGAGCTTCGCGAAGCCAGCGAAAAAGTAAACAACACAAAGTTGTATAATAAACATAACAACCTGATATCTAGGTGTAAGAGACTTCTTGGCTAAACCAATTTTGACATCTATGCTCAAGGCTTTGTTTGCTGAGGTGAAGCACAGAAGAAGGGCCACTATACTGATGAAATAGTAGTGGTTTAGGTAAGGCGTTTTATCGATCAGTTCAACGTAAGTAAAGAGCAAGAAAAACGCAGGAGCTGCAATCCGAAAGAAGAGTCCCAGCATGATGAAAAGTGCGCTGATAAACAGCAAAGCGAAGACGATGTACATGCCCACTCCTGGAAGCGGTTGAATGAAATCAAGACCGAACCATGAAAAATGAAACAACGGTTGGATGTAGAGAGATTCTATCCAACCGTTGTGCCAAAAGCGAGCGATGCTGAAAGCCATTATTCCGCCGAAAACCACCCTCATGGTGACCAGCGGATAAATGGAAACAGGATCATAAAACCATTTCAATATGTTGCTAAATAATTTAATCACCGTCGTTGTCTGTGAACGTAATACTGATACCTAGCGCAGAAGGAAGGTCTGCTTTGAGCAATACCACTGCTTCTTGCAATTCGTCATACGCTGCTTGAACAATTGCAGGGTCTGATTCAATGGTTGAGCTCAATGGATCTGGCACCAAAGCCAATGCTACTTCTGCTTCTTCAAGCTGGGTCAAAATAGCATCTGAGAGGTTCATCTGAGAAGCGTCATGGAATGCACCCAATTCATCTAGTAGCGCTTTGATTCCACGTCCTTCTTCTCCCACAAAACCGTGTTTTACGGCTGCTAAATGAACCAAAGCCATTTCAATAGAATAGCCGCCATGGTAAACCTCTACTTTGTCTGGAAGTGGAATATCAAGTGTTAATAGCCCCAGTGGCAGGGCAATTTTGTTTCGCTTTAGCGTTTCAAAGTTTTGAACTAGGTTATTGACATACAGGCTCATTCCAGAACCGGCACTAGCGCCAGCGGCATTAACGAAGGTGGAAGCATATCCGTTAAGCCAACCTGTTTCTATGGCAGTTGTAACCGCTAAAATATTAGCTGAACAAAGAACAAGAATGTTGCGGCGACTCTCACCGGTTGTGGCGTCTGAGAACAGCTCAATGATCTCGTCATCTGTTAGTTGATCTTCATTTAGCAACCAATCAAGCGCAGGGAATCCTTGCTCGTCATCTGACGGATTTACATACTCTCCTGATTCTACAAACTCTTGCAGGGCATTGCCATTGGTAGGGAAGGTATTGATCGAAGGGATCAAATCTTCTCCCGGACCAAAACGCAATGGTGATAAGCTTTGGAACGATTTCCAAGCGGTTTTAAGCGCTGTTTGTGCAGAGGCTAAGGTGTTTGCATTCACATCAATCGCAAATACTGAAATGGCTTCGTTCAATTCTGAAGCACGCATTGAAGCATCTGTGAGCGCAGGTGAAATTACATCTTGGTTCAGATAAGTTAGCTGCTCTGCATAAAGGGTTACATCGTCTTCAAACTCAGAATCACCATTGCAATCTGAGCATGAGGAACATGCAATGACAAAGAGAAACAGAAGTGAATTGCTAAATCTCATGATTATAGGCTTATAAGGTCAATGAATTCAATAAGTGTGTTGTCAATGAGGAATGAGATGGTAGCGTCCAACTCATCTTCAGTTGTATCATAGAAATTTGATCCCATCAGATCTCTGGCCTCTTGAACCTGGGCAGGTGTTAGAGCTAATTCAGGCGTGTTGTGAAGAAGGTTACCAATGAAGGCATATGCTTCGCTTAATTCATGGCATTTGATAGCCGGATCATTGATGTTTTCCTTCGCAAGTTTCAGGTAGCTAATTGCGGTACCAGCAATTGTTCTGTGCCATTCTGTTCGAAGCGCAGCGGTGAAAGGGGCTACATCTGTATTGGCTGTGATGGCTGTTCTACAACCTATGAACGCATCCATGATCGCATTGGTTCCTAAGGCAGCGTCTCGAGCGTTGCAATATTTTCCGTGAAATCTAACGCCTTCGGTGTTGGTAGGGAAATCTGATGAAACTCCAAAGTATCCAAAAGCTTCGTCGAACTTATGCTCAGCTTCTGTGTAGTACTTTCCTGCGGCAGCATCAGCAATGGCTACGTTGTCATAGTTTCCATTTTCAGTTCCAACCAGGTAGGTATCTGTTGCTTGAAAGTAGAACACATCGCCCATCAATCCTTTCTCAATTAATTGAATGTGTTCGAAGCCATTTTCGTCCAACAAATACTGCTTGCTACTATTAACGGTACTCGTTACCACACCAGCAACACCATTTGATCCTGCTGTAATACTCATAGACGCTATTTCAATCGCTAGGAAGTAGTCATAGTAGCTATCAATGGTTCCAAGGAAACACTTATTTTCTAACTGCTTTCCGCTTGCTGCAGCGTCCGCAGAGAAATGGATTGAACCAGCACCATCTGCATTTGAAAACATGTCGTTCAACACATCTAAGTCCAGTACGGTGTTAGGTGTGTTTCCAGATTTCATGTACGTTGTAAGCTCTTCTAATTGGTTTAAGCGCGCTGTTTGTCCTGCATAGTCAACCGTAGTGTTGCCGTCGCGCAGAAAACAGTATGAACCTGTGTTACATGTAACTTCTGGTTCGGTTCCTACCAATTCTACTTCTTTATTGTCTTTTTTACAGGCGTTTAGTGTGATAGCAACTGCAAAAAGGGGGAGGATTAACTTCTTCATTTCTTTCTTTAGACTGATTTTAAATAACACTGCAAAAGTGCGGAGGAAGTCATGACTAGGAAATACCTCGTTTAGGTGATTTTCTTCGATATTACAGTTAACTATCACTGATACAGTGGTTAACAAATTTGGCTAAACGACTTAAATACCTCAAACAGGGTATAGGGGACTTTCCCAAATTGAGATTGAAAGTACAGGAGTAGGATAGTTCTGAGATGGGTGTTTTATGTAAGATTCAGGTATTCAGGTATTTACGATTGGTGGTACAACAATTGAAAAGGGAGATAGCATGTACAAGCACGCATATATTCTAAGCAACAACGCGCCACTATTCGTCTTTCTTTCTAAGAAAGTGAGTGAAGCAACTGATTTGACCGTAAACCTTTTACCTGAAAAGGTGATCAGCCATGATGGCAGGGTTTTAATCATGGTTGACAGTCAGAAAATTGAACAAAGTCCAAAGCGCTTGTTGATTGGAGATTTGAGGAGGCGCATTCCATCTGCAGATGTTGTAGTGTTCGGTGAGGAGGATGACCACATGAACCAAGATTATGTCATCTTAGGAGCAATTGATTTTTTAAATCCGAGGATGCTCACATCGCATGCTTTTGCGCGTTATTTGAATCTAAGGATCACAAGAGATTGGCTAGGTAATCGCTAGTCAGCTAATCTCACTTTTATCATAACTGGTTGATGGTCAGAGTACTTGAAGTGTAAATCAATTACTTTTACTTCTTCCACCTCTAAATTAGCACTAACCACAAAATGGTCAATCACAGATGTGTAACTGTTCGCGTTATAAACCGTGTTGAGTTTCCGATTGGTGGGTGTGGTGGCATCTGCGTTCCATGAAAATCCCTGTGGCAGTTGATCAGGAGATAGGATGTACTCATTGTAAGCGCCCGTTTTGTCTTGGGGAGAATAGTTAGGCGGACATTGATTCCAATCTCCGCCAATGACCACGTAGTTGCCTTTTAGATATTCTTTTTCAGCAAAATCCATTATTTTCTTGACTTCCTGCGCCACCATTGTTCCTGCCGTATCATAGGCTGAACAATGGGTATTAATGCTAACAAGTTGTTTTCCATTCTGAAGATCCACCCGTTCTGAAATAAAGCACCGGTCAAGAAAGAAGATGCTTGTTGGCCAAGAGAATTGACTATCGAATCCAGTTCTAAGGTGATCTTTCGTGTCGAAATGACTGTACGTACACAATCCTGACACCACAGCGCCCATAGGCTCTGAAAGGGGCATTGGGACAAAATCAACGTCGTAGTTCTTACCAAAACTCCAGCTGTAATTTGGGAGTACTTCGCTAATGAATTGCATTTGATTTATATGGTGACTTCGCTTCGCACAACTATCCACTTCTTGAAGGAGGAAGTAATCTACATCTGTTTGAGCAGCAATGAAGTCACGAATTCCATTTCGGTTCTTCATTACCAACTGCGGTGTTTGTGTTACGGTCTTTCCTCCGTCATAGAAGAAGTCTGTTTCTTCGCCCAGCCCTGTAAAACCGATGTTCCATGTAACAAAGGTGAAGGTGCTATCTGGCGTCTCATGACCTATTCCAAAGGAGGAAAGGGGAGTAAATTCTTTTGGGGTGTAGTTGAAAATAGTTCCCCATAAGAGCACTCCTCCTACATATAACCCGAACGGAAGTGCCAGGGTTAATAACGTTTTGATGATTTTTTTGATCATTTCTTGGTCGCCATTAGTATTTTAATCAAGTCTGATGTGACTTCATCTCTGCAGGTGTCGTTCAAAAGTTCATGTCTTGCACCAGGGTAAACTTTAAAACTGAACTGGATGTTAAGCGCTTTGAAATCAACAATTACCCTATTCGTCCCTGCTTCTTTTTCCACAACAGGGTCATTACTTCCGGCAATGTAATGGATGTGAGTTTCTCTCTTTAACTCCCTTTTGTTTTTATGGACCCAGTCAGTCATACGCGCCAACTCAGTGAAAAAGCCAATGGTGAATACTTCACCGCAATCTGGATTCTTGATGTAGGCATCTACTTCTGAGGGGTCTCTTGATAGCCAATCAAAATCAGTTCTTGGTGCATCAATTCCTTTGTTGAATTTCCCAAAAGTGAGGCTATTCATGAAAGGTGAGGCTTTTTCTGTGCCGAAAAGGGTCCCCATGAATGACCCCATGATTTTTCCTGCATGCACTAGTGCACCGGGGTGAGGCGGGAATGCAGACAAGATGAAGTTTTTGATTCCCGTTTTGTTTCTTTCAGCTATCCCTAGGGATAGCATTGAACCCATACTATGGCCAAACAGCGCTAAATGTGCTCCTTCAGAGGCGATATACTGCGCATAAGATTCGATTACCTCTACAACGCCAATCCAGCCTTTGGGACCAAATGATCCGCGCAATCCATTTCGCTCACTGGTCTTACCATGTCCGGGTAAATCTAGGGCGAAAACGGAAATCCCCATTTTATTGGCTTCGAGCGCAAAGCGTTCATAGCGAATTCCTTTTTCAGCCATGCCGTGCACGATGAGTAGGCGTTGGTTTTCGTTGGTGGCGATCCATTCATAGGTGGCCATTTCAAATCCTTCTTGCGGACTGAAGAAACGTTGATTCATAGGAAGTCTTATTCGCCCAAAAAGCGGATTGAATTATAGAAGCAAAGTACGAAAACGCCGTCAAGTTCGAATGAATTGCACACATTTGCACTTCATCTATGGAGGAATTCGAAAAACATACAGCATGCATTGTCTGCGGAAAATCTGAAATCAGTCCTCTGAGAGGATACGAGCGTCATTTTCTGGTGAAGTGTTCTAGCTGCAAGATGACGTTTATTGAGCGCATTCCTAGTGAATCTGAATTGGCGGCCTTCTATAGCAAGTATGCCTATTCCTCAGATCCTTGGATTTCGCCCATTACCATTCAGCGGTACCATGAATTACTTGATCAATTGGAAGTGTACCGCTCTACCAATCGATTAATGGATGTAGGCTGCGGAGCAGGGCATTTCTTAAAAGTGGCTAAAGAACGTGGCTGGGAGGTCTATGGCTCTGAGTTTTCGCCAGCAGCCATAGAATTGTGCAAGTCAAAAGGGATTCACATGTTCGAGGGAGCGCTTTCATCAAAAACCGCATTAGACATAGATTTCGACGTAGTCTGCAGTTTTGAAGTCATTGAACACATCAACAATCCGATTGAGGATGTTGGTCACATCAGGCGCATGCTTCGAAAAGGCGGATTGCATTACATTACCACGCCTAGCTTCAATGCATTATCAAGATACCTATTGAAAGCAGATTACAACGTGATTGGTTATCCAGAGCACCTGTCGTATTACACACCGCGCTCTTTGAACTATTTACTCAATCAACAAGGGTTTCGTAAACTTAAATGTGTGACTGAAGGAATTAGCATTTCGCGCATTCAAAAGAGCAGGAAGCAAGGCGATTTTAAATTGAATTCAAAAGCTGCTCCTGATGAGAAATTACGCGAACGCACTGAGAGTAAGCCTTTTTGGAAACTGATCAAAAGACTAGCGAACTGGTCTTTCAGGATTACAGGAACGGGTGTTACCTTGAAGGGCTGGTACGTCAAGTTCTAGGGCTAATCCGTTAATGTTCGCTAACTCTGATGAAAATCATTGTTGCTTTATAAATTCTGGCCTAAATTGGTTCTTGAAGGCTGAACGATTCAGCAAAAACATTGTTTATTTCTTATGAGTGATTTAAAATCTGTACGTAAAGATTACGATAATGACCAATTATTGGAATCAAAAATAAATCGAAATCCCTACCATCTTTTTGAGCAATGGTTGAAGGAGGCTAAAGATGTTGAACCCACTGATTATAACGCCATGACCATAGCAACTATGGATGGAAATGGATTCCCGAATCTAAGAACAGTGCTCTTGCGTGGATTCAATCGTGATGGCATCAGCTTTTTCACCAATTACAACAGCGACAAGGGGAAGGAGATTGCCGCTGACAACAAGGTTGGGATTAATTTCTTTTGGAAGGATTTAGAACGTCAGATTCGGATCAAAGGTGTTGCAGACAAACTTCCCGAAACAGTATCAGACACCTATTTTGCTAGTCGTCCAAGAGAAAGTCAAATTGGGGCATGGGTCAGCGAACAAAGCAGTATCATTCAAAACAGAGCAGTGCTAGACAAGCTCAAAGCGGAAGCAGAGCAACGCTTTGAAGGCAAAGAAATTGAACGTCCTTCATTCTGGGGCGGATACCACGTTCAGATTACCTACTTCGAGTTTTGGCAAGGCAGACCAGGTCGTTTGCATGACCGCATTGCCTTTCACATGAATGCTGACGGAGAGTGGTATTTAGAGCGTTTGGCGCCTTAATCAACCCTTACTACTAGTCCTTTTAAGTATTCACCTTCTGGATGAAATGCATTCACAGGGTGATCTGCTGGTTGGTGCATTTGGTGAAGAATTCTAACCTTCCTTCCAGCTTCCATGGCCGCTGAAATGATGGTGTGGTTGAACAATTGTTTATCAACCGCTTGACTGCAAGAATATGTGAAGAGCAAGCCGCCTGGTTTGATTTGACGCATGGCCAATTCATTGATGCGCTTGTACCCTTGAACAGCCTTATGTCTTGCTTTTAAATGCTTCGCGAAAGCAGGAGGATCTAAGACAATGATGTCATAGTCATCTTCTAAGTCTTTCAAAAACTGAACGGCTTCTGTTTGAATATTTTTGTGCTTGTCAGTTCCAAATCCGTTCATTTCTACATTCTGGGTAGCCAACTCCAAAGCAGGAGCGGAGCTATCTAAACTGTGCACCATTGTGGCACCTCCAGCAAGCGCATAAACTGAGAATCCGCCTGTATAAGAAAAGGTATTCAAGACCTTTTTTCCTTTGGAAAGTGATCCTAGCAACGCTCTGCTTTCCCTTTGGTCAATAAAAAAACCTGTTTTCTGACCATTCACCCAGTCAATTTTAAACTTTAGACCGTTCTCTAGAACTACTTTACCGTCTTCTTCATTTCCATAAAGAAATCCGTTGGCGGTGCGCAGCGCAGATGACTTAGGGAGGGTATCTTCGCTTTTATTGTAGATAGAGGTGCACTTGTCACCATAGATCTCTTTCAGGCTTTCTGCAATTCCTTCAAGGTAGTGAAGCATGCCTTCTGTGTGAACTTGAATAACGAAAGCGCCATCATAATGATCAATGATCAAGCCGGGGAAATCATCTCCTTCGCCATGAATAAGACGGTAGCAATTCGTTTTGTCACTGTTCGTAAGCATCATTTGCGTTCTCAGTTCGAACGCATTAACCAATCTGCTGTGCCACCAGCGATCTGTAGGAGCTTCTTCACCGAAGTGGGTCAGTCTCACTGCAATGGACGCTCCTGGAGTAAAAAGTCCATGTCCTAATGTGACACCACCTGTTTCTGCAACGCGAATCATTTCACCAGCAACGGGGTCTCCTTCGAGGTATGCAATGGCACCTGAGAAAACCCAAGGGTGAAATCGTCTAATTGAATGGCTCTTTTTCGCTTTAATGACAGCGGTGGTCTGAATATTTTCCATGGGGTGCAAAGGTATTAGGAGTCGGCAGTCATCCAATGTAAAATGTCATCTTCATTTCGAGAAATTCGTTTTTCATCGATATACATGTCAATTAGATCGATTACATCTCTCTTATTGAACTCATTGAGTGTGTGTACAACGTCTACTAAATGCGCATCTCCGGCGCGAAGAAGATTTCTTAATGCATTGGGAAGTGTGTGTTCTTGTTTTTTCTCAGACCTACATACGTCACAATGTCCGCAAGGCTGTTTTGGCTTGTCACCGAAGTAGCGTGCGATGAAATTCGTTCTGCATTCTTCTAAATGAATGTATTCCATCATTGCTTCCCAGCGCGATCCAACGCGCTCTTTTCGCTCCTCGTAAGCTTCTTTTGGTATGCGCAGGTGTTCTTGTTCGTGTCTGCCTGTGAGTAAGGTAAGAATAGGAAGGTCATTTTGCGGCTGGTAGCTCACCACATCCATATGATCCATTCTAATCAGCGTTTTTCGCACTTTATCTGCGCTCCAACCGGTCTTGGCAGCGAGGTAGCGTTCGTCTACGCGGGAATAATTTTCGAACATCCCGCCATAGGTGCGAAGTATGAGTCGAATAAATGGGTCCAAATCTGCATTGCGAATTTGGAAATCATACAAGGATTGGGCATTAATTTGAAACATCATTCGCGAAGGAATAAGGACCCCTTCGCTCAGGTGGATGTAACCTGCAACGGAAAGCGTTTCGAGGTCAAAAAAGACATCGCGTGATTTCAATTTATAGCGCTCACAAAACTCCCGCATGTTGAAGTTGTGAAGGGTATCTAGACCTGCGCCGTACGCCACGCCAAGGTAGGAGCAAAGCTTGTGGTAAGTGGCTCTAATTCGTTCTTTGTCAGGGAATTGCTGTGCTAGGTCGTTCTTGCGCTGAAGCAATTGAGGAGTGGTGTAAAGCAAAATGGCCCAGCTTTCATTTCCGTCTCTTCCGGCCCTGCCTGCTTCTTGCACGTAGTTCTCTAAATTTTGTGGTGGAGAGAGGTGCACAACGAAACGCACATCTGGCTTATCAATGCCCATTCCAAATGCATTTGTAGCAACTATTACTGGAAAGTGGTTGTTCACCCAATCTGTCTGCAGCTTATCTTTTGTGGCGGGGTCAATTCCGGCATGATAAAATCCAGCATGAATGCCACTTTCGTTCAAAAATTCAGCAATGTCTCGAACTGATTTACGCGTAGATGAATAAACAATTCCGCTGCCTCCCAATTTCTTGCAAATACGCACCAGTCTTGAGAGCGACTGAGGTTCTTCAATTACCGCGAAATTCAAGTTTGGCCTTGTCATGGGCAATTCAAAAAGGGCTTCGTCTTTGAATTCGAGCTGTTTGATCACATCTTTAACAACGGTTTTCGTTGCGGAAGCGGTAACAGCAATCACAGGCGTTTTCGGATGAATCTTTCTAATTTCAGCTATTTCGCGGTAGGCAGGCCTGAAATCATGTCCCCATTGAGAAATGCAGTGCGCCTCATCAACAGCAATCAAGTTGACCTTCATTTGCTTGAAACGCTCTATGAATAATTCGTTTTTAAGTCGCTCAGGAGAAACATACAGAAATTTCATTTTCCCGTAAATCGCACTTTCCAAGATTTGATCCATCTCCTGATAACGTTGGGCTGAGGTAAGGTAGGCAGCCCGAATGCCCATTTCCTTCAATCGGTCTACCTGGTCTTTCATTAAGGCCACTAGGGGCGAAACGACGATGCAAATTCCTTCATGACACAAGGCGGGCACTTGAAAGCAAAGCGATTTCCCTCCACCGGTAGGCATCAGCGCAAGGGTATCTCTGTTCAGAAGCACAGAACGAATGATGTCTTCTTGCTTTGGTCTGAACTGGCTGTAACCCCAATACTGCTTAAGGATGTCTAGTGGATCAGCGTGCATTTGAAGGAATGAAGATCTAGATTTAGAGGCAGGAAAAATTCCGAGCAACAAGTTTACGTAATTTGCAGGCCTAAATGAAGAATATGAATCGCAGAATTGTAGCTGGAAATTGGAAGAGCAACACCACTTGGAGTGAGGCAATAACATTAGTAGAAGAGTTAAAGCAGCAGCTTGCTGAGGGAGATTATTCGGGAACAGAGATGATTATCTCACCACCAATGATTTACCTATCTGCACTGAAGTCTATGTTACCTGATAACATTCATTTAGCGGCTCAGAATTGCAGCGCAAATGGCGAAGGGGCGTATACAGGAGAGGTTACTGCAAACATGCTTGGAACTGCGGGAGTAGACTATATATTGGTTGGACATTCAGAACGCAGATCTTTGTTTGGCGAATCAAATGAGGTCGTTGCTCAAAAGACACTTAAAGTATTGGAAGCTGGACTTCGTCCGATCCTATGCGTGGGTGAGTCATTGGAGGAACGTGATGCTGATCGTCATTTCGACGTAGTCAAAGAGCAGTTAGAAGCGGCTTATTTCTCGCAAGTGAAGGGAGGCGATGCTGCAAAAGTGGTTATTGCTTATGAGCCTGTTTGGGCTATTGGAACGGGACGCACAGCTTCTTCTGACCAAGCGCAAGAAATGCACGCGGCCATTCGTTCTTGGATAAAAGAAGCTTATGGCGCAACAGCAGAAGACGTATCTATCTTGTACGGAGGCAGCGCGAAACCAGGCAATGCAGACGAATTATTTGCAGGTGCTGATGTAGATGGCGGCCTCATAGGAGGAGCATCACTGAAGGCAGCTGATTTTAAAGCCATTATTGAAGCAAATAACAAATGAACTACAAGGAATATTCCTTTACCATCTCGCCACTTCTTCCCGGAAAGGAAGTCTTGATTGCTGAATTGAGTGAATTGGATTTTGAGAGCTTTGTTGAAGAAACGGACGGACTCAAGGCATACATTCAAGCAGAGGGACCAAGCGCAGAAGAAATTTCTTCCTTAATGGCTTTTAAAATAGAGGGAACCACCATCGAATTTGAGATCATTGAAGTGGAACGTGAAAATTGGAATGCGAAGTGGGAGTCTGATTTCAATCCGATCTTTGTAGGAGATGACATCGTTGTTCGTGCTCCATTTCATGAATCAACATCAGCCAAGTATGACCTTGTGATTCAGCCAAAAATGAGCTTTGGAACGGGCCACCATGATACCACATGGTTGATGCTGGAACGCATGCTTTCTATGGGAATAGAGGGTAAGTCTGTGCTTGACATGGGCAGCGGAACAGGTGTGTTAGCTATACTAGCGGCAAAGCTCGGTGCGAAGGCGGTTGATGCGATCGACATCGACGATTGGTCCAAAGAAAATTGCGAAGAAAATGCGCTTCTAAATCAGTGCACAACCATCAATTCAGAAATTGGAGATGCGGCTTTACTGTCAGGTAGGTCATTTGACATTGTTCTGGCGAACATCAATCGCAATGTGCTTGTAACAGACATGCCTATTTATTCGTCAGTACTTAAACAGAGTGGTTTGCTTCAACTTAGTGGGTTTTTTCCTTCAGATCAAGAAATTTTAGTGAAAGCTGCTGAAGAAAGCGGACTGACCTTTGTGAAAGGAAAGGAACGGAATGGTTGGATGACCCTTGGTTTCGTTAAAAAATAATTATGAAAAGAATCCTCCTGGTAAGTTTTGTGCTTAGTTCAAGTTTCATTGGCGTTGCCCAAGAGCGATGGAATGTATACATGTTTGAGATGGACAGTCTTTTTGCTTCTGTGACTGTGAATGTTGCGGCTGACGAATTGGACCCAGATCATCAGAAGTGTTTTTTGGTGAAGGCGAAATTGCAATTCATCGGAGACCATACAGGGTTCCCTACAAGAGATGCCTATGAGATGATAGACACTTATGAGCAATGCATGGATGATTTCATTTACCTTCATCCGGAAGCGCAAATTGTGGGAAGCTGCATGCACGATGGAGAACGAGAGATGTACATCTATACTTCAGATACTTCTAAAGTGCGGAAAGAACTTGAAGGCATTCGCTCTGCCCGGTTCCCCTCGCTTAAAGTGATTGCTTCCATTGAGAGTGACCCTGAATGGACCGCATTCTGGGATTTCTTGTTCCCGAATACAGAGCAAATCGAATACATCAATAACATGTCCGTTCTCAATCAATTGGTAGAGGCAGGAGATGATTTATCAAAACCACGCGAGGTATATTATTGGTTTTATTCGGAAGATGAAGCGGTATCAAACGTTCTTAAAGAAGCCTTGTTAGCAGAGGGGTTTAGCTTGATTTCAGGAGGCATGATGGAAGGTGATTTGCCTTTTTCTTTGATCTTATCTCGTGTAGATTATGTTGACATACAGTCAATCACTTCAGTAACGCTGGGGTTGAACCAGCTTGCTGCCCAACACGCGTCCATTTTTGATGGTTGGGAAACAACGGTCATTGCAGAGTAAACGTTCTCATTCGTGTAACATTCCCTTTAGCTAGACCTCTTTATAGATCAGGGCCAGAAGAATAACTTTTGGTTGCTTTCTGCGTTTTTAAAATGTGGATAAACCAAGGCATAAGAATTGTGAAATGCAATGCTACTCTGCGAAGGAAAAGCCAACTTTGAAATTACGCAATCCAAAAATAAAGTACCCTATGTTTAATCCCAGGTATTGCCTGCTTTTAATGCTAATTTTCAGTGTGAACTTTGCCTTCGCTCAGAAGAAAGGCGATTACCCGAGTGAACCAGAAGCATTTGTTAAGGCTATGGCTGACTTCATGGGGGCCTCAAAAAAGGATGGGAAAAAATTCATTGAGGGTGATTTTGAAGATATTTACCTGTCTGGACTAATCACCCCTGACATGCAAACAATTGTTGTTTCTACGTGCAACAAATTCAAGCAGGATAAATTCACGGCTTATCCAGTTTACAACAACTACCTCCATGCGGTGATGCATTTTCCGAAGTCGCAACAAAACGAGGCATTCTTCATGAATTGGCATGAAGTGATGTACAAAATGCTTGAGAACAAGCGGATGAAGAAAGAGTTGGGCGAATTTCTTGAACATTCAGCCACCTTATTTGAGAAGCGTGTGTTCTTTAGCACAAACGCGTTAGAATGGGCTTTTGGGACCACTAACTATGCGTTTAAATATGATTCTCTTCCGAAAATTGAATATCCAGAAGGATCACTAATTTGTTATACCAAGGGTGACAGCACCCGAATTCTTCAGACGAAAGGAACCTTTTTTCCTTCGCTCGAAAGGTGGTTTGGAGAAGGCGGAAGAGTGAATTGGGATAGGTCAGACTTCAATCCCGAGACAACTTATGCAACATTTGATACGTACGAGATTCGCATAAAAGGATCTAGTTACACCATTGATAGCGTTCTTTTTTACAATGATTACTTTGACCAGCCACTAAGGGGACAGCTGACAGAAAAGGTACTAGCGAACCGGACCGGTGAAGATGCCAGTTATCCGCGTTTTGAGTCTTACAACAAACGTCTGGAAATCAAGAACCTTTTTGAAAATGTAGATTACGATGGTGGTTTCACCATGCGTGGGAGTAAGCTCGCAGGAACGGGTACAGATGATGAACCAGCAAAGCTTGTGTTCTACAGAGAAGGAAAGGCCTTCCTCACGGCTACGTCGCTCGAGTTCACCATTCGTTCAGAGCGCTTTTCATCTTCGCATTCCAAAGTGTTATTCAAAATTGAAGAAGATTCGATTTACCACCCGGATGTTTCACTGAAATTCAATCGAGCAGAGCGAAGGCTCGTACTTCTCAGAACTGATGAGGGTCTTTCAAAAAGCCCTTATTTCAATAGTTACCACGGCGTAGACATGCGTTTTGAAGCTTTGTATTGGAACATTGATGATCCGCTCATTGAGATGGGGTCTATTTTTGGTTCTACCCAACACTTAGCTTCATTTGAGTCCAATGCCTTCTATAAAAAGGAGCGTTATGACGAAATGATTGGCATCGGACTTGTGCACCCGCTCATTGAGATTCGGGATTACATTCGGAAAAGTGGATCGAATGCCTTCTATGCTTATGAACTTGCGGGCTTCCTGAGGTTGAGTGAAGAGCAGGCCCAAATTATGCTGATCAATCTGGCGAACAGTGGGTTTTGTGAGTATGATTTGAATACGAACTTCTGTGTCACAAATGAAAAGCTCAACCACTACATTCAAAACAGTGCTGGAAGAAGAGATTACGATGTACTTCAGTTTAATAGTACTGTTGATGGCGGAAACAATGCGCAGCTGAACCTATTGAATTATAACTTGCTGTTGAAAGGGGTTGGAAGAATTGCTCTTTCAGATTCCCAGAACGTGAATATCTTTCCTTCAAAAGAAGAGGTAATTTTGAAGAAGAATAGAGATTTCAAATTCGGCGGACGCGTCTGGGCTGGGAACTTCGAGTTCATTGGGAAAGACTATTATTTCGATTACGAAGAATTCAAGATTGACCTGCTCACCGTTGACAGTTGTCGGATTTATGTGGAAGATGAAAATTCTGCCGCAGATCTTTATGGGAACAAAAATCGCTCACGCATCAAGAACGTATTGGAAGAGATCAATGGGACCTTGAAAATTGACTCCCCTACAAACAAAGGAGGAACGGTTTCAAATGTGTATCCACAGTACCCCATTTTGACCTCAGCAAGTGAGTCATATGTTTATTATGACAACAGTAAAATTCAAGATGGTGTGTATAACAGAGATCGGTTCTATTATCAAGTGGAGCCTTTTACCATTGATAGCTTAGATAACTTCTCTAGAAAAGACTTGGCATTTCAAGGGACACTCGTTTCTGGGGGCATTTTCCCAGACATCGAAGAGCCTTTAACCTTGATGGATGACAATTCTTTTGGTTTCGATATTAATACCAATGCATCAGGATTGCCGCTATATAAAGGAAAAGGACAGTTCACAGCAGACATCAAATTGAATTACACAGGGCTGCAAGGAAAGGGTTCACTTAATTACTTGACTTCGGTTTCTGAATCAGATCAGTTTATTTTTCTTCCAGATTCAACGGTGGGACGAACAACAGCATTTACAAACGCAGAACGCAGGAGCGGAAAAGAAGTTCCTAAAGCACGCGCAACAGCGGTAGACATCGTATTCGACCCAACGGCTGATTATTTGACAGCTACCTCTGTAGAGGAGCCCATTGTTTTTTTCAATGACGAAGCCGCACTTAACGGAACACTTAGACTTGAGCCTTCAGGAATGCGCGGTAAAGGAGTGATGGAGTTTGATGGGGCAAAGCTTGCATCATTTGACTTCGGCTATGATGCGCGGAATATTTTAGCAGACACTTCAGATTTTCAGCTAGCTCAAACAGGGTTCGAAAACCTCGCTTTCAAAACAGACAACGTTTCTGCCAATGTTAATTTTGATAAACGAATGGGGGAGTTCAAATCTAACGGAGGGGAGACAAAAATTGAGTTTCCTACGAATCAATACATTTGTTTCATGGATGAGTTCAAATGGTTCATGGATGAAAACGACATGGAGTTGACCTCAAGTAGAACAGCTTCTGATGACTTCGTTATTGACACGAGTGATGACGCAACCAAGAGTAATTTCTTCTCTGTTAATGAGTTGCAAGATTCCCTCAATTTCCTAGCACCCAATGCCATTTATGATGTAGACAATTCAGTAATCACTTGTAAAAAGATTAAGTTCATTACAGTTGCTGACTCCAGAGTGCTGCCTGATAGCGGTAAAGTGCTCATTCGCAAAAGAGCGAAAATGGACCCCTTGGAAAGAGCCGTTGTGCTTTCAAATTTCGTCACCCAGTACCACAGAATATTTAGTGCAAAACTTGAAATTAGAGGGAGGCTAGATTACGAGGGAGAAGGAGATTACACCTATGTAGATGAAAACAAGCTAGAGCAGATCATTCACATCAATAACTTCACCGTTGATTCAACACTTCAGACGGTTGGTTTAGGTTCAGTGATGGATGAAGATCAATTCGCATTGTCTCCATTCTTTCAGTTTGCAGGTGATTTTGAGCTTTTTGCAAATCAACAAAACTTGACTTTTGAAGGAGGAACTCGCATCCTTCATACATGCGATAAACTCGAAAGGGCATGGTTCAAGTTCAGATCAGAAATCAATCCACAAGACATTTACATTCCTGTTGATACGAACATGCGTGATGTTGGTATGGCTAAGCTTGGAGCAGGTGTTATGATGGCTGATGACTCACCAATAGACCTTTATGGGGCATTCCTCTCACGGAAGGAAGACAGACAAGACAATCCGCTGATTGATGCCATTGGTTACCTATATTATGATATAGCGAAGAAGCAATACAAGATTGGTTCGAAGGAGAAAATTAAACAGCCAAAGCTTCCTGGAAACCTTGTGGCGTTGAACACAGAAACCTGCGAAATCACGGGAGATGGTAAAATCAATTACCAGGTTGACTTGGGCCACGTTCAATTGAAATCATATGGTGATATCTTGCACAATATCAATGAGCGAAAGACGACCGTCAATGGAGTGCTTTCAATCGATTTCTTTTTTGATGACGGTGCTTTGAAACGCATTTCTGATCAAATGGAACAATGGCCCGGTTTGCTGCCGGTAGATATTACCAAGACGAATTATGAAAAGGGAATTCAGGAAATCATGGGGCTTGAAGCTTCTGATAAAGTCATTTCGGAATTGACCTTGAACGGACAGTTTAAAAAAATTCCTCAAGAGCTGCAAAGCACTCTGTTTCTTGCAGATGTTAAATTCGTATGGGATGATGTGGAGGAGTCATATGTTTCTGAAGGACCAATTGGAATTGGCTCCTTAGGTAAGCGACAGATTTTTCGTTACATGAAAGGGAAGGTCGAAATCCAAAAAGGACGAAGTGCTGATGTGATGCGCATTTACCTTGAGTTTGACCCTGGGAACTGGATATTCATGGAGTACAAGCTTGGAATCATGAACATCACTTCAACAGACAATGACTTTTTGAACGTGATTGTGGAATTGAAAGATGACAAGCGAAGAACTAAAGATGATGCAGGTAATAAATTCGCATTTCAAGTTGTAGCTTCCAAGAAGAAACGAAACGACTTTGTTGATAGATTTAGAGAATTTGATTGATTTATGATGAAATACCCTCGCTTATTTACGCCACTTGATCTTGGATTTACTACGTTGAAAAACAGAGTGATCATGGGGTCTATGCATACTGGATTGGAAGAAGCAAAAGACGGATTCCAACGCATGGCTGTGTTTTATGCTGAACGGGCTAAGGGAGGTGTGGGATTGATAGTGTCAGGTGGAGTAGCGCCTAACAGAGCAGGCTGGACATCACCTTTTGGGAGCAGAATGGCATCGAAAGCCCATGCAAGAAAGCACAAAGTGGTCACAGATGCTGTGCACGCAGAAGGCGGTAAAATTTGCATGCAGATTCTCCACACGGGCAGGTATGGTTATCATCCGCTCTGCGTTGCGCCAAGCAAGATCAAAGCACCAATCAATAAATTTAAGCCAAGAGCACTTTCGAATAGAGGAATTGAACGAACCATCAAAGATTTTGTGAAATCTGCGGTATTGGCAAAAGAAGCGGGGTATGACGGTGTTGAAATCATGGGGTCTGAGGGCTATTTGATCAATCAGTTTATTGTAAAAAAAACAAATCACCGCAAAGATCAGTGGGGTGGAAGCTTTGAAAATAGAGTGCGCTTTCCTCTTGAAATCATTCGAAGAACCCGCGAAGCAGTTGGACTAGAATTCATACTGATTTACAGGCTTTCAATGCTTGATTTGGTTGAAGATGGAAGTTCTTGGGATGAGGTAGAACTGCTTGCCAAGGAAGTGGAAAAGGCGGGTGCTAACATCATCAATACGGGAATAGGGTGGCACGAAGCCCGTATTCCAACCATTGCAACGATGGTTCCTAGAGCAGGTTTTGCTTGGGTTACGAAACGGTTGATGGGAAAAGTGAGCATTCCGCTTATCACAACGAACAGAATCAACATGCCAGGTGTAGCGGAGCAACTGCTCGAAGATGGCTGCGCAGATATGATCTCAATGGCACGTCCGTTCTTGGCTGATGCCGAACTAATGAACAAGGCCGAAGAGAACAGATCAAACGAAATCAACACGTGCATCGCATGCAACCAAGCCTGCTTAGATCATGTGTTCAAACAGAAAATAGCCTCTTGCCTGGTCAATCCAAGGGCCTGTCATGAGACAGAATTCCCCATCTCAGCTGCAACATCAGTAAAGAACATTGCCATTGTTGGCGCTGGGCCTGCCGGACTTTCCTGCGCGGTGACAGCGGCATCAAGAGGACATAAAGTGACTCTTTTTGAGGCGCGTGATCACATTGGAGGTCAATTTGATATGGCCCGCCGAATTCCGGGAAAAGAAGAATTCAATGAAACGGTGCGTTACTATGAGACGCTACTAGAAAAGCACAACGTAATAGTGCATCTAAACACACGTGTGAAGGCAAAAGACCTTACAGATTATGATGAGGTTGTGATGAGCACGGGTGTTGTTCCAAGGGCTTTAAAGCTTGAAGGAGTGAACCATCCTAAAGTACTAGGCTACACTGATGTATTGCGTGAAAATGCCCCTGTTGGCAAACGCGTGGCGATCATTGGCGCAGGTGGAATTGGGTTTGATGTTGCTGAATTTTTGTTGCATTCAAGCGAAGAGCTAGAAACAACAGAAGATTTCTTAGAAAAATGGGGCGTAGATGAAGCTTATGCCAATCCGGGTGGATTAAGGAAAGCAGAGAAGTGGCACTCAGATCGAGAGATTTGGCTGCTTCAGCGTAAATCAACTAAACTGGGTGTGAACCTTGGTAAGACAACCGGTTGGATTCACCGTTCTTCGCTGAAGAAAAGTGGCGTGCACATGGTTAACTCAGTTGAATACATCAAGATTGACGACGAAGGTTTGCACGTTCGCATTGAAGGAAAAGAAGAGGTACTGCCGGTAGATAATGTAATTATTTGCGTAGGACAACTTTCGGTAAGGGAATTAGAGCAGGACCTTGCAGCACAAGAAAGTTCGTTCCACATTATTGGCGGGGCAGACCACGCAGGTGAGCTTGATGCGAAACGAGCGATTGAACAAGGAATGAAGTTGGGGGCGAAGTTCTAACGAACTGAAGCCTGCAAAGCAATGACTTTCTGTCGTGTAAATTCTGAAAGCTGCTCTGCTGACTTCTCAGGGAAATCTGATGGGCGAAATGCTTCTCCAATCACCAGTGTAATGGTTCCTCTTTTTGTGAAAAAACTTGTTGGAGGCAGACACTCATATGCTCCTTGAATGGCGATGGGTGTAATTCTTACATCTCCTTCTTTCGCAATGATAAAGGCGCCACGGCGAAAAGTGTGAATGGCTCCATCTTTTGACCTAGAACCTTCAGCATAGGAAAGGACGTTTTTACCCGCATTGATTCTGCGCGCAGCCTCTTGCATGCTCTTCATGGCAAGCGTTCTGTTTTTACGGTCTACGAAAATCTGTTTTGTTGCTGAGATGTACCAACCAACAACGGGAACATGCCTCAGCTCTTTTTTTGCAATGAAATTCATCTTCAGTGGGATCGACATCACACTCACTGGAATGTCAAGGTAGGAGCCATGATTTGATACAAATATTCCATGTTGCTCTTGGTCTATGTTTTCAAGTCCAACCACCTTTACCTTTATTCCAAGAAGCCACATGGTAAGTGGAGCCCACATTTTACCCGGGACAAATCCCAAGGTGAATTGGGGAAGCCTTAAAATTACGGACGTGACCACCCCTGTTAAACAGCTAATGGTCATCCATGTTAGAACAAGTGGGTATATAAATACTAATGCAATGGCTCTCATAGCTATAAGTTACGGTCTTAAACGGAGGTTTAGAGAAGTAAAGAATTCATCTTTTGGAATTTCCTTTAACTCACCAGGCAGCATTCCACCAATGGTCATTGCTTCTATGCCTTCGCGCACCAGGCGCAGAGTTGGAAAGCCTACATTCGCCGTCATCTTTCTTACCTGTCTGTTTTTTCCTTCGCGAATAGCAATGCGAATCCACGAAGTTGGAATAGACGCTCTAAACCGAATTGGAGGAACGCGTTCTGGTAAATCAGGTCCTTCAGTTATGAGTTCAGCCCGGGCAGGTAGGGTTGTATGATCTCTTTTCTTCAGTCTGATAACCATTGGCAGGGTCAACTGCATAAGGGCCTCTTCTGTAATTTCGCCTTCAACTTGAACCAAATAACTGCGCCAATGAGCTTTGTTGGGGTTGAGCAGCTCATTGTTGACGCGTCTGTCATTGGTCAGAAGCAGCAATCCCTCACTATCTGTATCAAGTCTTCCTACTGCGTAAACATCATTGTCTACGTTGAGAATGTGCGCTAAACCCGGATTACCACCTTCATCAGTAAATTGAGAAAGGGTTCCAAATGGTTTGTATAGGGCGAAGTATTTCATTGCTGGCATCCTGCAAAGGTGGATAGAAAAGTAATAGCTACAAGGATGTTACAAAATTACATTTCCAAACTCCGTTCTTTGCGGTATGAGGCAATGGGTTTTATTCTTCAGTATGTTTATTTGTGTTGTTGCTTTGCGCGCGCAGACTGACAGCACGCTTGTACAAGGCGAAGAGCGTAAAAACAGTTTCTTTGGCTTCCCTGTTGCTTATTGGACACCTGAAACTAGGCTGGGTTTTGGGGCTGCCACGGTTTATAGCTTTTACTTGAACAAGCAGGACCGTATTTCGCCTGCTTCTCAAATTCAATTCGGCGCAGCCTATACCCTTGAAGAACAAGTGTTGGTCTATTTGCCTTTTCAACTGTTTTGGAATGAACGAAAGTGGTATTCATATGGAGAAGTAGGGTACTATAAATACAACTATTACTATTTCGGCACAGGGAATGAGGATGAAGGCAAACGGGAACGTTACGGGGTTGATTTCCCACGTTTAAGATTCAATTTATTACGTAAAATCTGGAGAGATTGGCATGTTGGCGGACGAATTTGGATTGAAAATTGGGAAACGAAAGACTTTGAGGAAGGTCAGCGTTTTGATGCTAGAAGTGTTCCTGGGGGCGAAGGAGGATTAACAATAGATCCAGGCATAATTGTTTTCAATGACTCGAGAGACAATGTGTATTATCCGCGCAGTGGATGGTACGCTGAGTTTACCAATCAGCATGCTTCTGGCGATTATCATTTTAGTAGGTACAGGTCAGATATTCGTTATTACTTACCAGTTAATGAACGCAATGTATTTGCCACTCAATTGTTTGTAGATGTTACCAAAGGCTCAACTCCTTTTCACATGATGGCGATGTTGGGAGGAACAAAGCGCATGCGCGGATTTTATGAAGGACGGTTCAGGGATAAATCGGCGGCTTTTGTACAAACAGAATGGCGCAGCAATGTTTGGCGTAAATGGGGCGTAAATGGTTTTCTCTCCGCAGGTTTCGTTGGTGATAATCCGTCTGTTTGGAGCATCGGAAATACGCGGCTAGCTGGTGGAGGCGGGGTTCGATTCCGTATTGATGAAGAACGCAAACTCAATCTTAGGTTAGACGTAGGAGTTGGTGATGGCGGTGTTCAGTATTATTTTACCATTGGAGAGGCTTTTTAGTGTTCTAATAGATCAACAATCTTTATTTCTAGATCATTCCCATTTCGATTTTGACTTATTTTTATTAGCGAACGCTTCATCTTTACTCAGATTACAATGGATTCCATCAGACGTAAGTGTCTGAAGTAGTGCGTATTTAAATTTCTAAAATCGATACCTAATTCCTCGTTTCGAATGAACGCTTGAGTGGCTGATTACAATCCGCTAAGGGTTTCTATCCCCGCCAAGGCGAGGCTTCATCTAAAATGCCCTACCTATTTGTTATAGTGGTACTCAATCGACTCAAATTTCCAGTAAGCTTTCCATTTTTACTCATCGCAGTTGCGCAAGTACTTTTATTGGGTAGAAAACAGGTTATTTTTGGATTACAGCAACTTTGAGATAGATGTTTTGGAACAAGCCCTTGTAGTCAAAATGAGAATTAAGTGGCTAATCTGTTTAAGGCTTTGCGCAATGCTACTTGTCTTCATGAAAGAGGCAAGGCACTCAGTTGGAAACGTTTATTAAAACCGCAAAACGTCATTCAAATTTCAATAGAACTGCCATTGAGTAAGGCAAAAGGAGGACTGTTTTTATGGGAAGAAATGTTGATAGTTGGAGAAAATTCGGGGATG
>JBLIGQ010000036.1:0-28881 GCA_047636995.1 Flavobacteriales bacterium | reverse complement strand
CATAAAGCTAAAATCCTTGTAAGGAGAAGCATTGGCCATTAAATCTGGAGCATCAAGCACAACTGCTTTCTTAGGGTTCAGCCTGCGCAGCAAGATGACCATGGCTATAATACAAGTCACCCCATCAATCCAGAACAACAGGCTGTATCCAAGCGAATGAATGATCAGTCCGCCTATCACAGGCCCTAAAGAAAAACCCAGGTTAATTGCCATACGTATGAGTGTGACTGACCGCGTTTTATTCTCTGGTTTGCTATATGCACTGAGGGCTACAAACATGGCCGGACGGAACATATCAGCCGCAAGCATTACCATAAAAACAGCAACGCAAATGGGATAAAAACCCGTGACATACTGGAGAAAAATGAAGAAGAATGCTGACAGCAGCAAACTCAATACCATTACTTTGTAGGAGCCAATGGCATCTGTCAACTTTCCTCCTAACAGGGCTCCCAAAACGGAACCTGCGCCAAAGGCAGACATCAGCCAACCAACATCAGCCAGAGAGAAGCCTTGTTTTTCAGTGAGGTAGAGCGACATAAATGGAATCACCATTGTTCCCGCTCTATTGATTAGCGTAATAAGCGCAAGCCACCACACTTCTTTTGATAAGCCGTGAAATGAGGAGATAAATGAATTGGACCGAGGCGACATCAGGGATAAAAATAGTTAACAAAGGTATTTCAATTGCAGGAAAATTGATGAAGAAAAACAGCCTCAATCACGCCGGGATAGAATTGTTAGAAATTCGGGATTCCTAGCCCAAAGTAGCGTTGTAAATTGCATCCGGAATTCAGAAATAAATTACTGACCTCAATTTAAAAAACACTATGTCGAAGATTTCTTTCTTTTTGTTCGCTTCAGTGATACTTATGGCCTGCGGGAGTGAGATGCCTGCAGAGTCATCTCCAAATCATTTACCTGTTGTTGAAAAACGCGACGTAAATGAATTTGTGATGCACACAGAAATGGCACACAAGAAATACGATTTCAAATCAAAAGGAGCCATCGAGTTCGATTTCCGACTGGTTTTTAGAGAGCAGGAGCGGATGAACGCACACTTTACGCTACTCACGAGTGAAGCAAAAGGAAGAATTGATCAAACTGACGGTCTTTCCATGGTGCAGGATGGAATGGAAAGTTGGGTGATCTCAGATTCTATTTCGAATGATGAAAAGCGCTTTGACATCTATACATGGAGCTATTTCTTCCTTCTTCCTTATAAATTATCAGACCCTGGCACTGCTTATTCACCTTTTCCTAAAGACAGCTTGAATGGTATCGCTTATGACACTCAAAAATTGACGTTTGACCCAGGAACCGGAGACGCACCAGATGATTGGTATGTATTGTATGCAGATCAACAAACTGCGCTTCTCAATGCAGCGGCTTACATTGTTACGGCGAATTCAAGTGCAGCAGAAGCAGAAGAAGATCCGCACGCCATTAAATACGAGTCGTATGAATTGGTAGATGGCATTCCCATTGCAACACGCTGGTCATTCTGGGGTTGGAAAGAAGATGCGGGATTAACAGAGCAATTAGGGTATGCTGAGTTGAGCAACATTCGGTTTAGCTCCCCAAATGCAACCGACTTCACCCGTCCGTAAACACCTAAAAAGAAGGGCTTTGTACTCATTATTATATCTGTACTTCATCTTTTCCTTACGCTTTCGAACGTCCTCCTTTTAGCACAGGAAAACCTTGTTCAGAATGGTCGTGCTGAGAATTGCTCACCAAACAGCCGTGATGCAGGCTATTTCGGGGCTTAAAAGTAGTACAACCAATAGCGTAATCGCTGATTATTACGCCACCGAAGAACCTCATCCCAGTTGTTTCTTAACAGAAGCGTCCGCTTCCTTAGGCGAAGCCCCTCAAGGGCTGACCGCTTTCAATGGAGGGAAATTTGTTTGTTTATTAAGCTACCACCTACAATTTTGCTTGCGCGAATTTCTGCAATGTCAATTAACACCGCTTTTGGAGGACATCTTCACAGATGGCAGAATAGGCGTCAAATGGTTTGAGCGACTCTAAGCGCGTCTTTCACGCGCGCATTTCGCTTTCAATCAGTCCATTCAATTATATTCGCGCTTCTAGCAACTTCTCAAGGTGGTATTCAGCAGCGTCCTCTTCCTTTTTTACTTTCTCCCAGCCTTTTTGGTCGTGTACCATCTTGTGCCGAAGGAAATGAAAAATGGCGTGATTCTCATTGCCAGCATGCTCTTCTACAGTTTCGGCGCGCCGAAATTTATCTTCGTCATTCTTGCCTCTACCGTCATTGATTTCTATCTGGTGAATGCGCTTCACAACAGCGAAGACCTGAAAAAGCGAAAACGGTTTCTTATCCTTTCACTCACGCTCAATCTCGGACTCCTCGCCTACTTCAAATACGCGAATTTCTTTGTTGAAAATGTAAATTCAGTCTTGGGCGAAATGGGATTTCATTCAGTGGAATGGACGAAAGTGGCCTTACCTATTGGAATTTCGTTCTACACTTTCCAAACGCTGACCTATTCAGTAGATGTGTACCGAAGGAATCATGCTCCTTTGAAGAAACTGTCAGACTATTTACTCTACATCCTCTCCTTCCCTCAAATGATTGCGGGCCCCATTGTGCGTTTCACCACCATTGCTGACCAAATTACCAATCGAGTTGAAACGGTTGACGACAAATTGCTGGGTTTCTTTCGTTTCTGCATTGGACTGGGAAAGAAAGTATTAATTGCAAATGTGTTGGGCGAACAGGCCAGCTTGCTCATGGAAGGCGATATCTCTTTGTTGAGCACTTCGGCTGCTTGGGTTGGGATTGTAGCGTACACTTTCCAAATTTATTTCGATTTTTCAGGGTATTCTGATATGGCCATAGGTTTGGGACGAATGATGGGATTCACGTTTCCTGAAAACTTCAATTCGCCCTACACTTCGCGCAGCATTACCGAATTCTGGAGAAGGTGGCACATGACACTGAGCAGCTTCATGCGAGATTACTTGTACATTCCATTGGGCGGAAGCAGAGTCAAATCAAAATCGCGCCTTTACACCAATTTATGGATTGTATTTTTACTCTCAGGCTTGTGGCACGGAGCATCTTGGAACTTCATTCTTTGGGGGGCGTTCCATGGTTTCTTTTTGGTGATAGAGCGCCTATTCTTGGGCAAATTCTTAGATCGAATTGGACGCATCCCAGCACTCATTTTAACCTTCTTCATCACACTTCAAGGTTGGGTGATTTTCAAGCTTGAGAACGTAAGCGACATCCCCATTTACTTTGGTAAGCTATTCAGTTTTCATGCTGGAACAGAACCGTTCAGGATGAATTCCGACTTTCTTCCCATGTTGGTTATTGCGTTTTTCTTTTCAATGATCACACTGTTTAAATTTGGACAACGCTTAGAATCTAAACTCATTTTTGCGCAGACAATGTCTCTTAAAGGATACCTCACTGTTGGTGTTGTATCTGTGCTTTTGCTTTTACTTTCAGGCGCCACCATCATCACTTCAGATTTCAATCCGTTCATCTACTTTAGATTTTAATGAAACTCAGGCAATACATATCCTACGGAATAGCGGTCATTTTATTGGCCCTTCTTTGTGTGCCAATGATTCAAGGAGGTCTGAATTTGTGGGAAGAAAAGCCGCTAGATGGCGCTTACAATGCCGCACCTGAATCTGTGTTTTCTTGGGAATCATGGTTTGAAGGTAGCTGGCAAGATCAAATTAAGAAGTATGCAAATTACCATGTAGGTTTTCACTCAGATCTAGTTCGAATAGATAACCAATTGCAAGTCAGCTTATTCAACAAAACCAACGTTGAAGGAGTAGTCATTGGCAAGGAAGGTTGGCTGTTCGAAGAAGGATACATTCACGCGCTCACAGGAAAGGATTTTATAGGGACAGATAGCTTAAAATCAATCGGACGCGGACTAAATCAAGTGCGTGACACCTTAGCAAAACGCAACATTGAATTGCTGGTAGTTATGGCACCTGGGAAAGGCTACTTTCATCAAGAATACATCCCTGACTATTTCGACTTAACGCTCGCTGACACAACAAATTTTGAAGTCGTTATTGATCAGCTTGAGCAGTACAACATCGAATACATGAATTGCAGGAGTTGGTTTGAAGCCATGAAAGACACATCGATCTATCCGCTTTACCCGAAGAACGGAATTCACTGGAGCAGGTACGCGGAGTTCATCTTTGCAGATTCGTTGCTGAATCGTCTAGAGCACATTACGGGCAACCGCTATCCGAGGATCAACGTGCACAGTTTGGAGGTTACAGATCAGAGTCGCTTCACGGATGACGACATTGAAAAAGGGATGAACCTCATGTATGAGTTGCCAGATGACAGCATGGCTTATCCGGGATGGACCATAGAGATTGATCCGGCCGTTCACACCCAAAAAGTACTGACCATTGCAGATAGTTATTATTGGGATTTGTACAACCTTGGTCTTTCAAACGACGTTTTTAACAACAGTGAATTTTGGTATTACTGCGCTGCTGTTTATCCGGAATCAAAAGATGAAATTGTGACGGTTTGGGACATCAATTATGTTGAGCGAATGGAACAAAATGATGCCGTTGTATTAATTTGCACTGACGCTAATCTGCACCGATTTCCTTTTGGATTGATCAAACAAATGCGCCAATACTTTGAAATGCCTTATGTTCCGAAAGCACCACTAAAATGAAAGACTACAAAGAAATCAATCGTCAATCTTGGAATAACCGCACAGAAATTCATGTGGACTCAGACTTTTATGATGTAGAAGGATTTCTCGCTGGGAAATCATCTTTAAATTCCATTGAACTTGAAATGCTGGGTAATCTGGAGGGCAAAAAAGTGTTGCACCTTCAATGTCACTTTGGACAAGACAGTATCTCTTTGGCGCGCATGGGCGCTCAAGTTACGGCTGTAGACTTGTCTGATGTAGCCATAGAAAAAGGTAAAACTCTAGCAGAAAAAGCAGGAGTTGATGTCCGTTTTATCTGTTGTGATGTGTACAGCTTGCTGGAGCATTTAGATGACAGCTTTGACCTCATTTTCACCACCTATGGCGTTGTTGGATGGCTGCCTGATATGGACCGATGGGCGAAACTGATTTCGAACTACCTCAAGCCACAAGGACAATTAGTCTTTGTTGAATTTCATCCGGCCGTTTGGATGTTTGATGATGATTTCGAAGGCATTAAATACAGCTATTTCAATACAGGATTCATTCAGGAAACAGAGAGTGGAACTTATACTGACTTCGACAATAGTTTAACCCAAGACTATGTCATGTGGAATCATGGGATGTCAGAAGTTGTGAACGCACTCATATCAAACGGCATCAACATCAAGTCGTTAGATGAATTTGACTACTCTCCATACAACTGCTTTAAAGGCACTGTAGAGTTCGAACCTGGCAAGTTCCGCATTGAAAAGATGGGTGGTAAGCTTCCTATGGTGTACGCCATTTTGGGCGAAAAACAGTGATAAACCTTCTAACTTAGCTAGATGAAATTTCTATTCCTTCGCTCTGCATTCGTCCTACTCATTGTAGCACTTGCACAACCCTCTTTCGCCCAAGCCAAACGTGCTTTATTCCTCGGTAACAGTTACACCGCCTATAACACCTTAGCAAACCTCACTGCAGATGTGAGCGCATCTGCTGGTTTCGAATTGGAAGTAGGCAGTAACACGCCTGGTGGTTATACGTTGGAAGGACATAGTACCAACGCTGCCTCATTGGCGCTCATTGCTGAAGGCAACTGGGATTTCGTGGTGCTTCAGGAGCAAAGTCAGCGTCCGTCTTTTCCTTATGCTCAAGTGCAACAAGACGTTTTCCCTTATGCTGCAGCTTTGAATGATTTGATCCTCGCTTCCAATGAATGCACTGAAACCGTGTTTTACATGACGTGGGGAAGAGAAAACGGAGATGACGGCAATTGTGCAAATTGGCCTCCTGTATGCACGTATGAAGGCATGGATGATTTGCTTCGCGAAAGGTATTTGGAGATGGGCGAAATGAATGACGCCATCGTTTCTCCTGTTGGCGCTGTTTGGAGACATTTGCGCGAAAACAATCCTGACGTTCAACTTTATACCAATGACGGAAGTCACCCTTCCCCCGGAGGTTCTTACGCAGCGGCTTGTGCTTTTTTCGCTGTTTTATTCAGAGAAAACCCTACCCTCATCACTTTTGACTTCAACCTAGACGCTGCCCTGGCTGAAACCATTCGAAATGCCGTAAAAACAGTGGTCTATGACGAATTCGAAACGTGGTTCGTTGGAACGTATGACCTAAGTGCTGACTTTGATGTAAATCAGGTGGGCGAACTCACTTTTGATTTCACTTCGCTTGATGACAGTGGCGTAAGTCATTTCTGGGATTTCGGAAACTCAACAAGCACAGACGAAAACCCAACGGTTACCTTTCCTGCAGAAGCTGAATACAACGTAACCCACACGATATACGGATTGTGCGATACAGTAACCGTTTCCCTTCCTTTCGTTGCACTGCCGAATAGCATTCAGCAACAAGGAAAAGAACCCCAGCTTGCCGTTTTCCCGAATCCAGCATCATCTAACATTGAGTTCAATAGGCCCTTGTCAAACGCGCGTCTTGAAATCTGGAACATGAATGGGCAGCTCATCAAGTCAGTTCAGAATTTTAACGGAACTGATTTGAACGTTTCAGAGCTAGCACAAGGGAGCTACCTGTTGCATGTTAAAATAGCAAACAGTTACCGAGTTGAAAAGTTAATTCTGCAGGTTATTCGTCCTTAAGCATTATAAGCTCTAACTTTTACTGCTCAGGAAACTAACCACAAATGACTAAACTACTTTCATGCCTGTTTTTGAGCTTAATGCTCGGGAATCTTCATGCGCAAAACACCCCAAAAGTACTTGTAATAGGGATTGATGGCTGCAGATCAGATGCATTATCTGTAGCTTCTACCCCAGCTCTTGATGCCCTCATAGCGAATGGTTTGTATAGCCCCCACGGATTGAATGAAGACGTTACCTATAGCGGACCCGGATGGTCTGCAATTCATACCGGCGTTTGGTCTGACAAGCACTTGGTCACCAACAATGCTTTTTCCGTAGATGACTTCGTTGGTTATCCTTCCTTTTTGAAAAGAATTGAAGACCACGACCCCAACTTCTATACAGCTTCTATTTGTCATTGGTCTCCAATCAACACCTTCATCGTTCAGAATTACGCAGACTATGTAGCCAACTTCGCAGATGATAACTCTGTGGCTTTAGCCTCCATGAGTCAGCTTCAGAACGAAGATATTGATGCCCTATTTGTGCATTTTGATGACGTAGATTATGCCGGACACAATCAAGGATTTAGTCCTGATGTCCCAAGCTATATTGCCACAATTGAGCAAACAGACATCTACGTTGGAATGGTCATTTCAGCCATGCAAAACAGACCCGATTTCGCCAATGAAGATTGGTTGGTCTTGGTTACTACTGACCATGGTGGATTGGGAACATCCCATGGAGGAGGCAGTATTGAAGAGCGGACTTGTTTTTTCATCGCCAGCGGAAACAGCATAGAACAAGAATTGATTGAAAAAGAGACCACCATCATTGGTAATGCCCCAGAAGATTGTTTGGGAAATACAGTTGAATTGCAGTTTGATGGAGGCAATGACTTTGTAGAAGTGGCTCCAAATCCGCTGTTCAATTTTGGGAGCACACAAGATTTCACTGTTGAATGCAGAGTGCGCACTACAGTTAGCGCAGATGTGGCCATTGTAGGAAATAAAGATTGGGATTCAGGTCTTTTCCCAGGGTTCGTATTTTCTTTTCAATTGCCAAATGGTCCTGAATGGAAGGTGAACATTGGCGATGGATCAAATCGGGTTGACTTAAATGCGGAAAGTGCCATTGCAGATGGTCAATGGCATACCTTGAGCGTAAGTTTTGATCGGGATGGTGATTTAAGAATGTATGAAGATGGTGTTTTCATGGGAAGCGCAGACATCAGTGGCATTGGGAGCATCAACACCGGCGAAGGCTTGTTCTTTGGCGCAGATTTCAATAACGACTACAACTACAATGGCGCACTCTCAGAAGTGCGTGTTTGGAATGAAGTACTTTCAGATGCAGCTATTGCCAACTATGCATGTAGCTCAATTGATGGAACACACCCCAACGCAGCAAATTTGACTGGCTATTGGAAAATGAACGAAGGGAGTGGAAGCTCAGTAATGGATTCTTCAGTGAACACTAACAATGGAACCATTTCTGGGGCTACATGGGGCCTACCAGAACCCATTGTTGAAGATGATTATTCACTCACACCTCGCATTGCTGACATTCCAGTAACGGCCCTGAGCCACTTGTGCATCCCCATTGAAGAAAGTTGGAATTTAGACGGACAATCTTGGGTGCCGGTATGCACTTTAAATCAAGGCGATTGCTTAGCAGACATTAATAATGACGGCCTCGTGAATTTGATAGACTTACTCGAATTACTTACTGATTTCGGGTGTGTTGGTGAGAACTGCATTGCTGACCTCAATGGAGATGGATTCGTGAATACAACAGACATGATTTCGATTATGATTCCTTCGTATGGTTTAGAATGCCCTCAATAATGATTCAGCTTCGCGAAGCAACACCCGTTGATCTTCAGTCTATTTTAAAGGTCTTTACAGATTGCATTGACATTACCGCTGTGCCTGACTACAATGAGGAGCAGCGCAGGGTATGGAAAAGCTCTGCTCTAACCCCTGAAAAATGGCTGGACCGCATTCATCAACAAGCTTTCTGGCTGGCTTGCGAAGAAGATAAAGTAGCCGGTTTCGCTACCCTGGAAAACAACAATTACATTGACTGCATGTATGTTTCTCCTGGGTTTCAAGGAAACGGAATTGCACACCTTTTGTTGGAAACCATAGAAGATTTAGCGCAAAGAAAAGGAACACAGCTTATCTCTTCTGATGTCAGTCACACAGCAAGAGGTTTTTTCGAAAAGAACAGCTACCAGATAATCCACACCAATCAGATAGAGAAAGATGGAGTAGTTTTAGTAAATTTCAAAGTGGAGAAACACTTGTGAGTCTAATCTCTCCATCAAATTTACAGATATGCGCTTTCTTCTTTCACTCTTGCTGATCTGCTTTGCGAATTCATTTTTCGCGCAGCAATATGAACTCTACAAAAAACTACCTTTTTCTGATTTTGAGTCCAAAAATTTGGGATATGATGTGAACATTGAAGTGACGGTACCATTGGCTTTTGACGAGGCTAGTTCTGCTACTTATCCAATTATTTTCGTCTTCGACAAGCAGAATAATCGCTCTTACAATTACATTTTAGCTACCATAGATTACCTCACAGCTAATGACCAAATGCCTTTGTGCATTGTTGTGGGAGTTGAAGCGGGTGAAGACATGAAGCGCTACAATGAAACACAGCTCTCTATATCAGCAAGTGGTGCCTGCGGCGAAAAAAATGAAGCTTTCATCTTTGACGAATTACTGCCTATGGTGCGAAAAAAATACCGTGGAAATCAGCACCTCACGCTTATTGGACACTCGAGGTACGGTTATTATACGTCCTTATTACTCACGCGAAGAGCAGAAGAAATAGGAGCTGTTATTTCTTTGAGTCCGTTCTTATGGCAAGAAAACGTGGATATCTGCGAAGCGTTGAAAGAAATGACCGCAAATGTGAAGCCTAACCGAGTTGTTTATTACCGGTTTTCTATGGGTGAAGATTTCCCCAATGACTACTTCACTATTGACTCAATGCTTGTAAAAGGAGAACTCAACAGCAAGTACTTTGACATTAGAGGAGAGCTTTTCCCAGCAGCCGGACACACTTCTACTCCTGGACTTACGATTGCCCCTGCTTTGTATGATATTTTCGAATTCTGGGCAGAGCATCAACAGTTTTACTTCAACAATTCCAATACTGATTTTGAAGTGCTAGAAACTATTCAACAAGAAATAACGGAGCATTACGGCCAAGAGCTGAATTTCTCCTTGGGTATTCTTAATGGGAAAGGCTGGTTCTTTTACAATGACGGGAAATATGAACTGGCAATTCGTGCTTGGGAAGAGATGCTCAAAGCCTATCCCAAATGTTCTGATGCATTTCTGAACATGGCCTTTGCGCAAAAGGAATTGAATCAAGATACCGCCATAATGCTAGCGCTTTTCAAAAAAAGTTTGGCTACTGACGCCTTCTACACTCTTGAAGAAAAGGAAGAAATTTTAGAAGAGGTAGCAAAGGAGAATTGGTAAGTACTCATTGAAAAACAGTACATTGTACCTTAGGACCACCACCAAAACAATAACTGCTAACCATGATTACTAAACTACGTGTTCGCTTTACGCGTCGTTCAAAGGCTACATATTCACTGCAAGCCTTAGCGTCACCCGTAAAAACATTCTCCACTCTATGTCTTCTCCTTTTCAGCTTTTCCTGCCATGCACAATGGTTAGACTGGTCTGAAGAAACAGACACCAGATTGACGTTAACTTCTGTTGCCAATAGCGATGAAGAAGAGAAAGATTTCTCTCATGCAGATCTAGACAATGATGGATGGGAAGATGTAATTGTAGTTCGAAAAGAACCGTTCTCTTTGCCCAATGAACCAGCCAAATCTGACTTATTGTTGATGAATGAAAATGGCATGCTCGTAGATCGCACTGCGCTATATGCACCAGAATTCATTACCAACATCTCTTTCGCCCGAGACCTTTTTATTGGTGATTTTGACAATGATGGCTGGCAAGATGTAGTTATAGCAAATACCTTCAGTCAAAACCCAATGTATTACCGCAACCTCGGAAACGACGGTGGTGGAAATTGGCTGGGATTGGCAGATGAGACCGCACTTCGTTTTCCTGCTACCTATGATAACACCGTCCTTATTTGTGCGGTTTGGGGCGGTGACCTTACTGGAAATGGGGCCATGGATATTTACTTCGTTAACTACAGAGTGAACGGTGGCGGCGGAACAGCAGAAGACTTTCTGTTGATCAATGATGGAAACGGATTCTTTACAGAGGAGGCCAATGCCCGACTTGGGAATCTGCGTAATTCAGCTTTCGGAACAGCAGTTCAAATACATGATATTGACCAAGATGGAGATCAAGATGTAATCAAAGTGACTACGCTTTATAACGTTGCACCTTGGAATGCACGGGGAACAATCATTCTCTTCAATGATGGAACCGGGAACTTCGCCAACTATCAGAACCTCACCCCTACTTCTTCGCCCTATATGTTTGAAGTAGCAGATTTTGACTTGGATGGCGACCTCGATTTTTATGTGGTCGATGACGGAAGTGACTACATGCTTCGTACAGATGGCATTGTAGCAAATACAAGTATTTCGTTCACTCAAATAGGTATTCCCGGAACAAGTGACAATGGGTTTGGCGGAAATGTTCACATTGCTGACCTTGACAATGATGGTGATATGGATATTGCGGTTGCAGATGTGGATGTAGACATCCCTCCTTGTGACTCAGGGCGAAGACTCGCTATTTTCGAAAACGACAACGGCACATTCAGTGACCCTTATGGTTCAACAACCTATGATTGGGTAGATAATAGTTATGACTTTAGCTTATTAGACATTAATAAAGATGGTTTAATTGACCTCATTACGGGTGACTGTTTTGGCTATGGGCTCTTTATGTCTGACAATTGTGATTTGGTTCAAAGCGCTGCAGATTTTGACGGCGATGGATTGCCAGATGCATGTGACCCTTGTCCCACTAACCCTGATCCAAGTTGTACTCTAGCCGCTGATTACCCTATTATTCCTACTACCCACAACGTTGCAAGACAGTGGAATGAAATGCTTTTAGCAAGTATTCGTGCAGATTTTGCCCGTCCAACAATGCATGCGAGGAACCTCTTTCATGCCTCCGTTGGAACGTGGGATGCTTGGGCAGCTTATGAAGATGGTGACTGCACGTTCCTTCTGGGACAAACGGTAGACGGATTTACATGCGCATTCACAGGAATCCCGGTCCCTTCGAATCTTCAAGATGCGCGAGATGAAAGCATTAGTTTCATGGCGTATCGGCTACTATCACATCGCTTCCAAAATTCACCTGAAGCAGGATTGTTGCAGCAAGGGTATGACGTGCACATGGCTACTTTAGGCTATGACATTACAAACAGTTCTCAAGACTACGCAAGTGGAGACCCAGCGGCGCTAGGTAATTACATTGCACAATGCTTAATTGATTTTGGTTTACAAGACGGTTCGAATGAACAGATTCAATATGACAATTTGTTTTACTCACCAGTTAATCCGCCCCTCAGTGTTGATGGCGCTGGTAACCCAACGCTTATTGACTTCAATAGATGGCAGCCCCTCACACTTCAGATTTTCATTGACCAAAGTGGAAATGAGATCCCGGGCAGTACACCTGACTTCCTAAGTCCAGAATGGGGCCTCGTTACTCCTTTCGCCCTAAGTTCTGACGACCTTACGATTTATCAGCGTGATGGAAACAACTACCCTGTTTACCATGATGCAGGCGCCCCTCCTCTGCATGCAATGGACGGCAGCGGTGAGACAGATGATTGGAAATGGAATTTCTTAACCACTGCTATATGGTCATCACATTTAGATCCTGCAGATGGCGTTATGTGGGACATTTCTCCCGCTTCAATTGGAAACAGAACACTGCCTGAAACTGCCGCAGACTATTCAACTTTCTACGATCAAATGAATGGTGGCACTCAGAGTCTCGGACACGCAACCAACCCTATAACAGGAGCACCTTATGCTCCAAATATTGTTGCAAGAGCTGATTATGCGCGTATCCTCGCTGAATTCTGGGCTGATGGTCCGTCTTCAGAAACACCCCCAGGGCACTGGTTCACCATTTGTAATTATGTTGCTGATCATCCAGATGTAGAAAAACGTTTTATGGGCGAAGGTCCTTTGCTTGACGACATGGAATGGGATGTTAAGATGTATTTCATGATGGGTGGAGCTATGCATGATTGCGCTGTAACCGCATGGGGACATAAAGGATGGTATGATTACCTCCGTCCAATCTCTGCAATTAGAGGAATGGCTGAGTTAGGCCAATCTTCAGATGCAGCAGGAACCAATTACCACCCTGGTGGAATGCCCCTTGTTCCAGGAACCATTGAAATGATTGAAGTAGGTGATGTACTTGCTGGAGACAGCAATGAAAACGTAGGTAAAGTCAAAATGCGTGCTTGGAGAGGACACAAAGTCATCAACAACGTAGATACAGATGTTGCTGGTGTTGGTTGGATTTTAGCCGAAGACTGGGTCCCATATCAACGTCCATCATTTGTGACACCTCCTTTTGCTGGCTATGTTTCAGGACACTCAACATTCTCAAGAGCAGCTGCCGAAGTTTTAACCAGTTTTACTGGCGATTCCTATTTCCCGGGAGGAATGGGTGTATTTGATGCTGTTCAAAACGAATTCTTGGTTTTTGAAGATGGCCCAAGTCAGAACATTGAATTGCAATGGGCTACCTACTATGATGCTGCAGATGAATCTGGCCTTTCTAGAATTTGGGGTGGAATTCATCCTCCTGCAGATGACATTCCCGGACGAAAAATGGGAGCTGTAATTGGTATAGACGCCTTCAATTTCGGGGTGTCCTATTTCTCAGACAGCGATGGAGATGGGCTCTGTGACGCTTTTGATCCTGTTTGTGTTGGAGATTTGAACTTAGATGGCGAACGGAACATTGCAGACATGTTAATCATGTTAAGTGATTATGGTTGCACTGGACCAGACTGCATTGCAGACCTTGACAAAGATGGTTTAGTGGGAGCCAGTGATATTGTAGGCTTCTTCCTTCCTAATTTCGGGGTGAGCTGTGATTAATTGATTGTGATCTTGGCTTCTTGGCTACACTTATTGGTTGTGATCAGAATAAATCTTAAGATAGAAATCTAAAGGGTTTTTGCTATTGTACGTCATAGACTCCTCTAAATTTCGGCTTTCTTTTATCAAGATTATACATGGATAAGGCGCGGGAGAATGGTTTTGTTCACTTTTCCGCTGGAGTCTTTTGACCCAAGTTACTGCCATCTCAAAGGCGTTTGTTTCCAGCTCCGTATAAGTTCCAGCTGAAAATCCGTCATCAAAATCCATTGTCTGACCGCAGGGAGTTTGGATGGAGATCGGATTGAAGCTTAGAGCATGAAGGAAAGGAGACCCCGCCTTGATTTTGGCTTCACCTTTTATCAAGAAAAGGTGGGGAAAAACAAACCCGTTAATGTTCTTAAAAGAAAATTAACCATCTCGTAAGCACTTAATCTGATCATGCCTCAATAATCAAAAATGTTGCGCTTTTTCTTTGGCAAAAGATTACTTTGCTTCTACTTTCAACCATGGACATCCTTCTTCATACATTTTCAGGAGTCGCCATTGCTTCGGTAGTGGCCAATATCGCTCCTATTTCAGCCGGAAAAAGGGCACAACTCTTTTTCTTTGGTGCCTTGGGAGGTGCCTTACCAGATATTGATGCCATTAGTTTGTGGTCAAAGTTCGATGAGACCATTGGTGCCTTTTTCCATTTGGAGCATTCAGGAAGAGACATCTACTTTAATACATTCCCTTATTCGCACCATGGCGCAATGCATTCATTGCTTTTCCCCTTGCTGTTAATCTTGAGTGTTCAACTGATCAGGTTTGGAATTCAGAAGGTCCGAAAAGGAAAAAAGCACTCTTTTATCAATCGGCTTAGGGGCAGGAGATGGTCCATCATTACTTTTCTAATGGCCTATCTATTGCACATTATTGAAGACATGCCAACACCTGGAGCAGCCTGGGGAGGAGTGAATTTACTCTGGCCATCAGACATTTGGATTGGCGGAAGTGGTGACATCTGGTGGTGGAACAACTATGACCTGTTTCTTATTGTGAATTCAATCATTGTAATCAATGTCTTGGTGTTGATCATTCCCACCTTTACCGAAGCACTCAAGAAACGCATCGCCCTCGGTGTGTTTTCATTTGGGGTAGTCTTGGGCATCTATCAGATTAAGACACGCGGATTTGATTTCGACTACCAAGGTTTCGCCCCAGATTACAAGACTTCAGAAGCCAAATCAAAAGAAATTCAACGTGAAATACTGGGTGATACGGTGTTTGGATGGATGGAAAAATTGGATCAAAACATCCCATTTAATTTTTAGTTCTGAATGTGTTGTCATTCAAATTTAAAGTTACATTCGTGCCGTGTTTAAGGCAATCGCCTTGTAGCATTCGTGGTAAAATCTGTACGAATGTTTGATCCAAGTTCAATTCACTTTTTCTCACATTTAATAAGGTTGAAACATGATTCATCCGCATACCGCGCTGCGCTTTATAAGCCCAGAAATTGGCATAGGCGTTGTTGCTACGAAGTTCATTCCTGCAGGAACTATTACTTGGGTTTTAGACAAACTAGACCAACGTTTCACGCAAGATGAATTTGAAAATATCGAACCACACTATCAAAGTATTCTCGAGTTCTATACCTTCAGAAATGGAGACGGTAAGCTCATTTTGTGCTGGGATAACGGTCGTTTTGTCAATCACAGCTTTAATTCAAATTGTTTGAGTACCGCTTATGATTTTGAAATCGCTATCAGAGACATTCAGCCCGGCGAACAGCTAACAGATGATTATGGCTACTTGAATATCTCAGCGCCTTTTAAAGGAATTGATGAAGGGACAGAAAGAAAGACCGTATACCCTGATGATCTTCTTGAATACCACAAAAAATGGGATGAGCAGATTGCTGCGGTTTTTCATGCTGTAAATGATGTCAATCAGCCATTACACGAATTGATCTCCGAACCAATTAAAAAGAAGATCGACCAAGTAATCAAGGGCGAAATACAATTGGAAAGTATTTTAAAAAACTACTTCGAGCAAAAAAAAGTAGCTCATTCGCTGTCATATCCAAGAGAAACATCTGCCTAACGAGAAGAAAACGAATTAAATCAAGCTGTTTTTCATAAAATAAGCGCAATACACTCTTTATTATGCTAATTTTACTCCTTGAAACTTTATCGAAATATCATGAACAAAAAGTACACTACCCTAGGACGCCTTGTAATGGCAGGATTTTTCACAGTATCCATGGCCTTCTTTTCTTCTTGTGGAACTGATGCAGAAAAGACTGTAACAGATGGCGCAGAAGCTGCAACAGAAGCTGCAACAGAAATGGTTGACGATTCAACAGATGCTATGAATGAGATGGCTGAAGACGTTGTTGACGCTGCTGGTGATATGAAAGAAGACATGGAAGGAATGGACAGCCAAGATGCTGACTTGGATTTAGTTGAAGGCGATGCCGAAGTAGCTACTGCTGATTCATCTAAAACGATGATGGAGTCTAAGTAATTATTCTGGACAAGGCCCCAATTGAAGGTGAATAACTTTCAGCTGAAGGAAATGAGTCGCTAAATCATATAGCTGCAATTCTTTGAGCAAACCTTGAATTGAAATGTAAAATTCAAGGACACAATGCAAAAGCAGAGAATGCTGAACGTGCAACTTCTAAAAAAGCTGCTTTTGGTGTTCGAGTATTGTGGGTGAAATGAAAATTGAACCTTTGCGTAGCTGATTTTAGCCCATTGGAGTCAAACGTACACATTGGTTGGCATCGAATGGATGAAATGAATCCTGAAAATGATGCTCAAAAGTGTTTTGCGCTTATTGTCACAAAGCAATTCTAGTAATTTATTTCAAGAAGGGAGCACCTAGATGTTCCCTTTTTTTATGTCCAAAAGTTCCTTCGCTATCTTTGTTCGAATGGACCATCCTAAAAGAACTACCCCATTAACTATTCCAGTTATGATTACTTGGAACACTATGCAATGCGCAAAACCTTATTGAACATTCCTTTGACTATTGATCCCAGTACTGAATAAACCTCTCAATCTAGGATTGTTAATCTTAGAACCACCAATGGCGAAAAGATCAGGCAAATAGAACATGGAGAAAATCACCGTATAGATTCCCTCTCCCTAATCACCCCAGTAGAATGACATCATCTATGTATTCAATTCATAAACCACTGTCTCTTTTCAAACTACTGCTCCTCACCTTGCTCGTTTTAGTGAATACGTCAGCATTTAGTCAAGGTGAAGAGCTGTTGGCATTTCTAAAGGGGCATCCTGAAATAGAGGTGAAACCCTGTTTGTTACCAGACGGATATACATCAGCATATACGTTGTTCATCTCACAGCCCTTAGATCACAAAGCTCCCGAAAAAGGCACTTTCAAACAAAGGGTATATCTGTCACATATGCACCGTGATTCAGCAATGGTCATTGTGACCGAAGGCTATGACCGCACCAACAATCGCATGTATGAACTCTCTGAAATACTTGGTGCCAACCAATTGGATGTTGAACACCGCTTTTACGGCGAAAGTATTCCTGAAGACTTTGATTGGCATTACCTAACCATTGAACAAGCCACGGCTGACTACCACAATATCAATGAAATATTCAATACTTTTTACTCAAAATCATGGGTGAGTACAGGCATTTCGAAAGGAGGACAAACATCTATTTTTTACCGCTATTTCTATCCTGACGATGTAAAAGCCTCAGTGCCTTTCGTTGCTCCAATCAACCTTTCTTTGGAAGATGAACGGATCTATGCTTTTCTTGATAATGTAGGGTCAAAAGCGTGTAGAAATAAATTGAAGCGGGTACAATTGGAATTGTTTGAAAACAAAGCAGAAGCACTCACCTATTTAATGTTCTACGCTAAAGAGGCCAAACTCACCTTCAACATGCATGAAAATGGCTTGGATGCCGCTTTCGAGTATGCCGTACTTGAATATCCCTTCTCTTTCTGGCAATGGGGGCATAAATGCGAAGACATTCCAAAAAAAGGCACCTCCATAGAAGCACTGGTAAATTACTTACTGGTCGTTTCTGGCATCGATTTTTTCAGCGATAAAGACATCGCGTATTACGGAAGTCACTATTACCAATGTGGTGCTCAATTTGGCTACTACGGATACAACCCTGAAGGTTTCGAGCAATACCTCACAGCAATAAAGTGGGATGAAAACAACCATCCTTCTGCTATCTTCATGCCTGAGAACACCACCATTACATTCAATCCTGAATTGGTTCAAAAGGTTTATGACTGGACACAAACATCAGGAAACCAAATGATCTACATCAATGGTGCAAATGACACTTGGAGCGCTACCGGAGTTCCTGCTTCAGCTAAGGTTGATGCCTTGTGGTTTGTGATGAAGAATCAATCACATGGAACAGCGCGCATTGCGAACATGAACGAAGACGAAAAACGCATTCTTCTTAAAGCCCTCAGTTACTGGATGTCTCATTAGTGTTATAAATTCGATAAAATTTAGTGATAATTCAGTGAGAATCCAGCTTTACCTTTGCTCAAAACATACCGAATGAAATTTCTGATGTTCTTTCTAATGTTCACTTTGAGCACCGCTTTGACCGCACAAGTTGAATTGGAAAGGTTTTTCCAAGATGCTGATAAGTTCCTTAAAACACATGTGGAAGACAACAACGTTAATTACGCTACTGCGAAAAACGACGTTCAATTGATGTCTTTGATCAACCGCATTGGCAGCATTGATTTGCGCCACCAAGATGCAGTAACACAAAAAGCTTTTCGCATTAATGCTTACAACCTTCTTGTGATCTATCAGATCACTGCGGCCTATCCCTTGGAGAGTGTGCAAGATATTTCGGGCTTTTTTGATGAGAAAAAACACCTTGTGGCCGGACAGTTAATGACTCTAAACAGGTTAGAAAGAGAGGCCATTCTCTCTGACGGTGATCCTAGAAGCCACTTTGTGCTCGTATGCGGTGCTGTTGACTGTCCGCCCATTATAAACACCGCCTACCGGCCCATCACTTTAGAGCTTCAGCTTAACAATCAAACCTACAAATCTTTGAATGACAGTATTTTTATTCGCGTCAGCACGAAAGAAAATAAAGTAGAGCTCTCTCAAATTTTCAATTGGTATTCTGATGATTTTGGCAAAAATAAAAATGAACGCCTCGCATTCATTAATTCATTTCGCGAAAGCAAAATGAACGAAGATGTGAGCCTTGGCTATTATGGGTATGACTGGTCATTGAATGAGGTAAAGACGTTGGAGTCAACGGCGGGAGTTATCAAGTCTTCTTCAGGAAACAACGCCATTCGTTACGTGGTTTCTTCTACCATTCCGAAAGGCAATACAGAAACAAAAATTTTCAATAACCTCTATACACAATCTTTTGGTGATGAGCCTGATGGCAACAGATCTACCTTTTTCACTTCTCAGATCTCCTCACTTTATGGTGTGAGTAACACGTTCAATGCAGGGATTGAATTGCGTTACAGAAGAGTGTTAAACAGCGGACTCCCTTCATCTTCAACCGACGTTTTTAGGGCGAATGACGATCAGTTCAGACAAGGCATTACCACTATAGGTCCGAAAATCAGATGGGCTCCCGTTCCAAAGTGGGGGAATTTCTCAATTCAAAGCACGTTGTGGATTCCTTTAGAAAAGGACCTTGAGGGGATCTATGATCAAGGAGAAAACAACAAAATCTATGCAGATTGGAACAGTCCGACGTTCTGGACACAGATCTTCAATGATTTTTCATTGGGGTCTAATTTCTCACTTTTCACTGAAGTTGACTTCTTATGGGAAGATTTAGGCGGAAACGAGGACGATTTCAATCGGATCTCAACACCGGCAACACTCATTTTAAGCTATTTTCCTAATCCAAAAACAACCCTCTATGCCCTCGGTGGATTCTCACCTTACTACCTAGATGAGTTCGATTATTTCTACCAAGCAGGAGCAGGACTAAAATACCAATTCAACCGTAAATTTGAGCTTGAATTCTTGTACACACACTTTCGAAATCAATCTTTGTTAGCAGACAATGGGAAGGCTTCAACCCTTAACTTTGGTATCCGATTCAACACAAATTGACCTATGCGCCAAAGAGGCCTTTCTATTTTTCTTGTCTGTTTAACGGCTTTCAGCTTAAACATGGTTGCTCAGGATCAAGTTGATGGAATTGAGATCAGCGGCTTAAAACACACGAAAGCTCAATATATAGCTCATTTTCTTAAGCTGAAGACGGGTGAAATTGCTTCAGAAACACAACTTAAAGAAGACCTTCAGCAGCTCAAAAACTTACTTATGGTAGCCAACGCTACCGCTGAAATAGTGCATCGAAATGATTCAACCATCATTCAATACCAGATTGAAGAAGCACTGACCTTATTTCCTATCATCAACTTGGGAGGAGTCAAAGAAAACGTCTGGTTTCAAGTTGGCGCGAAAGAGCAAAATTTAGGAGGAAGGGGCATTCAAGCCTTAGCATATTACATGAACAACAACGGATTGAACAACGGTCAGTTGTTTGTTCGTATCCCTTATTTAGCAGGCACAAGGTGGGGGCTATCAGTGAACATCCAACGCTGGTCTTCACCTGAACCCTTGTTCTTTAACGGACAGCGGATTGACTACACTTATTCGAGTTCAATTGCTGGTTTGGGCATCATTCGAGAGTTTAGCTATCAGCACACCCTTGAATTGGGGGGTGGATACTTTGTAGAAAACTATGAAAGAGAGGCTACAATGCTAGCCAATGTAGATTTCTTCGCTCCTCCAAATGCGCGTATCCCCAAAACCATTGGGAAAATCACCCATCATTTAGGTAAAATGAATTACCATCTGTTCTATCTAAATGGCTGGGATATGGAGCAATATGGACAACTAATCAATGACCTTAACTCTACAAACGAAGACCTCTTTTGGATTTACTGGACGAATCTACGCTACCTCAAAACCATTGGTAAACGCCAAAAATGCAACATTGCTTTGCGCGGTAGAGTTGGAATTAGCAGCAATGGAGATACGCCTTTCGCGCCTTTTGTGATTGACAGCCAGATGAATGTGCGTGGCGTTGGCAACCGAATTGACAGAGGAACAGCTACCGCAGTGCTCAACATCGAAGTTCGCCAGACCCTGAATGAACAAAGAAACTGGGCACTTCAAGGCGTGCTATTTTCTGATGCGGGCACATGGAGAAAACCTGCAGGTGAACTCTCTGATCTGTTTCAAAAGGAAAATATCATCCATTTTGCAGGCGTTGGTTTACGTGGTATTTACAAGAAAGCCCACAATGCGATCATTCGCGTTGACTATGGATTTGATGTTTACAATGTGAAGAACAACGGACTTGTTCTTGGGCTTGGGCAGTACTTCTAAAAGTTTGAATTTAACCTTCTGAATAAACCATTTCTTCTTACTTTACGTTAACTTAGAAGAAGGAAAAATTTATTCAATTGAAACTGAAGACTTTACCATTGTTTTTCTCTTTGCTTATCCTGGCGCTCACAAGCTGCAAAAAGGACGAAGAGACCGTGTTTGAGAACAACACCATCCCTGACTACAATGAAGTGCCAACTATTTTGGTTCAGAATTACGTCAATAGATTGTTCATTGACCTCATTGGCCGTGAGCCTGTTGATGTAGAGATGGACAATGAGGTTGGTTACTTAGAAGAAAACGACCTCTCTGAGGCTGCGCGCCAAACCTTGGTAGACAAGCTGATGTATGACGAAACGTTTCTGGCGGGTGACAGCTCCTATAACTTTGCCTACTTCCAGCGCATCTATGACTCTGCAAAAGCCCGTATGATTGATGGCGCATCTGAAAACATTATTCTTGAATCCTACAACCTTGCTTTTGGACAAGCCTATTCAGACTCCGTGAATGGAAATTTCACTTCCTATGAAATCAACAAAACGGTCTATGAAAAACTGCGCGCAGTCTTGGATAGCAAAGAAGAACTTCGAACGCAAGAAATAACCATTGACGAAATGTTCAGACGGCTGATCAATAATAGCATTTACGATCAAATAAACATGAATAGCTTCAATTTTGTGAATGCTTCATTTGACGATTTGTTTTACAGATACCCCACTGCAAGCGAATTTGATAATGCGTATCAAATAATTGACGCCAACCAAGCAGGACTTTTATTCGGACAAGTAGCTCAGAACAAAGCTGAATATGTTCAAATTCTGACAACTACTACAGAATACCATGAAGGCATGATTAACTGGGCTTACCTCTCCCTTTTATCAAGAGAACCATCTTCGAATGAGGTATTTACTGTCATTGGAGATTTTCAAAATGATTTAACCTTTTCAGCCGTGCAACGGTCCATTCTAATAAAAGATGAATATGCAGGCTTCAATTAAACTCGCTTCCGCTCTGCTTGTGCTTTTCGCATGTACAGTCCTCATTTCTTGTAAAAAAGAACCCGAGGCGAAATTTGTATTGAATGATGTTGAACTCTACCCGAATTCTGCTGGAAAGACCAAGGTGAAATCAAATCAGCAGTATGTGGCCATTCTTCACGCTAACTTATTTCAAACGGCGCTCTCAGCCAATGATATTTTCGAAATTGATAATTGCATTGAAAGCATTGGAGATAAAGAATTAGCACGTGAGGTCATCATTTCTAATTTCATGAATGATGAAGGAGTAGTTATTCCGTCTATGGAAGTAATGAATACTGACATGGACGCATTCATTACTGAAACTTATATTCGATTCTTAGTGCGTTTCCCTACTGAAGCCGAAAAAGCATATCTGCGGAATTTCATCATTACCAATCCGTACGTCACCCCTGAAATCGTCTACTTTTCTTTTGCCCTTTCTAACGAATACATGTTCTACTAAGCCTATGAAACGGAGAGACTTTATAAAAAAAGCAGGAGTTACAGCAGCGGCATCGGTAGTCATGCCTTACATTCTGCCGAGTGGAAGGCTGTTCGCTGCTTCGGGGAGACAAACATCTGAGCATGTTGTGATGGTCATGTTTGCTGGAGGAGTGAGACAGCAAGAATCAATATTGCAGCGCTATTTAGATGATTCACAGGTGAACGAACCGTACCCTGGAAACATCATGTACAACATGTTCAATGGGCTTCCTCCAGAGCAAAAGATTGTATACGGAACCGGACAAGGGGGTATTAATCCAATTCCGCAGCTGCTAAACACTTCTTTGCAATCTCAAGGAACCATCTTTAGCGAAGTCTCAGCATTGAGTGCTGGGCATTTTGGCGGATTGAACAGTTTGATCCAAGGAAGTACAGTGACCACACAAGGGTTGAAGCAACGTCCTATGAATCCAACTATTTTTGAATACTTGAGAAGACATGGTGGCTACAACGCAACAGACATGTGGTTCATTGGAAATGGCATTTCGAATTCGATTCCATTGCTAAATTACAGTGGTCACCCAGATTACGGTGCAGGATATGGCGCGAACTTTTTCGCCCCAACAACCACATTTGCAGAAACATGCGAACAATACTTAGGCGATGCGAAAGTGTATCACCCAGAGAATGAATTGGGACCAATGTACCAGATGAAATACTTCTTGGACAATAGTTTTGATCAATACGCTGATGGCCTGCTATCACTTGGGAACACTGAAGCTGAAAAGCAATCAATTAAAGAATTCATTAAGGAGATGTACACGAAAACCAACAACGGTACCGTGGCTATGCCTCCTTTGACAGATAACGGTGACACTGCCACCATTGGCTATGCGTGCGAAACCATGAAGTGGTTCAAACCCGCATTAACCGTAGTAAACTTGAATGGTGTAGACACTTGTCACTCCAATTTCTCTGGCTACGTATCAAATTTACACCGTGCAGACCATGCCGTTGGACATTTGTGGAATTACATTCAAAATGAAATTCCCGAAATGGCGAACAACACAACGCTGATTGTAACACCCGAATGTGGCCGAAATTTAATGCCAAATAACATCCTAGATGAAAATGATTGGCGTTCTTATGACCACAGTGATCTGAACTCTTTGCGCGTTTTTACGCAGCTCGTTGGGCCTTCTATTCCATCGAACCTGATCATTGGAGGCGAAGGAAACCCAGTAGGCAAAGTAACAGATTCAATGATGACCATTGCCGATGTGCTAGGTGTTAAAAATGAAGTGCAAGCGGCCGGGCTAGTAGCACCAGGAACCCAATCACTCTTAGAACAAATATGAGTATGAAGTATCCATTTCTGATGCTTATTGGAATGTCTATTCTCATTTGGGCGTGCAAAAAGAAAGAAGCCGAAAACCCTTATGAAGAATTGGTCTATGTAGTTGAAATAGACAATCCTGATGTAGAAGATCTTCCTGTAGGTAATTTCGCTTGGTTGCATGGTAAAATATTCAAACCTACCTGCGCCAATAGCGGATGTCATGATGGTACTTTCGAGCCAAAATTCAATAGCATTTCGTCTTCATATAATTCATTGGTGAATCAGCCTGTGATTTCAAATGATGCCGGATTCACCTTTCAATACCGCGTAAAACCAGGAGATTTTGAGGCCTCATTGCTCCATGAACGTTTGACCAATAACATTCCAAATAGTTCTGGAATCATGCCTTTGGAAGTGGATGAAAATTCTGATTGGGACGAATTAAGTAATTCATACATCGGAGCCATTGAAACATGGATTGCCATTGGTGCACCTGATATGTTTGGAACCATGGCCGGACCAGCAGGCAGTGATTTTCCGCCCCAAGTTGATGCCTTCGCCGTATTTCCCGCTGGAAACACCACTGACCCTTACATCAGAGAGCCAGAAGGACAAGGAATCACCCCTATTTTGGTTGACAATGGAATGGTAGACCTTTGGGTTCGTGTAACAGACGATCAAACTCCTGCAGCTTCCATTGCAGTAAACGAATTAAAACTTGCTGAAAACACAGATGAATTTAACTTGAGTGCGCCTTTACTCTTTAATACTTCAGAAACCCTTGTTGCCGAAGACCTTAATGGCAGCCCCGCTACTTTTAATAGAAAAGCTACGGTAGACCTGAGTACATACCCGATTGGCACTACCCTCTTTGTTCGTACTTATTTTGATGATGGCAATCAAACCACTGTTACTGAGTTACCAAATGCCAATAGCAACTCACTCATTACTGCCATCTTCGTAATTCAAGTACAATGAAAAAGCTACTCATTTACATCAGTTGTTTGCTCTTTTTATTTGCTTGCAAAAAAGAAGAATCCGTGAACGAAATTCCTGAAATCACGTTCAAGTCAATTTCTGAAACGACCGTGCTTAATTTCCAAAATAGCCTTCAAATCACCCTTGATTACATAGACGAAAATGGAGACATTGGATACCAAGACCCTGACGCCTATTCGCTTCGTGTAAAAGACAGTAGACTTGAAGAATTTGATTGGTACCACATCCCGCCTTTGACCCCAGAAATGGAAGAACTAAACATTAGTGGCAGTTTTACTGTAGAACTAAATTCACTCTTTTTACTCGGAAACGCTAGCCAAGAGACCACTACCTTCACTCTTCAGCTTAAAGACAGATCAGGCAATTGGAGCAACCAAATTACTTCCCCTGCTGTGATGATTGTAGATAGTTTGTAGCAAATGAAAATAAAAGATTTATACCTCTTCCTTTTTGCCTTCGGGTTTGCCCTATCCTCTGTTGCTCAAGACTTACCTGAGTTTATGATGATGGACACCACCGTGACTGATTGTGATGGATATTTATCTGATTCTGGGGGGCCAGGAGAATCCTACTCTATTAATGAAGATTTAACGTTCACAGTTAACTCTGGTGCTCAGACCATTGAAGTTACTTTCTTGGACGAAATCTGCATTGAAGATGGATTTGATTACCTGTACATTTATGACGGACCAGACATTGGTTCTCCATTGCTTGCAGAAGTGACCGGGGCAGGATTTATACCTCCTGGAGTCACAGCAACAAGTGGCGCCATTACCTTCCAATTTATTACTGATCAAAGTGCCAGTTACTGCGGATTCAATCTGTTTTTTAATTCCATCGCTGGTCCACCTACCCCACCAATAATTGTTGTAAACGAGATCCCAGAATGTGAAAGCACTTCTGTTTTGGTTGATTTCAGCATGCCCATCGGCTGTTCATGGTTAGAGCCTGACAGTGTCTCTTTTTTCGGGAACGAAGAAATTGATGTGATTTCAACCTTGGTCACCTGTACCAACGGACAGGGCGACCTTGCTACTTTTGAATTGGCTGAACCCTTGCAATACAATTGTGATTACACTATTCAAATGATCATTGGCATTCCAGATGCATGTGATAGCCTCTGGTACTTCCCACTCACCGCTACGTTCCAAATGATTTCTTGTCCTATTCAAAGCACTATTTCTGCTGATGAAGAGGCTTTATGTGCTGGAAATTGCACCAATGTCCAGGCCGCTGTTCAAGGGTGCTTTGACCATGCGTTTTCATGGGACAATGGATTGCCCGCTGGACCCGGTCCGCATTTAGTTTGTCCTGTTGTAACTACAACCTACTCGGTAACGATTACGGAAATCCCTACCGGAAACTCAACTACTGAAAGCATAACGATCGAAGTGATCAATGCTGATATTTTAATTCCGTCAGGTGATTTATGCCAAAGTGAACCGGCATTTGTAGTAGACGCCATGCCTTCGGGAGGTTTGTGGTACGGACCAGGAGTGCAAAATGAAGAAACAGGCTATTTCATTCCAGACAGCGCTGACACCGGCATCAATGTGATCTATTACGTCTATGAAGAGCTTTGCTATGACAGTGTTATTTTCGACATAACAGCCATCGATGCTGGGCTGTATGAAGCTGCTTGTCCAGGGGCTGCACCTTTCTTCCTAGAACCAATCACCCCCGGCGGAACCTGGGAAGGTGATTTTGTTGATCTAGATGGACTCTTTAATCCTTCAACAGAGGGCTCCTACCCGCTTGTTTACTTCTTCAATGGTTGCACAGATACCTTGATTGCAAATGTTGCTGACATTACGGGACAATTCGCACTGGATACCCTCTGTCAGTCAAATTGGCCAGACACCATTCTCTTTAGCCCTTTGGGCGGAACATGGACCGGTCCTGGAATCATTGATGATTTTTACGGTGTATTTGATCCTTCTTCTATTGATCCGGGTGACTACATTCTTCTTTATGAAGTGCAAGGATGTGATCAGGAATTTACCATTCACATAAAGGAAACATACACGGGCAATCGGGTTCGAACATCCTGCCCTGAAGAGGAAGCCTACATTCCTCAGCCTGATTTTGCTCCTGCCGGAGGTTATTGGGAAGGTGTAGGAATTACTGACTCTGTTACAGGGATGTATGATCCGGGAATCGTTCCAAACGACTACTGGACCCAATTGATTTACTATGCACCAAATGGCTGCATCGATACTATTTTTTATTACAACGTACAGACCGATATTCTTTTAGACATAGCTTACCTCTGCATTGATGATGACGGTGGACCGCTTGAATGGGAAACCGTTGGAAGCACTCCTTGGAATGGAGATTGGACAGGCGCGGGCATTACCAATCCTTGGAACAATTACTTCGTCTTCACCCCTTCTTCTGCAGGTGTTGGTGAACATTGGTTGCTCTATGATGCCAATGATTGCAGTGATAGTCTGTTGGTATACGTGTACCCAACGGAACTCAATGCCACATCATACTCTATGTGCTCTAATGAGCCTGCATTTCTGTTAGACGAATCCATACCAGGAGGAGGCACCTGGTCAGGAAGCGGTATTTCGAATGAAAACACAGGCCTTTTCGACCCGAATATTGCTGATGATGGAAGTTATTACGTCTACTGGAATACACCTTCGGGATGCCATGACTCCATTTTCGTTGAGGTCGAAACCTTCTTCCAAGCGAGCATAGATGGGCTAGATGAAATTTACTGCTTTGAAGACATTGACATTGAATTGATGCTCTCTCCTGATGATGGAATTTTAACAGGGAGTACCGACCCTTTTCTCTTCAATCCGGCAATTGAAGGACCGGGTGAACACCAAGTCATTCTCACATGGACAGGCCTAAACTGCATGAGCGCAGATACTGTAAATGTCTTCGTTTATCCTGAACTTATTGCCTCGCTTGAAACCACTGATGAACTCATCTGCCCCGGGGCCGGAACACTTCTTTTTGTAACTGCTGAAGGCGGTTTCCCTGATGCTTTATACTCGTACTCTTGGAGTGACGGACTCTTTCCGCTTTCTGAGAACACAGCCATTCCTGAAACATCCCAATTCTACTATGTGAGCATTGATGATGGCTGCTCAGACACCTTCACTGATTCTATTTTCATTGAAGTATTACCTCTTATAGAAACCTTAATAACAACTAGTGACACCCTCTGTTTTGGCGAAGAAGGGAGCTTTGCTGCAGTGTTGGTTGAAACAGAGGGCAACTTCAGCATAGGTTGGTCAGGAAACGGAGTAGTAGAAGATAATTTGATTGCAACAACGGCCGGTAGCATTGTAAATTTGCTCATTACAGATATGGACAACGGCTGTGAGTTTGACAGTTTAATTCTTGTACCCAGTTACACGGCTATTTCAGCGCTCTTTTCACCAAATCCAAATTCGGAATGCATTGCATGGGACAGTCAACCAATCACCTTCATTGATTATTCGCAAAATGCGCTTTCAGGCTCTTGGGACTTTGGAAACGAAAGTACACAAGCATATGAGCAGGGTTCAAATCCAAATCAAATCTATGACCAACCTGGTAATTACACCGTCTTATTAGAGGTGATGAACGAAGGAGGATGCCCTGATTCAGTAAGTGTAGATATCTGCATCTTGCCTCCAACTCCCATCTTCATACCAGACATTTTTTCACCCAACGGTGACCTAACAAATGATGTTCTCTATGTACGTGGTCAAGGAATTGTAGCACTTAACTTCAGTGTTTATGACCGATGGGGGAAAATGGTCTTTAACACCACAACCATTGAAACGGGTTGGGACGGTAATGCCCATGGACAACGCATGCCGTCAGGCG
>JBLIGQ010000035.1:0-28908 GCA_047636995.1 Flavobacteriales bacterium | reverse complement strand
ACATCATGAATCTTTGCCTCACATTCTGAAATCTGCTTGCGCACTAGCTCCAGAGCGATTGATTCTCCATGGGGTTTCAAGGCATCGAGAATGATCTTAGAATTGGCCAATAAAAGATGCGTCGGTTCTAAAGAAGCATGTCGTTTCGCTTCACGCTCCATTCGTTTTTTCAATCGCGCCCTCATCTTGTTCGCTTTCAATTGCAACTCTGTTGCACGCACTAGCCACATTCCACTTATGCGCTGAAGCTGCTGATCTCTTAAATTCTTGATGTTTTTCATAACCTTCGTTTTAAATCCTATTTGATTTTAGACCACCGATTTCGTCAAACCGACTTCTCTCAAAGGTTAGACGGATTTTTGAATGTGCGTGATTTGCCGATTCAAAACGTACTTCTCAAAATGGCCTTTTTCATGCTTTATTGCCCACTTTTGAATTGCTATTACGTGTATAAATCGACAAAAAAACTTCTGTACTTACCTTCATAGTTGATTTTTTTGATACATTAATAAATCGTACGTCTCGATTGCCCAACGTACATGAAAATAGTTTGAAAATAGGGTAATTCGAATGACCAGAAAGGGCAATTTCTACCCTTTCAACTATACCAACCGATGAAAGCTCGCGTTCTACCTTTAGCCCTAAAAACCGAAACAAAAATGAAAACCATTATCACTTTTTTCTTTACCCTTCTCTTCGTCCAATCTTCAAATGCTGGCACAAGTGAGCCAAAAACAGTGCATGTTTTCGTTGCCCTTTGTGACAATGTGAATCAAGGGATTGTGCCCGTACCCGAGAAAATCGGGAACGGACAAGATCCAGCGAACAACCTCTATTGGGGCTGTGGATATGGCATAAAATCGTTCTTTAAGCTAAAAACAACTGAATGGATTTTTCAGAAAATGGTCCCCTCAACCAATGACATCGTGCTTGAACGTGCACTCTTTAAACACAAAACCGAAAACTGCTTCATGCTGGCAGAAGCCTATGATGGAAAATTCATTAAAGCATGCACCGAAGATTTTTTGCGTGCGTCAAACAGACAGAATGAGATGGTTGTTGATGCAGATGGAACCCAACTGAAATTTGGAGGAAGGTCAGATTTGATTGCCTACATCGGACATGATGGGCTCATGGACTTCGATGTGGACTTGACCTATGAAGCCGTTGAAGAAACACCACCAGAAATCATTATTCTTGCTTGTTATAGCAAAAAGTTTTTCGCCCCAGAAATCTTATCATCCCAGGCCAAGCCACTTCTGTGGACCACCCATCTGATGGCCCCTGAAGCCTATACATTAAAAGCAGCTTTGGATGGTTGGTTGTTAGGAGAAAGCGGCGCAGAAATAGATGAGCGGGCAGCTCAGGCCTACCACCAGTACCAAAAATGTGGTATCTCCGGTGCACGCAACTTATTTACCACTGGTCATTAATTTCAAATTTTGATTTCAAGTTCGTGGGGCGAAGAGTATCTTTCGTTCAAACTTTAGCCCATGAACTTCTACGTACTTGATGAAAACAGTGTGCAGCTCGGACCATTTTCTGCGCTGGAACTTCAGAAGAAAGGATTGCAACCCAATGCTCAGATTCGAACTGATCGCATGTCTGAATGGGTTAACGCAGATTCCATTGATGCTTTAAAATTCATCTTCGATCCTTCTATCCCATTCACTCCAGAAGAAATAACTTCTGCTCAAGAGAAAGGAAGCGATTCTACCTCTACGGAAAATGAAGAAAGCAGCGAAGAGGCCAAAGATGAAAATTCGAACCAAGCTTCGTCAAGTGCTGATTCAGGCAAAAATTCTTCAGAAGAGCCCACAGCTGAAATACTGCCGGTGCCGGTCCCACAGGAGAATAAAGAAGGACAAGGACAACACCAAGGTGAAGGTGAAGGGCAAGGGCAAGGGCAAGGGCAAAAGCAGCAGCAGCAGCAGCAGCGAACACGCTCCAAATCAGCTTTCACCTCACTTCCCGTTTATGATGAATTGTTCGACATCAATCGTTTAACGGATGATGAAAAGAAACGCTTCTCAAAAACAAGATTCACTGATGAGATGAGCGTAGGCGTATGCATTCTCTTGCACTTCATCACATGCGGCATCTTTACCATTATTTATTGTGGACTGAAATACGACAACCTTCCAAAGGTTAAAAGCGATGATTTTGGCGCAGGACAGGCCATTGGTTTCTTATTCATTCCTTTCTTCAACATTTACTGGCAGTTTATTTTCTGGAGAACACTTGCGGCACGGATTAATTTTCAATTCAGATTAAGAGGTCAAGAGGGGCCTATATCAATGGAGCTTGCAACGGCGTTCTGCATTATGACACTGATTCCGTTTGTGAACCTTCTAAACTTCTTCATTATAGCTCCCATTTTGCTGAGTCAAGTTCAGACCGCGAGCATTGAATTGGCGCGATTCAATAGACAGGAGCGCGAAAATTAATCTGTACCAAAACGTTGATTTCTTACTATGAAAAATGCTTTTACCATAGCCATTCACGGAGGCGCTGGAACCATTCATAAAAGTCAGATGAGCGATGAAAAAGAAGCGGCGTACAAAGCGGCTTTGTCTTCTGCTCTTAATGCCGGATATGCTCTTTTAGATAAAGGAGGCTCTGCCTTAGATGCGGTTGAAAGAGCCGTTTCTGAAATGGAAGATTCCCCGCTGTTCAACGCAGGCAAAGGAGCTGTTTTCACACACGAAGGAACGCATGAGATGGATGCAGCCATCATGGAAGGAAAAACCAGAATGGGTGGTGCAGTTGCGGGAGTTGAGGGTGTGAAAAACCCTATACAACTAGCGAAGCTGATCATGGAAAAATCTGGCCACGTTTTTCTGGCTGGGAAAGGTGCATTGGCCTTCGCCAAAGAAAACAATGTTCAGTTGGAAGCTGCTGAATACTTCCATGATGATCTTCGCTACAAACAATGGCAAGAAGCATTAAAAAACGATGTCGTTCAGCTTGATCATTCGCCTTTAAACGAAAAGAAATTTGGAACAGTTGGCGCTGTAGCACTTGATCAAGAAGGAAACATTGCCGCAGCTACATCAACAGGCGGGATGACCAATAAGCGTTTCGGAAGGGTTGGTGACAGTCCGATGTTGGGCGCTGGAAACTACGCTAACAATCAAACGTGCGCCGTATCATGTACAGGAAGTGGAGAGTTTTTTATTCGCGGCGTTGTAGCTTATGATGTCAGTTGCCTTATGGAGTTCAAAGGCCTTTCACTCCAAGATGCTTGTTCAGAAGTCATTCAAAAAAGACTTTTTGAGTTGGGTGGTGATGGCGGACTAATTGCCGCTGATTCAAAAGGCAATTTATGCCTTGAATTCAATACTGACGGAATGTACCGAGGCATGAAGAAAAGTGACGGCACCGAAGAGATCTCTATTTATAAATAATTACTGGGGCGCCAAACAAGGCGACCAAAATAAACCGGTTTAAATATACCCCTCTTCCAACGGAGAAATGCTCACCACGCGGTTATCAATCGTAAACTCATCATTGTTGGCCAGAATATTTACAATTAGATTCCCAAGACTGATGGGTGTTCCTTCAGGAAGAACACTGTGTGTATTGTGCGTCAACTTGCTCGGATCATAAAGCACTACCATGCCGGAACCAATAACCTTGAACTTGTTTCCTTCTTCAATGATTATGCCCGTGTCTTCAGCCAACCCCAATCCCAATAAATTTGGATGAATGGCCATTGCTTCTGCGAGTCTACCAAATCTGCCGCGGCGAATAAAGTGGGTGTCGATAATCAATCCTTTGATTAAACCCAATCCTTTTCGCATCATCACAGCGCCCTTGTACATTGATTCCCGACTGCTTCCTCCAGAAACCATGTGTTCACTCATGGCCATGGCCCCAGCACTCGTTCCTGCGATCACAAAACGCTCTTCTTGGTAGCGTCTAGCGATCACTTCATGCGCTTTCGTGTTGGCTATAAATTTGGAAATCTTACTCTGATCACCGCCTGAGAACATAACACAATCACAATCCTCCAATATTTTTACTGTGCTCTCTTTTTCGCTTTGCATGCGATTCCGAATGTCAAGCACTGCCAAGTTTTTACATCCAAACTTACCAAAGGCAATGAGGTACATTTCTGCCACTTCCTTCGGAATGCTTGAAGCAGTAGGGATAATCACGATCTTCGCCTCTGGTCCGCCTGCTTCGCGAACAACATGGCTTAGAATCCCATCTTCTATGAACTCAACTTCAAAGCTTTCATTTTGCTCAACCCCCTTGTCTTCATTCCCCCCAATTGGTATTAACACGCCTTTAGCTGCCATATTCAGATTCGATTTCATTGTAAAAATATTACTTCCACCCAAAAATTGCCTACTTTCAAGTCACCGTGTTTAAAAACTTATGAACGCTACCAAAAACTAGATACTAATGATTATTCGTGAGATAAATGCAATGCGTGGACCCAACTACTGGTCAATTCGTAGGCATAAATTAATTGTAATGGTACTCGACCTAGAAGATCTGGAGGAGAAACCAACCAATAAAATCCCAGGATTTCGCGAACGACTGGAGGAAATGTTTCCCACCATGTATGAACATCGCTGTTCGGAAGAAACGGCCGGAGGCTTTTTCAGACGTGTTGACGAAGGAACTTGGATGGGACATGTGATAGAGCACATTGCCTTAGAGACTCAGACGCTTGCCGGAATGGATGTGGGTTTTGGAAGAACAAGAGGCTATGGTGAAGAAGGCGTTTACAGCGTTGTCTTTGCATACATGGAAGAAAAAGTAGGTCGTTTTGCGGCAAAATCAGCAGTTAGAATTGCAGAAGCGCTTATTGAAGGCTCGCATTATGATTTAGATGCAGACATTCAGGAAATGCGCGAGCTTCGTGAAGGCGAGCGGCTAGGCCCCTCAACTGGCAGCATTATTGAAGAAGCTGAATCACGAAACATTCCCTGGCTTCGCCTTAATCGTTATTCTTTATGTCAACTTGGTTACGGGAAAAATCAAAAAAGAATTCAAGCAACTGTCACAAGCGAAACATCGAGTATCGCAGTTGAGATAGCTTGCGATAAAGAAGATACAAAACACTTACTTGAGCAAGCTGAAGTTCCCGTTCCAAAGGGTGACATCGTGCGCAGTGAGGCAGGATTAAAAGACGCGGTTGATCGCATCGGTTATCCACTTGTAATTAAACCTATTAACGGAAACCACGGAAGAGGCATTACAGCCAACTTGAACAATTGGGAAGATACATTGGTGGCTTTTGCCGCTGCGAAAGAAGTTTCTCGATCTGTTATTGCTGAACGTTACATTGTTGGCGAAGATTATAGATTACTCGTTATCGATTACAAATTAGTAGCTGCCGCTAAACGCACCCCGGCAGGTGTTACTGGAGACGGAACATCAACCATTCAAGCACTGATTGATGTTGTGAATGCTGATCCACGCAGAGGATACGGACATGAGAAAGTACTGACTCAAATCTCCATAGATGCGATGACAAATGGCATTTTGGCGAAACACGATCTCACTCTGGACACTGTTTTACCATCAGGTGAATGGCTCGCTTTAAAGGATACGGCGAACTTAAGCACAGGAGGAACATCTACTGATGTAACAGACATCGTGCATCCACACAATGTATTTATGGCTGAGCGCATTGCTAAAATTGTGGGCCTTGATATTTGCGGTATTGACATTATGTCTACTGATATTAGCACTCCGTTGCATGAAACAGGAGGCGCTATTTTGGAGGTGAATGCTGGTCCTGGATTTAGAATGCACCTCGCTCCTTCTGAGGGTTTACCTAGAAACGTAGCCGGACATGTGGTGGACATGTTATTTCCTCCAGGAACTGAGTCACGCATCCCGATTGTTGCAATCACTGGAACGAACGGGAAGACTACTACCACTCGTTTATTGGCGCACATCATGCGCATGAAAGGATTTAAAGTTGGATATACAACTACTGATGGTGTTTACATCCAAAACCGCTTACTGATGCAAGGTGATTGCACAGGTCCTGCTAGTGCTGAATTCGTGCTGAAAGATCCCACCATAGATTTTGCTGTACTCGAATCAGCAAGAGGCGGATTGCTTCGCGCCGGACTAGGCTTCAAAAGCTGCGATGTAGCAATTGTCACTAATGTGGCACCTGACCACCTCGGCTTGAAAGGAATTCACACCATAGAGCAACTTGCACGTGTAAAATCAGTTGTTCCTGAAACTGTAAGAGCAGGTGGTTATTCCATTTTGAATGCAGATGACGACTTGGTCTACAACATGCGAAAATCAGTCCAATCTAATGTGGCGCTTTTTTCTATGGACGAAAACAATCCTCGAATTAAAGCCATTGCAAGAGTAGGAGGACTATCTGCCATTTATGAAAATGGATTTATTACCATTTGCAAAGGCGAATGGAAGATGCGTGTGACAAAAGCACTCAATGTTCCTTTGACTTTTGGAGGGAAAGCGGCATTCATGATTCAAAATGTTTTACCTGCAACACTCGCGGCTTATGTGCGAGGTGTGAAGTTGGAAGACATTAAGGTAGCATTGGAATCATTCATCCCTTCTCCTTCACAAACACCTGGAAGATTGAACATGTTTGAATTCCAGAATTTCAATGTATTGCTTGATTATGCGCACAATGCTTCAGGGCTTCGTGCTTTGCACAACCTCATCCAACGCATGGAAGGAACTCCTAAAGTGGGAATCATTGCAGGTATTGGTGATCGCAGAACGGAAGATAATAATGAGATTGGCCAGGTTGCTGCTGAAATGTTTGATGAAATCATTATTCGTCAAGACAAACACCTTCGTGGGAAAAGTGAAACGCAATTAATCGATATGCTTTCCGATGGAATCAAGAAAGTAGACCCGAACAAGAAAATCACCATCATTCCGAAAGAAAGTGAAGCCATTGACTTCGCCATTTCAAACGCCAAGCCAGGAAGCATGATTGTTATTTGTAGCGATGTTATTCCTGACGCTTTAGCGCAAGTGACGAAATACAAAGAAGACGAAGCAAACGAACTCTATAATTTATCTAAGAGTGCTATTCCTAAATTGCAATCCTAATTTAAAAAAAAGGCAGACTTCTAAGTCTGCCTTTTTTAGTGCCTTAGCTCGTTTAAAAATTAGTTGACAGAAAATCCTGTCTGCACTGTTTATTTGGATGAGTTTATGAGACTACTCAAAGACTAGAGAACAGTGCCATTTTGCGGCAAATCTATTTGGACAAAAAAAAGGCCTTGCAAATTGCAAGGCCTTTTTTATAATGTTGTTGAAGCGCTTATCCCAGGTATGACTTTAAGATCTTACTGCGAGATGTATGCTTCAGTCTTCGAATTGCTTTTTCTTTAATTTGACGAACACGTTCACGTGTAAGATCAAATCGCTCACCAATTTCCTCCAAGGTCATTGGATGCTCACCATTCAAACCGAAGTACAAACGAATTACATCAGCTTCCCTTGTAGTAAGGGTGCGAAGCGAACGTTCAATTTCACGACGAAGTGACTCCGTCATCAAATCAGTATCTGGTGATGGAGTGTCTCCAGTTTGGAGTACGTCGTACATTGTACTTGAACTGTCATCTCCATCTTTCAAGGGAGCATCCATTGATACGTGACGGCCAGCATTCTTGAGAGATTGCTTTACTTCGTCAAGTGTCATTTCAAGTACTTCAGCTAACTCAGCTGCAGTAGGAGGTCTTTCGTATTCCTGCTCAAGACGGGCGAACGCCTTATTAATCTTATTAATCGATCCAATTTTATTCAACGGCAAACGAACAATACGAGACTGCTCAGCCAAGGCTTGAAGAATCGATTGGCGAATCCACCAAACTGCGTATGAGATAAACTTAAATCCTCTAGTTTCATCAAAACGTTGAGCTGCTTTAATCAAACCGAGGTTTCCTTCATTGATCAAATCAGGAAGTGAAAGTCCTTGATTTTGGTATTGCTTTGATACAGAAACAACGAATCTCAAGTTTGCTTTAGTCAATTTCTCAAGCGCGATTTGATCTCCCTGCTTGATTCGGCGTGCTAATTCCACTTCCTCTTCAGCAGTGATCAAATCAACTCTTCCAATTTCTTGCAAATACTTGTCAAGAGAGGCCGTTTCCCTGTTGGTAACCTGTTTTGTTATCTTTAACTGTCTCATTGCCTTTGTCTTTGTCCACCTCACTTCTACATGAAACGAGGGCCTGCTTCACTGTTGTCAGATTCCTCTGACATCTTCTTCTCAACTCTATTACGTATTGCACGAATAAAGTTCTACATCTCTTTAACGCTAAAAACGAGTGAATCAAACGTTAAATCATCAAAAATGATGAGAAACTTTCCCTAACTGACACAGTGTCAATTAGGGAAAGGAAAAAATTTAGTCTCTGCGTGGACGATCTCTACGATCTCCTCCTCTGCGGTCACCGCCGCGGTCACCACTGCGCTCAGGACGCTCAGGACGCTCAGGTCTTTCAACATATCCTTCTGGTTTTTCAATCAGAATTCTTCTTGAAAGCTTAATCTTGTTGGTTTTAGGATCACGCCCAACAACTTTGAACTTCACAAGATCACCTTCTTTTAGGATGTCTTCTACTTTCTCAACGCGTTCCCAAGCTAACTCAGAAACGTGAATCAATCCGTCTTGTCCAGGAACAATCTCAACGAATGCGCCATAAGGCATGATTGACTTCACTTTTCCTTCGTACTCTTCACCAATTTCAATAACTGGAGGGAAAACGATGGTTTTAATTCGGGTTACTGCAGCTGTAATTGCAGAGAGGTTGCTTGCAGAAACTTCCACAATTCCCTTACCATCGCGCTCGTCGATAGAAATGGTTGTTTCAGTTTCAGCTTGAATCTCTTGGATAATCTTTCCACCGGGGCCGATAATCGCTCCAATCATGTCTGTAGGAATCTCGAAAGATTCGATACGAGGTGCATGTGGTTTGTAGTCAGCGGCAGGCTCAGACATGGTCTTTTTAATCTCATCGAGAATGTGAATACGTCCAACTCTTGCTTGGTCCAAGGCTTCTTTCAATACTTGAGAAGAAAGTCCGGCAACCTTAATGTCCATTTGACAAGCAGTAATTCCTGCAGCTGTTCCAGTAATTTTGAAGTCCATATCACCTAAGTGATCTTCGTCTCCAAGGATATCAGAAAGCACGGCATACTTACCTGTTTTAGCATCTGAGATTAATCCCATCGCAATTCCAGATACGGGCGCCTTAATTGGCACACCACCATCCATGAGGGCGAGCGTTCCTGCACAAACAGAAGCCATTGAAGACGAACCATTTGATTCAAGAATTTCAGATACAAGTCTGATAGTGTAAGGACAATCTTCATGCGCTGGCATCACCGGCTTCAAGGCACGAAGTGCAAGGTTCCCGTGTCCTACTTCTCTTCTACTCACACCACGAAGTGGTCTCGCTTCTCCAGTAGAGAATGGAGGGAAGTTATAGTGAAGTAAGAAACGTTCGCTTCTTTTCTCCAATGCACCATCAATGGTTTGTTGGTCAAGCTTCGTACCTAGAGTAAGGGTAGTCAAGGATTGCGTTTCACCTCTTGTAAAGATGGCAGAACCATGCGTACCCGGAAGGTAATTTACTTCAGACCAGATTGAACGAATGTCAGTAGTCTTACGACCATCAAGACGTTTTCCTTCATCTAGCACTACATTGCGAATAGCTTCTTTCAAAGCTTCTTTCGAGTAGAGTCCGATCAACGCTTTCTTTTCAGCTAACTCTTCAGCTGAGAAGGTAGCTACATATTCTTCTTTGATTTCAGCAAACGCTTCTTTACGTGCTTCTTTCGATGCACCTTCTGAACACGCTTCATAATATTTAGGATACAATGCCGTCTTTACAGTTTCACGTAAAGCTTCATCATGTGTTTCGTGATTGTACTCACGTTTCGGAAATGCTTTCCCAACCATTTCAGCAAGTTCCATCTGCACTTTACAGTGAACTTTAATTGCAGAGTGAGCAACTTCAATGGCTTCTAACATTTCAGCTTCACTGACCTCTAGCATTTCACCTTCTACCATCACAATGCTATCCATTGATCCAGCAATCATCATATCCATGTCTGCACCTGCCAAAGCAGATTTAGTAGGATTGATCACGAACTTACCTTCGATACGTGCAACACGTACTTCAGAGATTGGTCCGTTGAACGGAATATTAGAGACACAGATTGCTGCTGATGCTGCCAATCCGGCTAAGCAATCAGGCATGTTTTCTAGGTCTGCTGACAACACCATAATCTGAACCTGCGTATCTGCATGGAAATCTCCAGGAAACGTAGGACGAAGGGCACGGTCAACCAAACGCATAACAAGTACTTCATCATCTGAAGGACGAGCTTCACGCTTGAAGAATCCACCAGGGAATCTACCAGCCGCAGCATATTTCTCACGGTAATCTACCGTAAGGGGCAAGAAGTCAACGCCTTCTTTAGCTTCATGATTTGCTACTGCTGCAGCAAGAATCATGGTATCGCCCATGCGAATCACAACGGATCCGTGAGCTTGTTTCGCCAGTTTACCTGTTTCAATGGTTACCGGTCTGCCATCACCGAGGTCGATGGTCTTTGTGTGCAATGTGTAGTTCATACGTCTTCTAGGGTACTACATTCAATCAAAAAGAGGCAATGGTCGAATTACCTATTGCCCCTTTTTTAAATAGCTATGTTATCTTTATATCTTTCAATTACTTACGCAAACCAAGTTCTTTAACAATTGCACGGTAACGCGTGATGTCCTTCGAGATCAAGAAATCAAGAAGTTTACGACGCTTCCCTACCATTTTAACTAGAGAACGTTGCGTGTTAAAATCCTTACGATTCTTCTTTAAGTGCTCAGTTAAGTGAGCAATACGGAACGTGAACATGGCTACTTGCCCTTCAGGTGTTCCGGTGTCTGCTTCAGACTTGTTGTGTGTTTTGAAGAACTCTGCCTTCATTTCTTTTGTCAAATACATGCCAAAATCTTTGTGATGAATATTATGTACTCCTTAATTAGGAAATGCAAATGTAAGTTTTCTTTTCGAAATAACTAGTCTTGCTTCATCATTTTAAGTGCAAGTGCAACTTTCGATTTCAACTCAACTCGCGGCACGATCATGTCTAAAAATCCGTGTTCCAAAACAAACTCGCTGCGCTGGAATCCTTCTGGTAGATCTTTACCAATGGTTTCCTTTACAACACGGGGACCAGCGAATCCAATTAAAGCTTTCGGCTCAGCAATGTTTAAGTCGCCCAGCATGGCAAAACTGGCAGTCACGCCGCCAGTTGTTGGATCTGTCAAGATTGAAATGTAAGGCAGTCCGGCATCAGCTAATTGCGTCAACCTTGCAGAGGTCTTCGCCATTTGCATCAAAGAAAAACCTGCTTCCATCATACGCGCTCCACCTGATTTGGAGATACAGATGAACGGACAGTTATTCTTGACAGCGTATTCTATTCCTCTGGCAATTTTCTCACCTACCACAGAACCCATCGAACCTCCAATGAATTTGAAGTCCATACAAGAAATAACAACCTTCTGTCCTTCCATCAATCCTGATGCAGTTCGAAGTGCGTCTTTGAGTTCGGTCTTCTCCATGGAAGCCTTTACTCTATTCGTATATTTCTTAGTATCTGAAAACTCCAATGGATCTCCAGAGGTTAGATTCGCTGCTATTTCGCGGTATTTACCGTCGTCAAAAAACACATGGAAATACTCTTCAGATCCAATGCGCTCATGGTGATCACAACTCGGGCAAACCCAGTTTTGAACAGCATGCTCTTGCGAGGTAATTACGTTTTTACATTCCGGACATTTATACCACATCCCTTCTGGGATTTCCTTCTTCTCGTCAGACTTCGTGGTAATTCCTTCTTTTATTCTTTTAAACCACCCCATGTTTGTGCGTTAGGACTTTCAAATATATTAAAGCGACTTAGAGGTCGCCCTTCTTTTAAACTTAATGCAAAGAAAGTGTGAAATTATTAGAACGGGTAACCAATTCCCAAGTTAAAGTTGAGATTCGGAACGAAACGGTAATCATCAGTGCCACTTAAATCATTTACATAGGAAGTATATTCATCTTTTCCTTGCCACCACCAACGCTCACCGCTTATTTTAGAAGGGTCTTTCAATTGCAGCCCTGTATCAAGTCTGACCAAAAAGAAGTCAAAATCGAAACGAAGTCCGACCCCTGCTCCAACGGCCATGGCTTGGATAAAATCTTTATCAAATCCGCTCCCGGGTCTATCAGGGTCTTCATTGAGCATCCAAATGTTTCCTATATCTGCAAAAAAGGCACCTTCTAATGTTTGTGTCAACTCAAATCTATATTCAGCACTAAACTCCAAAATCACTTCGCCAATATTGTTAAAAGTAACCGCCGCAGAGGAATCCCTGAAAGTACCAGGCCCCAAAGTTCGCGGTCTCCAGGAGCGGATGCCATTGCTACCCCCACCGTAATAACTCTCTTCAAATGGCAGAACAGACAGGTTCTTTCCTGGGCGCCCTATGCCTGCATGCATGCGGAAAGCGGCTGAGTTACTTTCGTCTTTATGTCTGTAGTAACGAAAGTCTGTTTCAAACTTCACAAACTGCGCAAATCGCACACCGAAAACGGTGTAACTCCCCAATTCATCTACTTTTTTGTTTCCCAGAGAATACAGCCCATGCAATGCATTTCCCGCTCCTTCTATTGAGGTCTTGAAGAAATAAAACTGCCGCTGAAACTGCGGTTTCTGTGTGTTTCTTTGGTACCCAATTCTACTAGAGGAAATGAAATGATCAGAATAACTGGCCAAGAGAAAATCATTGCTCAAATCGAACAACAACTCTTCGAAAGCCTCAGACCGACTGATGTTAATGGAGCTGATTTCAGCCCAATCAATAAACACTCTAGATCCCCTGCTCTGGTTCTCCCAAAATGAAGTGCTGTACCTAAATTGGGTTAGGGTTCGCTCAAAGTCTGGACGATTTTGGTAATTAAAAGCAGCGGTCAATGTCGCTCTTGCCTCATTTGACCGACGGAATTTACTCATACCAAAAGGAAAGAAGCGGTAGAAATCTAAGCTTAACTCTGGGCCAATCTCAAATGTATTGAAACGAAGGTTATCAGTCACATCAATGCTTGAAGCATCATTGGATGTTTGCGTCAGTGATTGCTGCGCCTCAAAAGCTCCTGCGATTTTTATCTGTCCAGTTTCAGATCCTCTAAATAAATTTCGATTCGAAAAAGAGAAGCTTCCAGACAGACCAAAGAGTCCGTCACGGTGTGTAATCCCCGCCTGTGATGAAACATATTGCCGCTTCGTTCGAGCTAAATAAATCTGTGCCTTCAACACATTCAATCCGTCGATCGTTTCTTCCTGAAGATCAATGGTCACAGATCGAAAAACAGGCAACTGGACCAACCCTCTGTACGTTTTGTCAATTTTATCTTTCTGGTACAAGTCACCTTTCGCAAAAGCCAACATGTACTGCAACAGTTCTGGCTTTACCGCTAGCTCTCCTTGATAAAGGATATAGATTCCACTGAACTCAAGCGTATCAGTGGGTTCATAATTGATGTCAGTAGCATTGTAATCTAAGTGGAAATAAATATCTCCCATGAAGTAACGCTTGTGATCAATTTTCACAATAGAGTCCGTTCCTGCAACGGCAATTTGTGGTCTACGAATGACCATGTCGACATCTACTTTTCGGTCTCCAATTGTGCTATCAGCCTTGAATGTGATGTAGTCTTTCGTGAATGAATAATATCCACGGTTGTTTAAGTATTCAGCAATACGCTCCCGCTCGTTATCCAGCTCGTCTACTTTAAAGTTCATCCCCTGCTTTACTTCTGAGGTGGCCTCAAGAAAATCAACTCTTCGTTTGACCCCGTGGTCATTGACCAAGAAATGGACTGAATCTATTACGTAGGGACTTTTTGGGATAACCGTAAAGGTCAATTTTTTTGCACGGCGAAAACTACGATTGTACTTCACCGAATAATTTACCTCATTCTGAAAATAGCCATTCTTACTTAAAAGAATCGAAAGCTGTGTGCGCGATTTTTCAGCTCTTGTTGAATCGAACACAACTGGAGCCTCGCCAACAGCATCTGTTAACCAGTCCCTCCATGTGAGCGTGTCACTCAGAATGGCTTTGCGTTCTTTGGTAGTTAGTGCTTTGCTCTTGTTAATCTTCCGTCCTAATTTTTTCTGTTTCCTTTCCAACTTTCTGCTGTGGGCAAGCTTCTGTCTTTCTGGGTTAACAAGGTTGTATACTCCGAGGTGAAAACGAAAAAAACCCACCTTGCGATTCGGTCGTTGCTTTAATACGGACGACATTTCATCTTCGCTTAGGTCAAAATTGTGCTGACGGTCAGCTACTACAACTTCTTGTTTCATAAGCAAAGCTTCGCCCCCCTGCAACCTCTTCGTGGGGTTACAAGCAGAAACTGCAATCAAGAGCAGTAAAACGGAAAGCTTATTTAAAGAACTTCGCATCAATGGCCGAAATTTCGCTTTATCTTGCACATCCTGCAAACCATGTTAAGTAAAAATCAACTCAAACGGATAAAATCGCTCCACTTGAAGAAATTCAGGATGGAAAATCGCCGTTTCATCGTTGAGGGACAAAAATCTGTCCAGGAGGCCATCAAGAGTGGGTTAGACATAGAGCTTCTTGTCAAACAAGATGGCTACGAAAGTAGTGAATTTGAAATCGAAACATTCACCACTTCCATTCTTGAAATGAAAACCCTTTCGACCTTAAGCACAGCCCCCGGGATTTTGGCTGTGGTAAAATTTCCTGAATGGTATATGAATGAAGTCAGCGCCTTAACCATGCAGGATGAGTCTGTTGTGCTCGTTCTTGATGGCATTCGCGACCCAGGAAACTTGGGTACCATCATTCGAACAGCTGATTGGTTTGGTTTGAAAGGAATTATTTGCTCTCCTGACACGGTTGATTGCTTCAATCCGAAAGTGGTTCAAGCTTCCATGGGATCTGTTTTTCGCTTGCCAACTTACTACACAGATTTAAATACATTTATAAGGAAGGCATCGCATACCGTTTATGGATTAGACTTGCAGGGCGAAAACCTGTTTTCCACTGAGATATCAGACGGCATTTACGTTTTAGGAAGCGAAAGCCATGGCTTAAGTGAAGGCATTCAGCCCCTTATTCAGAAGTTTTTGCACATCCCCGGAAAAGGCAAAGCTGAATCTTTAAATGCCGCTATCTCTGCGGCAATTGTGATGTCTCAGATACAGTAGATTTTTTCATCATGTGCGTTGGATGGGTTGCCTGGTAAGGCACGCCTGTTTTAATGCTCTTCCGTTTTCCGAAAGTTGATCACGGGATTGGCATACATGTGCAGCAACACTTCCCTTGCCTGTTTCATAAATCCTTCACGTTTTAGAATTCCTTTTCGCGCCAGCAAAAGTTGAAGCGCCTTTCCTCGAATGTAGTTTCTGAACGCGATTTTTTGGATGGCTGAATAATGCATTGAATACTCACGTGTACCATTCAATAAATCATACGCAATGTAATTGGTAGGCCAAAGCTTGTACATCTCATGCATTCGCCTGTCAATCTCAGCGCTAAGCATTCTAATTTGTTCATTTCTAGGTTTGTCTTGAGGCAGCTCATCCAAGACACTTTCAAGTTTTGAACCAACAGCAATGTTAATGCGACCTTTATGTCCGGTAAGCCCCTTTAACATTGAATGGTAATCTTCACCTTTCTTCTTTTCATAAACGCCGCCGTCTCTTGTAGCGAGTAATTCATTTGCCTTAAAAACGTCGCAGGGGTCATACTCATAAGAGACCACCATTGGAACGATGTTTAGTTTCTTCAAAGATTCAGAAATACTTTGATCTGAACTGCTGAGCATTTTCAACAGACCGTTGGCTGTTCGATCATCACCATCTTTCGAACGGCCCTCTTTGTGGGCAATCCAAACGGACGTTTCTTGTTCACAAATGGTATACCGAATGTAATTACTCAGACGCTTACTATAGAGCAACATCTCCTTAGGGTTGAAGTTCCGATTGACAATGAAGCTTTTGTTCACGCGCACGATGTCTTTAATCAAATTGTGTTGAAGCAAGTTATCTCCAATGGCAATTTGGGTGGTCGGAAAATCCATTTCAAGTAAACTCACATTGAGGAGCGCACTGTCTAGAATAATGTCCCTGTGGTTACTTAAGAAAAGATATGCTTCGTCACGCTTGATGTTGTCTATGTTCGAGAAAGTGAGTCCGTTTGTGGTTGTTTGCGCAATTACTTTGAAAGCCGGACCACTTATTTCGGTTTGAAATTCTTCAGTGGTACCAACTTCGCGCATCATTTCTTGGATATCATGGTCTCCTAAATCAGGATAGATAAAACGCATCATTTCATACAGGGCAGGCTCCTTCAGCATTCTTTCGATTACTTCAGGTACTTCCTCAGAGTTAAAAGGGCGAATCTCGTCGAAGTTGTGAATATCAATTTGTTCTGTCAACATGGCTATTTGTGAATTGCGAAAATACGACATTCCAAAATGGTACATTTGCATTGTGACTTTCGAAGATTTAAAAATAACAAGGCAGTTTATCAACGCATTGGAAGATGCTGGTATAACTACGCCTACTGCCATTCAAGAAAAGGCCATTCCACCTTTACGTTCTGGACAGGATGTAATAGGCATTGCCCAAACTGGAACAGGTAAGACGGCTGCATACTTGCTGCCTATTCTACTACAATTAAAATATGCGCAGGGGAATAATCCGCGCTGTTTGATTCTAGTCCCCACTAAAGAACTTGTGATTCAAGTACTCAAGCATGCAAATATGTTTGCTAAATATACTGACTTGCGGTGTTATGGAGTGTATGGAGGGATTGGGCCGAAAACTCAAATTGAAGAGGTTTCCAAAGGAATTGACCTTCTTGTTGCAACACCGGGTAGACTGCTCGAGATATACTCTCGGGGTGCATTGGTATTGAAGAATGTAAAGCATTTGGTGTTAGACGAGGCTGATCGAATGATGGACATGGGGTTCATGCCTCAGCTGCGCGATCTTTTTGAAGTTATTCCTTCTAAAAGACAAAATTTACTTTTCTCTGCTACTTTTCCGCACAGAGTGGAATCTTTGAGTGAGGAGTTCTTGTTGTGGCCTTTGCGCATTGAAGTGACGCCCGAATCTACTCCTGTAGACACTGTAGATCAGGTATATTATAAGGTACCTAACTTCAAAACAAAGTTAAACCTGCTCATCTATTTACTTGAGCGGTCAGACGAGCTCAACCGTGTGATTGTTTTTGCGCACACGAAGACTTATGCTGAGAACATTGGTCGTTATTTGGAACGCTTGGAACTGGGCGAAGTGCGTGTGATTCACTCGAACAAAGGACAGAATTCTCGGATCAATGCCATGGACGATTTCGGCAAAGGTGATGTTCGAATTCTTGTTTCAACAGATGTTTCAGCGCGAGGAATAGACATTCCTGAAGTAAGCCACGTTGTTAACTTTTCAGTACCACGAGACTACTTAGATTACGTTCACAGAATTGGAAGAACCGGTCGCGCTTTCAAAGCTGGTAAGGCGATAACGTTTGTTGACGAATCTGAAAAATTTCATCTCGGACGAATTGAAGACATTATTCTGATGAAAGTTCCAGAACTCCCCTTTCCTGATGGGTTGGTTGAGCTTGAGGGCACAGGAAGAGGCGAAAAGCAAGATCAAGCGCGTGAGATTGACAAGCAAAAACGAAGGGCAGATCCAACTTTCCAAGGATCCTTCCACGAAAAGAAGAAAAAAACTGGGCGAAAGCACATTTCGAAAAAAAGCAGTTCTACAACTTCTAAAAAGAGACGCTAAATTAAGAGCTCCAATTCGCCTTCATTGATACAAAAAGCATATTCATAGCAGAAGCGGTATTCTTTTCCGTTTTGCTCATAACTACTTGTAAATACATTGGGATTGAACCCAAGGGTTAGCAAAGGTTGAATGGCAAGTGAGTTGCCCCACTTTTTTTGCGTTGCAAATAGAAAATTCAAGAGCCTATGATTGACCATCAATTGGTACCTGGAGGAATCTGGGGCGAATACATCCTTTTTTTGATTGTGAAAACTACTTCTGCAGGCGTCAGAACAAAACTTCTTATCACTTCGACCTAACAAACGCTCATCGCACTCTAAACACTGTTTCATTTTTTCTGTTTTTACGAGTTTACAGAGAAAATGAAGCGACTTTACAAGAATTTTATAGTCGTAATGGAATATTTTGTGGAAATTAGATTTTCTTCTCAAGGAAGACTTTTTTATTTAAAATAGCGCTATGAAACTCCTCATTCGAATTACACTCTCCCTCGCAGTAATCGCAACGCTTTGCTCAAGCGGTTGTAAAACATCAGAAAAATGTGCTGCTTACCAAGTAGTTGAAACAGAGACCGTTCATAAATAAATTGTTCAGAACTCAGCAATCAGGCGCTCAAATAGTTTTGTAAGGCCTACTTCTGCTTTACGAGCTGTTTCAATAATTTCTTGAATGTCTACAGATACAAGGTGATCTGGATCGCATTCATCAGTTAATACACTCACTGCGGCACAAGGTATTCCCATGTGATTGCACGCGATTACCTCTGGAACGGTTGACATTCCAACAGCATCAGACCCCATAATTTTGAGCATCCTATACTCTGCCCTTGTTTCAAGATTTGGACCTTGAACAGAAGCATAAGTTCCTGTATTCATAGTAAGTCCCTCTTCTTTGGCTATTCTTAATAATTGCGCATTGAGCGCCTTAGAATAAGGAGCACTCATGTCAGGAAAACGAGGCCCAAGAGCTTCATAGTTCACTCCTCTGAGCGGAGATTCTGGCTGCAAATTAATGTGGTCATCAATGACCATCAATGTACCCTTCTTAAAATCTAGGTTTACAGCACCAGCAGCATTTGACAGTAGAATGTATTTCGCTCCTAATAATTTCATCACACGAACTGGAGCTACAATTTGCTCCATAGAATATCCTTCGTAATAATGGTATCTCCCTTGAAGAGCAATGACTTTCTTTCCTCCGAGTATTCCGTAGATTAATTTCCCGAAGTGAAACTCAACTGTTGCACTGGGGAAATTTGGAATGATGTTATAGCTGAACTCTTTAATCACTTCAATCTTGGACGCCAAATTTGCCAAGCCTGTTCCAAGTACAATTCCAACTTCTACGTCTTCAATTCCTCTGGACCTTAAAAACGCTAAGGTCTCATTCAACTTCACCATTGTGCCCATGCTTATGCTTTTATGTTCGTTTTTACTTCGTTCCACAAAGATGACGTTTTTAAATCCGCTAGGGTATCTATGTCGTTCAACGTCTTCACTTCGCCCCAAACAAGCCCCTTTTGACGCATGCGTATTTTTGTTTCTGACATCACAGAAGAAACGCTCCACTCCATAGATTCAAAAACTTCTGGGTGCAGCGCATTCATGCCTATTAAATAGTAGCCTCCATCTTCACTTGGGCCGAAAACAAGTTGATTCAATGTTAAAACATCAAACGCATTTGACAACTCATCAATGGTTAAGTCATAACAATCTGTTCCAATCATAACGATTGGTTCATTTGGAAATCGTTCCATGGCTGTTTGAAATCCATGCAGCATCTTCGCTCCCAGGTCTGCCTCAACCTGTTCCTCAAGCAGAAAAGAAGATGGCAACTCTAAATCACCTTCACCTGTGGCCAAAACCAGCACTTTTTTACCCGAATCTTCTGCAATCATGAACGTTTTGGAAAGCATCATTTCATACAAATCCAATGCCATTTGCTTGCCCACAGAAGCAGCTAATCTTGTTTTTACTTTTCCAAGGACAGGCCTTTTAGCCATAATTACGATAACCCCTAAAGTCTTATTCATAGACCTTCTCCCCTTTTTCAAGCCACTTGCCCCACTTTTCATTGTAGGCGTGTACGGCGTTCGTCTTTCCTTCTGATGAGACAACGGGTTGATCTGTGTTTACCCAATGAAAAATCCCGCCATACAGATTGTAAACATCTGTAAATCCGTCATCAAGTAGTTTTTCACCAATCTTTTCGCTTCTGTAACCAACTGAGCAATAGACTATAACTGGTTTCGATTTGTCTAGATCAGAAATGGCATTGATATCAAAATCATCATACCCAACGCAACGTGCTCCATCAATATGAGAAACTTCAAATTCACGCGGTTCTCTGGCATCTAGAAACAATACACCTTCCATTTCTGCAGCTTGCTCAGGTTGAACAACGGTTACTGACCCCTCTGTTAGACGCTTAAACATGGCATCGAAGTTTTCATCTTGAGCGCATCCGGATATAAACATCAACATTCCTAAAACAGATGAGATTGACTTTAGCTTTTTTCCTCTTTTCATTATTTCCCGTTCAATTGCCACTTGTATTCCATGTATTTAAGCGTTGTGCCTGCAGGAATATTTACCTCAGCATAGCTATTGATAAAGGAAATGACTCCACCTGCTGCATCAAAATCTTCTTTGAACCAATCAAATATTTGAGATACTTCTTGCGGAGAAGAAGTTAATTTATTTCGTTTAGAGTCATTTAAAAATTCCTTTGCCAACTTCGTCAATGAAGCATCTAAAGTTTCAGGACGGAAAGCGTTGTTGTCCAATTTGGGGCAAGAGTAACTTGCGCAATTTACAGCGAAATGAACACGTGGATCTTTGAATTGTGGACGAAGGATATCATGTTCTATTTGGTTCAGTGAATACTGTTTCCCTTTGAGTATTATGAATGATTGATCCCAAGGATTGTCTAGATCAGTAATGGACTTGAGCGGATAATTATTCACAATCAGCTTTACCGTAAAGGCATTGTAGACATTGATCCAAAATGACATCTTCTCACTTTTCTTCCAACTTGCATCTGGATGTTGATCTTGAAAAGCCGCCAAGCATTCGTCAAACTTAGGATCTGATTTGAACGCGTAATAATCAACATTTCCTTGTGCATCAACGTGCGAGCGAAGCAGTTGATCCCACAACTCCGTTGCCTGATCACCAGGATCAGCGCTCAATGAAAAAGTGAAGCAAATAAGACCTATTAATAAGGTAAGCATTCTCATATCGAATATTTTGAGCTAATTTACTGTTGAGTTGTGACAAGAGTTTCACGAATTGAACACAAGTTTCATTCAATTCTTGTTTCAAGAAAGCAAATTTTCTGCCAACTTCGCACAAAATCTGAATCATGATGCAAATTGGTGTAGTAGGTGCAGGAGCTATGGGCTCTGGAATTGCACAAGTGGCAGCTCAAAGTGGACATTTAGTTGTGCTTTCTGATACAAATGACGCGGCTTTAGAGAAGAGCAAGGCCAAACTTCAAAAGGTAATGGCTCGCTTGGTTGAAAAGGGGAAAATAACTTTGGAAACTGCAGAGTCAATTCAAACGCGCATCTCCTACACTACAGATTTAACAGATTTCGCAGCTTGCGAACTGGTCATTGAGGCCATTGTTGAGCGCATCGATGTAAAAAAGGCCGTGTTCCAGACCTTGGAATCCATTGTCTCGGGAGATTGCATCCTGGCTTCCAATACTTCTTCGCTTTCCATTGCCTCAATTGCTGCATCTGTTGAAAAAGCAGAACGTGTTGTTGGAATTCACTTTTTCAATCCGGCTCCTTTAATGCCTTTGGTTGAAATTATTCCTGCAGTTCAGACGAGCAGCGCCGTACTTTCACAATCAAGGGATTTAATTGACAGTTGGAAAAAAGTCACTGTTCTTGCCAAAGACACACCGGGGTTCATCGTGAACCGCGTTGCGCGTCCGTTCTATGGAGAAGCGTTGCGCATGTATGAAGAAGGTTTTGCTGACTTCGCCACCATTGATTGGGCCATGAAAGAGATCGGCGGCTTTCGCATGGGGCCTTTCGAATTAATGGATTTCATTGGGAACGACATTAACTACGCTGTAACAGAGAGTGTATTCGCTTCCTTTTACTTCGACCCGCGTTACAAGCCCTCGTTCACGCAGAAAAGACATTCAGAAGCAGGTTGGTACGGACGCAAAAGCGGAAGAGGCTACTATGATTACGCTGACGGGGCTGTTGCTCCGGAGCCAACAAAAGACAAGGCCTTGGGCGAAGAACTTGTATGGCGGATTTTGGTCATGTTGATTAATGAAGCGGCTGATGCGTGCTACTTAAAGATTGCATCTGCAGAAGACATTGACTTGGCCATGACCAAAGGTGTAAATTATCCAAAAGGATTGTTGCGCTGGGCCAATGCAAAAGGGCTTGGCCATTGTGTTGAGACTTTAGATCAATTGCACGCAGAATACTTAGAAGACCGCTACAGATGCAGTCCTCTTCTTCGCAAAATGGTCAGAGAGAATAAGCAGTTCTTTGCAGAAGCTTAACTCTTTTTTCGCCAGATAAGCCACAGTATAATACCACAAACGGTTGTAATTCCGAATAGAATGAAGGACGTTGTTGATTCACCGTAGAGGAACTTTCCTATTGCGAACAATGCGCTGTACACCATAATGGTGCCCAATAGCATTGATAGAATTTGGTTCGGCAGCTTGCCTTCAGGAGCGGGAATATCATTTCCTAGTATTTTTTTCCACCCCTTACCCGCCGGCTTCACTTGCATGTAAAACGTTCGAAGTGTTTCTGTTGCTGTTGGTCGGGTGGCAAACATGGTGATGAACCAGCCTACTGTTGTAATCACTACTCCTCCAACCAAGAGCACGCTATCTGTGAGTTCCAATGAACCCAACATCCATTTTTCTCCGTCTAGTAATTCAGGACGAAGAAGAAGAATTGCCATCGCATATAGGAACGAAATCACCATTCCAGCAATTTCAGTCCAAGCGTTGATGCGCCACCAGAACCAGCGAAGGATAAAGATCAATCCTGTTCCTGCACCAATTTGTAACAAGGCTTGAAATCCGTCACTGGCATTTTCAATGAGGTATGAAGTCAGCGCAGCGAGCAACATTAGCACAACTGTTGCAATTCGTCCTACATTAACTTTTGCCTTTTCAGTTGCTTTTTGATTCACAAATCTCCCATAGAAATCATTCACGATGTAACTCGCTCCCCAATTGAGGTGGGTTGAAATGGTGCTCATAAAAGCGGCAATCAAGGAAGCCACTACCAACCCGAGTAGGCCAGCTGGCAGAAAAGAAAGCATTGCTGGATAGGCCAAATCATGCCCTCTTGCTGCTGTATTCCCGGGAAAGGCCGCCATGATGTCATCCAATTCAGGATAGACCACCAATGAAGCAAGGGCGATCAAAATCCAAGGCCACGGACGAATGGCAAAGTGGGTAATTTGGAACAACAAGGTTGCTCCCAAGGCATTCTTTTCGTCCTTCGCACTGAGCATTCGTTGTGCTACATAACCGCCACCACCGGGCTCTGAACCAGGATACCACACACTCCACCACTGCACTGCAAGGGGAATTACGAAGAGTGTTAAAAATAAGTCTTTGTCTTCAATAGAAGGAATGAGGTCAAGCTTCCCTACCAGCTCAGGCGCAGCCATCAGTTTTTCTAATCCGCCTACTTGCGGGAGATTCACAATAACGATTGCTGCTCCGATGGAGCCTACCATAGCCAAGATAAACTGCACAAAATCAGTTAAGATCACACCTCTTAGTCCGCCAAGAGCGCTATAAAAAACCGTCACTACAGAGGCAAACAGAAGCGTTTGCCAGGGTGGGATTCCCAAAAGTATACTAGCAATCTTAGTAGCCGCGAGGCAAACGGTGGCCATAATAACCACATTAAAGAACACACCTAAATACAACGCACGGAATCCGCGTAGAAAGGCGGCTTCTTTTCCGCTGTAGCGCAATTCATAAAATTCAATGTCGGTTGCCACGCCAGACCTTCTCCACAAGCGGGCGTATACAAACACAGTAAGCATACCTGTTAATAGGAATGCCCACCACATCCAGTTTGAAGCTACACCTTTGGTTCTAACGATGTCTGCCACGAAGTTGGGTGTATCTGCTGAAAAGGTTGTTGCCACCATTGACACACCCAGCAGCCACCACGGCATGTTTCTTCCTGAGAGGAAAAATTCAGCAGAACTCTTCCCTGCTTTTCGCGAAGCGTAGATACCTATTAATAAGGAAACGATAAAGAATCCGCCTATAATGGCCCAATCAACTAGTTCAAGATGCATGCGTGAGAATTTGCGTTGAAGCTACATAAAGGATTGCTTCGCGAAGGATATGCGGGCTATGAATAACTCACATTTTGATGTTTGGTATGAAGGTGAGGAACAAACTTGTTTTAGAAATAAGCGTTTAGATGAGGCCGAGGGGATGATAGTTATACTTCCAAGAGAAATAAAGGATCCTCGATTAAATGTAGTAGCCACGAGCTCAGCTCGTGGGAAGCGGTTGATTCTTCCAAGACCAGTAACCCTTCCTCGATTAAGTATAGTAGCCACGAGCTCAGCTCGTGGGAAGCGGTTGATTCTTCCAAGACCAGTAACCCTTCCTCGATTAAATGTAGTAGCCACGAGCTCAGCTCGTGGGAAGCGGTTGATTCTTCCAAGACCAGTAACCCTACCTCGATTGATTGTAGTAGCCACGAGCTCAGCTCGTGGGAAGCGGTTGATTCTTCCAAGACCAGTAACCCTACCTCGATTAAGTATAGTAGCCACGAGCTCAGCTCGTGGGAAGCGGTTGATTCTTCCAAGACCAGTAACCCTTCCTCGATTAAGTATAGTAGCCACGAGCTCAGCTCGTGGGAAGGTGCGCCATCCGAATAGTTTTTAAAAAGTAGGTATAGAAATTACATGAGCCGCTTAATGATTCTGAGTTGATGTGAATACTTCCCTGTTTCTTTCTTGAATATTCCCTGGTGATCCAATTGGTCAATACGCACTTCCCCATTTGAATGAATGATTTCCAGGTCCTTTCCATTCCGTCTGATGATGCCCACGTGAATGATTTTTCCTTCCGCATTATCGAAGTACGCCAAATCATTGGTTTTCGCTTCATCTACAAAAGAGATCGTCTCCCCCATTTCTGCTTGTTGGTAAGCATCTCTAGGAAGGCTTTTTTCTGCCATGGCGAATGCTACTTGAGTTAGGCCTGAACAATCAATCCCCATGATGGACTTTCCTCCCCATAAATAAGGTGCGCCTATAAACAACATTGCGTGTTCGAATGGGCTGCGAATTACAGCGATTAAGCTCCCTAATTCGTCTGTTGTAAGATGCGAACCTGCAGGAATCAGTTTGCGTTGGTCATTGATTTCAATCCACTCAGCTGCTGAATTGGTCAAAATATGACGATTTCCACCAAGCCCTTCGACCCGTTTTATCATCTTCTCGTCTAACCAACCGGAGTATTCATCGGTATTTGATACACATTTTCTCCACTGCTTTTGTTCCTCAATTACAGTGATGATTTCACCGTACAGAAACTGCGTAACCTGCTCTGATGAATCCTGAGGCTCTTTTCTAACGGGGACTACAGGAGTTTTAACACGTGCTTTATACATAGGACTAAGGTAAGAATTCCTCAGAAAGCTTCAACGAAACAAATCAATAAACCATCGATGAAATGTATATTTTAATCGACTAAATATACCATTTCATCGAAAAATAAGTATCTTTGCAATGAAAACAACGAGATTACGCGTCCCGAATACTATCTGACTTCTTTCATAAATAGAGCTTATAGGCATTCTACTTATTTAACTGATTTTTTAATTAAACACTTGTACCATGAAACATTCTCCTTCTGTAACATGCAACACTGTGCGATGTTGGAAAGGATATGCGCTAAACGCAATTGCATTCTTTCTGACATTTGCACTAGTTTTTTTGAGTGTCACAGTGCTGACAGCTCAAACCGCGTTTGTTCGTTCCAACGAAAGTCTTTGGGATTTTTCTGACGCAGATTACCACATTGACGCACTTGACGAAGTATTCGGAGCAGGAAACTGGTCTGATTTACGCGTTGAGTCACTTGATGTAACTGACTTACTTGCCAACCACTCATTCATCTACATTGATGGTGGAGACAATGGAGCAGACGAAGTTGAAACTTTCCTTAATGCAAACTTGCCAGCTATAGAAGCATGGGTAAGCGCAGGAGGAAATTTACTTTTGAATGCTGCTCCCAATGAAGGTGACGGAATGTCATTTGGATTTGGTGGCGTTGAATTAATCGCAATCGAACTTTTTGAAAATGCAGAGGCTTCTGACGCAGCACACCCTCTATTTGATGGGTTGCCAACATCGTATGTTGGAAATTACTTCGGACATGCTTTGATCTGTCCAGCTGGAATGTCTGCAATTATGAACGAAACTGGAATTCCAGCGAACGTTTGTCTTGCTGAGATGCCTTTTGGAGTTGGACATGCTGTTTTTGGAGGATTGACACTTCCTTTCTTTGGAAACGAAGATTGGACTGATGGTTCTTATGAACTCATGCTTAACCTATTTGATTACACTAGTGGATTCGAGGGTGGATGTGACCCAGTAATCGAAATTACTTGTCCTTCTGACATTCTCGTAGCTTGTGGTACAGACATCAATCCAGAAATGGAAGGTGGACTACCTGCAGTTGACGCGAATGAATGTGTTGGAAACCTGGAAATCACTTTTATGGATAATGTTGTATCAGACGACAACTGTCCGCAGGTGATTGCACGTACTTGGATCGCTACTGATGGCGAAACAACTGAGATGTGCACTCAGACTATCACGGTAGTTGACGAAGAGGCTCCAATTTACACTTCATTTCCAGAAGACATTACTATTGAGTGCTCTGAGGGTCAAACCGTAGAAGAAGTACTTATATACCTCGATGCTAACACACCGTCCCCAACTGCAGACGATTGCAGTGAATTCTTTTTTGATACCAACTACTCAATCATTACTGAAGGACTTGAATGTCCAATGGTTGCTCAGTGTATCAAAGAAATTATTGCTACAGATGAGTGTGGAAACACAAACTCACAGACGTTGACAATTACGATCAATGACACAACTGCTCCAGTAATTTCTGATTTCGAAAGTGAAGTTTTCGTTTCATGTTTGGAAGAAGTTCCTGCACCTGAAATGTTGACTGCATTTGACGATTGTTCAGGTGCTGAAGCTGAAGTTGTCATCTTCGAATCAAACAATGGTGAGTTGGTTTCATCTTGCGACTTGAGCACTGCGTTTGGAACAGGAGATGACTGGGCACTTTGGTTACCAACCCTCATGTGGGATGGTTTCTCAGCTACGCCTAACTTCCATTTCGATGCAGACGGTGGTAAATTCGATCAGTTTGCTGATGGAACTGCTCACATGTACGGAACACTTGCGAACGACAACAACCCTTCTGAGATTTTCGCAATGGACCTTTGGTTCCAGAACATGGCTGATTGGGCTACCTGGTCAGATCTTGAGCGTACTTACAAAGATGATCTTGGATGTGCACAACCAGACCTTTTTGAGTCATGGATGTACTGGGAGCTTGTAGATGGTTTCTCTACCCTTACGGGAGCTGGTGACCTTGATGGTGATATTCTTTACCTCAACCACATGCCAGAGAACCACTACTTCGGTTTCCAACTTGGAGAAGGAGCAAACAATAAGAATTGTGATTTTGGTCTTTCAGGATGGTTCACTTACAGCGGTTTCGTTGACGGTGTTGCTGTTGAAGGTCATGGTGACGTAAACGTTGATGCTACTTGTCAACCTAACAACGAAACGGATTGTGTTCACAACACTGAGTTCACTTACCTCTACCGTGCGGTTGACGCTTGTGGTAATGTGGCACTTGAATCTCAAGTGATCACTGTATTGGACGAAATCGCTCCCGAGTTTGTTGATTTCCCACTAGATGTTACTGTTAACTGTCAAGATTTCCCAGTTGCTATTCCTACAGTTATTGCTGTAGACAACTGTACAGGTGAAGTCGTTCTTGAGTACTTAGGTGAAGAAACAAACGCTGGCGTTTGCGCAAATGAGTTCCAAGTTGTTTACAGCTGGGCTGCTTTTGATATTTGTGCTAACCGTGCTGATACTTCTTGGACCGTAACTGTTATAGATGAAGAAATTCCAATGTTCGAAGGTCTTCCAGAAGCCGAAATCACTGCTGAATGTGATCTGGTTCCTGTTGCTCCTGAAGTAACTGTTTCTGATAACTGTTCAGCTATTGAGAACATCACTTTCACTTTCAACGAAGAAATCATTGAAGGTAACTGTAATGGAAACTACACAATCATTCGTACGTGGTACGCAATGGACGAGTGTGGTAACGAAAACGGATTCGAGCAAGTAATTTCTGTTCAAGATACTACTGCTCCTACTTTTGAAGACCATTCAATATCTATTTCTCTTTCTTGTGAAGAAGTAGATGCACATACATTAACAGCATCTGACAACTGTGGTTCTGCTACAGTAGAAATCATAACTGAAGTTCTTCAGTCAGGAGGTTGTATGGGAGTTCTCTACCGCGTATATGAGGCTACTGATGAGTGTGGAAACACTGCTATTACAGAACAATACATTACAATCACTGATACAATAGCGCCTGAGTTGGTAAACGTTCCTATGGACGAAACTTTAGAGTGTTCTGCAGTTAGCATTATGGAGAATGGAAATTACTTTGAAGCTGGTGATGTTTCTGGTACTGACAACTGTGCGTTGGAAGTGACAATTGACTACAGCGAAGAAGTATTGGAAGATGGTGACGATTGTGATCAATCATTCATCATCATTCGTACTTGGACTGCCACTGATTACTGTGAAAACGTAAGCATGGCTTCTACTACTATTACTGTGGTAGATACAACTTCTCCAACATGGAGTGAGTTCCCGGCGAATGAGACTGTTGAATGTTCAGATGAACTTCCTGCTGTTGTTTTCCCAATTGCTGAAGACAACTGTGACATGAATGTTGAAGTTGAATTGACTGTTGAAGAAG
>JBLIGQ010000034.1:0-30146 GCA_047636995.1 Flavobacteriales bacterium | reverse complement strand
ACAATTGAAGATGACTCTTGTGAATTCGAAACATGTGCAGGATGCACGGACGCAACAGCTTGTAATTTTGATGAAGAAGCTACAATTGAAGATGACTCTTGTGAATTCGAAACATGTGCAGGATGCATGGACGCAACAGCTTGTAATTTTGATGAAGAAGCTACAATTGAAGATGACTCTTGTGAATTCGAAACATGTGCAGGATGCATGGACGCAACAGCTTGTAATTTTGATGAAGAAGCGACAATTGAAGATGACTCTTGTGAGTACGAAACATGCGCAGGATGCATGGACGCAACAGCTTGTAATTTTGATGAAGAAGCTACAATTGAAGATGATTCTTGTGAGTACGAAACATGTGCAGGATGCATGGATGCAACAGCTTGTAATTTTGATGAAGAAGCTACAATTGAAAATGATTCTTGTGAGTACGATACATGCGCAGGATGCATGGATCAACAAGCGTTGAACTATGATGCAGAAGCAACAATTGATAGTGAAGACTGCATTTACGAGTGTGAATTACCAGAAGTGACGTTTGAAGTAGCAAATTGCGAACAAGGCGAATTCACTGTTGATATAGCAATTTCTTCAATTGGAAATGGAGCCCCGTATACGATTTCAAACTCAATTGATGATGAGACGGAAACGTTTAACGAAGCAGGAGACCTTTCTTACGGAGGGTTCCCGATTGATCAGACAGTTGTAATCACAATTGTTTCTGCTTTTGGAGATGTATGTGTAATCACTTCAGGAGAAATTGGCTGTCCAATTGGAATTGATGAAAATGCCGATCAAAGCCTTTTGGTGTATCCAAATCCGGCCAACAACAATGTTACGATTTCAGCTGATATGAATGAACTCGTGAAAATCGAGCTATTTGATATTGCAGGAAGAATCACATTGACCTATAGCACAGTTCTGAACAGACAGGGATTCACATTTAATGTGAGTGCACTAGCAGAAGGGAATTATGTTGTGAGAATTCTGACAACAGAAGGAATCATTACTGAAAGAATTGTTATTCAGCATTGATTCATTAGCATTTATTAAAAAAGCCCCAACACATCGAATGTGTTGGGGCTTTTTCTTTATGCCTTTTTTAAGCTGGCCAAAGCTTCTGTTACATGTTTTTCCATATTGAGTTGGGAGCTGAACATGTTCTGAATGGTTCCTTTATCACTCACCACATAGGTTACCCGGCCGGGCAAGAGTCCAAACAAGTTAGTTTTTACGCCAAACTGTTTGCGAATGGCATTGGTGTCATCTGAGAGTAAAGTAAATGGGAGGCGGTGCTTGGCTTTAAAGTTTTTATGAGAATCAACGGAGTCAGAACTAATTCCAATGACCTCAACTTGAAGGTCTGTGAAAGCTTCGAAGCTATCTCGAAAAGAGCATGCTTCTTTTGTGCAACCCGGAGTGTCATCTTTCGGATAGAAGTAAATTACTTTCGGACCAGAGAGTGCCTTCGGATTAATTGTAATTAGAGTTCCTTCATCATTTTTCGCTGTGAATACAGGAATGGTATCACCCACTTTTAAATCTGCCATGTCTTTTTATTAATTAGAATTTGAACACTCCTGCAACTAAAAAGTTTCTTCCAGCAGCGGTGATTCCAGATGAGTAAGTCCTGTATCGTTGGTCTGTGATGTTTTCTACTCCAGCAGTCAACGAGATTTGATCACTAGCTCTGAAGAGTAAATTGAGATTAAACGTCTGCCATGAGGGTGAATAGGGATCACCATTTGTATCCTGAGCGTACAAAATGGGTCTGTCTCGTTCTGTCAGGGCGAGGTTATTGTGGTCAATCTCTCCATTGTACTTCCAGTTCAGGTCAACACGAAACCGAAGTTTATTGTAGGTAAGCCCAATCAAACCGAAAGTAGGTGCTGCATGTCTAAGTGCTGATATGCTTCCATCATCTAACTCTTCTTCTCCTTTTTGAAAAGACCATTTCGAACTCAATGTGATTGAAGATGAGAAGCGGACGTCGAGTCCAGCTTGAATTCCATATACCGTGGCTTGCGCTGCATTTTGAATGGACTGAACTTGGCTCAATTCGCCATCATAAATAAGGCTGTCTTGCCCGTTAATCTCATAAGGCCTCCGAACCAACGCATCTTGTAAAAAGGTGTAGAAGCCTGCGATGTCTAATCTGATTCTTTCTTTGATGGTCTTGATCAATCCCAATTCACCACTCCAGGCATATTCAGGTTTAAGATCGGCATTGGGAACAACTACAGTTCCAGGCTCACTGTCAAATACTTTTGCAATATCATCAATGTTAGGCGCTCTGAAACCTGTGGATGCATTCGCTTTGAAAATCCAATTATTTCCAGGTCTATAAGAAGCGCCGAGGCTCCCGTTCAACGCTTGTGGATTGGTTGAAATAGATGAAATAGGAAGAGGAAAGAAGCTAGAATCAAATTCCGCCTGAATGTCAATGTATGAATAACGAATCCCAGCTTGGGTGGTGAGCTTTTCAGTAGGATTGAACGTCCATGTGGCATAGACAGCTCCTGAGTTCCAAGTTGCTCCGTCAGGATACCGAGTGCTCAAGGGAGAAAGTTCACCCGTCTCAATGTTTTCATTTTCAGCTGATGACCCTACAAGATTAGAAACCAATTCAGCACCATAATAAAGATGGTGTTTATCAGTAAGTTTTTTCTCGAGGTCTACATTCAAGGAAGCAACTTGCACTTCTTCATATCTGTGGCGAAGGATAGGGTTTCCAAAACGGCGATCATTTCTGCTTTCTTTGAAGCGCTGCCAAGCCCCTGTAATCTGCATGTGATCACTTAAAGTGGTATGCTTTTTTTGACTAGCACTTATGGTGTGCATCTGCCATTCTTGGGGGCCGTAATACCACTCTGCGCTTTTCAATACACCCTCTTGATGTTCAATGAGTCTGTCATACCGAGGTACATCAGATGTTTTGCTGTAATGTCCTCCATAAGTAAAGGTCCATTCTCGATTCGGTTTAAAGAACACTTTCTGCATTAAATTCAGCTGATTGTATCCTGTGAATTTCTGTAAGCGGCCATCAGCATTGCTGACAACACTGTCAATCCCATTGATGTGTTCTACGTACTCAGTTCTCAGGTATTCATCAGGCCCATTGGACCCCATTTTTAGATCATCAAATTGAGAATACGTTGCACTTGTTGTGAAAGCGATTTTTTTAAACCCTAGATTGAGGTCAAAATGGGATGTAGATTCATTGCTTGCAGAGCTATACCTCGTTGATGCGGTTCCGTTTATTGTGGGCTTGGAAGTGCCAGAGAGTCGGGGGGTTGAGGTGCTGAAATTCATGACTCCACCTAAAGCATCGCTCCCGTAAATAACTGAGCCAGGGCCATAAATAATTTCAGTTCGATCTAGGGAAAAAGGGTCAATGGCAATAACATTTTGCAAATTACCACTCCTAAATATGGCGTTATTCATTCGCACTCCATCAATGGTGATTAAAACTCGGTTTGCAGCAAACCCTCTAATCATAGGGCTTCCGCCGCCCATTTGACTCTTTTGAATAAACACATACCCTGACCCACCAAGCAAATCAGCTGTTGTTTGTGGTTGTTGCACTTTTACATCGTTCGCTTTAATGACTGTTATTTTGTTGGGAACGTCAGTTACTTTTTGCTCCCACCTTGTTGTTGAGATTACCACTTCGTCCAAAGGGAAAGAACTTGGAGAAAGTACAATGTTGAAATTTGAGAGCTGAAGTTCTTTTTTACTAAGCGCTAAGCGCTCAAAACCAATTAAAATGAAGGTGAGGGTTTGGGCTCCTTTCAAAGAGGTGATATCTGCATTTCCCTTTGCGTCTGTTAATGCGAAGTTTTGAGTAGTTGCATCTACAATGCTCACTAATTCCAATGGTTCCAGTGTATTCGCATTTCGAACTGTAATGGTCTGGCTGAACGCGAAACAAGGTAATATGAGAAGAAAAATAGAAAGTAACTTTTTGGTCATTATTGGCAATTGATTGAGAAGGCAACGCATCAAAAATTGAGCCAGACATCACTAGTCTTTTTTTTAGCGAATTCAAAATGACTTGGAAACGTTTAAACTTAAATACGGTGTTCTGTGCTTCAGATTCCAAGGTTTGGTCGAAATGGGTTCTCGAAGTAGGCTGAAAGGCATTAACTTGAGGCATCTAAATACTGGAAAATGAAAAAAATGCTATTATTCTCCATGACCCTGCTCATGGTTACCTCTGGTTTTTCCCAGAGTGATATTGAATACTACGAAGATGGGAATGAAATAAGATTAGCGTTTGAAACGGCTAAAAGTCCTGATCCAATTCGTCAACAAGAAATCAGAGAAAATGGACCTTGGAACGCATTCAAATCTGCACATTCAGGGTGGTACGCATTGATGAGTGAAGAGCATGGATTGCCGCAACGTGCATGGGGAACACCCTTAGATGTAATGGGCGCCTCATCAATGGAGAAAGCAGAGTGGTTTATTGCCAATGAGCTAAGCAGATTTGGTATCAAGAGCGATTTGCTTTCAGCGCCACTGTTGGGCATTTCAAAGAAGCATGATCGCGTGCGTTACTTCCAAATAGCTGACGGATATGAAGTGCTTCGTTCTGAGGTTCAATTGAAGTTTACTGATGGACAGCTAAACATGTTGGCTTTGAATTTTTACCCTACGGCAGCAGTGCCAGCTGCGCCAGAACTTGATCAACAATCTACAATTGGAATTGCAACGGCTCAGTTGAATCTGAACCTCATGGAAACCACTTTTGAGGGACAGTTCATCCTACCAATGCAAGAAGATGGAGAATTGATGTTTCACTTGGTGAACAAGATTACGGTAAAAGGTTATGAAGGAACCATTCCTAAGAACTACATGACCTTCGTAGACGCGCAATCAGGCGAGATTTTGATGCGTGTTAACCAGGTTCGTCATATTTCTGATAAGGATCCAAAGAAAAAAGAAAAGAAGGTCTTGCCAATGGGAATGCAAGTGATCTCTGGCAAAATAGTGGGGACTACCCTTGAAAACAATGTCTTTGATGAAGAGGCTGAAGTTGGTTTGGGATACATTGAGTTTGCTTTAAATGGACAACCCCTTGCCACAGATGATGACGGTAACTTCATTACCAATATTACCGGCACAGCTGCTGGAGACTTTGCTCTTAGCGGTTTGTATTCTACCATTTTTAGCGCTGGAGTTACTCCAGAGTTTGCATTAAATCTTTCTGATGGGTACACTGAAGTGAGTTTTGACAATGCTTCAAACTTAAGAGAATTGAGCGCTTACAATAGCGTAAACAAAATCCATGACCACATGAAAGTGTGGCTCCCTAATTTTGAAGGTCTAGATTACTCCTTAACAACAAACATTGATATTGCAGGCGAATGCAATGCGTTCTACGATGGTAATTCAATCAATTTTTATCCAGATGGGGGAGGTTGCAACCCGACGTCTTTGTTAGCTGATGTTGTTTACCATGAATACGGGCATGGAATCAATGATAAGTATTATCAATCTCAAGGCTCTTTTTTCCAAAACGGAGCAATGGGTGAAGGGTATGCTGACTATTGGGGATTGTCTTTAACAGACTCTCCTTTGCTAGGAGTTGGGTTCTACGATGACCAAGATGGTCCATTGAGAAGATATGACATCGATAAGAAGGTTTATCCGGAAGACCTTGTTGGTCAAGTGCACGCAGATGGTGAAATTATATGCGGAGCATGGTATGATACACATCTTCTAATGGGAGGCGACTGGAACATTACCATGGATATTTTTATTCAAGCCTATGATGGTTTGCAGGCAAATACTTTTGATGGAAACGAAGGTTCTGCATATACAAATGTGCTTTTAGATGCATTGCAAGCTGATGATGACGATGGTAACTTAAATAACGGAACTCCAAATGGAGCTGCGATCATTGAAGGTTTCGATATTCATGGGATTAGCTTATTCAGCTATGCTGAAATAGAGCATTCCCCAATTGAATTTACTGATGCTGAGAATGAAATCACTTTGGTAGCAGATGCTGATATCGTTTTCCCTTTCGGTCAGTATTTTGAAAGTATGAATGTTTACTACCGGACTGAAACTGGAGCAGCATGGCAAGCAGCTGTTATGGATGAGGTTGACAATGAGTTTACCATTGATCTCTCAGGTCAGCCAGCTATGACTGTAATTGAGTATTACTTCGGAATTACAGATGTGTTTGGTGGCGTTTCAGCTGTCAGCCCTGTGGCCGCAAACAAAGAGGTCTATCCAAACCTTCCGTATTTCACCCTCGTAGGCGTTGTACCGGTTAAAACACATGACTCTGATGACTTCTCAGATTTTGGTTCTTGGGACATGGGGGTAACAGGAGATTTAGCGATCACAGGTGAGTGGGAAGATACAACGCCAGTTGGCTCTTTAAGTGATCCGTTGGACCCAACAAGTCTTGTAGCTCCTAATGTGAACCATACAGATGTATTTGGAGGCTCTTGTTTCCTAACAGGAGTTTCACCTGGAGCAGACGCCGGAATTGGGGCGAATGACGTTGATGGTGGTCACACCACGCTTCTGTCACCGCTGATCGATTTAACAACCTATGATGACCCCGTATTCTCTTATTGGAGATGGTATGCAAATGGTCCTTCTGGAGGTGCGAACCCTGGATCTGATTGGTGGCAAGTGGAACTATCTGATGATGGAGGTTCAAACTGGACTTACCTAGAGAACACAACAACTCAAGATATTTCTTGGAGACGAAATGCGTTCAAGATTGGTGATTACATTGATCTTACTGCTGAGTTTCAAATACGGTTTATCGCATCAGACTCTCTGTTTTTAGGTCAAAATTTAGATGGCGGAAGCCTCATAGAAGGTGCAGTAGATGACATTGTGCTTTATGATGTTGATCCAGGAGATTCTGTAGAAGAATTGGATCAAATTCAATTGAGTGTTTGGCCAAATCCGGCAAGTACAATTTTGAACATCGGCCTTTCCAAGGTTGGTGGACAACTTGAAATAGTAGATGCGAGCGGAAGATTAGTGAAGCAGATAGGTGTTGTTACGGCATTGAATCGAACGGTTTCAATAGAAGATCTCTCACCGGGGAGTTATTTCGTGAAATACATATTAGATAATTCTGTTGTACAAACAACTGTTTTTCAAGTGAATTAAAAAGAATAGATGAGTTTGAAAAGGAGGCTTCTAAAGAATGGGGCCTCCTTTTTTTTTAAATAAACGAAACCTATTATCGATCTACCCGTTAGATAAGGTAAGAGTTTACGTGCACAAGCACATATAAGGAATTAGAGCAAATACTTTTGGTTAAGTAAAAGGTCTTAGAGTCATCTAAGGTCTTTTTTGCATTTATAGAAGTTTGTAAGAATATTCCCACACGCTTTTGCCTGTTGATTCCTACAAGCAGATAACAACAACCACTGTATGTTTGTCACATAGTTTTTTAGTCCACTCGGACGAGAATACAAAGGTTAATAGTAGTTAAGTATTTAAGTTAATTTGGTTAAGGTAAAAAGTCTCGATAACGATCGAGACTTTTTTATTGTGGAAAAAAAACGAATGAATTTGAATTAGGATTTTTTAACCTGTAGGAAAATACTTACACACACTTGAGGCAGAAAGATTACGTTAAGATAGAGTAAGGTCACTTACATTTGAAATATACACATACACAGATTATCTGGAGCAATCTATGCGCCAGTAGTTTAGAGTTTAGTAGTTAAGTTATTTAGTATTTTGGTTAAGGTTAATGCAAAGTCCCAGAAACGTCTGGGACTTTCTTTTTATAGCTATTAAACCAGTTCAATAGCTGATGTCTGAACCCATCCTACATTTCCATTTGCGAGCTTAATTTCAACCCAGCCGTCAATCCGTTGAAGAATTTTCACAGTGGTTCCTTCATGTAAGAGAAAAGCGTTTTGTTCCTCAGTGTTGGGGCCAGTTTTAACTTCAATTTTGGGACTTAAAATGACTGCCGAGGTGTTTTTGAGGACATTATTGAAAGTAGCTCTTGACATACCGTATACTCCAAAGCTGATGACTAATGTGGTTATTCCAACTCCAAATAAAGATTTTCGTAAGTTCTGACGCTTGATCCAAAATGAGCCAGCAATGAGACCTAGGCCCAAGAAAGTCAGAATGATGGTGAGCCAGCTCCAAAAATTGAGCTGATTAGAAGCTGTTGCTATTCCCCACGCATCTTCTACTCCTAGATTAGGTAATTCTTCAATGCGGTCTTTAACCTTTGCGTTTGCGATGTCTAGGTTGGTCAGTAGATCTTCATTGGTAGGATTAATTTTCTTGGCCCGCTGATAATAGAGAATGGCTTCTCCCAATTTATTCGATTTATAAGCAGCGTTACCTGTGTTGAAGTACAATTCGAATGAGGAATAAGCATCAGAGAGGCCTCTGAAAGTAGTATAGGCCTGCTCATAGTCGCCTTGCTCGTAAAAAGCATTTCCTTCGGCAAATTTTGCTTTCCAATCACTCGCATTGAGAAAGAGAGGGGCTATTGACAATAGAAGTATGATTGTGAGCTTTTTCATTTGATTGCTTCAATTTTAGATAGCAAGTCATTCGCCTTGCTCAAGTCCTCTGGGATTTCCGAAGACGTCATTGGGGCAAAACGGGCCATCTCCGTCTTATCCCAAAGCGTCAAAAATTCAATGCAGAGATCATCTCCTGCATACGCTTGAATGCGTGATTGAATTGCCTGGCGCGATAGTTTACTTCGCTCCATGAAAAATTTGTCTATCAGATAATTCTCCAATCCGTTTTGTAACGAAGCATAAAATTTTGAAGAGTCGTTTTGCTGTTTAGAGGCTTCATTCAGCCACTTCTTTAAATTTTTCCCTGCGCGTTTTTGCTTATAACCTGTGGTGTCCTGTTCTTTAGATTTCTGATTTCTTAGCGCAAGAAAACTCAGGAGAAAGAGCGCAAACGGAGAGGCATAGATTAAATAGAAAGATAGACTGCCAAAGAAGAGGCTTCCTTGTACATTTATTTTAGTGGGAATATTTTGAATGTATCGAATGTCTTGATTTAGGATTTGAACATCGGTCTTGCCATTGAAGCTGTAGTTTACATCTGCTCCTGCTTCGTTAGCTGTTGCAGAGAGCACTTGGCTCTCCCATGAAAGAGGGGCGTATGATTGGCCTTCTAACCTGAAGTAAGAAGTTTTAAAATCAGGAAGATTGTAAATGCCTTCACTTCGTGGGATAATGACATATTCGAAAGTTCGTTTTCCAGACATGCCATTCGAATTGACTGTAATCCGATCAGAAATCTCAGGATCATACACCTCCAGGTCTTCCGGCCATTTGATTTGAGGAGCAGAGATAAGCCTCAAGTTTCCTACCCCTGAATAAGTGACTTTAATATTTACCGCTTCATTTGCCTTTACTTCAAGTGATGAAGGCTCAACTTTCATTGAAAGGTTTTTGAAAGCACCAACGAAGTTGTCTGGTTTTCCCGAGGGAAGCGGATTGACAGTAATTGATAAAGGTGCAGAAATTGCATTTATTTTCTGAGCGTTGAAAAAATTTCCAACTACAGCATCCATTTTAAAGTTTTCAAGGGTAAAGGTCCCTGACTGCTGAGGGAATAATACGTCTATTTTTAGGGTAGCAACTTGGTAATTCTTTCCATTAACAGAAACATTAGACCATTGACCTTGGTGGTCTTTAACTTGCTCATTCCAGAATCCTTTCAACTCAGGGAAATCATACCCTTCGATTTGAAAACCCCTGTATCTCTGATAAACTTTGTACTTTAAAACGACGGCTTCACCAATGTTTACCCTTCGTTTACTCGCATCTAGGACGAGAAAGAAATCACTACTCTTGGCTTCTTGTTTGTTGCTGACCTCAATTTTAAAGGGATCAGTCTTCAGTTTTTTATTACCTGTAATAACTATTATAGAAGGTATTTGAATTGTTCCTTCTTTTTGGGCTCGAAAAGTATATGCGTATGAATAAGTGGATGTTCGTTTTCCATTTATAGTTTGGTGCTGTTCTCCAACTGATGGCCCATTCAAGAATTGGAGTCCTTCAATTTGCCGCATTTGCACTTCACCATTTACGCCTGTGACGGAAACGGTTATTTTTAAGGCTTCCCCAGGGCGAACTGGATTTTTATTCACAGAGCAAGTAGCTGACTGACCATGGGCCAAAAAGCTAAAAATCAATGCAAGAAAACAGAGAATTAGTCGATGCATCTTACCAGTCTTTTTCAATTTTCTTTTTATCACCTTTTCCTTTTTCCTTCTGGAGTTTCATTTGAAGCGCCTTTTCTTTTTGATCAAGCGCTTCTAACATGCGCTGTGCATCATCTTTACTTATTTCAAATGGTTTTGCTTCTTTCTTCCCCTCTTGATCTTGATCCCCTTCTTTCTCTTTGTCACCTTCCTTCTCTTTCTCACTTTCCTTCTCTTCGTCTCCTTCTCCTTCTTTGTCTTGATCTCCTTCTTGCTCCTGATCACCCTCTTTGTCTTGATCTCCGTCTTTTTCTTGCTCCTGATCGCCTTCTTGTTCCTCGTCTCCTTCCTGCTCTTCCTGTTCTTGTTGTTCCTGAAGCATTTGCTGAGCGTAGGCTAAATTATACCGCGTATCTTCATCAGTAGGATTAAGTCGAAGTGATTTCTTGTAAGCATCTATGGCTTCAGATGGTTTTTCTTGTTGTAAGAATGTATTTCCAATGTTATGAAACGCTTCAGCCTTTTCAGTTGGGTCATCAGTATTTCTCTCAGCCTTTTTAAAAGACTCCATAGCTTCGTCATAAAGGCCCCTTTGATAAAATGTATTTCCTCTGTTGTAAGAAGTAATGCCTTCAGGTGCTCCTTTTTGAGTGCCGAGTTGATATAAGCTATCGGCTTTTGTGTAATTGCCTTCCTGATAGGCAATATTACCCTCGTAAAGTTCTTTTTTCGCTACTTGGGCATCAGCAGAGGATGATACCATCAAGAGAAAAACAAATGTGCTAAATAGGTTCGTTTTCATAGTTCAAAAGATCTGGACCACTTCCGTTCGCTCAGCATTAATTCGATAACAAGAAGAAGAAAGCCAATGAAGGCAAAAATTTGAAATCGGTGTTCATAATCTGAAAATTCTACTTGTCCAGACTCACTTTCATCCAATTGGTTGATTTCGTCAAAAATGGGCGAGAGGTTGGCAAAGTTTTTTCCTGAACGAACAAACACCCCGTCTCCTGCTTTAACAATATCAACCAGCATAGATTCATCTAGCGCTGTGACCACGGTGGTTCCAGCGTTGTCAGTCTTAAAGCCAGTTCGCTTTCCAGAAGAGTTGAATTCTGGAATTGGAGCACCTTCAGGAGAGCCCATTCCTACCGCAAAGACTTTAATGCCACTTTTAAGGGCCTTTCCAGCTGAAGAGGTGGCATCGTCTTCGTGATTCTCCCCGTCAGTAAAAATGAGTATCGCTTTTCCGGCTTGACTTTCGGGGTCAAAGCTTTCTACGCACAAGTCAATCGCTGTACCTATTGCCGTTCCCTGGGCAGCAATGCTATTTGTTTGGACTGCATTCAGGAACATTTTTGCAGATTGGATGTCGGTTGTTATTGGCAGTTGCACGAAGGCATCACCTGCAAAAACAACAATACCAATCCGGTCACCGTCCAAACTTGAAATCATGCGTCGGATAGATTGTTTTGCTAGCTCTAATCGATTTGGTGCTAGGTCTTCAGCCATCATGCTGTTTGAGACATCAATGGCAACCATGAGGTCAATGCCTTTCGCTTCTACCATTTCTGGCTTTGTCCCAATCTTTGGGTCTATAAAGCTTATGATAATGCATGCCATTGCTAATCTCCAAAGAATGAAGCGAAGCACGGTTGAAGACAAAGATCTGTTTGGGATTGAGGAATCAAGCAAACTCGGGTCAGAAAAACGCTGAATCATTTTATTTCGCCAGGCCAAAAACCCAATAAATAGTGCTAAAGCTACTGCCGTAATGGGAATCAGATAAACCCCATTTGGATGATGAACTGAAATGTTCGGCGCGATTCGTTTGGCTAAGAAAAAAGCTCCTACAATGAGCACCCAGAAGAGTACCTCTGTGATGATTAAGAGTACAGAAATCCAGCCCGTTCTGTAAGTAGTTCGTTTGCTCATGTGATACTTCGAATTAAAAGGTGTCTCACAATGAACTCTAGGAGCAGAAAACCAATGGCGCAGGCTAAATAGTACTTGAAGTTTTCTGTTTTCCGATTTATTTGAAACACATTAAACCGTGTTTTTTCTAGTTGGTCAATTTCTTTATAAATGCTACCTAACTTTTCTTCACTGGTTGCCCTGAAGTATCTTCCACCGGTCTTTTCAGCTATAAGCTTCAGGATATCTTCGTCAATCTCAACATCTCTCCAATCATATACATACTGTCCATTTTGCATCGTGACAGGCGTTTTAGCCTTTCCAATGGTTCCAACACCCACTGTATAAACGCGAATGTTAAAGAGGCTCGCAAGCTGAGCAGCATCTTGCGGTTGTATTTGTCCCGCGTTGTTCACACCATCAGTTAAGAGGACAATTATTTTACTTTTTGCTTCGGAATCTTTCAAGCGATTAACCGCTGTAGCGAGGCCCATTCCAATAGCCGTTCCTCCCTCAACCATTCCTGTTTTCAGAGAAGCAATGCCATTTTTCACAACTATGTGGTCTGTGGTAAGTGGCACTTGCGTGAAGCTTTCACCTTCATAAACCACCACTCCGATTCGGTCATCTGGACGTTCGTCAACAAATTGAATGGCCGTTTCTTTTGAGCTTTCTAGGCGGTTTGGACTGAAATCCTGAGAAAGCATACTAAAGCTTAAGTCCATTGCTAGCACGATGTCTATGCCTTCTCTCGTGAGATTTTCAGTGCTTGAGCTTGATTGAGGCCGGGCTAAAACGATAATTAAAAAGAAGAAAGCCAACATTCTTAGGGCGAAAATCCAATGTCTATTTAGCTGAGCTACTGGGCTCTTCCAAGATGAAACGAGCATTGGGATTTTAACATCCGCTTGTAAATTTAGCCTTCGCCAATGAAATAAGAAACTAGTAATAGGAATAATAAAGAGCAACCAGAACGCATGAGGACTTGCATATTCATGCGCCTCTTTCACCAAAAGATAGCCCACTGATAGTAAGGCGTTCAGCGCAATTAAAAAACTAAGTGATATGATGGTTGACTTCCTCATTTTGATTGTGTCACTTCAGAAGTTTGTTCTATAAAAGACAGCGCATTCTTCATGGCCATTTCATTTTCTTCAGGAATGGGCTTGTATTTCGCGAATTTGACGAAATCTGCTGTTCGAAGTAATTGCGGAAGGAGTTGCAAATCACTTTTCGAAATCCCGTAATTCCTGAGGTCCTGCAGGAGTTGGTTAGACGTTTGTTCCAGAGCAGGAACAGCAAATCTATCTTCTATGTAGCCTCTCAAAATCTCAGTGAGTTCAGTATGATACGCTTTGGTCAATCCTTTTTGCCACAGCCCTTTTTCTTTTAAAAGGGTAAGTTTTTCAATGGCGGTAATGTGAGCCGGAATGATTTCTTTCGTAGCCGTCTCTTCAACGAGGGGTGGTCTTGATCTTTTTAATTTTTTCAGGACGAAGAACAGAAGGACAATGCCTAGGACAATGAGCAGAACCCACCAATACGGGAGCAGTCTGTCAAGCAAAGTATAATTGACATCACGTATAGATTTGATGTCTTTGACCTCAGCTGTTTGATCAAGGTTCATTCCTTGTACATGAAGCAATGCCGGATTACTTTCTACTAAGACTCCGTTGAATTGAAACTGCAAGGGTTTGATCACGTGGTAACCAGTGTCAAAGGAGGTGAGTTCAATCTGCAGAGATTGTTGGAACAGATAAGGATCTTCTTCTGAGACCAGAGTTGTGTCAACTTTACCGGTACCAATAATCTCTATTGATTTACTGAGTGTGTCTTGAAGGTTGGGCCAGATCAAGTTGCTTCCCTCACCCGAATCTATGCGGTATTGGAAATAGATAAGTAGGATAGTTTGCTCTCCAAGGCGCACCTCATCAGAGCCTAGTTGGAGTTTTGCTATTTGCGCAGAACTTTGATTCAGGGCACAAGCAAAAAGAAAGAAAACAATGAGTTGCTTCATCTTATTTAGGCCCCACGTTTTTTAAACATTTGCATTAATGGCTGAACATAGGGTTTATCAGTGCGAATGCTGATGTAGTCTACATTTGAGCGTTTCATGGTTTCTTTGATCCATTGTTGATGCTCAAGGTGAGCTATCTTCAGGCGTTTGGCATTTTTCTTTGCGCTGGTATTGACCCATTGTTGTTCACCCGTTTCGCTGTCTTTAAATAACATCCAACCTGCATTTGGTAGTTCTGATTCTGCGGGGTCGTTGGTTTGAATAACAATAAGATCGTGCTTGCGCGATGTGATCTTTAAAATGCGCTCAAAACTCCGGTCTTGCAGGTCAGAAACGAGGAAACAGATTGCACGTTTTTTGATTACTCTATTCATGTAATCTAGGACAAAGTGAATGTCTGTTCCCAGGTTTTCTGGCGTAAAATCAATGAGTTCACGAATGATACGTAGAATGTGAGATCTTCCTTTTTTAGGAGGGATGAAACGCTCAATCTTATCAGAGAAAAAGATGACGCCAATTTTGTCATTGTTTTGAATGGCACTGAACGCTAGTACGGCCGTGATTTCTGTGATGAGTTGTTGTTTGGTTTGAGCGCGCGTTCCAAAATCTCCGGAAGCAGATACATCTACCAAAATCATGGCTGTTAGCTCTCTTTCTTCTTCAAAAATTTTCACGTAAGGATGATTCATTCTGGCTGTAACGTTCCAGTCAATCATTCTAATTTCATCGCCATGCTGATACTCTCTGTTTTCACTAAAGGCCATACCTCTCCCTTTGAAGGCAGAATGGTATTCGCCAGAAAAGACCTGTTTGCTGAGACCTCTGGTACGGAGTTCGATGGCCCTTACTTTTTTAAGTAGCTCCGTCGTTTCCATAGATGTGTGACCAGCCATTACGGTACCTCGATCTTGTTAAGTATTTCAGTAATAATTTGTTCTTGGGTAATGTTCTCAGCTTCAGCCTCAAAAGTGAGTCCGATGCGGTGGCGCATAACATCCATGCATACAGCTCTAACATCTTCAGGAATGACATAGCCTCTTCTGTGGATAAAAGCATAAGCTTTAGCGGCAAGAGCCATTCCTATTGAAGCACGAGGAGAACCTCCAAATGCAATCAACTGACTCAAATGTCCGAGGCCATATTCTTCAGGGTTTCGGCTGGCGAAAACTAAGTCAACGATGTATTGCTCAATTTTTTCGTCCATATAAACTTCACGCACCATTTTGCGTGCCGTAATGATGTCTTCTGATGTAACTACTTGATTCGGTTTTGGGTTACCAGCCAGAGAGATGTTATTTCGAATAATTCGTTTTTCATCTTCTTTACTTGGATAGCCAATAACAACTTTCAGTAGAAAACGATCTACTTGTGCTTCAGGCAAAGGATAGGTTCCTTCTTGTTCAACCGGGTTTTGGGTAGCAAGCACCAAGAACGGTTTGGGCAAAGGATACGTCTCTGGACCAATGGTTACCTGCCTTTCTTGCATCGCCTCAAGGAGTGCGCTCTGAACCTTAGCTGGTGCTCTGTTGATTTCATCTGCCAATATAAAATTGGAGAAAAGCGGCCCTTTTTTAACCGCAAACTCCTCTTTCTTCTGGTTGTAAATCATAGTGCCTACAAGGTCTGCTGGCAATAGATCTGGTGTAAATTGAATGCGAGAGAAATCTACTGCTACCGATTCTGATAGCGATTTAATCGCCAATGTTTTCGCCAATCCGGGAACCCCTTCCAGCAAAATATGTCCATCAGCAAGCAATCCAATTAGTAGCTTTTCGACCATTTCCTTCTGGCCAATAATGACCTTCTCCATTTCAAGGTTGAGTAATTCAACAAAGGCACTTGCTTTCTCTATTCTCTCATTCAATTTGCGAATGTCTTCCGCTTGAACAGAAGTGTCACTAGTCATACCTGTCATATCTTCTTCCATAAGCAATGCGCTTTCATCTTCTCACGCAAAATTGATGATTTAATTATTGATGCAAAACCAGAACGCTGCATCTTTAGCAAAGTTCTTGAACCACTAGTGTTAACAGCTTTTTACCATGTTAAATGATGTTAAGTAATGGGCTTAAAACACGCATTTGTTCAATTGGAACGGCATCGAAAAGGTCTGTTTCGGCGCATGAAATTAATAAATCAAGGTGAGGCTAAAGCGAAATAGGCCTAGCTAATTTTTACTAAAGATGCTTTTAGTGAGTTGCAACCTCAAAAATCAGGTTGGAAAAAGTAGACTTCAGGTTGATAACTCAAGGCGCTAGGTTGGATTTTCTAATTAGCCGTAGATTAGTTTTACGGCATGAAGGAGAACCTAACATTTCAAGAAATTATTGATTGTGTACGCCATTTTCATGACGCATTTAAAATTCAGAACGCAACGCAGATGGACGGTAAGTTAAGTCCAAAAGATTTTGAACTTAGGCATAGACTGATGCAAGAGGAGAATGAGGAGTATTTAGAGGCGGCACAAAATGGCGATATCGTTGAAATAGCTGACGCTCTGGGAGACCAATTGTATATTCTTTGTGGAACCATTTTGAAACATGGGCTACAGCATAAGATTGAAGAAGTTTTTAATGAAATCCAGCGCAGTAATATGTCGAAATTGGACGCTGAAGGCAATCCTATATACAGAGAAGATGGCAAGATTTTGAAAAGTGAAATGTATTTCAGGCCAGACATTCAAAAAGTACTAAATTCGGAAACAGAGTCACTCTCTTGATTTCGCTTCGCGAAGCACCCCAAAGAAGAACAGATTATGGATTTAGAGAAACATTTTGATGCTGCAAGGAAATCCAAAACTAGACTAGGGGTGTTGAACCGCATTCTTTGGTCGGGGATTCCTTTTAATAAGCCTCACCGATTAAGAATTACGGAGCTGACGGAAGAAAGGACCGTAATTAAAATACCCTATCGCAGAAAAAATCTGAATCATTTAAAGGGGTTGCATGCTTGCGTTCTTGCCACTGGAGCAGAGTATGCATCAGGATTAATTTTACTGCAGCATCTGAATCCCAAAAATTTCCGATTAATAATGCAGCGCATGGAGGTCACTTATCACTACCAGGGTAAGATGGATGCTACTGTTAATTATGAGCTAACAAAGGCTCAGGTAGATGCTGAGATATTACAAAAGCTGGAGACCGTAGACAAAGTTGCCTTCACCTGCCATGTTGAAGTTCATGACAAGGAAGGCAATCATTTGTGCACATCGAAGGTGCATTGGCAGATCAAGAAATGGTCAGCTGTTACTGTGCGCACAGCATAGGATTCACACTCTTAAGGTCAGTGATTTTCCATTGGCCATTGATGTTTTGCACGGTCATTTCGCGCGGCACATGTTTGTTTTCGATGGTAACGAGGTTAGATGCCACGTACCCTTTTACACTCCCAATCTGCGTGTGGTAGAGGCGCAAAGGAGTCCATTCTATTCCTGTTGATTCATCTTTAAAGACAGGTCTTGAGTTGTCTCTCTTTCCTGAGTAGACTCCATTTTCGAGCAGGCAAATAATGGGCGCTTTTGTAGACGGGAGCTTTCTGAAGTTTACAGAACTCACGTTCACTGTGATGAGCTCAGGTTGGTGAAGGCCCGCATGAGCGTTTACATATGCATTACCGTTGGACCCGGTTACTTGACTAAAGCCTTTCGTCAGTACAAGGAGATATTCATCTGGCGACATTGATGCATTTAAATCTGCTTCCAGCGCGGCTAAAACAAGTGCTTTTGGAATTTTAACGATTCGGCCATCATCGCGTTCATAGGAAACGCTATCAGCAAAAAACTGTTCAGCAAGTTCAATGTGACCTGTTTCTAATGCTTCTCTAAATAGTTCCATAGAACCATCGAAGTTTTGAGGAGAAGGTTGAGGGGCTGATGCATGTGCTAAAGTTGCTCCGCACATGAGCAAAAGGAATGTGATCTTTTTCATGTTGTTCGTTTTCTTTTTAAACGCAATTAGGAGACCGATAATGCGCCTGTGACCCCTTCTTTCAATCATTCGGGGAGCCATGGAAAGAATTCGTCAGTCCAGCGCATTCTAATGGTGCGGAAAGGCGATTAGTAGCGGCATTCTTTTTATCTTTACTCGTTACGAAAAACAAGGATATGATTAACATTACACTACCTGATGGCTCCGTGCGTCAGGTCAATGAAGGAACTACTGCACTTGATGTAGCAACTTCCATTAGTGAGGGTTTAGCACGAAACGTGCTTGCCGCCGAAGTTAACGGGGAAGTTCGTGACTTAACTCGGCCAATCAATGAGGACGCAACATTAAAACTATTGGCTTGGGATGATGATAATGCGAAATCAACCTTATGGCACTCAGCTGCGCATATTATGGCAGAAGCACTTGAAGCGCTTTATCCTGAGATTAAGTTATGGGTTGGGCCTCCAATTGAGAACGGATTCTACTATGATGTGGATTTCGGGGAGCAAACATTTAGCGAAAAAGACTTTGCACGCGTAGAGAATAAAATGCTGGAACTCGCACAGCAAAAGAATAGTTTCGTCAGGAAAGAGGTTTCCAAAGACGAGGCCATTGGTTATTACAAGGAGAAGGGAGATGAGTATAAGCTTGATCTTCTTGAACGATTGGAAGACGGGTCAATTACTTTTTACACGCAAGGTGGATTTACTGATTTGTGCAGAGGTCCTCACATTCCGAATACGGGCGCTATTAAGGCAATGAAATTGATGACCGTTGCAGGAGCTTATTGGAAAGGAGACGAGAAGAACAAGCAACTTACACGTATATATGGTGTAGCATTCCCGAAGCAAAAGCAACTCAAAGAGCATTTAGTGCTATTAGAAGAAGCTAAGAAACGGGATCACCGAAAGCTAGGAAAGGAAATGGACCTGTTTCATTTCTCAGAAAAAGTAGGGCAGGGGTTGCCGCTTTGGTTGCCAAAAGGAGCGCAGCTTAGAGAGCGGTTAGAGAATTTCTTGAAAGAAGCTCAGCGAAAAGCGGGTTACCTTCCGGTTATCACACCACATATTGCAAATAAAGAACTCTACGTTACATCAGGGCATTATGCTAAGTACGGTGCAGATAGCTTTCAACCAATCAATACACCTACAGAAGGCGAATTGTATTTGTTGAAACCAATGAATTGCCCACATCACTGTGAGATCTACAAGAGCAGACCTAGGTCTTACCGTGATTTGCCTATTCGTTATGCAGAGTTTGGAACGGTATATAGGTATGAACAAAGTGGAGAGCTTCACGGATTGACAAGGGTAAGAGGATTTACGCAAGATGATGCGCACATTTTCTGTACTGTTGATCAAGTAAAGGAAGAAGTAGGTAAGGTGATAGATCTTGTGCTTTATATCTTCAAGATTCTTGATTTCAAGGATTATGTTGTTCAGGTTTCTTTAAGAGATCCTGCAACACCTGAAAAGTACATTGGTTCGAATGAAAATTGGGACAGTGCAGAAAAAGCGATTCAGGAAATAGCAGAAGAGAAGGGCCTGAAAACAGTTGTTGAGTTGGGCGAAGCAGCTTTCTACGGGCCGAAGCTTGATTTCATGGTAAGAGATGCGATTGGGCGAAAGTGGCAACTTGGAACAGTTCAGATTGATTATAACCTACCAGAGCGTTTTGAACTTGAGTATGTTGGGAGTGATAACGCTTCACACAGACCTGTAATGATTCATAGAGCACCATTCGGTTCTATGGAGCGGTTTGTAGCCATTTTGATTGAACACTGTGCAGGTAAATTTCCGCTTTGGTTGAATCCAGAGCAAGTGAAAATTCTTCCAATTAGCGATAGGTTCAATGAATATGCCGAGAACCTTTCGATTGTCCTTGAAAATTACGATATTCGCGCCCTCGTTGATACTAGGTCGGAAAAGATTGGTAAAAAAATCAGAGACGCTGAGGTTGATAAAGTCCCATACATGTTGATTGTAGGGGAGAACGAACAAGAGAACAATGTGGTCTCTGTTCGTAAACAAAGCCACGGTGATTTAGGCTCCATGTCTATCGAGGAATTCTCAAAATTGATTAATCAAGAGATTAAATCAATTTTGGATTAGTATAAATTAATTTGTTGAAGCCATAGCAATACGAAGACGACGTAGTAGAGGTCCGGCAAGGGTTATTAAAGAAGATCAGCACCGGATTAACCGACGAATCATCGCAAAAGAGGTGAGGTTGGTTGGAGAGGATATTGAGCAAGGAGTATATTCCACTGATGTGGCCCTGAAAATGGCCGTTGATAAGGATATGGACCTTGTAGAAATTTCTCCGAACGCTGACCCTCCAGTGTGTAAGATTGTTGATTACAACAAGTTCCTTTACTCTCAGAAAAAGAAAGACAAGGAATTGAAGGCAAAGCAGGCCAAAGTGGTGATGAAAGAAATTCGTTTCGGACCTAACACTGATGACCATGACTTTGAATTCAAGTTGAATCACGCAAAAAAATTCCTTTCTGAAGGAGCGAAAGTTAAGGCCTACGTATTCTTTAAAGGAAGAACCATTGTGTTCAAGGAAAGAGGAGAAATCCTTCTTCTTCGTTTCGCCCAAGAATTAGAAGAGTTCGCAACTGTTGAACAACTTCCAAAACTTGAAGGGAAACGGATGATCATGATGTTCAATCCAAAGAAAAAGTAAAACCATTAAAACTCGGACGGTCATGCCGAAAATGAAAACCAAATCGAGCGCCAAGAAGCGCTTTAAGTTCACAGGATCGGGAAAGATTAAGCGCAAGCATGCTTTCAAAAGTCACATTTTGACTAAGAAATCAACAAAGCGTAAACGTAATCTTACCGCTTCAACTACTGTGTCCAAAGCAGATTTTAAGAACATTAAAGTTCAACTCTGTAAGTAAACTAATTTTTAGCCTGATTCAGGTATGTTTTAACCCGGCAGTTAGTATTAAGTGTTGTAAAACCGCTCTCTGTCTAAAAACAAATTAAAATGCCACGTTCAACAAATGCAGTTGCATCGAGAGCCAGAAGAAAGAAAATCTTTAAAATGGCTCGCGGGTACTACGGAGCTCGAAAAAATGTATGGACCGTAGCCAAAAACGCAGTTGAAAAAGGACTCCTCTATTCATATGAGGGTCGTAAACAACGTAAGCGTCAATTCCGCCGTTTGTGGATCCAACGTATCAATGCTGGAGCACGTCAACACGGAATGTCTTACAGCGTATTCATGGGAAAAGTTCATGATAAAGGAATCGAATTGAACCGTAAGGTTCTTGCTGATCTTGCCATGAATCATCCAGACGCTTTTAAAGCTGTTGTGGATCAGGTAAAGTAATTCATGACCCTATTTTAAAGCCGGCTTTGATAGCCGGCTTTTTTTTGTCCTATTTTTACAAGAATGTCTGTGCCGCGGCACAGAACTCAAACCCATACTATGAGACTTGTCCTGATTGTTCTAATTTGCTGTACTTCAATTCTAGCGTCGTCACAAGCGAAAAGAGATTCCCTCTATTTCTTTAAACAAGCAGAGCGCGGAATAACTCTACCAAAGCAGGCTAAATGGTTCAATGCCCAAAAGACCTTTTCCGTATTTGATGTCTCAGATAGATTGGTCTATATTCATGTTTGGAATCCTTTCGATATTAATTGTCAAGCATCTGTAAAAGTGGTTAACAGATTGCAAAATGAATATCCTTTTGCGGTATTTGTTTCTGTGCTGACGCCAGAGATTTCTGATGGCATGTCTGAAAATGATGTTGAGGCGCTAGTCCGACAGTACCAGCTGAATCACCCGATCATTTTGGCACATGACCTTTCAGGACTCAAACTAAAAAAAGAGCAAGAACTACCTGTCATTAAGGGGGTTCGAGCGGATGCTCAGCAGAATGGGGAGTACATAGGAGAAGAAGGGATAGAAGAACTAGAGCTAGTTCTTGCTGGTTTATCAAAGGATCAGCTAAAAGTTCTTGAAATTCAGACCAATGACTTTAATGCTTCTGCAAAGTTGAAAAACGTAAAACAGGCAATGAGTTTCCCTCAGTCTTTAGCAGTTTCAAGTCGGTATAGTGAGATGTACATTGCAGATGCAGGAAACAATAGAGTTCTTGTGATGGGGATTGATGGTCAAGTGATTGATGTGATTGGAACAGGTGTAAAAGGTGATAGAGATGGAAAGTGGGGAGCAGCTCAGCTTAACCACCCAGCATACCTGGCATTAGATGAATCTAAAGACTTGCTGTATGTTACTGATTCTTGGAACCACAAGATCAAAGTGGTGAATATTAAGGAAAGAACTATCAAGGCCATTCTGGGAAATGGAAAACTTGCTTTTCAAAAAGAAACAAGAGTAGACTCAACTTCAGGACCATTAAATTTCCCTGCTGGTTTGTTATTGAAAGAAGGGAAACTGCTCATTGCAATGTCGGGGGTCAATGAGATTTGGAGTTTGGATGTTTCAGTGAAAAGTGCTTTGCCTCTCGGGTTGGGCGGTGCTCAATTAGAGCAGCCTACTGATATGACAATGGATGAAAATGGGGTGATATATATAACAGACGGATCAGAAGCACACCTGAAACGAATGGAAAAAGATATCCTTACTGATGTCCATCTTTTTCCTAATGATTCAACTCAAAATTTTGGAGGATATGGAGGTATAGTCAGTCACGACAAGAGCATTTATCTTTCGCAGCCTTATTTGAATAGAATTGTGAAATTGGATGCTGGGCAGGTGGAAATTCTTGCTGGCGGAGATGCGGGTTATTCAAATGGGAAGAACGGTAAATCGACTGAGTTTTTCCATCCGATGGGAATGGTGGTTTGGGAGAAAGAATTGATCGTTGCTGATCAGGCCAATCAACGTTTAAGAAAGGTGAAACTCAAAAAAGGAAAAACAAGTACCATAGATTTTTTAGGATATGAAAAGTTATTTGAAGGGGCAGAGGCTTTTAATGAAGGGGACAAAATAGTGCTCGATACAGAAATAATCGGAAGAGGAATGAACTCCGTTTACATTGAGTTTGACCTAGGAGAGAAATATGAGTGGCTTTCTGACGGACGGAATGAAGTACTCATGGAAAGAGCGGGAATGAATAAACTGGTAAGCGGATCTCCGTCAAGAGGATTCGTTGAGATGGAAGTTCCAGGATCAGAAATGAATCTTTACTTAAGTGTTCAGGTGTATTGCACGGTAAGGAACTTAGAAACGAATGAAGTGCTATTTCGTCCAATCCTATTAATTGTTCCGTTTGAATATGATGCTTCGGGGAAAATTAATCACGACATTAAATGGAATCCTTTTGGGGATTTGTAATCATTCTGAAAGGACTCTTCCTTTGGCTATTGCAGCTGAAGTGAAGGTTGGGGTTATGGTGAGTGCAGTATTGTAATTCATTAAAGCTTCATTTTTGTTACCTAGACTTTCATAGCACAATCCTCTGTTGTAATAAGCTTGTGTGTAGTTTGGGAGAAGACTTATCGCATCTGTAAAAGCCTTAATTCCTGCATCATAGTCTTGTAGGTATTCCAAATAGACAAAGCCAGTATTGAATGACGCAGAAGCATTGTTAGGGTCGATTTCAAGAATCTTCGTGTATTGATGTAAAGCTTTTTCATAACGTGTATAATCTTTAAAGCCAGTCTCTTGGAGATAGATGGCTAAATTATAACGAGCTTCAATACTTTTTGGTCTGATCTCAATGGCTGTTGTGTTGTATTCAATAGCAAGGTCACTCTTGGCTTTAGCGTAAAGAAGTGCAACTTCAACGTAGGATTCATAATAGTTCGGGTCAACTTCTATTGCTGTTTGGTAGCTAGATGCTGAAAGCGAAGTGTCACCAATTTCTTTGTAAATACGTCCCTTTAAATAATAGGCTTCAGAAAGTTTGTCGTCTTGCTGTAGACTCTGATTCAACTGTTGAATGGCTTTTTCGTAATTTCTGAAGTGAATGTTCATCGTCGCCAATCTGATCAAGCCCAAGGTGTTTGTGGCATCTAGGTCTACACACTTTTTATAGTCATCTAAGGCCGCTTCGAAGTTTTTACTTTTATAGTAAAGTTCTGCACGTTCAAGGTAGATGTCAGCCCGTGTAGAATCTACCGTTAAGGCAGCATCTAGATCGTTGAGGGCATTGAAGTCATTTCCTTTACTCCAATGGTAACGACCGCGCTCCAGAAAAACATCAGGATCTGAAGGTGATTGGATGATTTGGTCGTTGAGAAAGGCAAGCATGGTGTCAGCCTGGCCAATTGTAGCCGATTGATTATTCTCAATGTTTGACGCAACAGGCGTCTCTTCACATGCTGATAATGTTGCAATTACTAGAAAGGGAAAAAGAAGGTGCTTCATTGTGACAGGAATTAAAGAGTGCAAAATAAAAAAGCCCAGTACAGAGACTGGGCTTTTTAGAAACAATACAGTGCTTATTTTTTTAATTCTACTTTAATTTTTTCTTCAAGCTCATCCATTAATTCTTGGTTATCTAGAAGTAATGATTTCACAGCATCACGTCCTTGACCAAGTTTGGTGTCTCCATAAGAAAACCATGAGCCACTTTTCTTGATGATATTTAGCTCAACACCAATGTCAATAATCTCACCGGTTTTGGAAATCCCCAATCCGTACATGATATCGAATTCAGCTCTCTGAAAAGGAGGGGCTACTTTGTTTTTTACAACTTTCACCTTCGTTCTATTTCCAACAACTTTGTCGCCATCTTTGATCTGAGAAGATCTACGAATATCAATTCTAACAGAAGAGTAAAATTTCAAAGCATTACCACCGGTTGTCGTTTCAGGATTACCGAACATAACGCCGATTTTTTCTCTTAACTGGTTGATGAAAATACAGCAGCATCCTGTTTTACTAATGGTAGAGGTCAACTTTCTAAGTGCCTTTGACATAAGACGGGCTTGCAGTCCAACCTGTGAATCAGCCATTTCTCCTTCTATCTCAGCTCTAGGAGTAAGTGCAGCAACAGAATCAATTACAATTAAGTCAATGGCCCCAGAACGAATCAAATTCTCAGTGATTTCCAATGCTTGTTCTCCGTTGTCTGGCTGAGAGATTAATAGATCTTCTGTTTTTACACCAAGATTTTCAGCATAAAACTTATCAAAGGCATGCTCAGCATCAATGAATGCGCAGATACCTCCCTTTTTTTGCGCTTCCGCAATTGCATGGATTGCAAGGGTTGTCTTTCCTGAAGATTCTGGTCCGTAGATTTCAACAACTCTTCCTTTTGGGAAACCGCCTATGCCTAGAGCAAGATCTATGGTCAATGAACCTGTTGGTATTACTTCAATTTGTTCAACTGCGTTATCACCAAGCTTCATTACAGCACCCTTGCCATACGTCTTCTCTAACTTGTCTAGCGTTAGTTGTAACGCTTTTAATTTTTCTTTATTTACTTCGGTCGCCATGCTTCTGAATTTTCGCTAAAGTATTTATTTATGAACGTAATGTACTTACGTAGTGCATCTAATTTGTCAACGTTTGATACTTTTTTGTGTGTGAAAGGTTAAAGTCCGAAACCTTCAATAATTTGTTCTGAATGAATCTTGGCTTTTACTTTTTGAATGACATCTACAATGATGCCATTTTCGTCAATCAAAAAGGTAGTGCGGTGGGTGCCATCAAATTCTTTCCCCATGAATTTTTTTGCTCCCCATACGCCATACGCCTTTAAAACAGTACGCTCAGAATCTACAAGCAAAGGAAAAGGAAGTTCATACTTATTAATAAAGCGTTGATGCTTTTTGTCATCATCATCATTCACACCTAAAATTTCGATGTTATGCTTTTTGAGTATGTCATGGTTGTCTCTAAGGTTGCAGGCTTGCGTTGTGCAAGTTGGAGTGAGGTCCCTTGGGTAAAAATACAACGCTAGTTTCTTTCCTTTATAGGTGGAGAGCGTAATTTCATTTCCTTCTTGGTCGTTCGAATTGAATTCGGGTGCAGCGGCCCCTCTTGCTAAATGAGTCATCGATGTTGTTTAACTACAAATAACCAAAAATAAAAGCAGAAGTTCTGATTCCCGACGAAAAGAGATAATAAAGAGATGAAGGGGTGGTTAGTTTAGACGAAAAACAATAAGTATGGGTTTGTTAATAAAAATAGTCTTACCTTTGTATTGGGTATTTTTACCTCCAACAAGATTTAACTCTGAACAATAATCTCTTACAATTTATGAAACTCTCTACAGTTTCGAAGGTCTCGGCTTTTCCAAGTCCCAACCTTCTCGCAAGGAGAATCCTTGCAGTGAGCATGACGCTGACACTAATGTTGTCAGCTTTTTCTATGCTTGCGCAGGCTCCGCAAGCCGGCTCTGCCGAGTATACTAACTCCAAAATTGCTGGTACTTTAGTTCTGCCAAGCCTGAGCATAGATTATGATGGTGACATGCCAGATGTAAGTCACTATTTGGCAGATGCAGCAAACCGTGATGGTGATTGCTACATTGCACATGATCCTGCTACTTGGACAAACTTTCCTGGAAATGATGATGGTTCACAAGGACCAATCGCATTGCCGTTTAGTTTTGACCTGTATGGGGATACTTACACTTCCTTCTACTTAAACAACAACGGAAATGTTACGTTTAACAACGGACTTTCTTCGTTTACGTCAGATGGCTTCCCAATTGCGACGCCAATGATTGCTCCTTTCTGGGGTGATGTTGATACGCGCAATGGTTTAGGTGAGGTGTGGTACATTGTTACCGATAACGCGTTGTATGTGAACTGGGTTGAAGTAGGGGTGTATAATCAAAACCCTGACCCTGCTCTTAGAAATACATTCCAAGTTATCCTTACAGATGGAACAGATCCTGTTCTAGACGCTGGAAATAACATTGCCTTCAACTACCTTGATATGGGTTGGACAACAGGTGATGCTTCAGAAGGGGTAGATGGTTTCGGTGGCGCACCAGCAACGGTTGGTGTAAACTCTGGAAACGGAGAAGACTTTATTCAAATTGGACGTTTTGGAACTGATACTGAAGATTATGATGGGCCTAACGGCGAAACAGACGGAGTTCATTGGTTAGATGATCAGTGTTTCCAGTTCAACGTAGGTGATGCGAATAACTTCCCACCAGTTGCACAAGGATTTCCAAACGGAAATACAGTTGTATGTCAAGGTGATGATCTTCAATTCTCAGTTGGTTTTATCGGACCAGAAGGAAATCAAGAAGTTTCAGTAGTAGTATCAGGAAATGACAACATTTCTATAGATACCAATACTGCTGGTAACCCATCTTCAACAATCGTAACGATTGATACTTCTGAGCAAGGTTCATTCGATTTTGTATTCACAGGAACTGACAATGGAACTCCTGAAGCATCAACTGTTAGAACGATTACTGTAATCGTTGAGCAATGCAATAACTGCGTTCCTAACTTATCTATTGGTTGTGCAACAGACGTAACAGGAGAATGTGGAGATTCAACCGCTCCTGAAGCAACTGGTCTTCCTGTTGTAGACATTGATCCTTGTTTCGAAGGTGATATTACAGTTAGTTTCATGGACGATGAAGTAAGTTCTGACAACTGTACTACAATCATCGCTAGAACATGGATGGTTAGTGCAGGTGAGGAAATGGATATGTGTACTCAGACAATCACTTTGATTGATATTGTTGCACCTGTATTCACATTCGTGCCTGCCGATGCAACATATGAGTGTGACGTATACATTACCTTCGAAGATGCTTTAGGTGAAGACAACTGTCAAGAAGTAGTTTACACTGTTGCCTCTGAAACTATTGCTGGTGACTGTCCACAAGAATATACACTTGTGCGAACGTTCACTTTAAGTGACGAATGCAACGAGCCGGTTATTGCAACACAGACCATCATTGTAGTTGATACACAAGAACCAGAATTGGTAGTTCCACCGCTTTATTACTCACTTGAGTGGAGCGTATTTAACGGGAACTTCCTAGAAGATTTTACAAATGGTGAGTTGTCAATTTTTGACCTTGCTGAATTGTATCCTTTGTTCAACGAGCAACTAGAAGCACAAGGGTATTTCTTCCCAACTGCAACTGATGCATGTGATGACGAAGTATTCCCTACTTATACACAGACTATTGAAGGACCAGAAGATTTAGAGTGTCCTATGGTTGCGCGTGTTGTATGGACCTTCTCTGCACAAGATGATTGTGGAAACACAACTGAATCTTTCGATGTTGTATGCGAATTCTTCGATACTACAGCTCCTGAATTCACGAACCTTCCTGAGAGCTTTACAGTTCAGTGCATTGAAGATGTACCAGAGCCTGTTGAGCCTGAAGCTGAAGATGCATGTGCAGACGTAGTTTCTACAACTGTATTCACTAGCGAAACTGGTTTTCCAATTAACGAATGTGTTGCAACTACTGCATACGGACTTGGTGATGACTGGGCTATTTGGTTGCCCGTTCTTGAAACATCAGGTGTTTCTATGACTGACGATTTTGTTCCTGATGGACCTCTGAGCTTTGTACAATTCAATGATGGTACTGCTCACGCTTTTGGAACTGTTGTGAACAACATGAACGAAAATCAAGGATTTATCGTTGATTTCTGGTTTGAAAATACAGTTGATTGGACTACTTGGTCTGAAGAACTAGGTCGCTCTTACAAAGACGACGCTGGTTTTGCTGCTGCTGGCGGTGACCTATGGACTACTTGGTCTTACATGGAAATGGTAAACGGATTCTCAACCCTTACAGGTATTGGTGAATTTGAAGGATCTACCTTGTCTATGTACCACATGCCAAGTAACTACTACTACGGTTTCCAATGTGGAGAAGCTGCAAACAATAAGAATGCTCAATTCGGTATGAGTGGTTGGTTTACTTACTCTGGAACATTGAATGGTGAGCCAGTTAATGGACATGGTGATATCAACGTTGACAAGGAATGTACTCCAAGTGGAGAGCTTCCATGCGTGAACTTTGATGAATTCACTTACTTCTTCCGTGCTGAAGATACTTGTGGAAATGTAAACATTGACTCTTACACAGTAACTGTTGATGATACAACTCCTCCAGAGTTTACCGTTTTTCCAGCAGATTTACTGGTAGAATGCGATATGGTTCCTGTACCTGTCTTTGAAGGTGTAGAAGCGATTGATAACTGTGACTGTGATGTTATTTTGCTACCAATGGTAGAGAGTGAAAATGAAGGGTCTTCATGTAACTATAGTTTCACACGTACTTGGTCTGTAATCGATTGTTGTGGGAATAGAACTGATTCTACTCAGACAATCACTGTAATTGATATTGTTGCACCTGTATTCACATTCGTGCCTGCCGATGCAACATATGAGTGTGACGAAGAAATTAACTTCGAAGATGCTTTAGGTGAAGACAACTGTCAAGAAGTAGTTTACACTGTTGCTTCTGAAACTATTGATGGTGACTGTCCACAAGAATATACACTTGTGCGAACGTTCACTTTAAGTGACGAATGCAACGAGCCGGTTTCTGCAACACAGACAATCACTGTAGTTGATACAACTGCTCCTACTGTAAATGATTACGACGTTCAGTCTTCTGCAAACTGTGAAGATGTGGATTCAGTTCCAGGTCCAGTTTTTGAAGATAACTGTGGCGAAGTAACCGTGACTCTTGAAACACAAAACCAATCAGGTGGTTGTATGGGCGTACTTGTACGTTTCTACACTGCAACTGATGAATGTGGAAACACTGTATCTGTTGAACAGTACATTACTATTCTTGATATCACGCCTCCGGTAATCATTACGCCAGCTGACGAGACGGTTGAATGTGACAACTTACCCACAGCACCTGGTGCTGAAGGAGCAGATGTTTCTGATAACTGTTCACTTGAAGTTGACGTTACGTTTAGCGAAGAAATCATTCCTGGAATATGTGAAAATTCATATTCTATTGTTTGGACTTGGACTGCCACTGATTACTGTGAAAACGTAAGCATGGCTTCTACTACTATTACTGTGGTAGATACAACTTCACCAACATGGAGTGAGTTCCCGGCGAATGAGACTGTTGAATGTTCAGATGAACTTCCTGCTGTTGTTTTCCCAATTGCTGAAGACAACTGTGACATGAATGTTGAAGTTGAATTGACTGTTGAAGAAG
>JBLIGQ010000033.1:0-30165 GCA_047636995.1 Flavobacteriales bacterium | reverse complement strand
TTTTCAAGTCCGGTACATAAGTTTAGATTCTTTTCTATCTTTTGGAGGCCAAAAACGTACGGATAACAACATGGTATTAATGCCACGCGGGATGTGATTTATAGGGGCCGTCGCGCTCAATCCAGATAAAATGCTTCAGAAAATGCTCACTGAAAACAAGTTCAGCAATTAGCTGATCTATGCCCTTGGGAAGGTTGTACTGGTGGTAATTGGTATTCTTTTCGCGTTGCAGATCAATAACTGAAATACAGAGCTCGTGCAAAATGCTATCCTGCACAATTACTTCGAACGTATTCACAACTTACAAGGAGAAATTCGCCCATAGGTATGCAGACGTTCAGAGAGATAAGCTGACAAAAAATGGAGTCATTCCGTTTGATAGAATTGACCATAAAATTTAATGCCCACTAATAACCGAGCTTGTTTGGACGCCTCTTCCGGTGAAACAGAAATGACCAAGTTCTGCTATTGGGCTAAAGATGCACTTTCGAAAGGGATTTTAGAATTTAAAGGACACGGGAAAGATGGCGAGTTACTTCATGATCTATTCGACCAAGTAATGGTACAAATAGAAATGGACAAAGGATTAGTTACAATCGATGTTTACACAACATGGCATACAAACGAAAGCTTAAAAGATACTTTCTGGCAATGTTTCTATGCAGCAACGCTCAGTGCCGAAGTGGAATATGGCCAATAGAAAATTGTCTGCACAGATCTCAGCGGAATTAATCGGAGCAATGAACTAGTTAACTATCTCAAAAAAGTTGAAATTGAAATTGAAATTGAAAAAAAAATGTTCACTAGTTGCAGGATGCGCAGACCCCTGAAGCTTCAATTTCAAAATTCTCAATCGAATGACCTAGGATAGAAAAACTAATAGGGCTCTCAGCTTGAACACACGTTACCGCTTGGCAACTTGAACATTTAAAATGAATGTGTTTGTGATTGTGGCAATTTGATGAACAACTGCTGCTACACAACGCAAAAAAAGTTTCGTTCTCATCTATCAATGCTTTGTGGATAATCCCATTGTCCGTTAATGCATGTAGGGTTCGATACAATGTAACTCTGTCAAAGCCATGTAGCGCATTTTGAATTTCAGAAAACGGAATGGCTTTGTTGTAATTGGAAATTACTGAGAGAACTTCTAATCGAGTAGATGTCGCTTTTAATTTTCGTTCTCTTAAAAGCTCGGCTAAATGACTATTTTCTTCCATATCAGGTGATTTATTAAAATGAACTATTTATGCCTATTATCATATTAAAACCCAAGTCATCAGCAAAATACCGTTGACGGTTGAGATAGTCACGATAAGTTTCATTGAGCAAATTTTCTGCCCTTACAAATATGTTTAATCTAAGCTTACGAAATTGCTTTTCAGCCGACACCTTTATGCCAATCACGCAATATGACGCAGGTGGAGCCACAAAATCTTGGAAAGAGAGAAGATTTTTTTGCTCAAAGACATACCTGCTGTTGATTTGGAAACCAACATTATTGAATTTCCCTAATGTTGGAATCTGATAGTTTAACGTTGCAGATAGATTATTTGATGGCATATAAACTAAGGGGAGCTGATTGGATAAATCATATCCATTTAAATAGCTGTATTTCCCCGTTAGGCTAAGTCGTTCAGTGGCCTTATAAATTGAGGCTAAATCAAATCCGACTAATCGGACATCCGTTTGTTGGTATTTGAACACAGGAAAAGCTCCACGAATTGTTAAGCGGATCTCATCTTGTGGATTAAGGAAAATGTAATTGTCAATTTTCTGATGATAAAATAAGCCTTCAAGAAACAACCTATTCTTCACATGACCTTTTATGGATAATGTATTTTTAATTGAATTCTCCTGTGTGAGATTTGGGTCTCCTTCTTCAATTCCGCTAACCCCTTGGTGCAATCCATTACTGTATAGTTCATTCACTTCTGGATTTCTTGCTGCATAACCAATGTTATAGGTCGCTTTCCAACCTTTGCCGAACTCATGAGTAACTCCACCCATGGCGCTCATGTTATCATATTCATTTTCAAATCGGATAATTTCTCTTGGAGTGCTGATAGAAATTGCAGCTACATTTCTACTTTCAAAATCATAGCGCCCACCAAACTCAATGGTCGTTTTATCAAAACTTTTAGACAAGATTCCAAACACCCCATATTCTTGAGCAATGTAATCGGGGATTAGGGGTAATATCCCCGTTTCTGGAAGATTGGTATTGTCTACCCTATTCATCTGAATACCGCTTTTTAATTGCCAATTTCTTGGCAAGTAATTCTGGTACTTAATTTCGATGAAATTCGAAATTTGATTTAAACTTAAAGCGGGTAGATCAGACCTTCCGCTTCTTCGCACATCAAACTCTTTTCTCAAATTGTATTGAGCAGCATAAGTAATATCAACCCACTGCTTCTCGCTGATACTGTATTTCGTATGGAACTTAAGCAAATGGTGATTTACCTTTTGGTAAGGAGAATTAATGGAATAAGAAAAGTTCTCTTGTGTAAAAAACGGAACATCGCGCTCTAGAGCCTCCTCTAAATCAGTAAGGTTACCAATATGTGACCCTCTGAGAACGCCAAATTCGGCATTAAAAGAGCTAAAGTATAAATCGCTGGCCCACTTTTTATTCCACGACTTCTCTAATTGCAAAGCTATGTTGGCCTCTTGATTGCCCGTATTTCGAAGAAAGTACTTTGAAGTTCGGTTATCACCACTTTTTTTAAGAGTACCCACCACACGCCAAGCAAATAACTTAGTGTATTGCTTTAATTCAAGGTTAAGTCCATTCCCTAGGCCATTGGTCTCAAAAAAGTACCGACTCTCCCCATGCAGATGTGGTTCTCTGTCTATTTTTTTTGGCTCAACCAATATGACACTTCCTAGCGAGCTCCCCTGGTATTCCAATGCACCAACACCTTTTATAACAGTAATTCTATTGGCCACTAAGGGGTCAATCTCAGGACTATGATCTGCACCCCATTGCTGTCCGCTCTGTGCAATCCCATTGTTTAAAATGGTAAGTCTATTTCCATATAGTCCGTGAACTACTGGTTTTGCAATACCACTGCCGTTTTTAATGGCACTTACACCTGAAATATTTTCAAGCATTGTTGCTAAATTCCTATCCGAAATTTTAGCAATACTTTCTGAGTTCAGCGACTGAGTTTCTTGAGTTGTGACTTTTCCACCTTGACCTATAATTGCCACTTCGTTCAAAAGCTGACTGTTTTGGTCTAAAAACACAGTTATTGCCGTATCCCCTGAAAGATTCAAATACAATTCCTGTGTTACACATCCAATATGGCTTGCGAAAATGTGATATTCCCCTGCGCAAATTGGCGCCAGATTGAAAAAACCAAGACTGTCTGTAACAACTCCTTTTCGTAATTCCTTTATAAAAATGTTGGCATACGAGATAGGAACATTTGTACTTACGTCTTTTACAAACCCAGAAATAGTCAAATTACAATTTTGCCCGTAAGTCAATACGGGCAAAATTGTAATGACAGAACAGATAACTACATATTTACTGAACTTCCACATCAAATGTAACCTCTATATCTGTTTCACCGCCAGCATTTGTAATGTCGCCAGTTGAGACGCCAGAAGCATCTTTGTTCGGTAAATGTCTCAAAGTAACGGTTATAGTTCCGACGCTTACTTCATTGGTGGTTACAATTGTTGATAAACCAATCGGGTTTCCATTGGCATCCATATCGTTATAAGCAGTGTTTAGCCCACTAACAGTAGTTTGAAAAAAGAATTGGTGTTCTTCTGCTTCTTCTTGTACTTCTTCTGATATATCTCCTGCTGGACTCTCCAATTCATTTAACAACTCCAAAGAACCAGTATAGACAGCATTGGCATCAAGGATACCTCCGGTAATTGTTGGCGCATCTCCACCATCGCCATCTAAATCTTGAAAAGTAAGCAGGACTGGAGTACCGCCTCCATCAGGCGTTAAGGTAAAGTTGAGCGTTGTAATAACCTCTTCTTCATTTGGAATGATAGGATCTTCAGGTTCATCTTTTTTACAGGAAGTGATGAACAACATTGAGCAAACTCCAATGACGAGCAATAGATTGATTTTTTTCATGATTCCTTTTCTTGTTTAACGAATGCTGCAAATCTATAGTCTTATTGCAACAATGTTGCGTTTGATTCGGGAATAATTTTTTTTATCTCTATAAACACCAAATTCAACGCGCAGCGGACACACATTTATAATTCGCAAAAGCCCCTGATCACGAAACTGAAATTGCAAAAGAGATTGCCTTGCCCAACTTAAAGACGCAAGAAATGATGCCCACGGTGCGTCCCCACAACGCCAGCGAATAGATCAACCAAGCCATTTCGATTTCGACCCCATGCCTTCCCATTTCTGGTTTTCGAATCCTTCTGGCGGGTTATCAGCATTTGCTGGCGGGTTCGTTCAATCTCTCGGGGGCTTATCGAAACTTTCTGGAACGGTGCGAAGCGCTTCAGGGACGCTTGCGTAACATGCTGGGAGGTCTCCGAAAGTTTCTGGCTCCCTGGATCGAAGTGTTGGGACGCATGCGATCAATTCGGGGACCTATGTGAATACTTCTGGGACCCTTGTGGGATTTTCTGGGACGCTTCGTTGCAATTCTAATATTTATAAAACACCCGAAACACCTAAAAATAAAAACATCCCATCAAATTTTCAAACCCACTCTCTTCTAAGCGTTTATCAATAGTTGTGGATCTCAGAAAGCGTCTCTGCATACTCAATCACCGCCCTTTTTGTTTCGATTCTTTCACATTTGATTCAACCAAAAAAAACACTTTCGGTTGCATCTATTTCAATTCGAAAAGAGAAGCCATCAAAACCCTCCTATGAAAACTCCATCCAAATTTGACAGCCCCAATTGCAAAGATGAGTTGGAAAAGTCATAATGTTTAGCTTGGGTTTTTATCCGGGTTTTTGTTGCAATTCCAATCTGCACAGAAATTTTTAATTTAGGAATGCACTAAAACGGGGATGGCACACATGACTTCTTTAATTAAGGTCAGTGTCTTCGGTCTTTTGTTAATGTTGAAGTTTAATAGATTCGGGTTCAACAATTAGATATGTATCATTATTTTCTAAATAACTGATCGGAGAATTCCCAAACGTTAGAATTTCATCTTTAGTTATACCCCATGGCTTCCAATAAAGTGATAACACTTGTGCGAACATATCATTGTCCCATCGATCAAACAAAGGTTTATTATCAGTTCCGATCAAAGGAGTAGATTCTACAATTAACTTATCTTCTATTGACTTGATCGTGTATTCGGCATAAATATTTAATAAGTAATTGGCATAAATGAATCTTGCACAAATTTCCTCAAACTGAACGGGATGCAACGTTTTATTTAAAAATTTTTCTGATATCCCCTGCTCATGAATAGCAACAGCACCATTATCTTGCAAGCAAGCAACTATTCCAAAATCATGCATTCCTAAAGAGAAGTTTAGATTTGTGGAATCATCTTTATAGTTAAAAATATCCTTAGAAATCTTAATTTTAAACACCTTGATGCTCCATAATTTGGTCCCTATAAATTCCATTGGAAAAACCAAAGACTGTAATAATAAATGAAACTTATGGAATCTTTCTTGTACGAATGGCGACAAAGAGAAATCTTTCCCTTCCAAATCGAATTTTCTTTTTTCAGAACCAATATCGTTAAATAAAACACCTAACATTATTTTGGCCATCCATTGAAATAGGCGCACTTCAGGAACTTTAATTACTGCATCATATCCCTTTGTGAAAGCTTCTTCAATTTCTCTTTCCAAAGGGTCTATAGCGTCAATAATAACGCTACTATGACAAGGCATTTTCATATCCTTATACTTAAGGATACTTCCTTCTAACATTTTTAAACTTTTGTCACGTAGTGAATACCGATCCATAATCCACTCTGGAAAAACAAAGGTTTGTTCTTCTTCAGAATCTATATCTTGACCAGATAAGAAACATTTTTGTGGATTGAAATCCATTTTCCGGAAAGGATAGTAGAGCCCATTCTGCTCTGTATTTTCTACTGTTTTCATCTCTATCAGTTAGTTTCTTTTTGTTATACTTTAATATGCCGGCCCTATAATTACCTCATTTAGCCCAGATTTGGCAATAAAACATCTTTGGTGGGAACGGTGGTACATTACATCAATTGTAGCATTATCCGGTATATTACCTCTTTCAAAGGTAATATTCGGTCTTAGACACAAGGTTTTCCCTCCCATTTTTCGTTTTTGCCTATATGGCGACTACCTTATCTTCATAAGTTGCTCCCATCTATTTTTTCATTGAAGAAATCGCCAAAAATGTAAGCACGTGACAGCTTGACAGGTATACAGCGAAAGCTACTTCGGGATTTACTAACTCTGCCTTACACAGATCATCGGCAGCCGAAGAAGCTTTGATTAAAGTTCCGCCGTCAAATTTCCTAAAATGTCTACAGTCATAGGTTTCATATAAGAAATCTTCGCCCTCATTTCCCCAACTTAATTTAACTTTATGTTCTGATTTGTTTTTTATTTTTTTCCATTAAAATAAATGCCTTTCAGCATGATATGATGACCTTACTAATGGCCCGCTTTCAACAAAGCGAAAGCCCTTGTTCAATCCTATTTCTTTATGTCTGGCAAATATTTCAGGCTTAATAAATTCTATAACTTCGAGATGCTTTTTTGATGGCTGCAAATACTGACCTATAGTTAATACATCAACACCAACAAGTCTTAGGTCATCCATGGTTTCATGTATTTCTTCTTCTGTTTCGCCTAAACCTAACATAATCCCGGATTTGGTTTTCATCCCGGCTTCTTTTAATCTTTTAAGAACCTCAAGGCTTCTCTCATACTTTGCCTGAACCCTTACTTCTTTCGTTAATCTGCGAACAGTTTCAAGGTTATGCGATACTATTTCGGGATGCACATCAATAATGCGTTGAAGATTTTCCCATTTACCTTGAAAGTCTGGAACAAGTGTCTCCATAGTAATTCCTGGGCATAATTTTCTCACTTCTTTTACGGTTTCTGACCAAATCATAGAACCACCATCTTTCAAATCATCTCTATCAACAGAAGTGATTACAGCATGTTTCAATTTCATTAAGTGAATTGATTGGGCCACCATTTTAGGTTCTTCCCAGTCAACAGGTAAGGGTCTACCAGTATGAACATTACAAAATCCGCATGATCTTGTACAGGTGTTCCCTAAAATCATAAACGTAGCTGTTCCGTTTCCCCAACATTCGCCCATGTTAGGGCAACTACCACTCTCACAAATGGTATGTAATTTATGTTCGGATACTATCTGTCTAACTTCCGCATATTCTTTTCCTATCGGCAGTTTTACGCGAAGCCAATCGGGTTTTTTAGTATATTTTTTTTCTACATCAATTATTTCTGACATACACTTAATTTTAACCAGTTCTCGTAATTACCTTTGCATTTTGGGTATCCTATTATAATTGATAATTTTCCATACCATTATCGCTCTATCATCACCAGTTGAGATCAGAGAATCAGTGAAATCACTCCATAAAATTTTATTTACTGAATGAGTGTGACTTTCATTTTTAGGCTTGTCTATGCGTAACAATAATTCAAAGTTTTCAGCATCCCATATTTTAATTGTTTTATCTCTGCTTGCGGTGGCAAAAAGTTTCATGTCAGGACTGAAAACGATACTATAAATAGCGTAGTTATGGGCGGGGATATGATTTATTAAAGCGTAATCGTTTTCAATGTCCCATACATTTAAAAAAGCATCTCTCGAACCAGATAAAAGGTGTTTCTCGTTTGGATGATAGGATAGAGCATTTACAGAAAAGTCATCAATATGCCCCTTGAGTATTTTCTTTTCTTCATAGGTCTCAAAGTTAAAAATCCGAATAGATCCATCACCGCATCCAACGGCAGTTTCATTCAAAACACGATTGAAAGCTATACTGCGTATTTTTTTATCACAAAGTTTTAATGCCGTAATTAACGAGAAATCGTTCATTGACCAAATTGAAATTATACCATCACCACCGGCCACCCAAAAGCATTCTTTTTCTGGAAGGTATTGAATGTCATAAATGGATTGCCTATGAAGTTGTAATAGCCTTATTTCTTCATTTTTATTTAGATCAATAACATGGATGCCTCCTAAAGATTGGCCAGCGAGTAATACATTTCTATCTGAAACATATTTCAATGCCATGGCCTTAGCAGGTAATTTAGCAACAACTTTGTTTTGCTGCTGATCTTTTACGTCCCATTCCACGACCAAGTTATCACTACTGCCAGAAAAGAACTTGTTCTTTTCATTTGCCGATTCAAGTGTATAAATGGCCCCACTATGTCCCTCAAATTGATTTGATTTTTCTACTTCTATTTGTGCTGTCATGCTTATTACAAGTGCATTTGTTCTTTTTTCGCCAGTAATTCTTCTTCCGTTTCACGCCAATCGGGATCGTCTACACAACAATCTACGGGGCATACTGCTGCACATTGTGGCTCATCATGAAAGCCCACACATTCGGTACATTTATCAGTTACGATATAAAAAACATCCATGGACTGCGGTATATTGGAGTCATCAACCGCCACTGTCTTGCCTGAGTTTTGCCCAGTGTAAGCACCTTCAAGCGCTGTGCCGTCAGAATACCTCCACTCAGAACCACCTTCATAAATAGCATTATTCGGACATTCAGGCTCGCACGCCCCACAATTTATACACTCTGCTGTTATTGTTATAGCCATAGCGTTTGATTTTCAGCAACAAAATTTAAATTTTGTTTGTATTTTCTTCAATATAATTCTGCAATACTACAGAAACATTTTTTTCGTTTTCCATCATGTCTGCCATAGTTACCTTATCCAACAACTTGTCCATCGTAGCCTGCATCATAGACCAAAGTGATCGGATAGAGCAATCCACAGAATTGGTACATAAGGACATCATTCCTGCATGACTATCACAGAATTTTTCATCGAACAACTTTCCACTTAAGGCATTTATAGTGTGATTGACTGTTATTTCAGTAGCAGGTTTTGATAGTAAATATCCCCCTACATGGCCTCTTGTGCTGTTAATTAATCCCTTCATACGGAGTAGCCGGGTTAATTTAGCAACGTAATTTATTGAGAGCCCTTCCGCCTCACTTAGCTGGCGAATACTTAATCCTTTCTCATCTTTGCATCTAGTGATCCTTACCATTATTCTTAATCCGTACTCTACTTGGGAGGTTATTTTCATAATTCTATTTTTCAATTTGGCTCTACATTTAAAATGTAGGGAAAAGTCGTAAAGAACGACCTAACTTATTAGGTCTTTTTTTGTTCAAAAAAAGACCTCTTTATTCTTTATCCCTAGCAAGATCAACATAGCATCCATATTTGCCTTGAGTAACATTTTCAAAATCTTTGACGGAAATGGAAGGTCCTATATTACTAGATTCTTCATTAAAAATAGCTATCAATTCGACCGCAATGCTATCTGCTGAATGTCCTTCAATGTCAGATCGTTGTAAAATTGCTACCGGCTTACCATTTCTGAAAAGGGCAATATGGGGTGATGAAGCATGATGATTTGGAAGGTATTTACTCCTGTACCTGTCAATTGCGTCTTTTTCCATTCCACCAAATAGTGTGTAAAACTCATCAGGGATGATCCTATTTTGCAACGCCATCATAACTCCTGGCCGTCCACTACCTGCTGAACAACCACATACCGAATTTATTACTACGAGTATCGTTTTATTATCATTCCGGTCCAATGCTTTATCCACATATTCTGGTGTTAATAATTCTTTGCCGCCTACGAACGTGAGTTCATCTCTCATGGGCTGCACAGTAACTGGGTCGTAGCTGGGTTGTTGTGTTATTTTTGCTAAATTAGATTGATTCATTTTTTAAATTATTGAGTTATTGATTAAATAAATTACATCATTCCAAGTTCAAATTGAGCCGTCTCACTCATCATATCTTTTGACCAAGTGGGTTCCCAAGTTAACTCTACCTTAGAGCTGCTCAGTCCTGGAATATTCCTAATCTTCTCTTCCACTTCTGGGGGAAGTGTTTCCGCTACTGGGCAGGAAGGAGAGGTTAGCGTCATTATGGTGTGTACATTGGCTTCATCATCAATATTGATCTCATAGATCAATCCTAAATCATAAATATTGGTAGGTATTTCTGGGTCGAAACAGCTTTTTAGAACATCTATGACCTTTGTTTCCAATGCTATTTTATCTGCTATTTCCATATTTAATTTTTATTTATCTTCAATTCTTCTGTTATTATCCTTTGAACCTTAAGCCTCCACTTTCTCTTTTAATGAGATCGTACCTGAGTTTTTTACACAATCAATTACATTGTTGGCTAAGTCTTTAAATATTTTGCCTTCTACCGTATCTTCATATAATGCTGCGGGCGATCCATTGTCACCCCCCTCTCGTATTCGTGTTATTAAAGGGATTTGACCCAAAAGAGGAACATTCATTTCTTCCGCCAATTTTTTTGTTCCATCCTTTCCAAATATGTAGTCTCTATTATCAGCACTATCTTCTGGTATATAAAATGCCATATTTTCAATTAAACCAAGCACAGGAACATTGACCATAGGCAGCCTAAACATATCGATACCTTTTCTGGCATCAGCAAGGGCTACTTCTTGTGGCGTGCTGACTACAATGGCACCCGAAAGCGGAATTTTATCTACCAACGTAAGGTGAATATCACCAGTACCTGGTGGAAGATCTACAATCAGATAATCTAAACTGCCCCAATCTGCGTCCTGAAATAATTGGGTAAGCGCTTTGGAAACCATAGGTCCACGCCAAGGAACTGCTTGCGATGCTTCAGTGAAAAATCCAATAGATAAAATTTTCACTCCGTGAGACACAATTGGTTTTATCAATTTTCTGCCAGAATCATTAGAAACTACAGGCTTTCTATTCACTAAGTCAAACATAAGTGGCATTGATGGCCCATAAATATCAGCATCTAATAAGCCCACTTTTTCTCCTAATTGGGTCAGTGCCACTGCAAGATTCGCGGAAACTGTAGATTTTCCTACACCTCCTTTTCCAGAAGCAATAGCAATAATATGTTTAACACCAGGCAATATTGTTCTAAGTTCTGGAGCTCTATCCTTAAAACCAGGCAGAGATTGCATATCTATATTTACCTTAATATTTGCACCTAATGATTGCAAAAGACTATCCATACAAGCGTCCTTTACAATCTTTTTGCTATTCATAGTAGGACTACTTATCTTAACGATAAAGCTAATTGTGTCCCCTTCAATATGAATATCATTCACTAAACCCAACTCAACAATACTTCTCTTGAGGTCAGGCTCGATGACGTTAGTCAGTATTTTTAGTATCTCTTCTTTAGTTAATTCGGGCATGTTATTTATCAGTTAAATAGTTCATTGGTTGGATCCTTCAATTGCTTAAATTTATCAACAAGCATCTGTTCTACTTTTTCCCTTACTGGGTCAATTTTAATTAACTCCGTTATTTCTGTTAAAAAAGCCTGTTTTAAAATGGATACAGCTTCGTTTTCAGATAAGCCTCTGGAACGCAAATAGTACAATGCCTCTTTATTTAATTGACCAATGGTTGCACCGTGACTGCATTTTACATCATCCGCATAAATTTCCAACTGGGGTTTGCTATTCATCTTGGCGGTCTTTGATAATACAAGGCTATGGTTTTGCTGAAAGGCATTTGTTTTTTGCGCATCCTGCCGAACCATTATTTTACCATTAAACACTCCTTTAGCCCTATCCATGAGGATTCCTTTATACAATTCGTTGCTGTCGCAATTTGGATATGCATGATCTATAAAGGTTTGATTATCTATATGCTGCTTATTTACACCAACACTAAGACCATAAAAATTGGTGCTTGTTCCGCTATCTTGCAAAATAGAATTAAGGTTATTCCTTACTAATTTCCCACCCAAATCAACTACATAAGAGCTGTAGTTACTATCACGCTGCTGCTCAATTTCAGTATTGCTGATAAAAAAAGCATTCTCATCTTCATCTTGAATTCTATAGTGATCAACAATCGCATTTCTTTTTAAAACCAACTGTGTAACTGTATTGGTGAAATAGGTTTGTTGGGAGCTTGTGAGATGGTGATATGTTTCAATAACTGTTAATTTGCTATTTTCTCCCGCCACTATTATTTTTTGCGGACTGATCACTGTTGACTCCTCTTCTGTATGAGCTATATTCAGAATATGAACAGGACGATCCAGCACTATACCGTCAGGTACATAAATATAGATTCCATTTTGAGCGAAGGCGGTATTTAATACAATAAAGGAATTCATTGCTTCACTAGACCATTTCGATAAATATTTGGATGCTGTTTCTTTTGTCTCGCTATCTTCTTGCAGTCCAGATGAAATATCTTGTACTATAATTTTTTTAGATAATTCATCCTTTGAGGAAAGTACTTTATTGTATTGACCATTCACAAAAACAAGTAAGTATGCATCCAGCCCTTCAAAAAGAAAAGGCTTTATATCTTCTGTCTTAAGGTCTACAGCCTTAGGTTGTTTGTATTGTGGTTGAAGTAACTCGGTAACATTGGTATATTTCCAATCCTCGTTTCTTCTTGTTGGGAAATTCACATCGTTGCTAAATCGTTGAATCGCAGTTTTCTGTATCAAATGCCCTGCATAATCTTTCTGTCCGTTTAGCGTATTTTCATACTGTTGGAATAGTTCAATAAACTTTTCCCGGCTATCCTTTTTATCTCGTGTCTTTCGAGTTGTCATACTTGTCTTATTAAGATGTTGTTAATGCAGCTACTTCTTCTTTGATCCAGTCATATCCACTTTCTTCCAGCTTCAATGCTAAATTCTTATCTCCCGATTTAACAATTTGTCCATTGTATAGCACATGAACAAAATCAGGGATAATGTAATCGAGCAGCCGCTGGTAGTGAGTAATTACTACAAAAGCGTTATCTATTTTTTTTAATTGATTAACACCATTAGCAACTATTTTTAGCGCATCAATATCAAGCCCTGAATCAGTTTCATCCAACACCGCAAGTCTTGGCTCTAAAACAGCCATTTGTAAAATTTCATTACGTTTCTTTTCTCCACCCGAAAATCCTTGATTTAGAGAGCGGCTTAAAAAGCCATCCTCCATCTCTAACATTTTTGCCTTATCCTTAATATATTTGAGCATTTCAATTGAACTCAAATCTGGCTTTTCTTGATATTTTCTAACAGCTTTAATGGTATGTTTAAGAAAGTTTGCTGTACTAACACCTGGTATTTCTATTGGGTATTGAAATGCCTGAAATATACCTTCCTTGGCACGTTCATCAACCGATAACTCGAGGAGATCTTTTCCATAATAAGTAATGCTACCTTTCGTGATTTCATACCCATCTCTCCCTGCTAAAACATGAGCTAGGGTACTTTTACCACTTCCGTTTGGCCCCATTATAGCGTGCACTTCTCCAGCGTTTACTTGAAGATTAATACCATTCAGTATTTTTACCCCTTCAATTTCGGCGTGCAAATTTTCTATTATTAACATGTTGATTTATTTAAGATTTTAATACGTAATTCAAGTTTAGCCTACACTATTTTCTAAACTTACAGCAAGTAATTTTTGTGCCTCCACTGCAAATTCCATAGGTAATTCATTAAAAACATCCTTGCAATAACCATTAACTATAAGGTTAATAGAATCCTCCTCGCTCAACCCTCTTTGCATGCAATAATAAAGTTGATCTTCGCCTACTTTAGAAGTTGTGGCTTCGTGTTCAACTTGAGCAGTGTCATTATCAATTTCGAGGTAGGGGAAGGTATGCGCACCACAAGTATCTCCCATTAACAAAGAATCACATTGAGAAAAATTCTTAGCATTTTCTGCATTTTTCCCTACTTTAACCAAACCTCTGTAAGAGTTGTCACTTTGGCCCGCCGAGATACCTTTAGAAATAATAGTGCTGCTGGTGTTTTTACCGATATGCCACATTTTAGTGCCTGTATCAGCTTGTTGAAAATTATTTGTGACTGCAACAGAATAAAACTCTCCCGTTGAATAGTCACCTTTTAAAATACAACTTGGATACTTCCAGGTAACAGCAGAACCCGCTTCGACTTGTGTCCAACTGATTTTTGATCTGACGCCTGCGCACAACCCTCTTTTGGTAACGAAATTATATATGCCCCCTTTTCCGTTTTTATCTCCTGGATACCAGTTCTGAATTGTAGAATATTTTATTTCGGCATTATCTAATGCTATCAATTCTACCACCGCTGCATGCAATTGATTTTCGTCGCGCATTGGTGCAGTACATCCCTCCAAATAACTTACAAAGCTGCCTTCTTCGGCAATAATCAATGTCCTTTCAAATTGACCGGTTCCGGCAGAGTTGATGCGGAAATAGGTAGATAACTCCATTGGGCAGCGCACGCCTTTGGGAATATAGCAGAATGACCCATCTGTAAAGACAGCCGAATTAAGGGCCGCAAAGAAATTATCAGAAGTTGGCACCACTGAACCCATATACTTTCTCACAAGCTCGGGATATTCCTTAACAGCTTCGCCAAAAGAACAGAAGATAATACCTAGTTCTGAAAGCTGTTCTTTAAACGTCGTAGCCACAGATACGCTATCTATAACTATATCCATGGCAACCCCTGTTAATCGTTTTTGCTCTACTATTGAAATACCTAATTTCTCATACGTTTTCAATAGTTCAGGATCCACTTCATCTAAGCTGTTGAGTATTTTTTTCGGTTTCGGATCAGCATAATAAATGATGTCCTGATAGTCTACGGGTGGATATTTTACATTCGGCCATTTTGGTTCTGTAAGGGTCCCCCAATGCCTAAATGCTTCTAAACGCCAGTCAAGCAACCATTGCGGCTCCTCCTTTTTTGAAGATATTAAACGAATCGTGTCTTCATTTAAACCTTTTGGAATAAGTTCAGTATCAATATTACTGCTAAACCCATATTTGTAATCACTCTTAGTATAATCTTCAAGGGTTTCTGTGGATGATTCTTTGCTCATGATTTTTATAATTTTCGGGTGTTAAATTCAACCGATCTGATTCAAAGGTATGTAAACATACCTGTCTATACTAAAAAGTATAGATTATTATGTACTTAATAGTATAATGAAGGTCAGGGACTGAAATTCTGAGTTTTTGTTAGGAGACATGCACGTAAAGACCTTAGCCGATATAAACAAACCCATTGCCGCATTAGGCCTAGAACTAGTGTTCAAAGTTCTGCCAATCACTGTTCGATTGAGAGACGCTTCCCATAAGTGGTGAATGATTCAACAATTAAGATCGAATGAGGTCCTTTGGAGCCGCGGCTATTTGGAGCAGATGTTACACTCTTCCAGTGCTAGCGACAGATATTTTCAATAGGGTTCTTCTTCCTAGCAGAAGTTAAGTTGCTGTTTTTGTTGCGAATGGAGGAAGCGAATAGGCCGTGCTTTTTCGCTTTGAGACACCTTTAAGCGAATAAAAACACTAGAAGCGGTTGAAGCCAGACGTTTTGGGATGTTTTTGTTGGCTGTAGGACATAACAATCATGCATCTGAATTTTGGGTAAGTTGCACGGTTGGAGCCATGCATTTAGAAAATGAGTGTTGCGTTTCATTTTAAGTAAGGGCGGTCCACAAAGCCGCAAGAAGCGATCAATTGCCTCCATGACCCCCTTCGTAAATTAATGTTTTGGGAAAACCTGTAAAAGCCCCAACCGTCTCCTTTCCACTTTTTTTCTTAAAATCGTACTCGTAATATCTTATTATAACTAGCTTATACTCGATCTAGGGTAATCTGTTACTTTAGCTACCCTAGGTTGAGTGCAACAAGTTGTAAACGCGATGCGGGCGGATGTTTGCACGGTGCGTTAACAAAACTTTACCACCCTTCAAAAAATAGTATCTCATGAAATATATACCACTAATACTGATCTCTATCTTGTGTTTGGCTTGCAACGGCACACAGAAAGAAGAAGCCAAAGTTATCTCGGACTCTAAATCTGTAGAACAAGAACAAACGGAACTAAAAGATTTATCTACGGGTAATTATTCAACGCTTTTCATAAATTATAAATGTGATCTAAATATTGAAGAGATAGCAGAACTTTTAAACGTGCCTATTTCAGACATAGAGATGCCCTCAAATATAAACAATGGTGAAAATTGCGTTGTTCGGTATTCGCGAAATGGAACTTATGAGTCGAATCTAAGGTGGGGCAGTGTGCCAGCAACCAAAAAAGGAACTGAGGAAGCTATTAACAGAGCATTAAAGTATAAAAAAGATGGAGTGTCTATATTAGGTTCAGATATTCTGATGGCCGAAACAAAAGATTGTTACCTCCTGCGTACTCCTGTGAATGGCAGAATAACTATTCGTAGCGAGAATAATGATGGTGCTTTTCAACTCTTTTATGGACCTAAGGGCAAGCGCACTAAAGAGCAACATGAAGAAATGAAAGTTAAGATGACCTATTTGGCCAACTACATGCTAAAGAGACATAGAAAATAATACGCTTATGAAAACAGTACCAATCTAAATATTTCTAGCACGTCACCATGTTTGCTGAGACCTAATTGCTCGACTTGTAGAAATCTATTGACGCAAATAAAAAAGTAGTTAGTAGAGTAGACGGCCGTGAGCGCTAATGTCCAAGGAACGCTTCTCAACCCAGCGCAAATAGGTCTTTTGTTTCCGGTGTTTCAATAAATCCGTACCTTACTTTGTGGTAGTACCAAACATACTTTTACACCCTTTCTTCTCAGGTTTCAGTGATTGTAGTTAAGTAGGATGGTATTTTATTGCCGTTGATTTTTTGTTTTTTGTTTTTATCTGCGTTCATGGATTTGTTGGTTCGCAGGGGAATTGCCCAGCTCCCAATTCTAGTGAAGCAGGTAAGAAAATATTCTCCTACTTTTATAGAGAGCGCACAGCCCGTCCCGGGCCCTCCCTCTCCCACCTTCCAACCAGCTCACCGAAGCTAATCCTCTTCATCCAACCATTTCCTCAACAGCCCCGTTTTTCCAAAGGGAACTTTACACCCGGGCCAATTGAGTTTGTAACTGTCAGACACATCCCATAATTCAATTGATCAAACCGATGTGCTTGTCAGGCAGATAAGCAAAGATTATAGTCTACCTTTTGGAAACCAATGAACATGCAGATCGCAACCTGAAATAAAAGCTACAGGACTTTTGAGGCTTCTCATGGGCCGTCTTGTCAGCTCAGAAAGTAAATTGAATTTTAACTTATACGTTTGAAGGAATTGTAAAAGACAATTATGAACGACCTTATATCGGACATTATTTTTGATCCTGATTTTTTCGATGCGCCTGAAGACCTATTCGCGCTTCTTACAACGAGCATTAAGTGGAATGACAGCATGCGGGCCAGAAAAACGGCCAGCTTTGGACAACCAGCCAACAATTCAGAGCAGAAGGATCCTCTTGAGCCTTTCCTCCCTTTCATGGATGAGCTGAGTGATCGCCTTGAACCGATCATCGGTTTTAGAGCCAACAATTGTTTTCTGAATTATTACGAAAATGGAAACTCAAAGATGGGTTGGCATGGCGACTCAACACATTTTTTAGAGGAAGATACTGGGATCGGAATCCTTAGTGTTGGAGATGCAAGGATATTTCAGCTCAGAAGAAAAGCTGCACCAACAGAACTATTTAATTATGTGCTTACACCTGGTTCCTTGATCTTCATGCCCGCTTCAATTCAGGACGAATGGCAGCATGCAATTCCGAAAGTGGTTTCTGATCAAGGACGAATAAGCTTGACGTTTAGAAAAATGAAACTAAATTAAAAAAGTCAATTTGGTCGAAATCAGTTACCTTTACATCGACTATTATGGTCTACCTAACCAAAGATTAACTTTAACTTCTTACCAATTGAAAAATCTATTTAAACTTTTCTCTTTGGCAATAATACTATTGCCAACGACCGTTCTTGCAACTGTTTACACTGTCTCTAACAACGCGAACAGACCCGCGCAATACACAAACCTTCAAACAGCTGCAGATGCAGCTGCACCAAATGACACGCTTCTTGTTACAGGAAGCCCAGCAACCTATGGAACCCTTACTTTGTACAAACCGCTTGTTGTCTATGGAGAAGCCATTGAAGGCTCTGAATTCCCTATTACAACCTTAGGAACCGTATATTGCAACAGACTCAACTCTTCTTTGTCTTCAAGTGGCTCGAGGTTTTACGGCTTTCACATGACCTCCATCAACTTCAGTGGCAGTTTCTCTGGATCTACCGCAGGACAAAATGTCTTGAATGATTTCATCGTCGAGCGTTGCAGAATAAACTCTGGTATGACCAATACCACATATGATGGTTTGAGCGATGTTACATTCAGAAACTGTTATTTTAGAAACTCAATCATCACACTCGATCAGGAAGGCGCTATCATTTCTGATGTTTCGAGCATAATTTTCACCAATAATGTTTTTGAAAACACGCTTATCAGAGCCCTATATGGCTTGATTGAATTCAATGGTAATGTGGTGATTCGAAACAACATTTTCATCGACCGAACAACATATTCATTCCAGAATGCTCAACAGCTCGTGCTAGAAAACAACATTTTCTACAAGGCAGAACCAACTGGACTGGAAAACTCAACGTTCAACAACAACCTCACCTACCTCTGCAATGATAATACGATTCCTTACGGAACTAACATTGGAAGTGGAAACATTGAAAACGTTGACCCAATGCTTGTCAACTACCCTGCATTGGGTGGTGTTGATCACTCATGGGATTGGGATTACAGCCTTCAGCCAGGTTCTCCAGCAATTGGAACAGGAACAAATGGATCTGACATCGGCATTAACGGTGGAAACTCTCCTGTAGCAAATCTTTACCGCTACGCGAAAATTCCTGCTGTTACAACCATTGATGTACCTGTAAGTTCTGTACCTGTGGGAGGAACACTGCAAATCAATATAGAAGCGGTTAGCCGCGACTAAGCGATCGAAAACGAGCAACATGAAACGTTTAGATTTCGACCGACTTAGAAAAAGTCTGTTGCTAACGTTGACCTTTGTGTTACTGACTTGTGGCGCATTCGCACAACTTGTCAGTGGAGAATACTTCTTCGATGATGACCCTGGTGTGGGAAATGGAACCTCCATTGTTATTACACCAGATGTCATTGCAAACACAACCATCAACGCTGTAACTTCAGGCTTGTCTTCAGGATACCATCACCTTTCAATCCGCTTTTTGGATCTAGAAGGTGAGTACGGTATAACGACGACCACACCTTTCTTTGTCAATGTTTCGGGCTATACAAATCCCAATGAAGAAATAACGCTGCCAGTTGTGGCCGCAGAATATTTTTGGGACACCGATCCAGGACAAGGAAATGGAACAACATTTTACTACCCTGCAAATGCACCTTCTACGGCATTCTCACCAACAGCTCCGCTTGATGCGGGAGAACACCTGTTGGGGGTCCGTGTGCAAGAGCAGGGAGGAAAATGGGGTGTTACACAATGGGAAACCGTTGTAGTTGGAATTGCTACCAATCCGCCTATAGCCAGTTTTAGCTATGCACCGGACCCTGCTGTAGCCGGAATTCCAACCCCATTAACCAATACATCAACAAATACCAACGGGAGCACGCTCTATTGGTGGGATATAGATGCAGATGGAAGCATTGAAAGCACAACAACTGATTTCAACTTCACTTTCCCAAGTGATGGAATTTATGCAGTTGCACTTTCTGCTTTGAATCCACCTTCAGGAGTGGCAAATGATGCCATTGTGCGTTACTTGTTCACCAACGAAAGTATATCTGATGACCAAGGGCTTGCTTCTGATTTTACGCCTGTGCCCACAGCTTTCGATTATGGAAGGCAAAGTGATCCCTCGGGAGCTTTTGTGGCTGGGAATGAACGCCTAGCATCCCAAACACCTGTTACGAACTTGACAGAGTTTTGTATCTCCTACTGGGTAAAAGGAAGCAATGTGTATGTCCCGGTGCAATTTGGTGACTTAGACGGCAGTTTTTATCGTGGTCCGTCAAGTGGTTTCCATAACATCGGCGGAACAAATATTCAAACAGGTTCTACAGCAACCATTCAAAATGGTAATTGGCACCACCTCGTTTTAAGTAGTAATTCAGAGAACACTGGTTTTACATCTTACCTCGATGGTGCCATTGTTCAATCAATCTCTAGCTCTCCGTTCACTAGCATGAACCTAGACTCCATTGTACTGGGGGGATTGAATGACGCAAACCTTATGAACGGTGTGTTAGATGACGTAATGCTCTTTGACAGAGCCCTGTCTGAATTAGAAGTTCAAGAGCTATATGCTGCGTCAGATATGTCAACTATTGTGCAACAAGCGAACGTTGGTATTCTTGATTTAACCATCACTGCTAATGGCCCAACTTTATTTTGCGAAGGCGAATCTGTTGAACTAACTGCACCTGCAGCTGACGCTTACTTATGGTCAACGGGTGAAACAACGCAGAGCATCGTTTCAACTGAAACCGAGAGCTACTCATGCGTCATAACCCTTGGTTCGAACACGATTGTTTGCAACCCTGTGAACGTGAACGTAAATCCACTTCCTGTTTTTACCGTTCAAGTGAACAATGCGACGAACGGGCTTTCAAACGGGAGTGCAATTGTTGAACTCAGTGAAGGGGTGTATGCTAATCACACGTTCAACTGGTCAAATGGCTTAACTGACGCAGGAGTAACGAACCTAATTGCTGGCTCATACAATGTACTTGTTTCGAATGAAAACTGTTCTATTTTAGCACCTGTTGAAGTTGCTGACATCACAGTAGATCCATTGAATGGTATCGTGCGTGGTGAGTACTTTTTCGGACCAGACCCTGGTACCGGAAACGGAACTGCGCTGTCAGTCCCACAAGGACAAACCATTCTTTCCTTGAATGATGTTAGCACCTCTGACATGCTGCCAGGGTTCTACCTACTTTCTGTTAGAATGCAAGACAGCGATGGTGAATGGGGTGTAACCGCAACCATTCCTGTTTCTCTGCTAGATCCAAATCCAGAAGTAATCACTCCTTCTTTCGAAGACATCGTTAGAGGAGAGTATTTCTTCGACGACACAGATCCGGGAGTAGGCAACGGAATTGCCCTCTCAGCATTTGTTTCAGGAACGTCGTTAACCCTTATGGAAAACATAAGTGTTGCCGGACTCCCTCCAGGCCAGCACAGCGTCTTTATCCGCTTTCAATATACGACGGGTGAATGGGGGGTTGTTCAAAAAGGGCTCTTTGCTGTAGAGTTCATCTTTCCTGATAATCTACCAGCGGTTCAAATCCCTATCATAGAAGCGGAATACTTCTTCGATGCGAATGACCCTGGAGTGGGAAATGCAATAGCACTGTCCATTTCGAACAATGTAAACATCAATCAATCTGTGAGCATAGACACTGACGGACTCACACCTGGCCTGCATAAAGTAAGCATGCGTGTGAAAGATATAAGTGGACATTGGTCAGTGACACAAGTAGATGAAATCGAGGTGTTAGATCTTCCTTGCACAACTCCTGATGTTAGTTTCGCGCAAGCGACAGCGAATGCAGGAGAAGCAATGAGCTTAACAAACACTTCATCTAACGTTGATGGCAGCACCGTGTATTCATGGGACATCAATGCTGATGGTAGCATTGAATACGCAACAACGAATGCCACGCAGACGTTTCCAAACGCTGGTAGCTATTCAGTTGCTTTAACTGCTGACAACGGCGGTGGTTGTAGTTCAACGATTGTCCAATTGGTAGAAGTAGGCCCATTACTATCAACTGATCTGCTCGCTGACGGACCACTTGTTTTCTGCGAAGGAGGAAGTGTAACGCTGACGGCTCCTGCTGGTTCAAGTTACCTGTGGAGCAACTATGAGACATCTTCGTCTATTGTTTTTTCAGAAAGTGGTTTCTATCAATGTTTGTTTACAGATGCAAATGGAAATAATGCTCTATCCAACATGGTTGAGATTATTGTACATCCGGGAATAGCGATTGAATCATTCGTAAACAATGAAGTCAATAGTGGAGCGAATGGAAGTATCGGTGTAATTGCTTCTGGAGGAAGTAGTTTCTTCTACAGCTATACTTGGAACACGGGTGATGTTACTCCGATTCTCGCAGATCTGTCTGCTGGAGCCTATGAAGTCACTTTAGACGATGGTGTTTGTCCAGTCACGTTGACTCTTGATGTGTTGAACGAGACAGTGGCTCCCGTAGAAGGGATTATCGAAGGAGAGTACTTCTTTGATATTGACCCAGGGGTTGGCAACGCGACCAGCATGTCAGTCCCTACTGGAATGAGCATCACTTCTTACCAAGACATCAATACAACTAGTCTTGCACCAGGATATCACTTGTTAAATATCCGAATGAAAGACCACCTTGGAAAGTGGGGAATTGCCTCTACTCAGCAGGTATATCTAAATGACCCTGATGATACGCCGATTGACAATACACCGCTCAACATCATTGCAGCTGAATACTTCTTTGATGATGCAGACCCGGGTGTTGGAAACGCAATGGCATTTTCAGGATTCACCCCTGCTGTGAACTTTACGGCCACAGAAGCGGGCATCGATTTAACTGGATTAAGCCCTGGTTTGCATAAAGTTTCAGCTCGAACAAAAACAGCAGATGGAAGGTGGGGAATCACCTCCGCATCTATGTTCTTTATCGACATTGAAATCAACAATAACCTTCCTACCGAGGTATTACCTGTGATTGAAGCAGAATACTTCATTGGTGAAGATCCTGGCGTTGGAAATGGAAATCAGTTTAGCATCAATCCTGGCACTGCTATTAATGGTGTTGCTGGTGTGGATGTCACTGGACTCGCTCCTGGGACATATAACATCTCGGTTCGTACCATGGATTTAGCTGGACATTGGTCTCATACCAAAACAGGTGTATTCACTGTGCAAGCTGTTGCATGTGCTGTGCCGAACGTTGCTTTCGAACCATTGACAGCAACGCCTATGGTTCCAACATTGTTCACAAACACAAGTACCAACGTGCTTGGTGGAGCGACCTTTGCTTGGGACTTTAATGGGGATGGCATAACAGATTCTTTTGATGAAAACCCAAGCTACGTATTCCCTTCAGCAGGCACGTACTTTGTTTCTTTGTTCATTGACAATGGCACTGGTTGCTCCAACGCTGCCGTGCAAGAAGTCGTAGTTGGAACTCCTGTATTAACGGATATCACTGTGGTTGGATCTACAACACTCTGCTATGGTGAATCGGTTCTACTCCAGGGCCCAGCTGGAACAAACTTCCTCTGGAACAATGGTGAAGTTTCTTCAGACATCACCGCAAGTGCAAGTGGTTCATACCAAGCTGTATTTACTGATGGAAACGGAAATGAGCAAGTAACCAATGTGGTTGACGTATTTGTCTACCCAGAGCTCATCATCCAAACCGAAGTAAACAACGCAACCAATGGCAATTCAAACGGAAGTGCGGGTGTCATTGTGAGCGGAGGCGCTTCGAACATCTATACGTATGCATGGTCTAATGGAGCCTCAACGCCAATCATTGTTGGCTTGTCTCCAGGGGTGTACGACGTTACGGTTAGTGATGGAACTTGTTCTCAAAACGTTTCTTTCTCTGTCGGAAATGAAAATACTGTGGCCGGAATCACTGCCGCAGAATATTTCTGGAATGATGATCCGGGAATTGGGAACGGTACATCCATTCCAATCCAACAAGGGGAAAGCATCATCAGTTTTGCTGAAGTTGAAACAACCGGACTGGCTCAAGGTTATCACTTAATTTCGATTCGAACGAAGGACACTTCGAATAAATGGGGCATCACAAGTACCTACCCTGTTTTCCTCGAAGAACCTAGTTTACCGATTACCTATGAAGCCTTTGACGTCATCACAGGAGAATACTTCTATGACGACGTGGACCTGGGCCAAGGGAATGCAACTCCAATAACCATTGACCCAACAGGTGATTACATTGCTGAGTCGTACAACTTCGACATATCAATGCTAAGCCCTGGTGAGCACAAGGTTTCAGTACGCGTTCTAGATGAAGATGGAATATGGAGTGTTACTCAGACTTCTTTCTTCAACCTCTGTAATCCTCCAGCAGCTCCTGCGGTAGTAGCAACGGTCGTGGACATTTGTGCTGAGTCAACTGCGACACTGGAAGCTATTGACGAAGGGTTCAACCTGTTATGGTCTGCTCCTGATGGAAGCACTTTCTTCAGTGGTCCGACATGGAACATCAATGGAATTGCAATAAGCCAAGCAGGTGTATATACCGTAGTAGCTGAAAGTGAAGCTGGATGTTACAGCGTTCCTACAGAAGTGACTGTAAATGTTCTACAAGCCCCTGTAATAACAAGCTTGATTAGTGGACCTGCTGTTGCTTGTCCTGAGGACATCGGCATAGCTTACTTCTTAGAGCCAGTAGAATTCGCGACCAATTACACTTGGAATTTACCGGCTGGAGCAACTATCTTGAGTGGTAACAACACCAATAACGTTGGAATCGACTTCTCAGGAATCACGGTAACTTCTGGGTCAATCTCTGTTACTGTTTCGAACATTTGTGGAAGTGTGACCTCATCCGAGTTCAATATTACTTTCGAATGCATCGGAACAGACACAGATGGTGATGGAGTGTTGGATGAGTTTGACAACTGTCCTGACGTCTTCAATCCAGACCAGAGTCTGACCATTTTCTATCCAGATACTGATAGCGATGGGTTTGGTGATATCAACTTCCCTACTCCATTGTGTGAGCTTGAAGCGGGGTACACCACTGACAACACAGATTGTGACGATACAAATGATCTGGTATATCCGGGTGCACCAGGCACCAGTGAAGGAATAGATAACAACTGTGACGGCACCATTGGTCCGGGCGAATATGATTGTCCGACCGACCTCAATGGTGATGGCCTGATTAACGCAACTGATTTATTGATCTTCTTAGGATCATTTGGTTGTACCTCAGGCTGTGGCAACTCTGACATCAATGGTGATGGTCCAGTAAACGCTTCAGACTTATTGATTTTCCTCGGGACATTTGGTTCCTCTTGCGCACCTTAGTGCTTTAGGAAGTTTGAATAGATTAAAACAGCGACAAGGTATCTTGTCGCTGTTTTTTATTGAGACCGTTTAGTTGAGTCCCAATGGTTACACGAGTTTTTACCGCTTCGGATTCTACGTAGTCATAAGAAAGGAGTTGCAGCTTCTTAATGCATTCATCTTCGGGGCGAATTCCGACAGATACAAATGCATCACAGACGCTTACAAAGTAGATGTTCAGCGATTGGATTTGAAGTGTATCTTGGAAAGATAAACACGAAAAAAAGGAAGTGTGAGATGAAAAACTGAACGGATATAAACTTAGAGCTAACGGCTACAAAGTTCTTGTAGGCTACTGATGTTCAGGCCAAAGGAGTTTTGTAGCTTCGGCAAGCTGGATGGAAGGCGGGGGAGGGAGGGCCCTTGAGGGTTAAGGGTCTTTTCAATAAAGTGTGTCATTTATAAATCTGTCCTCAAAATGGATGAGTAACTGTATTCTAATGGACCTCCAGTTGTGTATCGGTCTCAAGGCCCATTTACTTGTGATATCCTTTTGCACAAGGTAGAGTAATTTCAATAATGCATCGTCATTGGTGAAGCTCCTTTTGGTCTTAGTGACTTTTCTGAACTGGCTGTGCTATGATTCTATTGGATCGGTTGTATAGATCATCTTACGTATCTCAGCGGGATAATCGAAGTAGGTAGAGAGCTTGTGCCAATTGTCATTCCAACTGTTCACTACTCTGGGATACTTCTCTCTCCATTTGTTGGAGAAGTAAATCAACGACTGCTCTGCCTCTTTCAATGTTGTGGCCTTATAGATCCTTTTAACATCGGCAACAATTTCTTTACTGTTCTTATAAGGAACGTAGTTGATTGTGTTGCGCACTTGATGGACCACACAGGATTGCACCCTCGCTTTTGGGAATATCGCCTCTATAGCTTCTTCAAATCCTTTGAGGTTATCTATACTCACTAGCAGCATGTCTTGAACTCCTCTGTTTCTCAGGTCATCGAGGACACCTAACCAGAAAGTCGCGCGCTCATTGGTTCCGATATACATGCCCACCAAAGTCTTGTGACCGTGTTGATCCACCCCCAAGATATTGTAAACAGCTCGGGAAACCACCTTGCCGTCCTGATCCCTTACTTTGAAGTCTGAGCATCCATCCAGACCATGGCATACATTGAGTCCAACTCTCTGTTCTGCCAGGATCTAGCATCTACCATGACCTGCTCTGTGATCATCGAACTCTTTCCATCTGACACTTCTAATCCATAGATGGTCTCAAGATGAGTTCGTATGTCAGAGTAGCTCATTCCTTTGCTATACATCGAAATGATGTGATCATCAATACCTCCTGAAAGATCTGAGCTCCTTTTTGGTAATAGCTCTGGTTCGAAAATCTCGTCAAGATTCCGTGAAGTCTGGATGATTACAGGGCCATGTTCTGTCCGTACTCTCTTGCCCCCTTACCCATTTTTACGATTACCTCCATCTCGACTATCGAGTAGATGATGATCCAACTCAGACTCCGTTGCCTTTTCCAAGAATCGCTTGATTAACGGGGTCAGAATCCCATCTTCCCCACCCAAACGCTCTCCTTGCATCAATTTACTGATCGCCTTTGCCTCGAAATCAAATGGCTCTGTTTGTTCTTTTTTCATCTGTGTACAATCTATTCGTTATTTTTGATTGACACACTTTATTGGCCATACTCCCATTTCCCTTAAATGGCCTAATATTGGATCTTCATCTAAGTTTAGCATTTTCGTTTTTCGGATTACTAACTAACATTTCCAAGAAAGGTAAACCTAAGTAACGATTTCAATTAAGCCTAAACTCATCCTAAGGCAGCTAGAAATGAAATACACATCCAGTATTTTAAAAACTTGCTTCTACCCGATCATTCCTGTGTTCTTTTTGAATGCAAACAATTCTGATGCTTTTGCTGTTTCAATAGGACTAAACAAAGATTTTCTACCTTCTCCCCATGCTTCAACTTACCCATTGCCCAGCTTGCACCGCCTCCACTATTGGTTCTTTTATTCAAACATCGGCGCAAATGCATTCCGATAAGGAGCTGTTCAATTTTGACCAATGTGCTGAATGTAAATTGGTTTTCTTAAATCCGAGAGTTCCCTTAGATCAACTAAAGAACTACTATACTTCACATTACTTGCCTTACAGAGGTGCAAAAGCATGGGGTAAGTTTGAACGTTTGGTAGAGAACAGTCAGCAAAAGTTAGATCTAAAACGGGTCAAACGGGTAAAGGATGCGCATGCCTTTACATCAGAAACGTTGATTCTAGATGTTGGCTGCGGAAAGCCAAGCTTTTTAAAGGCATGTCAGCAAGCACTCCATTGCCAATCTATGGGAATTGATTTTAGCGATGAAGGATGGAAAGATCAATATGCTGATTTCGAAGGACTTAATTTACGTGTAGGAGAAATTAAAGACTTACCAAGCAACTTGCAGCCAGATGTCATTACCATGTGGCATTACTTAGAGCATGATTACACACCACTTCAAAACCTAAGTTATCTAAAATCTATTTCAAAATCTAATACAACTCTCATTATAGAAATTCCAAATTTCGACTCGATCAGCAGAGTAAAATATGGCGAAAACTGGGCGGGTTGGCATACTCCTCGTCACATGTCATTGTTCTCTCCTGAGAATGTAACCCTCTTGCTTCAAAAAAGTGGTTGGAAAGTATCTAAGCTTCTTACGCACGGCACCATGGATCCATATTTGCTCTTCTGGATGAGCGAAATGGAGCAAAAAGGGATTATGTGGGACAAAAATATGGAAGAGGAATTTTGGAAATTCGTACTTGGTATGGGGCGCTTTCTTCCGAAAAAATGGATGGAAAAAAGATCCTCTCTCGGTATTATGACTGTTATCGCTTCGCCACAGTAGTTGTCATTAGAAGCTCAACAGATCTTTACCTTCCCAAGTCCCTGTGGATTTATACGGCTGGAAGCGTGCAAACATCTCCTCTTTGTACCATTCATTTTTGCGTGTTCTTTTGATGGCTTCTTGGTGTTGCTTGCTTTTGTAGGCAAATTGCTTTACAGATTCAAAGTCTTTCCACAAGCTGAATGTGGCCATTTGAACAATGGGCACCTCACCCACTCCCTTCGTATAAATTAGACCTTCATTTCCATCCAATGCCTCCTGAGAAGTAGGCACGTATTTCCAAAATCGGAAGAGCCAGTTCCATTTAATGGTCGCCCTAGTAATAATGGCAATAGGAAGTTTCGAGTCTAAGTCTGCTCCTTTCTCAAAAGGGTTTTTCCCTACCCAAGTCCCACCAGCTGAAATGCTCTTCATATATAGCGTAAATACTTCAACAGTACGCTCTGAGTATTCCTTGATCAAATCTGAAGACGAGAAGAACGAATGGGCAGCTTCCTCAGATTCCCATACTTGAAGGAGGCAGTATACAGACCAATCTGGCAGCGGATTAAAACCAATTCCTTTTCCGCTTCCCATCAGTCTGTAGAAAGTTAATCCGTCAATATCAGCTAAGTCCTTATGAGCTAGCTGCATATTTTTAAGACCCCAGAATTTATTGCTTCGCGAAGCAAATTTGAAAAAGGAAATAGTAGTGATTTGCTGACTCATCTTTACTGTTACTGATCATTAGGATATGCCGAAAGACATTCTTTTGTAGAACATCTGAAATCATAAGTTGTTGCTCCCGGGTACAAATTGGAGAAATAATAATCACAATATGTGAATACTGAATTAGAACATCAGCACAACATTTAAGCTTATCTATTAGCGAGTGGTGCTAATTGTAAAAGTTACTGCTTTGAAAAGAGTCCATTGCTCGAAAACACCGAAATGAACTCAAATTAAACTAAGGCCCAATAAAGTGAAGACTAGAAATCACTCAAAAAAACAGGGCGTTACCGAAAAGCCTACGAATAGGGAATTATCACAAGAAAAAAATGTTTAAAAAATTCAACTTAACAGACAAGCTGCTTTTTATCGCGGCAATACTTTCGCTTATTTATTCTGAGATTTTATTTTTTAATGGTTTCGAAAACCAAGCGATTTTCATTGGTCTTTGGGTTCCATCATTGCTCGCTTTTGGAATATACTTACATCTAATAAACAAACCAAAATGATTGATTTTATACCCTATTTCGCTGGACTAGTGAGCATACTGTTCGGTATTGCGTTTGCTTATGCTATAATTACCGATAGAAATAAAGGCAAATAAAGACGTTCAGGTGATTCTCTATTGACCATCTCACATCAATTGTACATTATGATAAAGTATTCATCCCTTCTCTTCTTCATTTTCATTTTTCTTACCGAAAGTGTAAATGCTCAATCTATCTTGGATTCTGCTCTTGTGAACAAAGAGTTTTTGAGTTTAGATGAAGCGCTTAAGAACCCACAGAATGTTTTTAGGCTCAACTTGAGCAACCAACACATCGAGTTCTCAGATACCGTTTGGTCTAATTTCCCGAATCTCCAGTATTTAAGTTTAAAAAATGACCACCTCAAACAAATACCTGAAGGTGTTGGTTCTCTCAAAAACCTGAAAGTACTAGATTTAAGTGGAAATGATTTTAACGTTTTGCCATCAACTTTTAAGAACTTAACCAACTTGCAAGAGCTCTTCTTAAATGATGAGAAATACTTCGATTTTGAAAAAAGCATCCCTGTCCTTAGCACACTGCCAAATCTGAAATCCCTTCACCTTAAGTACGATGGACTAGAATCATTGCCGAAAGAAATTTCAAGGCTGATTTACATTGAGACCTTATATTTAAACAACAACCACTTCAAACAAGTACCAATTGAGTTAGAGGGAATGGAAAACTTACAGTTTATCGATTTTCACGACAACACATTCAAGCTTCCGACCCAAGATATCCTAGATCAAAATTTAGGATTCAAAATTCGGTTTTAAACGTTGACTGTGGTTTTGAGAAAGAGGTAAACCTACCTCCATTAAATGTAGTAGCCACGAGCTCAGCTCGTGGGACCATACGACGCTCGTGGGAACATTCGACCTCGT
>JBLIGQ010000032.1:0-30410 GCA_047636995.1 Flavobacteriales bacterium | reverse complement strand
ACGAGCTGAGCTCGTGGCTACTATATTGAATTGAGCGTTAATCCATTAACCCTTAATTTAACCAATCCGTTGTCCATTGCCAGCCTTTCCCGCAGGCCGCATTAAAACAACATCACCATCTTCTCCAACGGCGCCAAGGATAAGACATTCAGACATAAACGAGCCAATTTGTTTGGGCGAAAAATTAACAACGGCAATCAATTGCATGCCCGTTAAATCAGCTATGGTGTACCGAACAGTGAGCTGCGCGCTTGTCTTGAGAATACCGATCTCCTCGCCAAAGTCGATCCAAATCTGAAAAGCAGGTTTCCTAGCTTCAGGGAAAGGTTTGGCTTCTAAAACAGTGCCAACGCGCATGTCTACCTTTAGAAAATCAATAAATTCAAGCATATCACGTATTTTTTCAAAGGTAGTTAGTTTCAATTGTTGATGATTCATGGGCCGAAAACCAGAATGAATCCTCCTTACATCCGTACATTTGAGTCAAACTTGAAGTATGGTTTGGCCAAAATTTAACACATCTGATTTCCCGCCTGTTTCGAAAGAAGAGTGGACAGTCAAAGCGCTGAAAGACCTGAAAGGGATGACGCTTGAAACGCTCAACTGGGATTCTGAATTGGGATCGTTAGAACCAATTTTCCATCCTTCAGATTCTGTTGCGGTGAACGAATTACCTCCAAGATCCATTCATAATTCTGATAATTCATGGGAGATTACACAGTCTTTTCATGCAGAAGATTCGAATGCACAAGTTGTATCTTCCTTGATGCAAGGCACGTCATACCTCAATCTAAAGTTGGAGAAAGGGAGTGAAAAGCGCTTGGAATCACTGCTAGCTGGTGTGCATTTGGAAATGATTCATTTGAGAGTCGAAGGGGGCGCTGATTTGGAGATTGTTATTCAACAATTGAGCAACCTTGTTTCAGACCGAAATCTAGACAGCAAGAAGCTGAGGGGGTGTCTTGGTCAAGACCTACTAACCTCAAACTTCAATTTAGGCCATTTCGCTTCAGAAGAAGAACTTCGAAGTGGCGTTAAAGATCAAATGAATTTGGTCGGAAACGCATTTCCATCGATGCGTTCTTTGCCCGTGCAGGCTTACCGCTACTTTGAGGCAGGAGCGACCAATGCTTTGGAGCTGGCAATAGCTCTTCATAAAGGAAACACCTACCTCAATTTCGCCCTAGAAACAGGCGCTACCATTGATGATATATCCCATCTTTTAGAGTTTAAAATGTCTTCTGGAGGAAGTTATTTTATGAACATCGCCAAATTTAGAGCGCTCAGAATAATGTGGGGGAAAGTGGTTGAAAGTTACGGTCCAGGGCATGATTGCTCAAGCGTTAGCTGGATTGAGGCGCATACAAGCGAACGTTATTACAGTTCCAATGACCACTACAACAACCTTTTAAGGGCCACTACTTCAGCTATGTCTGCCATCGTTGGCTCGTGTGATAGCATTGATGTTTCCAACTGTTCGCCTTCTAAACAAGACAACGATGAATTGCGCCATGCGCGAAACATACACCATTTGCTCAGAGAAGAATCATGGTTAGATGCCGTAATTGACGCAGGGCACGGGAGCTATTACATCGAAACGTTAACGAACAAACTGATGACCAAGGCCGGTGAGCTGCTCACCCAAGTTGAAAATGCTGGCGGAATTTGGACACCAGCAGGATCGGAATTCATAGCGCAAGAAATGGCCGCGAATCGCACTCAGATTCTGAGCGAAGTGGCCAATAAGGAACGCCACGTGATTGGAGTGAATAAATTTGAATCGACTTCGAGGGTAGTTGAGAAAAACGCTGGCGGAACAGGGGAGTTAGGAACTTTCAATGTGCCGTTCGAACTGACAAAAAAAGGATTAGGATGAAAAAAATTGGACAACTCAATTGGTTTGAAGCCAATCCGAAACCAGCAAAAAAGCGTGAATACAATGTACGGTTCACTGCTGACAAGTTAGAGATCAAAGGGAAATACACCGCTGCGAACACACCTAAACTGGCGCATTTAGATTTCCCTTCAGGGTTGCCCCCATTCTTACGTGGGCCCTATACAACAATGTACACTTCGCGTCCATGGACCGTTAGACAATATGCCGGATTTTCAACCGCGGAAGCATCCAACGCCTTTTACAGAAACAACTTGAAGTCTGGACAGAAAGGTCTTTCTGTGGCCTTTGACCTAGCCACCCATAGGGGCTATGACAGTGATCATCCGCGTGTTGAAGGTGATGTAGGAAAGGCAGGAGTGGCTATTGATTCAGTGCTTGATATGAAGGTGCTATTTGATCAGATCCCACTTGATAAAATGTCGGTTTCAATGACCATGAATGGTGCTGTGATCCCCATCATGGCCTTTTACATTGTGGCTGCAGAAGAGCAGGGAGTGTTGCCAGAACAACTTGCTGGAACCATTCAAAACGATATTCTGAAGGAATTCATGGTGCGAAACACTTACATCTATCCACCGAAACCTTCAATGCGCATTATCTCAGACATCTTTGCTTACGCATCAGAAAAGATGCCGAAGTTTAATTCAATCAGCATTAGTGGCTACCACATGCAAGAAGCCGGAGCTACGCCTGACATAGAATTGGCTTACACTTTGGCAGATGGATTGGATTACATCAGAGCGGGAATTGCTGCCGGACTTGATATAGATGCCTTTGCACCCCGACTATCATTCTTCTGGGGGATAGGAATGCAGCACTTTACCGAGATTGCTAAGATGCGCGCTGCACGCTTACTTTGGTCGAAAATCATCAAACAATTTGATCCAAAGAGTGCTAAATCTATGGCTTTACGCACGCATTGTCAAACTTCAGGATGGAGTTTGACAGAGCAGGATCCGTACAACAATGTAGCGCGAACGTGCATAGAAGCAATGTCTGCAACTTTGGGTGGGACACAATCACTTCACACCAACGCTTTAGACGAAGCCATTGCACTTCCAACGGAATCCTCTGCTCGTATTGCTAGAAACACCCAGCTCTATTTGCAGTACGAAACCGATATCTGCAAGGCCATTGACCCTTGGGCAGGTAGCAACTATGTAGAAACGTTAACGGCTGAGATTGCTGAAAAAGCGTGGAAACTCATTGAAGAAGTAGAAGGGCTGGGAGGAATGGCAGCCGCCATCGAAACCGGACTCCCTAAAATGCGCATTGAAGAAGCCGCAGCCAGAAAGCAAGCCCGCATAGACAGTGGGAAAGACTCTATTATTGGGATCAACTTGTTTCGCCCTGAAGAAGAAACAGAGATCGAAATTTTGGAAGTAGACAATGAAGCCGTGCGTAAGGGGCAAATAGAACGCTTGGCAGAGCTTAAGGCCAATCGAGATTCAGATGCCGTAACTGCCAGTCTTGATGCCCTCACGGCGTGTGCTAAAACAGGAGAAGGCAATTTATTGGAGCTTGCAGTGAATGCTGCACGACATAGAGCTAGTTTGGGAGAAATCTCTGACGCCATGGAGGTGGAGTTTGGCAGGTACAAGGCCACTCAGCAAAGCATTTCAGGTGTATATTCTGCAGAAGCAATGGATCAGGATGATTTTAAGAAGGCCCGCAAAATGGCCGATGAGTTCGCTGAAATCAGCGGAAGAAGACCTCGTATTATGATTGCGAAAATGGGGCAGGACGGACATGATCGTGGGGCTAAGGTGATTGCGACTTCATTTGCCGACATCGGCTTTGATGTAGACATCGGTCCGCTTTTCCAAACGCCCGCAGAAGCTGCTAAGCAAGCAGTTGAGAACGACGTGCACATTCTTGGTGTGTCTTCACTGGCTGCAGGACATAAAACCCTTGTGCCGAAGGTAATTGATGCGCTCACCAAAGAGGGTAGGGAAGACATCTTGACGGTTGTTGGAGGAGTTATCCCAAAACAAGACTATGAATTTTTATATGAAAATGGGGTAGTGGGCATCTATGGTCCGGGAACAAATATCTCTATTGCTGCCCAGCATATTCTTGATATCCTAATCAAAGCTTATTCTTGATTTGACTGCGGATTGTAAGAATCGAACGTGCCATCATTGTAGAACACAATGATGCGTTGAATTTCCTTTTCTTTTGATTTAACCTCATTTGCCTGGTGTACACCGGGGAGATTTTCAGGAGCAACGGGCTGTGCACTGCTTTGAGTGCTTGTTACATTTGTAACTGCACTTTTCATAGCATTGCTAGCTGGTTTTGAATCGGTTACATCTGTATCGGCTGGAATCGTTGTTGTTTCCGTTACACTTGTAAACATAGCCCCTTTGCCATGCAACAGCCAGCGCGTATCCAATTCAGGGTAATTGTCGCTCAAAGACGATAAGAACGTTACACTCGGTCGGTTTCGTCCGTTGATTAAATGAGAGATTGCAGATCTTTGAACCCCACACTTTTCAGCTAAGTCCTTAGGTTGTAGATTATAATGTTGTAATACGAGGCTGATACGTTCACTGAAACTTTTCATGGATACAAATGTAACACACTTTTGTTACATTTGTTCAATTCGGACGTGTTACAAATGTAACTAGTCGCCGTTAAGTTTGGAGAAATAAGTTGGAATTGAGGGGCAATATCACTTTACCAATTTGAATTTAATCAATTGGATATAAGCATATTAATGAACATTTCACAAAGGGCGTTACGAATGTATCAGATGAACCTTTGATTGTGCAAATTATTGCCCAGCACAAAAGAAGTAACATCCATACGTTTTTTGGCTTGTGGCTGGAGCACTAACAGCTTCAAAAGTTTTTGATCTCCACAAACTACAAAGAGTCCTTCTGTATTTTGAATTAGCGCACCAGGCACATCATTGGAACTGATATCAGTTGGATTCCCAAAATGGATTTTATAGGTCATCTCGCTGGTTTCTGTCCATGCGGTAGGGAATGGATTTAAACCTCGAATGAAATTGTGAATTTGCAAACACGGCAGGGACCAATCAATCTTACAATTCTCTTTATGGAGTTTTGGAGCAGGTCGCATTTGCTTCGCCTCAAAATCAGATTGCGGTTTACCTTGAATAGATTGGTCGAATAGTTTGCAGCAGGTATCTAAAAGTAGCCTAGCACCAACCTCCTTCATTTCGTCATGTACCTCTCCTGTAGTTGCGTTAGTTGAGATGGGGAACTTGGCTTGTTGGAGCACATTTCCAGTATCAATTTCCTTTTCAATGAGAAACGTTGTACATCCTGTTTCTGAATCACCATTCATTACAGCCCAGTGAATAGGAGCAGCCCCTCGGTAGTCAGGCAATAAAGAACCATGAAGGTTAATTGTTCCCAGCTTCGGCATTTGCCACACTTGTTCAGGAAGCATTCTGAATGCCACTACTACGAAGAGATCAGCGTCGTAAGATTTCAACGCTTCAATAAAGTCCTCAGCCCTAAGCTTCAGAGGCTGTAACACTGGTATCCCTTGTGAAACGGCATATTCTTTAACGGCAGAAGTTTGGATTTTTCGTCCACGTCCGGCAGGTTTATCAGCCACAGTTACTACAGCAGCAACTTCCAGTTCAGATTCATGAAGTGTTTTGAGGGAGGCCACCGCGAATTCAGGTGTACCCATGAAGATGATGCGTTTAGACATGTTTAGATCTGTGTATATTTCCAATTAGACCTCCACAAAAACAGCAAGCTCAGAATCCCTGTCAAGGAGAAATAGAGGTAGTCTGTCATCCAAATAATGTGAATGGGTTGTGGTGATGTGATGGTGAAGTGATAAACCAAAATGATGTAGGCAATAACGCCTGTAAATTCTATAAGCATGCCTGTTTTTGTTCTTCCACTGCCTTCAATGGTATTGAACAAAATAGAGCTAAAAGAGAAGATGAGCATGGCTACAAAAACGACACGTAAAGAATCTGTCATTGCCTCAATTCCTTCTGGGTCTTGAAAAAAGTAGCGAGAAATGACTTCAGGATAAAGCACCAATCCGTGGCAAAGCAAGAGTACGCCACCTACATTTATTAAAACAAGTCGCTTCATAGCCGCGGTGAGCTCCCCCTGCCTGTTTTCAGCTATGAGTGTTGAAATGACTGTTCGTGTGGTGTACCCAACACCCATTACAGCCACAAAAGCCAGCATATAGGTGCTTCTGACAATGTTAGACACTTTAAGCTCCATACCGCCGACCTTTTCGACAAAAAAGAAAAAGGCAGCCCAGGTAGAAAGCGCAATAATCTGTTGAACAATCAACGGGAGAGAGAGTTTCATGAGCCTTCTGGCAATCCCTCTCTTAACGTTCATAATTCCATGTAGAAGACCAAAAGCGCTCCCCTTGTACTTCCAAGCTGTATAGGAGAAGAGAAAAGTTGCGCCTGCAACCTCCGAAATCAAGGTTGCTAAGGCCGCTCCTTCGTGTTTCATTTCGGGGAAAATGCCAATTCCAAAGATCAATAGATAGTCTAAAAGGATGTTCGATCCGGCGGTAATGACCATTGAAACAGACAGTACGCCGGTCTTTCCTGACCCAATGTAAAGACTGTTCAACACTAAAAGGGGAATGTAAATGATCAGTCCTAGGCTGCGAATAGAGAGGAATTCACGCATGACCAAGAGGACGTTTTCTGATTGGATCAGGTGATGATAGGCATATTGATCAAGCAGCAAGAACAGACCATAGAGCGCTATACCCATTCCAACGGCGATTCGGATTCCAGAACCGAACCATTCACCAACCTCATTGTCTTTGCCTTCGCCAATTGCCCTTGCAATGAAGATCTGAGTCCCAGATGACAGTCCAATTCCAAACATGATGGCGGTAATGTAGAGCATGCTCGCAACACCGGCTCCGTTCAAATAGTCTTCTCCAACCTCGCTTAAGAATACATTGTCAGTTAGCACCACCAAGAATTGCACAAAAGCCCCCAGGGAAAGTGGCAGTGCTATTTTCATGAGGGACTTGTAACTTATATCTAGGTTTTTAGCCATTAAAATGTTTGATGATGCCTTCGCTTTTTCGAATACTCTGTTTGGCCCATTTCACTTTAATCGTGGCCATTTCTTCCCGCGTTAGTTTCCATTCGATCCCTTCCAACCGAACGCGTTGTGTTAATTCATAGAGGGACAATGCAGCAGCCACACTTATGTTGAAGCTTTCTGTGAATCCGTACATGGGAATGCGGACGAACAAATCAGCTTCATCCATGACCTCTTTTGAAACACCTGAAAGCTCGGTTCCGAATACCAAAGCGACGGGCGCGTCAAGCGGTAGGTCTGCAATTTCGCAATCATTTTCGTGCGGGGTTGTCGCCACTATTTTATATCCATTTGCTTTCAACTGGCGCAAGCAATCTACCGTATTCTGTTCCTTTGAATTGTACTGGTGAATGTTGAGCCACTTGGTAGCGCCCATGGAAATTTCCTTATTTGTTTTCCACTCATTGTCATTTTCAATGATGTGTACATCCTGAATACCAAAACAATCACAACTGCGCAATACAGCACTGGCATTGTGAGGCTGGAATAGGTTTTCTACTACACAGGTAATGAATCGCGTGCGTCCTTGAATTACTTTCTCGAATTTCTGGTCGCGCTCATCTGTCATATAATACTTTAAGAAATCGTATAATTTCTCCATGTCATTAAGGCAAAAAAAAAGCCTCCCGTAAAGGAGACTTTTGAATGGTTTGCGGTGTGAATTACTTCACTTTCGTAGAAAGCTCAGCTCCTGGCTTGAACTTAACAACTTTTTTCGCTTCGATTGTGATTTCTTTACCCGTTTGTGGGTTACGTCCTTTACGTGCAGAACGCTCAGAAACTGAGAACGATCCAAATCCTACGAGAGCAACACGGTCACCTTTCTTAAGTGCATCTGAAGTTGTGTCGATGAATGCATCTAGTGCACGCTTTGCGTCGGCTTTAGAGATTCCTGCTCCTTCTGCCATTGATTCTACTAATTCAGCTTTATTCATTTTATTGGTTTTATATATTAAACATTCGATGAATCATGACAAATATATAGGCTAAAACGCGCGGCAGGCAAGGATTGTCGTGAAAAAACAGTCGTTTTGTTGAAAACTGTACTTAATTGTTGACAAGTATGGCTTATTCCGGACCATTTCCGCTTTAGATAAGGCTTGCAGGAAGTGATTGGAATCCAAATTTGAACTTTTTAGGTTTCAAAATGTAATAGATAATCCAAAATCAACTCACATCTTTACACCAAAATAAACGCAATGAAACACATTTACTTATTAAGCACATTTTTTCTAGCTGCCTTCACAATGAATGCACAGACAACTCATATGGTTGAAGTAGGAGGGAATCCAAATGGAGGAGCTACACCCTATTTCGATCCTCAGTTTATAACGATTGAGCTTGGCGACATTGTTGAATGGAATAACATTGAAGGATTCCACGGAATTTCAACAACATCAGGTCCTGAATCTTTTGGAGCTCCAAATGGAACTGCGCCATGGATGTCTACTTTTACTTTTGAAATGGAAGGCGTTTATGAATACGAGTGTCCGGTTGGAAATCATGCACTCACCCAATTTGGAACAATCACAGTTGTAAATTCAATGAACATTTCTTCTGAGGCAGGAGTAGATGTGAATTGGAATATGTATCCAAATCCTGCAAACACCTATACAACAGTGCAAATTGAAGGAGACGGACAAACAGGACAGTTGTCTATCTATAACTTAACAGGAGCATTGGTGGGAACACAGCCAATTCAATCTGGAACAACCAAGATTGACATCAACCACTTGTCAAATGGAATTTACATTATTGAGCTAAACCTCGATGGTGTGTTGGAACGACGAAAATTTACTGTCAAATAATTTAAAGGGGCTTAGGCCCCTTTTTTTATGCTAAAAAACGGAGGAAGTAGGATGCTGAAGGACGGACTCGGTAATCATTCGATTTGTGAAATGTGATGATCTTTTTGTTTTCGTCAATGAGCACTGCATAGGGCTCATGAAGCGAACTTTTAAATCCGAATAGCGAAAGACCCAATGGTAGAATAGGGCCCGCATTCAAACCAATTTGTTTTCCGTAAGCCACATCTTCATCTTGAAGATCGTAGATGCCTTCACCGTAAGCCTTTGACTTCGGTGCTTGACTAGAAATGAAGACCACAGATGTCCCTTTTGCTTGGAACTCATCTAAGTGTGCATTTAGATCATTTTTATGGTCTACGCAAAATGGACACCAATCTCCACGGTGGAAAACCAATAGGCATTTTCCTGAAATTGAATGGATCGAAACAGCTTCGCCTTCGCTGTTAATTAATTTTCCATCTGGAAGCAAATTCCCAATCGAAAACCCCGTTTTGTCCTTCGCTTGTTTCGCGTAGCCAAAGTTGTAAAGGAACCATCCAAAGAAGGCAATGGCTGCTAAGATAGAGTCAATGACCAATCCGTCTTGATTGATTTTGAATGAAGCAAATGAGATGAGTGCTGTAATTCCGGAACCGACTGTAATAAGGATAGACATGAAGCTCGCATTCGCTTTAGACATTGTGTAGATGTAAACAAACCAAAATGCTGCTAGCGCATGGGTGAGCATTGCTGCAAATGCCGTCAATGAATCTAAGTCTTGTGCGAAATGAATGCCTGTTATTATTCCACCTATGAGAAGATAAGCGACATAAATGGTGATGAAAATCGATTTAAACATAATGGTTTCTTTCCTTTAATATTGCACAAAGATAAGGTGAAAACTAGTGCCAGATTGTCGATCTTTGCACTATGAAGGACGGATTATTTTTCGAATACAAGGTTGAAATCAGGTTTGCAGACATCGATGTGGTGGGGCATGTGAACAATGCTGTTTATTTGACTTATTTCGAGCAAGCCCGCATGATGTTCTTTTCTGAACTGATTGGTGAAGCTTGGGACTGGAACAAATCAGGGGTGTTACTGGCCCACAATGAGGTTGACTATTTCGAACCCGTGTTGCTCAGTGACGAGCTAATCATTTCTACTTGGTGCAGTAAAATCGGAAACTCAAGTCTGACTTTAGAATACGATGCCTACAGAATCCCTTTTGGGAAAAAAGAAAAAAGTCTTTGTACGAAAGGGAAGTCTGTATTGGTTTGTTTTGATTTTGAAAAGAAACGAAAAATTTCAGTTCCGGAGGCATGGAAAGAGGGGCTGATTAAAGCTTAAGCTCGAAAATAATGGTTTCGTAAGCCTTCAAATCAAGCGTTTCTCCAATTTGAACATCCTGGTCATCCATCACCCTTCGTGCAGAATGGTTTTCTTTTAGATTTAAGAATCGGTTCATTTCAAGCGATTTACCTTCCGCATTGAAGTTCATGACCACCATCATTTTCTTTTCTTCACTTGCACGGAAATAAACATAGATGCCCTCCTCAGGAATGAAATGAGTTAAAGATCCTTCAAACAACTCAGGATTCTGTTTTCTGTATTGTCCAAGTCGCGCGAAGTAATCAAAAAGCTCATTTTCGAAAACAGTTCTACCAGCGCGCGTGAATTTATTCAAAGAATCAGCAGGCCACCCTCCAGGAAAATCTTGCCGAACAAGTCCGTCAGGATTGGCAAAGTTTTTCAATCCGATCTCTGTGCCGTAATAAAGTGATGGAATCCCCCTTGTAGTCATGATGAAAGCAAATGCGGTCTTTAATTTTTCAGGATTCTCTCCAACAACAGAGAAAACACGACTCAGATCATGGTTGTCTAGAAACGTCACATTCAGCGCAGCGTCTTTGTAGATCACGTCCTTGGCGAGGGTGTAATACAGGCGGGATGCGCCTTCTGTCCATCCGAAGTTTTCACTCAACGCACTGTTCAAGGCATAATAAAGCTGAAAGTCAGTAATCGACTGTAAATTAGAGTTGTATCCTTTATTAAGTCCGTTGTTTCCTGTGAACCAAGCTTGAATGGGCGTACCATGAACCCATGTTTCACCGAACATGAAAAAAGAGGGGAACTCTATAAGCACGCGATCAGCCAGTTCTTTCATGAAGAGTTGATCAGGGTAGGCGTAAGTGTCAATTCGAAATGCATCAATTCCGAAATGCCCGATCCACCAAAGACTATTTTGAATGAGGTAGTTCGCCAGGTGGGGATTGCGCTGGTTCAAGTCAGGCATGTGATGATCAAACCAGCCATCAGTCATTTTCAAGCGGTCATTTTTATTGGCATAGGGGTCAAGTAAGGTTGGTGCTTTATAGGACGTTTTTGTGTATGTTGGCCAGAAGTTGATCCAGGATGAATCAGGTAAATCTTTGTAAATCCAATGCTGATCACCCCAGTGGTTGTAGACAATGTCTTTTACAACCTTGATGTCTCTGAGGTGACAGGCTGCTACAAATTGCTTGTAATCAGTGTTCGTTCCTATTCGCCTATCAATGGCATAAATATCTGTTGGAGCATAACCGTGGTAAGAAGCTTCCGGTTCGTTATTCTCCCAAACAGGATTTAGCCAAAGGGCAGTAACGCCAAGCTCTTCAACATAATCTAGGTTGTTTATTATTCCTTTTAGATCGCCTCCGTGTCTGTCAAACAGCTCATCTCTGTTCATTTTGGTCTCATTCATTTCTGAGAAAGAATCATTGCTGGAGTCGGCATTTGAGAAACGGTCAGGGAAAATGAGGTAGATGTAATCACTAGGAGAGAGGCCTTGTTGTCCTTTTGCCATTTCTGACTTCGACTTGACAGAGTAGGGCCAAGTAAAGGAAGTTGCTCCCCTGATGAATTTCAAGGTAACATCCTTGTTCGGAGTGCTAGGGTCTATCTTTAATTCAAGGAACAAATAGTTCTTATTCACCATTTGTGTAGTTCGAATTAACTGGACGTGTTCATCAGTTATTTCAGCCACGTATGCCCCTATATTTGGGCCATAAATGAGTAATTCTACACAAGGATTCTCCATGCCGCTCCACCAATATGGCGGCTCAATTTTATTGATAGGCTGCTGACATAAAGCAAAGTGCTGTAGACAGAGGAGTGTAAAGGTAAGTAGCGTTTTCATGATACAGCTTTTCATTAATGGGACATGAAGCTTATAATAACAATTACAAATTTAGTTACATTTACAAAGTGTCTAATGTACACATAGGCTTTACAATTAAATAAACCAACATGAAGAAACTATACACTTTATTGATGGCATTTTGCTTAGTAAGCGCAGTGTCAGCCCAGGTTGATTTAACACTTTCAGTAGACATGAACAACGAAACTGTCTCGGCAGAAGGTGTTCACGTAGCAGGAAGCTTCCAAGGATGGGCAGCCGACGGAACGCCCATGTCAGATGACGACTTGGATGGTATTTATGAAGTTACCTTATCAATTGAAGCAGGGGACTATGAATTCAAGTTCATCAATGGAAACGATTGGCCATTCGAGGAAACAGTTCCTGATGCTTGTCGTGCTGACCTGACTGGAAACACCAACCGTTCAGTGAGTGTTGCAGAAGCAACTACCTATGCTGTATGCTATGGAAGTTGTGCTCCTTGTGGCATGAGCACCGTTTTACTGCGTGTTGACATGAGTCAAGAGGAAGCCATTGCTCCTCAAGGTGTTCATGTTGGAGGGAACTTCCAAGGATGGGATCCAAGTACAACTGTATTGTCTGATGCAGACGGAGACCTTATATATACGTTGGCTTACAGTTATGACCCCACAATGCTTGAGGCTGATGGAGGTGACTTATTGTATAAGTTTATAAATGGAAATGACTGGGTTTTCCCAACTGAAGACATTGACCCTGCCTGCGGCGATGGAACAGGAAACCGTTTAATTGAGGCGATTGAAACCAATGCTGTAACAGCTGCTTTGTGTTTCAACTCTTGCACATCATGTGTTGCACCAACTGAAATCACCCTTCGAGTAGATATGTCCTTGCAAATTGTTTCTCCAAATGGAGTGCATGTTGCTGGAGATTTTCAAGGATGGGACGCTGACGGAACACCGATGTCTGATGACGATGCCGATGGTATTTACGAGGTAACAGTTGCTGTTGCGCTTGGATCTTATGAATACAAGTTTATAAATGGAAATGATTGGGAAGGATTAGACAACGACAATGAGTCTGTTCCTGCTGATTGCAATACGAATGGAAATCGTTTGTTGGTAGTTGAAGCTGCGCAAACAATCACTTACTGCTACAACCAGTGTTCAGAGGCGTGTGAGAACGACCCCGACCCTGCTGATGTAACGTTTAATGTAGAAATGAATGAACTAGAAGTATCTGATGATGGGGTATGGTTGATCGGATCATATACAGATCCACAGTGGCAAGGAGGAGCAACGATGATGATGGATGATGATGATGATGGAGTATACACAGCAACAGTAAACATATCTGGTTCTGCTGATTTTCAATACAAATTCACAAACGGTGATCCTTATCTAGGAGGAACCGTTGATGCGACTGTTGAGGAAATGTATGATTTCGAAACAAATGGTTGTGGTGTTGCCAATGGAGTTGGTGGATTCAATCGCACGCACACGCGTTCAGGAGAGGCTGAAGAATTAGATGTTGTTTGCTATGATTCTTGTGTTGCTTGCGGAAATGGCATAGAAGATGGGCTAAATGTAGACTTTGTAGTTTACCCAAATCCAACCAACGGGGTTTTAAACATCAATTCAGATGATTTCAACGGATTAACAGAAATTAATCTTTTCAACGCACAAGGTAAATTAGTATTGAGCGAGGTAATCATTTTTTCGGCAGGACAAACGACCGTAATTGACGTAAATGAATTCCCAAATGGAGTTTACGCAATCACCTTATTATCAGGTGATTCTGTGTCGACGCACATGATAATCAAAAAATAAGTAAGTCTACCTCTAACTTTTAAATGCCATTCACGTAAGGGTAGAGGAGTTTAATGCTTGAAAAATAGCTTTAACAACCTTAGATAGTGGAAAAAATTATATCACACATTCATTGAAACCTTTTTGAACAGTCTATATTTGACCTACAATTTGATTATACCATCCTTACAATAATCTATTTATGAAAAAAATACTACTTATTCTAACTGCTGTAGTATGCACTGTAACAACTCAAGCTCAAATGATTGGAGCCTCTGTCGAAGTTTATGAAGTGCATACTGGTATGGTTGGGTCAACAGATTTGACTGGCTACACAACTTATCGTCTCTTTGCAGACCTAACAAACTCTACAGACTTCGTTTCTGCGCTTTTCGGAATAGCGGGAACTCCTTTAGAGATCAACACTGACACTGATTTCTGGCAATCTGATTTTGGAGGAACAACTGGTCCTCAGGTAAATCCACTTGTATTTCCTACTTTCCCAGAAGCTGAGTTTGATAGCTTTATAACTATTGGACGTGCAAATTCACAAGATCCAGGAGCAGGCATTACAGCGACTCAAGATGGTTCTGAACCATGGGTTGATGCTTTTAATGCTGGTGAAGACATTGTCATCGATGGTACTATTGGTGGTGCATGGTTCACGCTTTCGGGTGAAGGATCTGTAAATGGCGTTGCTGGTGATGATTTGAAAGTATTGATCGGTCAATTTACAACGAATGGTTCTTTCTCAGGATTTGTGAACGGACAAGTTTTCGTTGAAGGAGACAATGGCGCTATTGATCTTGGAACATGTTTCCCTTTCTCTGCAGACATTGCTGCTGTTTATGGATGTACTGATCCAATCGCAACAAACTACAGCGAGACTGCTGACGTAGAAAACTGCTCATGTGATTACGAGTGTTTGCTCGCAGTAGACAATGTAAATACGACTTCTGTTACTTGTAACGGAGACACTAACGGTTCTGCTTCTATTACTTCTTCTGGAGGTTATGGAGCTGTAACTTACCAATTGGACGGAGGAAATGTTCTTGCAGTAACTAACTTCAACAACCTTTCTGGAGGCGCACATACTATTACTGTGGCTGACTCTGAAGGATGTACTGTAGATTTCGAATTTGATGTTCCTGAGCCTGACAATGTAACTGTTGCAATCACTTTGGCCCAACCGATTCTTTGTAACGGTCAATCTAACGCTATTGTAAATGGAGATGGTGCTGGTGGAACTGGTGCGATCATGTATGATCTCACTTCTGGTTTGACTGACCCACAAATGGATGGCTCTTTTGGAGACCTTGGAATTGGAACGTACACCATCTTCGCAATTGATGAGAATGGTTGTACTGGACAATCTATTCCTTTAAACATCACGCAGCCTATTGCTGTGCAAGTAAACATCACTGGCCAGTCAGATGCTTCTTGTAGTGATACTGAAGATGGATTGGTTGTAGTTCAGTCTTTCGGTGGAACAGGAGGATTAACTTTCACTATCGATGGCGAAAACTTCCAAGCTGCAAACATCTTCAACGTTGGTTCTGGTGAATACTCTGTAACGGCTATGGATGCAAACGGATGTACTGACATTTCAAACATGACTGCTGTGATTGAAGCTCCAGATCCAATTGACCTTACAATTGATGCTGCAAATCCAACTTGCTTTGGTGATTCAAACGGTTCTATTGGTGCCGTTGCTGCTGGTGGAAATGGTGGATTTATGTACTCTATCGATGGTGGTGATATGACTGGCATGGCAAACTACATTGATCTTGCTGATGGCACTTACAGTATCATGGTTGTTGATAATGAAAATTGTACTTCAATGATTGATGTTGACATTGTTGCACCTGCACAAGTAACTTTCACAACTGAGGCTACAAGCCCACTTTGTGCTGATGATGAGAATGGTGAGATCATTGTAACTGGTGCTGGTGGTACTGGTGATTTAATGTATTCTATTGATGGAGGTACTCCTGATGCAGATAACACATTCGGTGATCTTGGAGCTAATGATTACGCTATCTCTGTAACAGACGAGAATGGTTGTCTTTCTGAAGAAGTTACTGTAACACTTGACAATCCTGAAGCAATTGTTGCTGATGGAGAAGCAACTGAAGAGTCTGCTGCAGGTGCTGCTGATGGTGCTGTTGATTTGACTGTGACTGGAGGTACTGGTGACCTTTCTTATGATTGGACTGGTCCTAACGGATACAGCGCTGATACAGAAGACATCGACGGACTAGAAACTGGATCATATGAAGTAACTGTAACTGATGAGAACGGATGTACGACTACATTCTCTACTGATGTTGTTACTAGCGTATTCGAACTAGCCTCAGGAATCGAGTTCTCAATTTCTCCAAACCCTAACTCTGGAATGTTCGTATTGAACATCGAAGGTTTGAATGGTGAAAAAGTGAGCTATGACATCCTTGATGCAAGTGGAAGAATTATTTCTTCTGTTCAATTGAATGCTGCTGAAGCTACTCGCCATGAGGTTAATATGTCTGGCGCTGCTAACGGTATGTACTTTATGAGCATCACTGTTGGAGAGTTCAACACAACAACACGCATTGTTAAGCAAAACTAATTTGTTCAACATATCTATTGAAAAGGGGGCCTCGGCCCCCTTTTTTTATTTGTGATAAATTCGTTAAACGGTCTCTTTTGAACTTCTGTAGCTTGCGGGAGTTAAATAGAAGAACTGAACTACCTTGTGACCACTGAAAGTATTACATGCCAAAAGACTCGATTATAAACCACATTGCCCTTATTTCTAAATTCCTTGAAATGCGTGCGCGTACAAAAGAACTCATAAAGCCGCTTCACGTTGAAGATTTCACCCCGCAGTCTTCCCTCTTTACGAGTCCACCCAAATGGCACATTGCACATACTACTTGGTTCTTTGAAGAGATGATTCTCAAAAAGTTCAACGCAAATTACACTGAATTCAATCAGTCTTACGGTTACCTATTCAATTCATATTATAACAGCATAGGAGAGCGAGTAGAACGCACCGCGCGCGGATTAATCACCAGGCCATCTGTTGATGAAGTGCTTCTTTACAGGGTATATGTAGATAAACATTTAACCGCATTTGTTCGAGAAAACCCTTCTGATGAAATTTTGGCCTTGCTTGAACTAGGGATTAACCATGAGCAGCAACACCAAGAATTACTGCTTACAGATCTGAAGTATACCTTTAGTCTTAATCCAACGCATCCCGTTTATGACGCTGCGTTCTGTTTTGTTGATCGGGAGAATGAAGATGAAGGATGGTTGAAGCTAGAAGAAGGAATCTATTCAATAGGAGCTGACAGCCAAGGATTCACATTTGACAATGAGCTGGGGAAACATTCTGTTTTTCTGCATTCCTTTTTGATCTCTAAAAATCTTGTAACGAACAGTGAATTCATTCAGTTTATGGAAGATGGAGGCTATTCAAATCATATACATTGGCTTGATGAAGGATGGGCATGGGTAAATGAAACGAAATCTGAAGCACCGCTTTATTGGAAAAAAGTAGATGGAAATTGGCTCCAGTTTACCTTGTCTGGATTGAAACATGTTGATCCCAACGCCATTTTAACACATGTGAATTATTATGAAGCTGCGGCATTCGCAAAATGGAAAGGCATGAGACTTCCAACTGAATTTGAATGGGAAGCAGCGGCGCCTAATTTAAAATGGGGAAATAGCTGGGAATGGACTTCTAGTGCCTATTCACCTTATCCTTTCTTTAAAATTGCAGAAGGACCAGAGGGAGAATACAACGGGAAATTCATGGTGAATCAAATGGTGTTGAGAGGAGCTTCGCCTGTCACTGCTCCTGGACACTCAAGAATAACGTACCGAAACTTTTTTCATCCACATTACAAATGGCAGTTCAGTGGAATTCGACTTGCAAAACACATCCAATGACCCAATTTCTAAAAGACGTAGACGAAGGACTGTCAGCCGTTCCAAAACGATTGTTTTCAAAGTATTTCTATGACGAAATAGGAGATGCGTTGTTCGTCAAAATCATGAACATGCCTGAGTATTACCTTACAAATGCTGAGATGGAAATTTTTCAGGATCAATCGGAAAAGTTAGCGACTGATCTTGTGCCTGAAACTGGGGCATTTGACCTCATTGAACTTGGCGCAGGAGATGGTACTAAAACAATCCATTTGCTTCGTACTTTATTGAAAGAAAGAGATTTCGTTTACAAACCAATAGATATTTCGCAGCACGCACTTGATACGCTGAAAGTTTTTTTAAACAAGGAACTGCCAGAATTGAAAGTAGAAACCCAACAAGGAGATTATTTTGAAGTGCTCAAAGGAATTGCCGCAAACGGAAACGCCAAAGCCATTCTGTTTTTAGGCTCTAACCTAGGTAATATGCTAGATCACAATGCCGCGCGCTTTCTAGATTCTTTAAATAAGGCCATGAATTATGGTGACCGTCTTCTTCTTGGTCTAGATCAAAAGAAAAGTAGAGAAGTTGTTTTACCCGCATACAATGATGCCGGAGGAATAACCAGTGCTTTTAACCTGAATCTCTTGACAAGAATCAATCGAGAACTAAATGCCAATTTCATTGTTAATCAATTTGAACATTCGCCAGAGTATGATGAAGAAGAAGGTGTTGCAAAGAGCTTCATTTGCAGTAAAGTGAAGCAGTCAGTATCTATTGGCGCCTTGCAAAAGTCGTTTCATTTCGAAAAGGGAGAGCGCATTCACACTGAAATCAGCAGGAAGTACAACAAAGAAATTCTTTCGCAGTTGATCAAAAAAACAGACCTCAAAATTGAAGAGGTGTTCATAGATTCTAATGAACTATTTACAGATTACATTCTAGCTAAAAGATAAATTATGAAAGCAATTTGGAACAATCAAATCATTGCTGAAAGTAATGATACAGTGGTAGTTGAAGGAAACCATTATTTTCCCGCTGAGGACATTAAGAAAGAGTTTTACAAAGACTCAGAATTGCATTCAGTTTGTCCATGGAAAGGAAAAGCGTCTTACTACTCACTTGTAGTAGATGGAAAAGAAAACAAAGATGCCGCTTGGTTCTATCCAGAAGCATCTGAACAGGCGAAAGAAATCAAAGGTAAGGTCGCTTTCTGGAAAGGAGTGAAGGTAGAAGACTGATTACAAACTGTTATCTTAGACGTATGAAACAAGTATTCTTTTTACTGACACTTATTCTTGTGTCAACATCAGTGTTTGCCTTAGAACAAACGCTATTCATTAACAAGGCTGAAATCACAGTTGGCACTGCTGACGTTTCTTTCTGTTCCTTCAATGAAACGGAAGAGTTAACGGCGCAAAGCAAAGTCATTAACCTCCCTTTCGGGGAGCAACTTGAATTAATCATTTACAATACGGATTCTCTGCCGCATACCTTCACCATTGATGGTATTATTGATACAGATAACGTCATTGGTGGCGGATTATCAGGTGTTTTCACCTTGGACTTTCCATCAGAAGGAACCTACCGATACTACAGTGATGTTTCTTATGGGAAATCAATTGGCGCGAATGGAATAATTCTAGTTGGTTTTGATCAAGCTCCTAACTATTACTGGAATTTATTCGATCTAAATAAAGACCTTACAGATGAACTCGCAAACACCTCTGTTTCTGCTATTGTTTCTCCCTACCAACCTGAACTCTTTCTAATCAATGGCGCACATTTTCCAAACACTTTGGATGATCCTTCTGCTATGATTGAAATGAGTTTGAATGACGAAGTTATTATCTCAGTGATTAACGGCGGTAATATGGACCACGTGCTACACTTTCATGGATTCCATGTTCAAATCCTTGAAGCATCAGTTCAAAGTATTCGTACGAATTGGATTAAAGATTCTGTGGTGATGAAAAAAGGAGAAGCCTTGACCTTAAAGCTAATTGGAAACCAAATAGGCGTCTATCCCGTGCATGACCACAATCTTATTGCTGTTACAAACACAGGTTTCTATCCAGGAGGAATGCTCACTCAAATAATCGTATCAGAATGAAAAAGCTCTTATTTACATTAGCAATAGCTGTTTCATTTAGCAGTACTGCACAAGTTGAGTTCGATCTCTTCTCTGAAATGGATGGAACGCTTCAGCTAGAGGACGGTTCCACCACCAACTTTTGGGGGTATGGATACCAAGGCCAAGGACAAGGTGCTGTAGGAGAGATGATGCTTCCTGCGCCGCTATTATTGGTGAATCAAGGTGATGTTGTCAATATCAATTTTTACAATCCTTCCCCAGAATCACATACCATTCACTGGCACGGATTAGATGTAGACCAAGCGAATGACGGGGTTCCCAGTACTTCATTTTACGTTGTCACAGGAGAGGAAGTGACCTATTCTTTTAATGCAACGCATCCTGGTACTTTTCTGTACCACTGCCACGTAACCACTACCATTCACTTGACAATGGGGATGTACGGAATGTTCGTTGTTGAATATTCTGATGACCAATTGTTTGAAGATGGTCCCTTTTTCGACAATGAATTCTTCTTTCTAACCTCAGATCTCGAAATTGAATCCAATGATGATCCCGTTGGCGCTTTTCCGTTTCACGAAATCTACCCTGACTACTTTATGGTCAATGGTAAGTCTGGCGGACAGATAGAAGAGGCGAATATAACAGCTATTGGGACAAGTGATGAGAACATTGCATTGCGACTTGGAAGTATGGCGTATTCAAAAGTGACCTACCAATTTCCTGAAGATTTGCATGCCGTAGTTCACATGTCTGACGGAAGACCTATTCCGAATGCGTATGAAACAACTGCTTTGGAGATTTATCCTGGTGAGCGATTTACTGTAATACTCTCTCCTGAGGACAACTTCACTTCTGACGGTATTTTAGTAGAATACCACGACATGTTGGACGATGAATTGGTGGGAACCAACATCATTCCATTTTATGCTGTAGGCATTGATGAAGAAGAAGCGAAAGGATTGAATACAGTGATCTATCCAAATCCGACCTCTGATCAAATTTCACTCAAACTTACTGAATCAGCATCTGTTCGCATTGTGAACATGAATGGGAAAGTAGTTGGACAGCATCAACTTACCGCTGCAGACAACCGCATTTCTGTTTCTAACCTTGCTATCGGAGAGTACATGATCATCAATAGCAAAGGAGAATTGTTAGGCCAGTTCATCAAGCAGTAAAAAAACGACTGAGGATTGCATCCAACTCTTTGAGCTCACCATCTGTAGTTAGATGTGTGACGCTCATTCGGATGTGTTTGTTTCGTTCCACTATAATGACCTCATTTTTTTCCAAATGGTGAAACAAGCCATCTACTGTTTCAATGCAAACGATGTTCGATAATGAGGAACCTCTGGGAGCCCCAAGAAGTTTAACGGGATGCTTTTCAAGTAGTTGAACCAGTTGTGCCGCTCTTTTGATTGAACGTTCATGAATCACTTCAACGCTTATAGCGTTAATTTCTTCAATGGAGTTTTTTAAGATGGCCATGGACGTAATGCTCAAACTCCCTGGTTGATAGCTCTTCATTGAATGCTGGTAAATCCATTCGCCATTGACATCCTGAAAACTTGCATACCCTCCAATCTTAGGAGGGTATCGTTTGAAAAACGAATCAGACATCGCCATTAATCCCAATCCAAATCCGGCAGATAGCCATTTATAAGTGCTGCACAACAACACATCAGCGCCTGTTGTTTGAAAATCAATAGGAATGGTTCCCAAACTTTGCGTCACATCAACAATTGAAATGATGTCATTTGCTTTGCAATAAGCACAGATTACTTCTAGGTCAACTCTAAAACCGGTGTGCCACATCACATGACTCAACACAACAATTTCACTCTTATTCAATTCAATGGCTTTGATCAGCGCTTGCGCATCAATGATTCCATCCTTCACTAGAAAGGTGTTGCATTCAAAATCAAGGAGGGTCCATGGTAAGGTAATTGATGGATAATCACCTTCGATGGTCATTACACGTTTTCGTTCACCCACCAATCGCTGTGCTATTGACGTCAATCCAAATGAAGTGTTCGGAACCAAAGCCACTTGATGAAGCTTAGCACCCGTCAGTTGTGCAATCAGCTTTCGAAGGGGAAGATCCAATTCTGCACGCCATTTAACAGCCGCTAGACTTCCAGATTCAACCATCTCATCTAAATACTGTTTTGCAATTTCAACAGACTTTGCAGATATTTTCGCGGTCCCCGCTGTGTTCAAATAGATCATAATTCAAAGGTAAAGGAACTTCAGAGGTTTAGATACTTCCTTATATCTTACAGAGAAGAAAAGCAGCATGAACTCCAACGAACAGAAAATCATTCTTGACGCATTCCAAGCAGTAGAAATGAGCAGGGAAGAGGAGGGACGCCTCCTGAAATTATGGAAGCCCACTTTCTCTATTTCACATCATGGCACAAGCTGAACAAATTGAGCGTAAGTTCTATGTTGTGATTTCTGGAGTTCAAACTATCTATTTCATTGATCGAAATGGAAACAAAGTGGTCATTGTATTTTCATTCGACGGCAGTTACAGTGGTGTATATGAATCATTTACAGATGGCGCACCTTCGGGCTACTTTCTTGAAGCACTCACAGACAATTCCCTATATTACATAGAGCTTGCGGACTGCGAGCAACTGTTTACGTCGTTCAATGGATTCAATAAATGGGGACGAATTGTAAACGGTGAATTACTAAGAGGCAGGGTGATGCGCGAAATTGAGCTGAGTACCTTACTAAATCTTGATGGTCGTCAACTTTTGTGGCGGAAATTCGCTTCAACTTTGCGTCAACCAAATCATTCAGCATGGCAAGAGTTCGTATTTCACCTGAAGATCAAATGGCGCGCATCAATCGCATTGTATTGCGCTTGAAGGAAATTGAAACCCTTTCACCTAAAGAGTTAGTTAAACGTCCTGCTGAGAATAAGTGGTCTATAGCTGAGGTTATAGAGCACATGTACAAAGCTTACAGCTTGTATGCAGACAAGCTAAATTCATCTTTGAAAGAGGCAGCATCTTCTGAAGAAGCCTGGGACGAATTAAATGCACGCAGTTGGGTGTCGCTGTTACTGAAGAATTTCCGCCCAAAGAAGGGCCTCCTTAAAATGAAGATGAAAACTCAAAAGGTTTTTGAGCCTAAGCTGATGTCGTCAAAACAGAATGTAGAATCACTGATCACTGTTTTTACTCAAGTAGATGGCTCTTTGGAACACCTTAGGCAATGCGCAGTTGATTCACGTACACGGCAAATTGAGTCCATTCGATTCTCATCAGCCATTGGTCCAATCATTCGTTTCAATGTTTCTGAAGCCATTGAGTTTATTCTGCGTCACAATGAAAGACACATGTTTCAGATAGAACGAATGCTGGATTCTGGTTATGATGGGTATTTCAGTGATCAGGAATAACGCTGTGTGTACAAAGGATTGATTTCTCACTATACAGTAAAGAACTATAATTAATATTATGTTAAGTAGTACTAAAGAAGAAAAGGCACAAGCTGTGCCCTTTCAATAATACAGTGTCTGTGCTTACTTCAGCAATGCCGACATCTTCAGTGTATTCTCATCATCTCCTAGTCGTGCATAAATATCACGCAAAGAGCGAATGGTTGTTGTGTCTTCTGGATTCACTTCGTGTGCCTTCTCCAAATATGGCAGTCCGATAGCAAAAATTGCTTTCGCTTCGTCAAGCAATGCTTTGTATCGTTTAGATTGTGATGGAGGAACAGCGTTCGCTTCATTCACCTTCTCTACGCCGTCATTAAAGTACATTGCTCCAAGGTTGTAATTGGCATCAAAATAATCTGCTTTAATGGCGATTGCCTTTTTGTATGCTTCTGTAGCCTGGTTCTGGTAGTCATTTGACTCTTCCATATTTCCATCCTTTTCGCGCTGAGCACTTAGGTTGTCATAGACTGACCCCATTGAGAAGAATAGAATTTCATTGGTAGGGTCTTGCTCAGCAGCTAGGCGCAAATTTTCCTTTGCCTTCTCATACTCTCCATTTTGAAGATAGTAGTTGAGCTCCTCAATGATTAGGTATTTATTTCTTGGATAATCAACACGGGCATCTTGAATTACTTTCACAGCAGATTCTTCGTCGCCATTCTTTCTATGGATGTTAGCTATAAATAAGAAGACTTCTGGAGTTTGGTATTTCGCTTTTACACATATTTCGTAGGCGTTGATAGCTTGGTCATACATTTCAGCCTTTTCGAAACTTAAAGCTGCATTGTATACAGCTTGTGTGTGCACTGAATCATATTCCTGTGTAGAAATATCATTTCCAAACATGAAATACTTCCCTGCATTTCCAAAATCAGCTGAATTGTAATAATTGATACCAAAGTTCATAGACTGTCCCATAACACTTTGAATCGCCACCGTATTCTCAGATACATAGCTGCCTCTTTTATCAAGTTGCATGGCCTTAGTGTAAGCTTTGTAAGCTTCGTCAAGCGCATCTGGATTATTTAGAAACATGGCACTGTCTAGTGCAACCTGCATATAAATATTTCCGCGGTAGCGCCACGTTTTTTCTTTAGCAGCAGCTTTTTCATTTGTGATTGCCTTGTCAATTGATTCTTTTGCACTGGCGAAATCTCCGTCATCGAATGAAAGTTTCGCATTCACAACATCTGGTTGTGCGTATGCCGCCAAGGTCATAACTGATACGAATAGAGCGAGTAGCGTCTTCTTCATGTTACTTATATTGATTTTATATTATGGATGCTAAATTATGAATATTCCATACTGGTGAAGGCAAAATACTTGCCAAACATTGAAATAGATTCTATTCCCTCCAGAAATTCAGCGCAAAAAAGGGGCTGCATCTCTTATGCAGCCCCTTTTTAAACAATTATTTAATCTTCGGTTGTTGTTTCTGGATCGGCTCCTGTTTCTGGAGATTCATCATCCATTCCGTCCTCATCATGTTCTTCACTGTCATCGTCTTCTCCTTCTTCTCCGTCCCCTTCTTCATCGTCAGCCTGGATTACCTTCGTCACAGAGGCGATTGCGTCTTTTCCTTTTAAGTTGATCAACCGAACACCTTGTGTTGCGCGTCCCATAACTCTCAAGTTACTTACGGCCATTCTGATCATGATTCCAGACTTATTAACGATCATCAGATCATGTTCGTCTGTCACATTAAGAATAGCAATCAATCCACCTGTTTTCTCGGTAATATTGAGTGTTTTCACACCTTTACCTCCTCTGTTCGTGATTCGGTAATCTTCTAATGGAGAACGCTTTCCATATCCTTTCTCAGAAACAACCATAATATTTGATTCTTTGTCTGAGACACAAACCATTCCAATGACTTCGTCAGCATCGTGGGCAAGTGTAATGCCTTTCACACCTTGAGCTGTTCGTCCAACTGCACGTACTTTCTCTTCAGGGAAACGAATGGCTTTACCACTGTTCAAAGCAAGAATAATCTCATTCTTACCATTGGTCAAACGGGCTTCAAGTAAATGATCATCTTCACGGATGGTCACAGCGTTGATACCGTTTGTACGCGGACGAGAATAAGCTTCCAAAGTTGTTTTCTTCACCAATCCTTGTTTCGTCGCAAGAACCACGAAGTTGTTGTTCACATATTCTTCGTCTTTCAGATCTCCAACAGGGATGTATGCTTTAATGCTATCACCTTGTTCAATGTTGATCAAGTTTTGAATGGCACGTCCTTTCGCAGCCTTAGAGCCCTCGGGGATTTCGAAGATGCGCATCCAGAAACACTTCCCTTTTTCGGTAAAGATCAAAAGCCAGTTGTGGTTTGTTGCCGTAAATAAGTGTTCTAAGAAATCTGCATCTCTTGTACTACTTCCCTTCGACCCCACTCCGCCTCTAGCTTGAGACTTGTATTCTGCCAATCTCGTACGTTTAATGTAGCCAGCATGACTAATTGTCACTACCACGCTTTCATCTGGAATCATGTCTTCAATACTCAAATCAGCACTGCTGAATTCGATTCTAGAACGACGTTCATCTCCGTACTTCTCTTTCATTTCTAGAAGTTCATCTTTGATGATCTGCATTCTAATCTCCACATTAGCAAGTATTTCATTGAAACGGGTGATGGCAGCCATCAATTCATCGAACTCTGCGCGAAGCTTGTCTCTTTCAAGACCTGTCAACTTCTGCAGACGCATATCAAGAATGGCACGCGCCTGAAGCTCAGATAATTCAAAGCGATTCATCAATCCTGTACGTGCTTCCTCAGGTGTTTTGCTAGCGCGAATAAGCTTGATTACTTCATCTATGTTGTCCAAAGCAATGATCAATCCTTCTAGGATGTGAGCTCTTTCTTCTGCTTTCTTCAGATCATATTGCGTTCTACGCACAACCACCTCATGGCGGTGTTCTACGAAGTTACTGATGAGCGTTCGCAGGTTCAACATCTCAGGACGCCCTTTCACGAGCGCGATGTTATTTACTGAGAATGAATTTTGTAGCGCTGTATACTTGAAGAGCTTATTCAGAACAACATTGGGAATAGCATCTCTTTTCAATTCATAAACGATGCGCATTCCTTTCCGGTCTGACTCATCACGAATTTCAGAGATTCCCTCAATTTTTTTATCGTTGACCAACTCAGCGGTACGTTTGATCATCTCCGCTTTGTTCACCTGATAAGGGATCTCTTCAACGATAATGACTTCTCTTCCTGACTTCGTTTCTTCGAAGTAGGCTTTTCCGCGAATTACAACACGTCCTCTTCCAGTCTCAAATGCAGTTCGAACACCTTCCATTCCGAAAATAACACCACCTGTTGGAAAATCAGGTGCCTTAACGTGCTCCATGAGTTCGTCAATGGTAATGTCATTGTTCTCAATGTAGGCTATGGTACCGTCTATTACTTCAGACAAGTTATGCGGTGGCATATTTGTAGCCATTCCCACAGCAATACCGCTAGCACCGTTCACCAAGAGGTTCGGTATTTTAGCAGGAAGTACTGTTGGTTCCTTTAACGAATCGTCAAAGTTTGGCGCAAAATCAACCGTTTCCTTTTCAAGATCTGCCAGCATTTCTTCGGCTATCTTTTTCAAGCGAGCCTCAGTATAACGCATTGCTGCAGGGTTGTCACCATCCACAGAACCGAAGTTACCTTGTCCGTCAACCATTGGATAACGCAAAGACCAGCTTTGGGCCATACGTACCATGGTATCATAAACAGAGCTATCTCCGTGTGGGTGATACTTACCGAGCACCTCTCCTACGATTCTTGCTGACTTCTTGTAAGCGCGGTTTGAAAGCACACCTAAGTCAAGCATTCCGTAAAGAACACGACGGTGAACTGGTTTTAAGCCGTCGCGTACATCAGGTAATGCACGTGCAACGATAACCGACATTGAATAGTCAATGTAGGCCGACTTCATTTCGTCCTCAATCTTGATATTAATGATCTTTTCTCCTTCTGCCATTTCGTCCTAGTAGATTTTTTAGCACAGATTTTGATATGACTTACGAAAATACATATATAAGTTCGATCATAATTCTTCTGGAACCCCTGTTTTTGCACAAAATTCCACATACGAATGTGGATAAAAAGGATTTAGGAAAAGGTTTACAAAAATGTGACCCAATATATTTGATGAACAAATCTATTCATATTAAATTTATAGATGTTACGAACGAAGCTGAGGATACATTAATATGGACGCAAAATTTTCCCCGAGAGTCAAGGATGTCATCACATATAGCCGTGAAGAGGCCATACGACTGGGACACAACTACATTGGAGTAGAGCATTTGCTCCTAGGAATCATAAGAGAAGGTGAAGGTACAGCCGTGAAAATCCTCGAAGGATTGAACGTTGACTTAGGCCGTTTACGCAAATCTGTTGAAGGTTCTATCCGAACTCAAACCAATAAAGGAGCAAGCCAAGGAAATATTCCGCTGGTTAAACAGGCAGAAAAGATTTTAAAAATCACTTATCTGGAGGCTAAAATTTTTAAAAGTCCAGTTATTGGGACCGAACACCTCCTTCTTTCGATCCTAAAAGACGAAGACAACGTGGCCACAAAGTCACTTCATGCCTTCGACGTAACATATGAAATAGCAAAAGACGAATTTGAAACTATACTTATGGAAAACGCAGAAAGCGATTTGCCTAAAGCTGAGTTTCCTGGTGCTGCAGACGACGATGAGGATCGTTCGTTTAGCAGTGGCGGCGGAGCTAAGAAACCTGGCGATTCAAAAAGTAAAACACCAGTACTAGATAACTTCGGTCGTGACCTCACGAAAATGGCTGAAGACGGAAAACTGGATCCGATTGTTGGAAGAGAAAAAGAAATCGAACGGGTTTCTCAAATTCTTTCTAGACGAAAAAAGAACAATCCTATATTAATAGGTGAACCAGGTGTGGGGAAATCTGCCATTGCTGAGGGACTGGCCCTGCGTATCATTCAAAAGAAAGTGTCACGTGTTTTGTTCGGAAAACGAATTGTAACTCTTGACATCGCTTCTTTGGTTGCGGGAACAAAATACCGTGGACAGTTTGAAGAGCGCATGAAGGCGGTAATGAATGAACTGGAAAAATCTCCAGATGTCATTCTCTTCATTGACGAAATTCATACAATTGTAGGTGCAGGTGGTGCAAGTGGCTCTTTAGATGCTTCTAACATGTTCAAACCAGCCCTTGCCAGAGGTGAGATTCAATGTGTAGGTGCTACCACACTTGACGAGTACCGTCAGCACATTGAAAAAGATGGAGCCCTTGAACGTCGTTTCCAAAAAGTAGTGGTTGACCCTACTACTCCGGAAGAAACCATTCAAATCCTTCACAACATTAAAGATAAATACGAAGACCACCACAGTGTTACTTACACTGATGAGGCCCTTGCGGCATGTGTGTCCTTGACAACGAGGTACATTACTGATCGTCACCTTCCAGACAAGGCCATTGATGCTTTAGATGAAGTGGGTTCGCGTGTACACTTGAAAAACATCAATGTTCCTGAAGAAATCATCGAAATTGAAAAAGCAATTGACGATGTTAAGGAAGAGAAGAATCAAGTAGTTCGCAGTCAGAAGTACGAAGAGGCAGCTAAGCTTCGCGATAAAGAGCGCCAACTAATTGAAAAATTAGATGATGCAAAGAAGCGTTGGGAAGAAGATTCTAAGAATCACCGCGAAACAGTTACCGTAGACCACGTTGAGGAAGTTGTTGCGATGATGACTGGTATTCCTGTTCAGCGAATTGCAGAAAAAGAAAGCGGACGCTTAGGTCGGATGGAAGAATTGCTTGATGGAAGAGTAATTGGTCAGAACAAAGCGATTAAAAATGTTGTGCGTGCAATCAAACGAAATCGTGCAGGATTGAAAGATCCAAACAAGCCGATTGGTTCGTTTATTTTCTTAGGCCCTACCGGAGTTGGTAAAACACAGTTGGCGAAAGAGCTTGCTAAATTTCTATTCGACTCAGAGGATTCGTTGATTCGCATCGACATGAGTGAATACATGGAGAAGTTTGCCGTAACAAGATTGATTGGAGCACCTCCAGGATATGTGGGTTACGAAGAAGGCGGACAGTTGACTGAAAAAGTTAGACGTCGGCCCTACTCTATTGTTTTGCTTGACGAGGTTGAAAAGGCCCACCCAGATGTTTTCAACTTGTTGCTGCAAGCACTTGATGACGGACATATGACTGATAGTCTTGGACGGAAAATCGATTTCCGTAACACAATCATTATCATGACATCGAACATTGGAGCGCGTCAGCTTCAGGATTTCGGTACAGGAGTTGGTTTTGGCACAACGGCGAAGACGACAGTAGAGCAAGATGACCGTAAAGGTGTCATCGAAGGAGCTCTTAAGCGTGCTTTTGCACCTGAGTTCTTGAACCGCATTGATGACGTGGTTATGTTTGGCTCTTTAGATCGAGAGCACATCCACCAGATCATTGATATCGAACTTGAAAAGCTTTTCGTTCGTGTTACAGACCTGGGGTATGGTATCACGTTGACTGAAAATGCGAAGGACTACATCGCAGACAAAGGATTCGATTCCAAATTTGGTGCGCGACCACTTAAACGTGCCATTCAAAAGTACCTTGAAGATCCTTTAGCCGAAGAAATTATTAGTACGAAGCTTGAGGAAGGCGATCTACTTGAAGTAGACTTTGACAAAAAGGCCGAAGAGGTTAGAGTGAAAGTCAAAAAAGGTGGAGCAAAAAAGAAAGTAAAGAAAGATGACTCTGAGAAGAAACCGAGTGCGGAATCATCAACAGAGGAATAAAATTAAAAAGGGTCATTTTAAAATGGCCCTTTTTTTTTAAATCTTTACTTTATGAGAATAATGAACACATATTACGTTGGATTCAAGCGGCATTGCGCTAGGAACTAAAATGGTTTGTGGAACTAGTTAACCCAGCTTAGGCTGGGTTTTTTTTATGCAGAACAAATGAATCAGAATTACAACAATTAAACAGCAGAAGATTACGAAGTGTGGTCTACCCTTTTTACCAGGCAAATATCAAACCTTGGAGGGTTGTGACGCAAACGTATCTGTGATGCCCTTACATGTTTCATGATGCATTAGGTACCTTCCTTTGGTTATAGATCCAACCTATGCTGTTTTCATGCAACGCTTCTATTGGTTCACAATTGAGATTGGCATGATTCATCAGGGAACAGGAACTCATGTTTATGGCGCG
>JBLIGQ010000031.1:0-32071 GCA_047636995.1 Flavobacteriales bacterium | reverse complement strand
TGTAAGCTTCATGTGGAGTGCTTCGGGTTACCAACTCTAGTTTGTTGGTTTTAAACCTACAGATTTTAAGTTTCAGACGGTAAGTTCAGAATCTCTTACTCAGAACTCAGAACACTGGACTCAGAACTCAAAACTCAGAACTCAAAACACTGGACTCAGAACACTGGACTCAAAACACAAAACTCAGAACTCAAAACTCAGAACACAAAACTCAAAACTCAAAACTCAGAACTCAAGACTCAAGACTGTCTTTCTCGAGGGACCCGCCCGCCCCCGCCTGCCATCCAAGCCCAGCGAAGGTATTGAACCTGCTCATCGGTCGATCATGAAATACTTCAAAAATCAAAAGGAACTTTATAGGTGTAAGGAACTAGTTTGTAGACGTTGTTTGGGCTGATGAATCCAGCGAATTATTCTGTAGTCCTCGCTCCAGACTCAAATTTATTACTCGTGTCTCAGAGCTTCAATGGGGTCTAAAGCCGCTGCACGCTTTGCAGGGTAATACCCGCTGGCGACGCTTGTTAAGAGGCACAGGGTTGAACCAACAATAATCCAAAACCACGGCACCACAAACGGGGCGCCAAGTGTCCAAGCAGCGATGTTGCCAAAGATGATTCCAAGCAGGATCCCGAAAGCCCCACCAATTTGTCCGATGATGATGGCTTCTACTAAGAATTGCATTCGGATTAGTTTGGCGCTAGCCCCAATCGCCTTTCGAACGCCAATCTCTTTAGTGCGCTCTGTTACGGTCACCAACATGATGTTCATCAATCCAATTCCCGCTCCAAACAAAGTAATTAATCCGATGATTGTAGCCGCAATGGTCACGCCTGATAGTCCTTCCATTAGCGCTTCAACGAGTCCGCTGCTTTGGTCTACCTCAAATGATTCTGTAGGTTTTAACACATCGCCCCTCACTACACGCATGGTGCCATAAGCCTCACTGATAGCGGCGTCCAGATTGATTGCTTCATCAACACGAACGCTAATTGAATAGTCAGTTCGCGCAGTTCCGTATTGTTTCTTCAGATTAGTTAAGGTGATGAACACTTGGTTGTCTTGAGACATCCCCATGGCACTTCCCTTGGATTTAAGCACCCCGGCAATAACGTAAGGGAAGCTTCCAATCATGATTTCGGAATCTGTAGGCTCTTGGTAGTCTTTGAAAAGTTTATTGACGATGTCCTGTCCGATGATGCAGTAGTTCTGAGAACTCGTCATGTCTGAGGCCAGAAATCCTCTTCCAGAGTCGAGGTCATAACCAGAAATTTCAAGGTAGTTCTCATCAATTCCAAGCACCTGAACATTTGGATTGGTGGTTTCACTGCCATTTTTAAGGGTCGCCATTCCTGAACCAAATGCAGATACAGAGACGGTGGCGTCAAAATCATAATCGCGTTTGAACTGCCTCGCCTGCTGAAAATCTACAGGGTCGCCATCTCTTTCAACCATGCCTAATCTTCGGCCTCTACTGGTCTTTCGTTTGATACTAAAAGTGTTCGTCCCAAGTTCAGAAAACTCAGATTGTACATTTGATTTGATGGCTTCTGTTGCCGTCACCATTGTCACCAAAGCCATGATCCCAATCGCAATAACGGAGACGGTGAGGATGGTTCTAAGTAATTGACTTCTAATGGCTCTCAGAGAAACCTTTATGTTCTCTATTGCAGCAGATCTGGTCATGACTCAAAAGTAGTGAATACCCAACGGTCTTGAACACGGATTTTCCGTGAACGGTGATGCCAAATGGCGTATGGCAAGCTGATGTAGATTTCGTATCTTTGCAACCCTAGAATATTCGTTCTTTTTAACACTACAATTCCCCATCTCAATGGTATTTGATATTGACATGATCAAAGAGGTTTATGCCAAGATGCCTGCTCGCATCGCAAAAGCGCGCGAAATCACTGGCAAACCTCTTACCCTTTCTGAAAAAATTCTTTATAGCCACCTTTGGCAAGGCGATGCAACCGAAGCGCATGAGCGTTCAAAATCATACGTTGATTTTGCTCCTGACCGCGTTGCAATGCAAGATGCAACTGCTCAAATGGCGCTATTGCAGTTCATGCAAGCTGGAAAGCCTCAGGCTGCTGTACCTTCAACTGTTCACTGTGATCACTTGATCCAGGCGCGTGTTGAAGCTACTTCTGATCTTCAAGAGTCGATCAATAAGAACAACGAAGTATTTAATTTCCTTGAATCAGTATCGAGCAAATACGGCATTGGTTTCTGGAAGCCAGGAGCAGGAATCATTCACCAAGTGGTGCTTGAAAACTATGCTTTCCCTGGAGGAATGATGATTGGAACTGATTCACACACTGTAAATGCAGGTGGATTAGGAATGGTAGCTATCGGTGTAGGTGGAGCTGATGCTGTAGATGTGATGGCAGGAATGCCTTGGGAACTTAAATTCCCGAAACTGATCGGTATTCGTCTTGTTGGCGAATTGAACGGCTGGACAAGCGCGAAAGATGTTATTCTTAAAGTAGCCGGGATTCTTACTGTAAAAGGTGGAACGGGTGCTATTGTTGAGTACTTCGGCCCAGGTGCTATTTCACTTTCTTGCACAGGAAAAGGTACTATTTGTAACATGGGAGCTGAAATTGGAGCTACAACTTCAACCTTCGGTTATGATGATTCAATGGGACGCTACTTGCGCGCTACAGGGAGAGCTGAGATTGCTGATGCTGCTGATACAGTGAAGGAGCACTTGACTGCAGATGCTGAAGTATATGCCAATCCAGAGCAGTATTTCGATGAAGTTATTGAAATTAACCTGACTGATTTAGAGCCGCATTTGAACGGACCTTTTACACCAGATTTGGCAACTCCTATTTCTAAGTTGGCTGAAGCTGCGAAAGCAAACGGATGGCCAACAGAAGTGAAGGTTGGATTGATTGGTTCATGCACGAACTCAAGTTATGAGGACATTGCACGCTCTGCTTCAATTGCAGCACAAGCCGTTTCGAAAAACTTAAAGACGAAATCAAAATTTACAATTACTCCAGGTTCAGAGCAGGTACGCTTCACAGTTGAACGTGACGGGTTCATTGCAACGTTCGAGAAAATGGGGGCTTCTGTATTCTCAAATGCATGCGGACCATGTATTGGTCAGTGGGATCGTGAAGGAGCAGACAAGCAAGAAAAGAATACGATTGTACACTCATTCAACCGTAACTTCTCAAAGCGTGCTGATGGAAATCCAAATACCTACGCATTTGTTGGCTCACCAGAGCTAGTAACAGCAATTGCAATTTCAGGAGTACTTGGCTTCAATCCGATCACTGATACCTTGACGAACGAAGACGGGATAGAGGTGAAGCTAGATCCACCGCAAGGGGATGAGCTTCCGAGCAGAGGGTTTGATGTAGAAGATCCAGGATACTTAGCACCGGTAGCAGATGGTTCATCCATCTCTGTTGTTGTGAAAGAAGGAAGTGAGCGTTTAGAGATCCTTGAGCCTTTTGCAGAATGGGATGGGAAGAACCTCATGGGAGCAAAATTGTTGATCAAGGCTTTTGATAAATGCACAACTGACCACATTTCAATGGCTGGTCCTTGGTTGCGTTACAGAGGACACTTAGACAATATTTCGAACAATACGCTTACTGGAGCAATTAACGCATTCAACAAAGAGAGTAACTCTGTAAAGAGTCAAGTCACTGGAAAGTATGGAGAAGTTCCTGCAGTTCAGCGTGAATATAAAGCGGAGGGCATTCCAACAATTGTTGTTGGAGATAGCAACTACGGTGAAGGATCAAGTAGAGAGCACGCAGCAATGCAGCCTCGCCATCTTGGTGTTCGGGCGGTATTGGTAAAGTCTTTTGCGCGGATTCACGAAACGAACCTGAAGAAGCAAGGAATGTTGGGGCTTACGTTTGCAAATGAAGCAGATTACGATAAAATTCAAGAAGATGATACCATCAACTTCATCGATTTGAAAGACTTCGCGCCGGGCAAGCAATTGACAATGGAATTCGTTCACAAAGATGGAAGCAAAGACATCGTAATGGTGAACCACACATACAACGCACAACAGATTGAGTGGTTCCGTGCTGGTTCTGCTTTGAATTTGATTAAGAGAGAGCAAGCGTAATTCTTCGCTTTTAGATAAAATTAAAAACCCTCAATGGCTGAAGCTGTTGAGGGTTTTTTGTGATAGCAAATTTAAGAATTCAAATTTCACCGAAAGTATGATTTATTTCTCACCCAAAAGGGTGTTTTTTATTTGTAAAAAAAGTGCAAAAATTAGAGGGTAAATAAAATGAAATATTATGAAAACATTGAAAACTCTCTTTTTGTTGCTGTCAGTAATGACTTCAACTTCAGTTCTATCTCAATTATCTTTGAGCTCAACTCCCATAGCTGAAAATGGTTTAATATTGGCATCACCATGTGAGTCGAGCGTAACTCTAATTGCTCAAAATACTTTATACGTTGATTTTCAAAATCCAAGTACATACAGCTATTCGTATACATTTTTTAAAAATGGAGTCTCACAAGGTAGTTATTCCTCGAGCTTGCCTACATTCACTAATCTAAATGCAAACCTGTTTATTGACGAAGGGGATTGGTACATCTCGTGTATCGTATATGCAGGTACAAATAGTCCAATCACTCTCAATACACCTTCAGTTGAAGTGGGGTTTACTGCGACGATTGGAGAATATGATTCGGACAAAATAAAATACAGAACTGTTTCGGGTGATTTCGATAATGACGGCTATCAAGATGATTTAGCTGCTTTTTATGATTACGGAAGCACAACAACAACTATCCATGTTTGGAAAAAAGGAAGTGGAAACTCACTAAGTTATCAAGGGGACAATGGTTGGTATACTTCTACGACTTTCGATGCTGTAAAAGCATCGGGATCAGTCGTTTCAGGCGATTTTGACCATGACGGTTACATAGATGATATTGCCGTTATGTATAATTATGACGGGAATTCTATGAAAATTATGACTTGGTATGGGGATGCCAGCTCCCAAACTTTTGTCTTCCAAGGATATTGGTATTCTTCTAGTCAATGGAATGCGACTCAAAGTAGATACCGCGTGGTTTCAGGAGATTTCGATAATGATGGATACTTAGATGACATATGTGCATTTTATGAGTATCCATCTTTTTTGACCAAAGGGCATGTTTGGTACAATGATATCACGACAAGTTCATTTGATTACGAAGGTGTGTGGTATGATAGTGGTAGCGGTAACTTTGATGGGGCAAAGATTAAAGGCCGAGTCGTTTGCGGAGATTTTGATAATGATGGGTATCATGATGATGTTGCAGCTATGTATGAATATCAGGGCTATTTATCAAAAATATTTGTTTGGAAATCGACAGGATCTACATTTTCGTCCATTTCAACTTATTTTAATAGTGGCTCAGGAAATTATGATGCTTCGAAGGTCACTCACAGGATGTCTACAATTGATTGTGATAATGATGGTTACATAGATGATATTGTAGCTCTATATAACCAAGGAAATGGTGTGACTTCAGGTCATGTATTTAAAAGCAACAGTAGTTCATTCACTAATTCTACTATTTATACTGGCTCTTCAAATAGTTTTGAAGCGGACTATGCTACCGGAAAAATGACATCTGGTGATTTCGATCATGATGGTTATCATGATGATATTTCAACTTTCTATTGGGTAGACCAGTTTTCTACTAAAAACTTCACGTTTTTGAATAATAATTGTATTATTAAACCAGCACAATGGTGGGTGGTTTGTAGGGCTCATCGTACACAGGGGTTTTTGAATGAATTTATTGAGACCAATGAAATTTTTGAAGTTTTCCCAAATCCTACTGACGGAATCATTACTATGAAATTCAATTCTGAATTTCATAGTAACTCAATATCGATATATTCGGGTGAAGGCAAATTGATTAAAACGATTAACAATTTGGAAGAGAGTGCCGTGTTGGACTTTCAATTTCTTCAAATGGGTGTATATTTGATTAGACATAATGAATCAAATCATACCCAAACAATAGTTCGATATTGAGGAAATTAATCTTATATGCCATTTTGGTGCTATCTCAGATTCCGGCGTGTGTTGAGGATGTTCCAGAATTCGCTGATGTTCAGGTGGCTCATGTTGACAACGGCAATGATGGACTGTACTGTACGAAATTCCATTTTAGTCCTGGGGAAACAATTGAAATCTTTATATCTACATCTGATACTTGTAGATTGTACTTAATTGATATCCTTAAATCCGATACACTAACCTCTAAAATGATCTTTGCCCAAGAACAACCAACTAGAAACCTAGATTTCTTGTTGGGCTGTTCTTGGGAAAGTTCAATGAATATGAAGCTGCCACATGGAATCGAAAGTGGGATCTATGCGTTGATTTTAGAGAATGAGGATTCTGTTACAACATCCTTTCCGATCATTATTTCAGATTCATATCAAAGTGATCTACTAGTAATTTGCAGCACCAATACTTGGCAGGCCTACAACTTTTGGGGAGGTGGTTCCCTCTATAAGTTAGATTCGACTTGGAAGGAGCACGGCTCGGTGTCCAATCTGGTCCATTTCAATCGACCTATGCCTGGAGCTATTAATTCTTCGCACTTAGTGAAAGGAGAACTTTACTTGCACAAGTGGTTGAATCAGTTTGAAATTCCGTTTGATTTATGCTCTGATGCAGACCTGTCGTCTGGAATTGATTTGAGCAGATACAAAACCGTTGTGCTAAACTGTCACAATGAGTATTGGACAGACGGAATGTATGATGCTGTGGCGAATTACACGCAACTTGGAGGGAATTTAATTTCACTAGGTGCAAATCAAATGTACGCACGAGTGACAATTAAAGATGGACAAATGGAATTCCATGAACATGGCGGAAAGCACCTCCACGATGGCTCTGAAGGAGGTCTTTGGCGCAACTTAGATAAACCTGAAAGTGCCATTTTGGGTGTTCAATACACCATGGACTTGTATGATACTTATGCCCCTTATAAAATTCTTGATGGCAGCCATTGGGTATTTGGCGAAGGGAATGATTTAACAGGAAAACAGTTTGGTTCATTTTCTGACAATCGAGGCGCGGCGGCAGGGCACGAGATGGATGTAACAACAGAGTTTAGTCCGTCTTCAACCCAAATAATTGCTAAAGGACTGAATGGTTTAGAATTAAGAGATGGTGTCTGGACTTCAAAGCCAGGCGGCGCTGAAATTGTGATTGGTGAATATCCGAATGGCGGTCAGTTCTTTTCAGTAGGGTCCATTACTTTTTCTGGTGCATTAGCTCATGATAGCATTGCCTCTTCCATGCTCTTGAATGTGATTAAAAGATTTAATCAAGCATACTAGTCCTAGGAAACTGAAGCCTTTCTTGAAGGTAGATTACAAATAAATGTAAACCCCTATCTCTCCGGTCACATTGATCAATTCAAAATTTTGAAAAGTACCGTAGCCAATCATCAGGTTTACACCTAATCTGTCATATCCTACAATTTCAGTCCCAAAGCCTATTCCATGGTTGAAAGAACTTTCTTTAACGCGAATATTGTCGTAGTTCCTTGTTGCTTGGTTATATACCCCTTCTTTTTTTTGTCTCAGCGGATCTACAGAATTTTCCTTGGTACAAGAAAAACTTGAAGTCATCTTGCATGAACAAGACATATATAAAACTAACCCCAGCATTCAATTGTGTTTTCTCTTCAGTCTTTAAAGGGCCGAATGTAGCTTGAACACCAAATTTATTTGGCCTGAAGCGATATGATAGTCCAACTCCAGTAGTAAGGCCCGCATGAAACCCAATAGAGTGGTTTAGCGAGTCTACCATTCGTGGTTGCTTGTTTTCATTTAGTTGTGCCGAAGCGCCAAATGAAAGGAATACGATTAAGCCGAGCGTTATTGAGAGCGTGTGTAAGGTGTTCATGGTTGAGGCTTTTTTAATTATGATTGCGCGAATAATCTATTTTGGAGGTGAAGTTCAGGAGAAGTATCAAATGGGAGAGTTGAGTGATTTTCAAAATTTAGGAAAATAGTAGGACGACTTAGCCCTCGCGGGCCCTCCCTTCCTCCCCCGCCTTCCAACCAGCCACTCGAAGCTACAAAACTCCTTTCGCTTGATCACCAGCAACCTACAACAACTTTGTAGCCGTACCACTTCACTTCACAGTCGCACCGCTTTTTCAAACTCAGTACATTTTAACACCCCAGTTCCTTACCATTCTGAAACTGAATCAAGAGAACTTTCTTTTTTAAACCTGAAGTTTAGAATCATCCCATTTGAAGTATCAACAATCACTCAAACGATCGAATGATTGAGTGAATTTATGTAGTGGAAATAAACCTCAACTCAAGCCATGAATCCTTAACGCTATAGCTGGATCAAATCGCTTAATACACCTGAAAAGTGCGCTTTTATAAGCTTTGATTTTGAGCAGAATGGATGGTCACTTTTTTAGTAGCCTCAACTCAAGCCATGAATCCTTAACGCTATAGCTGGATCAAATCGCTTAATACACCTGAAAAGTGCGCTTTTATAAGCTTTGATTTTGAGCAGAATGGATGGTCACTTTTTTAGTAGCCTCAACTCAAGCCATGAATCCTTAACAAAAGAGCTTTGTCAATTCCCTTAGGACACCTGAAAAGTGCGCTTTTATAAGCTTTGCTTGTGAGCAGAAAGAATGGTCATTGTTGCAGAAGCCCAAACTCAAACGCGGCATTGAATTCTTTTTAAGCAAAAAAAAGACCCTACTTCGTTAAGTAGGGTCTTCTGTTTGTTGCTGTTAACCAAAACAGTTGTGGCCGTATAGCCAACCATGAAAACACAAATGTGCTATTCAAGTATGTTTCAACCTTTGGAGGTGAATGTGAATTTCATGTTTATTACTGCACCGTCAGAAGCTTCGAAATGCATCGCGCGGAGCTTCCTTAGTACATAGTTTTCAAATTCTTTATTGCTGGCGTTGGTCTCTAAAATCGAAATCAATCCGCAAGGTTGAACTTCAAAACTGACCAACACCAACTCAATTTCATTTTGAGAAGTGAGCGCTTCAGGGTAACCCATGGTTCGCGTGATTTCTTTTTTAATAGACGCATCAGTTGATGATGGTGTTTTGCCTGCAATGACGGGTATGCTCAATAGAGCAAGGGCAATAAAAGCGATAGAACGAATGATTCTTTTCACCGGTTTTGTTTTTAGATTACGCTGCAAAATTGCGTCAGTTATGTTCCTTTTGTAGTTAATCAGATAACAAGGCTAGGTTAATGAATCCTTGAATTTTGATAGCACAAAACGCACAAATGATGAAACCGAATATGCTGGCACAAAGGTGAATGCGCTGAGCTGTTAAGCCTAGGTTAGAAGGTTGAGTCTTTTAAGACGAAAAAATCCTGTTCTTTTACGTCGCTTCATAGCATAGCCGTAAATTTGAACATGCTATTCCAGTTCCTTGAACAAGATTTTCAATTGCTTCCCGAGCACGCAATTATTTGGAGAAATACAAATACCCTCATTGTAAGCGACCTTCACCTTGGAAAAGGAGGACATTTTCGTAAAAATGGCGTGGCAATGCCGATTGAGGTGAATTTGGAGAATCTGTGGAAATTATCTGGCTTACTCTTGGACCATAAGCCTGAACGACTTTTACTGCTGGGCGATTTATTTCACAGTAGTTTCAACAAGGAATGGGACCAGTTCGCAGACGTTTTAGCTAATTTCCCTGAGATTGAAACAGTATTGGTCAGGGGAAATCACGATATCCTGCCTGAGCATCATTTTATAAATGCAGGGATCACAGTGGTAGACGAATTAAAAGAAGGGCCTTTCATCTTTAGCCATGAACCACTTGAAAAGTGGGATGGCTATAATTTGTGCGGACATGTTCATCCGGCAGTGCTATTAAAAGGGGGAGGGAGACAAAAATTGAGGGTTCCGTGTTTTTACTTTGGCGAAAAACAAGGAATGCTTCCTTCTTTTGGTTACTTCACAGGTTCGCATGTCATACGACCGAAAAAGAAAGACCAAGTGTTTGTAAGTGCCGAAGGATTAGTTCTCAGAGCGACTTGAAAAATCTACTTCGCGAAGCAAAACACCTTTGCGGTAATGAATTTCCTTTACACGAGTCCCAGCAGAATCAAGATCGTAATGAATGCCTTCTTCCAAACCGCGTATGTAACTTTCGTACGACTTAAGTTTTCCTGTAGGGTAGTAGTAGATCCATTCGCCATGCTCTACGCCATTTTTGTAATGACCAACATAGTCCAACTGTCCGTTCGGGAAGTACAGTTCTTCCTTCACCCGCTCGTGCTCATTGCCAACCGTGTACATAACTACATGCGGACTGCCATTTCTGTGCGTGCGAACGATGTGTTTCTCCATCAATTCGTCCTGAAGACTCAGATGTCCCAGAAATAAGATTGAAAAGAGGAGAAGTCGAATCATTGAAGAGGGTGTTATTCAGTCTGTCTACGATGAGGGAAGTGAGAAGTTTCGATAAAACTCAAAGAAAGTGGTCCCTTTTCAATACATCTTGCATTTCTTCGTTAACTAGAAAATCAGTTTCATTGAATCAGGAAGAACTTCTTATTCGTGCCGCTCAGAGAAATCACAAGGCTTTCGGACCATTGTACGAAAGGTACTTTGATGCCGTTTTTGGTTTCGTCCTAAATAGAACGATGAATTATGACCTAGCTGGTGACCTCACGAGTCAAACCTTCATCAAGGCTATGCACAGTGTTGGGAAGTACGAATTACGTGGTGTCCCTTTTCAATTTTGGCTTTTTAGAATTGCTTTGAACGAAATAAGAATGTTCTTTCGCAAGCACCCAAATATTGAGGTGCCACTGACAGAAGTGAAGCTAGATCAACTATTGAGTGATGCCGAAGCAACTGATAACAACAGCGGGAGAGAAGATCAAAGACAGGTTTTAATTAAGGCCTTGAATCAATTAAACCAAGAAGAGGTTGAGCTCATTGAGATGCGCTTTTTTGAAGAGCGTTCTTTTAAAGAAGTAGCACTTATGTTGGGCTGTGCCGAAGATGCCGCCAAAAAGAGAGTGTATAGAATTGTGGCTAAATTGCGAACAATGATGGGAGGGAAGTCATGAAGAAGTTCAAACTACAAGACGACATACCAAAGGAAGATCCCTCGAAATACAAAGATTTCGGGAAGCTAGTGACCAATTACGAGTCTACCTTGAAGCGTCTGCATAAAAAACCGCTCTATAAAGACCCGAAGGCCTTCCTTTTTCTCGTGATGATTATTCTAATTGCAATTCTGGTTTTTGAGGCAGTTGAAGAGAAAGAGCAAGATGTGCCTTTAGAGGAGGTGAAAGCGGCACAATCTCTGGGTTAAATTGATCACTAAATGTCCCCAAACGTTGGACGAGTTAGTTTCAAGGATCAATGGGGAATTCATATTCTGAAATTCTAGGTTTTCATTTGAAATGTTTCTTCTGATTGATTCTGTGCCCCTCAAGTTTCTGTCAATCTGTGGGCCTTCTCTTCTGTGCTTGTGATGCTCAATATGAATCTATTGGTTAAACTTTTGTGGAATTTAGGTTGCCGCCGCATCTCCATTTAAACAATCGAAACCAGCAGCTCATGAACGGTGTGAAAATTACCATTGAAAATCCTTGTGGTGAGGACATTAGTCAGATGAAGCCTACTCAAAGGGGACGCTTCTGTGGTTCCTGCGAAAGGGATTTGGTTGACTTCACGAAGTTGAATGATAGGGACATCCAGAAAGTGATTCACCAAACGAATGGTGATGTATGCGGTTGGTTTCGCCCAGATCAGCTAGATAGGCAAATGGTTGAATTGCCCGTTGCCTCAAGTCCAGCTTTCTTTAAATACGCGGCATCGGTTCTACTCACCATGGCCATCGGGAATTCAACGGCGCAAAACAATCAAATACCTATGCCCGGTGAGAAAACGGAGCAAACCATTGGTGAAGTAGTTCAAGGGCTAAAGCCTTATTTTATTTCGGGAAAAATCATTGATGAAAGGACTTCTGAAACACTGCCTTTTGCCGTCGTTCGAATTCAGGAAACCGAGCTGGGAATGCACTCAGATCTTGAGGGTAATTTCTCTCTTGAGATTCCAAAAAAATTCAGAAGCCAAGAACTCACACTCAAGGTAAGTTATGCAGGATACCAGCAAATTGAAATGAAATTGGACCCTGACTCTTTGCAGTTTAGTTACCAAGAGATGGTGTTTCAAATGCAGTCTATTGTTTTAAATGCGGTGGAAATTTGTGTTTTAGATGAGGTGGTTGTTGTTGGCGAAATGTCGGTTATTCAAGATTGTTACCGGATGACGGGTGTTCCAGCAATACAACTGAATTACCTTCACGCTAAAACATTTAAATGGTGGCAATTCAGAAAGCGTAGACATGCAAGAATGGAATTGCAACAAAAATCCGGACAAAAAGTTAAGCTGCATTTTTGATTTGTCTTATCTGATTAAACTCTGTAATTGAAAGATTTCCAAGTGCGGAATGTCTTCTGTGCTGATTATACCATGTTTCAATCCATTCAAAGATTGATACTCCTGCGTGTTCTCGATTTGCAAATCGATACCGATAAACGTGCTCTACTTTTATTCAAGAGAAAGTGGGGAAATGAAAAATTGAAATCACACTTTCGTCTAGTTTTTGTTCTGTTATAGTACCAATTAGGTAAGATAACCGGGAGATTGAAAGGGCTTTGCGGGGTAAATCGTTTATCAGGACAAGTTAAATTCAATCGAAAGCGTTTTACTTCTTTCGAAACCCTACCCATCGGTTTCCTAAAAACAAGCGCTGCTTAAAACTCAACGGCTCTAAAAGCTCGTATCCCCTAGATTCGTAGAAACGAATAACATCTACTGGGTCAATAGAGGTGGCCGCGTCTTCATCACACATTAAGTGTAAATCGTAATTTGGCTTCAGCTTCTTGTAGGCCAACTTAATGGGATACTTCGCTTTAATGAAAAGCGCTTTAAATAGACGGCGAAGTATGATGGGAGGAATGCGTACCAATTTGAGCTCAGTAATTTTGTAGCCAATGTAAACTAGCTTTTCATTGCTTGTCATGTCTTTCCATGGCTTCAGCCCCACAATGCCATAACGGTGCCACCAGCGGCAAAACCAAGCGTCATTGTGAACTACTATTCCTCCTTGCTTCAAACTGCGGTGCACCTCTTCTAATACCAAATCTGGACGGTGTGGGTGCTCAAGAAAGGTATGCGTTACGAAACAATCAACGCTTTTGTTGCGAAAAGGAAGAATGGTCGCGTCTGCTACAATGGCCTGCCGATTAAACTGATCAGCATAACGTGCCATGGAAGAATACGAAATGTCTAGAGGGAAATAATTCTTTAACTCATGGACCGCGTTTCCAGAGCGCTTTTGATAAACACTGCCTCCTAACTCGATCACAGAACCTTCTGCTGGAACCAATTTCTTGATCAGCTGAATCAATTCAGACATGGTGCCATGCGCATTGTCTTTCTTAGAGAACTCCTGTTTGTTCTGTTGATACAGGGCAGGTCTTTCAGGTTCGAAACCTTCGGAATACATGTCGCTATAGAACTTGGCGGTATCAGCTTCCGTCAGTAAGTTCAACACAAGCGGATTGTCATCTGTTTGTGCCGTTAGGTATTCTTTTAAAATTGATTCTAGTTGCATTCTGCGAGAGCTTCGTCAGCGAAAATAGGAACTCTTATTCAGTTGTGCCTTGTAAAAGTTTAAAAGCCCACGAAACTAAAAGCGAAAATTTCACGTAGTAGTAAAACCAGATAACCATTAGACTATTGATCAAGCAGCTCCTGTTCGTACTTATAATTCTTTGCGCTGTCCAATTGGCAGCCCAAGATGATCTTTGGCGTGACGCTAGTTTGCCCCCTGAAGCCCTCAAAGATGACCTGTTGATTTTAGAACAAATCATGGAGGAATCCCATGCTGGCATTGAAAAGTATTCAACCCAGCTAGATAGAAAGGCTTACCTCTTGCAAATCAAAGACAATCAGAAACCTCAAAGCTTAATGCAATGTTATGCCGCTGTAGCTGGGTTCATAGACCTAGTGCATGACGGACATACCTATGTGATGCCCTCAAAACGTGCTGTCAATTATTTGTTGTCTACTAAACGGTTCCTCCCTTTGACAGTGAGAGTGAATGGAACAACAATGCGTGTTCATCAAAACTTTAGTGATAGCTATGCTCTGGAAGAAGGCACCGAGATTACCAAAATCAACGGAATGTCTATTCGTGCAGTCGTAACAGAATTGTTGCCCTACTTCACAAGTGACGGATTTAGTTTAACGGGGAAACTCGGCGGATTAGAAGGCCAGTTTTGGTGGTACTATGGAATTCATTTTGGGACACCTGATATTCATGATATTACCTATCGAACGGTCTTGGGTGAGACGAATGTAAAAGTATTTGCCATTCATATGAATGACCGTATTTCTGAAATAAATGAGGTCTACGCAAAAGACAATCCCTCTGAACTCCCTGTTAGATTTGAAATGATAGAAAATGCGGGGTACTTATGTGTTTCAAGCTTCAATGGGATGAATCTTAATCAATTTGAAAAAGCCTTTGATGCTGCTTTCGATGCGTTTAATGAAAAGAATGCTACGCATGTTGTAATTGATTTACGAGGAAATGGAGGGGGAAGAGAAGGGGTCGAAAACCTTCTATTGTCTTACCTCGATCACAACCTGGACATGAAGTATGACGAAGTGGAAATTGGCTGTCCAACTTCAAGCCATTACACGTATTTAGTCCATCCATTGAAACGGAGAATAGAAGACTTGATCTATAGAGCTGTTGAGTTCAGAAAGAATGACCAAGGCAAATGGCTCAGAAGAGATCGGTTTCAGCGCACCTTTATCTCCCCTGACTACATCTTTAGCGGCAAAGTCTCTATCTTAATTGATAAATCAGTCTTTTCAGGGGCGTCTGAATTTGCTGCACTCGCCAAAGATTACGTCAATAATTGCGAATTAGTAGGCCAAGAAGCTTGCGGTGGATACCAAGGGCACACCAGTGGGTACTATTACCAAGTCATTCTTCCGAATACAAAATTTGTAGTCAACTTGCCCCGCATCTGGTTCGACCTAAATGTAAAAGGAAACCACAAAGGTGGTGTTCAACCTGATGTGGTTTTAATTCCCACTTCAATGAGTGAAGACCGAGACGTTATGCTTGATTTTGTGTTGCGTGAATCAGGACAGTCAGCCCAGAAATAAACAGCGAATTAAATGTCGATCGTAAAGTTCCCGGTAAACGGAATGTCGAATCCAACAGTATCACCATTCACAGTTTCTCTCAAGATAATTTGAAAGCTCACGCTCTCTGTACCTCCTAAAATAGCGGGCGAAGTATTAATAATGCCATTAATACCTGTGTAAGTTCGATAAGCGAACAACTGGTCATTCTGATCTACTTCTTCAACTAAATTGAATACACTATCTGTAGGGATGTAAAAGATAGATTTATTGACACTGTCTATGCCCAGTTGAAAACTCAAATTGTGAGGCTGATTTTCTCCTTCTAACCGAATATCTGTAGTAAGAAAATACCTTCTTGAAAGAAACAAATCTTCGCCCTCTAGAACATACTCAGCCATCAAAAGTGGATAATCAGTTCCGTTCCATTTAACGGTCCCACATTCGCACATGAACTCAGGATTTATGAATTCTTCAGATTTTTTACATCCTGCTGCTGCAAGGATGGCAATCACTGAAAAGAACAAAAGGTACTTCTTCATCTCAATCTGTTTGGTTTGCGAAAATACGTAATTTATAGTGTCTGACCACTTTCAAAATAAAAGTGAAAGCTGACATGGCTTGAAATGCTAAATGAGTTTGTGTCTCTTGAGCAGATCGAAGTGCGTCAGATCAATCTGGATAGAGCAGGTATGGAAGCCTTTGAGAGCGGAATTCCATTAAACCAGCTTGCCAACTTTCTTGAATTTCTGCTGCAGTTTTACCTTGCTCTAACTGCTTTCTTAAGGTAGAGGTGCCGGCCAGCTTATCAAAGAAATCTGCACTCGTGAAGAAAGTAGTTTTGTCAGGATAGAACTCATACATCGCTACCAGCCATTCTAAGTACATAGATCTGTGCGAGGTGAAATAGAATTCGCCGAAATTGGTCAAAATCTGACCCCTGCATTCCTCTCCTTCATACTTCGGATTCATAGATTTTCCTGGCTGATCTTCAGGGGTAAATGTATAGCTGCCGAATTCATGTTTTGGATGGCCAATAACTTCAAAGGGGTGCTCTGTTCCTCTTCCTATGCTCACTTTCGTTGGCTCGAAAAGGCAGAGCGATGGATATAAATAAATCGCTTCTTGCGAAGTGAGATTCGGGCTAGGATTCACGGGCAATAAGTATAAGTCTGTGTGCTCATAGTTCACACAAGGAACAACTGTGAGGTCACATTGTACACCCTCATTCAACCATTTTTCACCGTTGATCATTTGGGCCAATTCGCCCAAAGTCATTCCGTGTACAATTGGAATAGGGTGCATGCCAACAAAAGATTGAAATTTAGGCTCCAGAATAGGGCCATCAACATAGAATCCGTTTGGATTTGGCCTGTCAAGCACAATGAGTGGGATGTTGTTTTCTGCGCAAGCCTCCATAACGTAATGCATTGTGCTCAAATAGGTGTAAAATCGTGCGCCAACATCCTGCATGTCGAAAACCATAACCTCTATCCCTGAAAGCATTTCCTTACTTGGCTTTTTGTTTTTGCCATACAGTGAATGGATCGTCAACCCCGTTTGGGCATCTTTCCCGCTGTCAACTTTTTCGCCATTGGCGGCTTCACCTCTAAAACCATGCTCAGGAGCATAAACAGCCTTAATAGTTATTTTTCGCGCCAGCAAAAGATCAACTAAATGGTTTTCTTCCACCAAAGAAGTGTGATTAGCCACTACACCAATCTGTTTGTTTTCCAGCGCAGAAATGTAAACTTCAAAGGATGCTGCACCAACTGAAATGGTGTTATCTACCTTTAAATCATTGATGTACGCATTTCCAATCACCATTTGAGAATGGCATGGAAGGGCGAAAAGAAGTAAGAGGATCAGGAGTTTGTTCATTGTTGAGCAATATTCAATAATCATTCCGAACTTCAAAAGCTTTCAGCTCAAACATCTCTGCTATCTTTGGACTCATGATTGTTCGTTTCATAGCATCTCGCATGGCAGGACACGGCGAAGAAAAACGTTTGTCGCGCCCAGTAGTAGTTATTGCAACTGCAGGAATTGCCATTGGCGTTGCCCTAATGATTCTGTCTGTAGCCATTGTGACCGGATTTCAGCAAGAGGTTCGCGAGAAAGTTGTTGGGTTTGGAGCCCACTATCAAATTGTAAACGCCCAGCAGAATTTTAATAAAGAAAGCTCCCGAATCTTAAAAGATCAAGACTTTTATCCTGAGTTGAACGACGTGCAAGGCATCCGGCACATTCAAGTATTTGCCACGAAGCCGGGGATAATGGAAACCGCTGACAATCTTCAAGGATGCATCATAAAGGGCGTTGGTGACGATTTTGATTGGAGCTTTTTTGAAGAGAAAATCATTGAAGGCGATTCCATTCGAGTTGATGGCAAAGAGGCATCAGCAGACATCATGATTTCAGACTACACTTCACGTAGAATGGGCTTGGGTATTGGTGATAAAGTAACCCTTTACTTCGTGCTGCAAGAAGGAAACATCAAACCCAGAAACTTTATCGTCTCTGCCATATACTCTACTGGGCTGAAAGAGTTCGATGAGCAATTCGTCTTCGTTGATATAGCCCACATTCAACGCATTAATATGTGGGGGATAGAAGCGCAAATTCTTGTTTCTGATTCCTGCATGAACAATGGAATCATGGTCGAAGGATTCGGCTTTGGTGGGCAACGTGATCTGCGGTATGAATGGATAGGAACTCCTTGGGAAGGCGAAGGGCCTCATGTGATTTACCCCGAAGGCGAAGACTTCGAACTTACATTGGTTGTAAGTGACAAAGGGGTCACTATCAATGATACGGCTTGGGTCAATTTTACCTACGTCCATCCTGACAGCCTCCCTTGCGGTTATTCCTACGAAGTGCGCACCACAGGTGGAACAAGAGATAAATATGTGGGAGGCTTCGAAGTACTCATTGATAATTATGAAGACCTCAATATTTTGGATGAGGTCTTGATGGACATGACGCCATATTACACACAAGTTACAAGTGTCACAGATCTAAATCCAGAAATTTTTTCATGGCTCGAGATGCTTGATTTGAACGTGGAATTAATCATTTATATGATGGTTTTGATTGCGGTTGTAAACATGACATCAGCCTTACTTATTATTATTCTGGAACGTACAAATATGATTGGTTTGCTGAAAACGTTTGGAATGAATGACCTAGACGTGATGCAGGTGTTTGTTCGTCACGCAGCACGAATTATTGGCGTAGGATTGATCATTGGAAATATCCTTGGAATCGGTCTAGCACTCCTGCAGCAAAAGACCAGATTGATCACGCTTAACCCTGAGAGCTACTATGTAAACTACGTTCCAATCAAATTTGACTGGATGTACTTGGCTCAAATTGAACTCATCACATTTGTTGTCTGTGTAGTCATGATGTTAATTCCTGCGCTTTACGTGTCAAAGATCACACCTGTAAAGGCCATTCGTTTCGACTAGTTCTTTACCTTTGTATCTATATGAGCAGAAAGGTATTCAATAACATCTTGGAGTCAATTGGTGATACACCAATGATTAGACTCAACAAAATAGCAGAAGACATCCCCGGTACAATCTATGCCAAAGTGGAATACTTCAATCCTGGGAATTCAGTCAAAGACCGTATGGCCCTCAAAATGTTAGAGGATGCTGAGAAAAGTGGAGCCTTGAAACCAGGCGGAACGGTGATTGAATGTACCTCTGGAAACACAGGGATGGGTCTCGCTTTGGCATGCGTAGTGAAAGGATACAAGCTCATTTGCACCTCAAATGATAAGCAGTCAAAAGAGAAGTTTGATGTCCTTCGTGCACTAGGATCAAAAGTGATCGTTTGTCCAACAAACGTTTCGGCAAATCATCCAGACAGCTATTATTCTGTGGCAGAAAAACTTCAGAAAGAAACACCAAATAGCATTTGGTGCAATCAATATGATAACCTATCTAACCGTCAAGCTCATTATGAAAGCACAGGGCCTGAAATCTGGGAACAGACCGAAGGTAAAATCACGCATTTCATCGTTGGCGTCGGAACTGGAGGGACCATCTCAGGAGTTGGTAAATACCTCAAGGAAAAGAATCCTAATGTAAAGATTTGGGGAACTGATACCTATGGTTCTGTCTTTAAGAAATTTCATGAAACGGGAGAGTTCGATGAAAAAGAAATCTATCCCTACATTACTGAAGGAATAGGAGAAGATATCTTACCGAAAAATGTTGATTTTAGTGTGATTGATCACTTTGAGAAAGTGACAGATAAAGATGGTGCGCTGGTGACAAGAGAACTGGCCTTGAAAGAAGGACTTTTTCTAGGGTATAGCGCTGGTTCTGCCTTCCAAACAGTTCGTCAGTTGAAAGATGAATTAAACGAAGACTCAGTTGTTGTGGTGTTGTTTCATGACCATGGAAGCAGATATATCGGTAAAGTATACAATGATGAATGGATGCGTGAACGTGGATTCATAAAGGATGAAGTAACTACTGCCGCAGACATGGTCAAAGAGCATAGAGATTTGCCTTTGCTTCAAATGTATTCTGGTGAATTGGTTTCTGCTGCTGTTCAGAAAATGCGTCAATTCAATATCTCGCAAATGCCTGTTATTCATGATGGTAAATACATTGGATCCATAGATGACCGTGTGCTTTTTGAGAAAATTGTAGATGATCCACAGGTCATGAATGCTTCCGTTTCAGACTTCATGGGTGCACCTTACCCAATGGTTAAAGAAACCGCCTCAATTGAAGAAATATCAAAATTGGTAAACAAAGAGGTGTCTGCAGTATTGGTTGAGCTGAATGACGGTGGCCATCATATATTAACGCGCCATGATCTTATCTCTGCGATGGCATAAATGGTATGGTATGTGCAAGCTATTTCGCATGCGCCAAATTATACTGCTTAGTGTTTTCTGCTTGTTTCTTCTTTCGGTTCACGGCCAAAGACAGGCGCGTATGTCTATTCCGATGCAACTAGAAGTAGGTTCCAATTTTGCTAAATTTCAGAATGACAGTTCCAGAGTCTTTAGTCAAAATCCTGGATTAGTTCTGAGTTTATCAACGGGCCTAGGGTTTCGCGTAAAGGAGAGATTTGCTGTAAGTGCCATGGCAGGAGTTTTGTTGGACGGCTATATCTTCGAAGGGGGAGGCGCTTCATATGACATCTATAATTTCATTAGCGAATTGCGATTTAACGCCAATTACTTGGTGCGAAAGCCGAATAAATACGGAACGCAATGGCACGTTGGCTCTGATTTCGGCTATACTTTCTATGATAATGATTCCATTACGAGCGATGAAAATGGTGTAACGTACGAAACTACAAGTTCAGGTAATAGGTCATTTTTCATAGGGCCAGAGCTTGGAGTGACTAACTCATCGGAGAAGGGCTCAATGAGCTTGCTTATTTCTTACGTCTATCATTTCGAAGATCAAATTACCCTTCAAACCAAAATGTATTCAAATGAAGGCTCAGCTCTCGCAACGGCAAAGGGAGATTACCTCACTTTGCGGTTTAGATACATGTTGGACGTTGCAGGACATAAACCTTTTCAAACGCCAACAACCCCGTATCCTGCAGATTACACGGCATTTAAAGGAAGGGAGACAGTCACAAAACAGAAATTTACAGCAAAGCACAACAAGCTCGTGCTCCAACTCTGGGACAATGCTACTGAAGATGGTGATTCGATATCAGTAATGGTCAATGGCGAATTCATTGCAAAAGATTTACTGCTTTCGCGAAGCAAATCAAAGCTCATTGTAAAGCTTGATGAAGGTGTGAATACCATTACCATTTTTGCCCACAATGAAGGAACCATTTCGCCTAATACGGCAAGCTGTCAAATTCGCTCTGGATTGAGGAAAAAGAAATTCACCATTAGCACTTCTATGAAGCGCAATGAAGCCATTGAAGTGTTTTTCTAGGCTTACTTCTCGAACGTTAGAATGACTTCCTTAATGATTCTGCAACAATCCATTAACTGATCTTCTGTCATTACCAATGGAGGAGCAAAGCGAATGATGTTGCCATGTGTAGGCTTCGCCAGTAACCCAGCGTCTTTCATCGCCACACAAATGTTCCAAGCAGTTTCGCTTTCTGGTGTGTCATTGATGATGATGGCATTCAACAACCCACGTCCACGAACGAGATTTACAATGTTTGTGCTTTCAACAAGCTTTTGCATCTCAGTTCTGAAAATATCACCCAGTTTACGAGCGTTTTGAGCTAATCTTTCGTTATCAACTACTTCCAAAGCTGCAATGGCAACGGCAGATGCAATTGGATTCCCTCCAAAAGTCGATCCGTGCTCTCCAGGGTGAATCACCATCATGATATGATCATCAGCAAGTACAGCTGAAACCGGATAAGAACCACCAGAGAGTGCTTTTCCGAGAATCAAAATATCTGGTCTTGCGTAGGTAGATTGACGTTCGCAATTTCCTTGGCAGTCACACTTTCCACAAACCGCTAAAAGGCTTCCTGTTCGTGCAACGCCCGTTTGTACCTCGTCTGCAATAAAGAGTACATTTTTTGATTTACAAAGAGCGGCTGCCTTTAGCATGTAGTCATCTGCTGGCGTATTCACTCCTGCTTCACCTTGAATTGGTTCAACTAAGAATCCTGCTACGTTCGGGTCTTGTAATGCGCTTTCTAATGCTCCTAGGTCATTGTAAGCAATGGTTTCGAAGCCTGCTGTGAAAGGGCCATAGTTCTTGCGCGCGTCTGCATCATCTGAGAAAGAGACTATTGTAGTCGTTCTTCCGTGAAAATTTTCGCCGCAAACAATAATTTTTGCCGAATTTGAAGGAATGCCCTTCTTCTCATACGCCCATTTTCTGCAAAGTTTGATGGCTGTTTCTACCGCTTCAGCTCCTGAATTCATAGGTAAAACCTTCTCGAATCCGAAATATGAAGTGATATATTGCTCATATTTTCCAAGTACGCTGTTGTAAAACGCGCGTGAAGTAAGGCAGAGTTTTTCAGCCTGATCTTTCATCGCTCCAACAATGTGTGGATGGCAATGTCCTTGATTAACAGCTGAATATGCAGAAAGGAAGTCGTAATATCTTTTGCCCTCTAGGTCCCAAACGAAAACACCTTCTCCACGGTCAAGTACTACAGGCAGCGGATGGTAATTGTGCGCTCCATACTTGTTCTCCAAATCCATTGCTTGAGCTGAATTCAGCTTTCCTTCCATTACTTCTGACATAACATTCGTTTTAGTACCGCTCATTGTGTACACTACAAAGCTAAGAAAGTAAGTTGGAGCGCATAATGATCAGCAATGAGTTTTGTTCTGACTACCTTTGGTTGCCGTCTAGTTCAGACCATCTCATGCAAGAAAATTTCGAAAATCAACTGATTAATTCGTTTCCTTATCCGCCTACAGAAGGGCAAGGACATTTGCTGCATGCATTCGCGCGTTTCCTTTTTTCAACCAAACCTAGATGCACATTGCTCGTGAAGGGATACGCTGGAACAGGGAAAACTACGGTCACAGGTGCAGTGGTCAAAACGCTCAAACAATTTCACTACAATGTAGCTTTGATGGCTCCTACTGGACGCGCAGCAAAAGTGCTCTCCTCTTTTTCAGATCACCCTGCATTCACCATTCATCGCACCATTTATGTCAAGAAGGCGAAAGCAGGAAATGTGAGTTTTGGATTGGCCCCAAACCTAAAGAAGAATACGGTTTTTTTGGTTGATGAAGCATCCATGATTGGAGAGTCTACATCCATGCAAGGTGAGCAGTCTTTTGAATACCGTGATCTGCTGGAAGACCTAATGGAATTTGTTTTCTCTGGTGTCAACTGTAGATTGGTTTTGATTGGTGATGGGGCTCAGCTCCCTCCGGTCGGAAGCGATGAAAGTCCTGCTTTGAAAGCCAAAGACCTCGAGCGTAATTTTGGATTGACCATTGCTGAATTGGAGCTCACTGAAGTGGTGCGTCAAGAGTTGGATTCAGGCATCTTGTTTAATGCGAACACCCTTCGTCAACAAATATTATTAGGGAAAGAAGGATTTCCGAATCTATCTGCAGAAGGATTTCCAGATATGAAAATCATCAATGGCGAAGAACTGCAAGATGTGCTGGAAGACCTCTATGGAAGATTGGGTCAGGAGAACGTTGCGGTGATTACCCGCTCCAATAAACGAGCGAATCAATTCAATCAGCAAATTCGCGCACGCATTTTATGGAAAGAAGAGGAAATCGCGGCTGGAGATATGTTAATGGTTGTGCGAAATAACTACTATTGGCTTGAAGAATACAAAGATGCTCCCACAGCTTTTATAGCTAATGGAGACAGTCTAGAGATCCAGAAAATAACTAAATACCACGAAATGTATGGCTATAAATTCGCAGATGTAGTGGTGAAAATGGTTGATTTTCCTGAGTTCCCTGCAATCGAAGTACGAATCATTTTAGACTCCCTAAACATAGATCAAGCAAATCTAGGAATGGGAGCACAACGAAACCTATATGCATTGGTAGGAGAAGATTACGCTGACTTAAGTAGCCGGCGTAAGATTCATGAGGCCATTTCGAAAGATCCGTTTTACAACGCGCTGCAAGTGAAGTTTGCTTACGCCATTACGTGTCATAAATCGCAAGGTGGACAGTGGCCGGCGGTGATAGTTGATCAAGGGTTTTTGACGGAAGAGATGCTAGATGTTTCGCTATTGCGTTGGTTCTACACGGCGTTCACACGCGCGCAGAAAGAACTCTATTTATTGAACTTCTCGAAGTCGTTTTTTGCGGATTAGGCACAAAAAAAGCCGACCTACAGGCCAGCTTTTAATTTAGATTACTTCGTTTTAGAACTGGTCTACAAGCGCATTCAATGTTGCAGAAGGGCGCATCACCTTGTTAACAAGGTCGTCATCCATGTAGTAGTACCCACCGATCTCAGCAGGGCTTCCCTGAACATCACTCAATTCTTTTAAAATGGTTTCTTCTTGAGCTACGAGTGCTTCAGCGAGAGGTGCAAATACGGACTTCAATTCTGCATTCTCATCTTGATATCCTAAGGCCTGTGCCCAATACATCGCCAAGTAGAAGTGTGAGCCACGGTTGTCAATGCCGCCAATGCGGCGCGTTGGACTCTTGTCATTTTCCAAGAACAATGATGTTGCTTCATCCAGTGTCTTTGAAAGGATAGCTGCCTTATTGTTTCCATGTTTTTTTGCGAAGTGTTCAAGGCTAACACCCAAAGCAAGGAATTCTCCAAGGCTATCCCAACGCAGGTAGTTTTGAGCTGTTAACTGCTCTACGTGCTTTGGCGCAGATCCACCAGCACCTGTTTCAAATAGTCCGCCGCCATTCATTAAGGGGACAATTGAAAGCATCTTAGCTGATGTTCCCAATTCTAGAATAGGGAAGAGGTCTGTGAGGTAATCACGCAATACGTTACCCGTTACTGAAATCGTATCTAGACCTTTTACAATGCGCTCTAAGCTGAACTCAGTAGCCGCTTCTGGTGCCATTATCTGGATGTCTAATCCGTCTGTATCATTCGCTGAAAGGTAAGCGTCTACCTTTTTGAGCAATTCAGTATCATGAGCTCGATTTTTATCTAGCCAAAAAACCGTCGGAAGTTCAGTGTCGCGGGCTCGGCGAATAGCCAATTCAACCCAGTCTTTAATAGCAGCGTCTTTAACCTGACACATGCGGAAGAGATCTCCCTCCTCTACTTGTTGCTCCAGCAAAACGTTTCCATTGGCAATGACTTGAACCTTGCCCGGAGCATCAAGTTGGAACGTTTTATCATGTGAACCATACTCTTCAGCTTTCTGTGCCATCAAACCAACGTTGCTTACACTGCCCATTGTTGTTGGGTCCAGGGCACCGTTCTTTTTACAGAAATCGATGGTTGATTGGTATACGCCTGCGTATGAACGGTCTGGTATGATGGCCTTCACGTCTTGGCTTTCCCCCTCTTTATCCCACATCTTTCCTGAGTTGCGGATCATAGCTGGCATCGATGCATCAATGATGACATCGCTTGGAACATGAAGGTTGGTGATGCCCTTGTCAGAGTTCACCATGGCAAGGTCAGGACCATCTGCTATCGATTTGACAATTGCCGCTTCGATTGCTTCTTTTTTATCTGCTGGAAGCTCATCTAGCTTAGCATAGATGTCTCCAAGTCCATTGCGCACATCAACTCCAATTTGGTCGAATTCTGTAGCATACGTCGTGAACACATCTTTGAAGAATACTTCTACAGCAGCGGCAAAGATGATAGGGTCACTGACCTTCATCATGGTTGCTTTCAAATGAAGCGAGAATAGAATGTCTTTTGCTTTCGCATCTTCAACTTGAGTAGAGAGAAATGAACGAAGTTCGCCCATGCTCATGCACGCTGAATCTATTATTTCACCTTCTTGTAGCGCAATTCCTGATTTCAAAGTAGTTGAAGAGCCATCGGTCCCTTGAAGCACAATATCTGCAGTTGTAGCAGTCTTAATTGTTGTACTTGTTTCAGAACCGTAGAAATCTCCACGACTCATACTTGAAACGTGCGTATTGCTATCGCTTGACCACGCTCCCATTGTGTGGGGGTGTTTGCGAACGTAATTTTTCACTGCTTTTGGTGCCCGTCGATCACTATTGCCTTCGCGAAGCACAGGGTTCACAGCTGAACCTTTAATTTTGTCATAGCGCGCCTTCAGTGCTTTTTCGTCGTCATTCTTTGGCTCTTCGGGGTAATCCGGAAGGGCAAACCCAGCTTGTTGCAATTCCGTAATCGCCTCTAACAACTGAGGAAACGAGGCACTGATGTTTGGAAGCTTTATGAGATTGGCTTCTGGAGTCTTGGCAAGTTCGCCAAGTTCAGCTAGCGCATCCTCTTTGCGTTGATTTTCGCTCAGGAAATCTGGGAAATTCGCTAGAATTCGTCCTGCTAAAGAAATATCTCTTTGTTCAACGTCGATTCCCGCTTTTGATGTAAAAGCCTTCACTATTGGAAGGAAACTGTAGGTTGCAAGCGCCGGAGCCTCGTCGGTTTTGGTGTAGATGATTTTAGACATAGCCATTAATAAAAAAATCCGATTTGGGAGAGTAAAGATACTGTTATGAACCGCATTACCCACCGTTCATAAAGATTGATGCAAAGATTGCCCGGTTTAAGTGTGAAATCAAAACCACTTAGTGCGAGGTGTAAAATGCGTTTAAACAAAAACACCCCGCACAAGGCGAGGTGTCTTTTTCAAATTCGTTAGATTAAACCTCTTCGCGCTTGCTAAAGAAGAAAGAACCTTCAATTTGTGCATTTTCATCGCTGTCAGAACCGTGAACTGCATTAGCAGCAATTGACTCAGCAAAATCACGACGGATAGTACCTTCAGCTGCATCAGCAGGATTGGTAGCACCAATTAATTTACGGTAGTCTTCAACAGCATTGTCTTTCTCAAGAATTGCAGCAACAATAGGACCTGAAGTCATATAGTCTACCAATTCTCCGTAGAACGGACGCTCTTTGTGAACTTCGTAAAAATCTTCAGCGTCTTTGCGAGACAGTTGAGTCAACTTCATTGCACTCAAAGAAAATCCTGCCTCAATAATGCGGTCAATAATTTTCCCAGTGTTTCCAGCGCCAGTAGCATCTGGCTTAATCATCGTAAATGTCTTATTCGTAGCCATGGTGTGGTCTTTATAAAAATCCGCGCAAAGGTAAGCTTACAGATGCATAAATGCGAATCTGGCTAATCTTTTTAATAAAGGATAAAGGTGAGGCGCAATGAAATGGAAATAAAAATCGAGCACAAAAAAGGACGATTGTTAAAATCGCCCTAAAAAAACCGGGACAAACTACAAGGAGTTCACCACTCTCTCCCAATGGTAACCTTTTAATATAGCCACAAAAACCTTGTCATCGTCTGCCCCGGCGTAAATCATTAATATCGAATGTTTGATCTGTGCCTATTTGAGGGCACATATTAATCATTTATTTCTAGAAAAAAGGAAAAACGACCACTCATATTCACATATTGAGCATCTTATTTCTGTTAGAGATAGGCCCTAAAGTGTAGAAATGTAAAAATCAGTCAATTTTATCCCTCTGGCTGAACAACAAAAAATTGTAAGTTTGTCCCTCTTGATGTCAAAACGTATAGCGCAACAAAAAGCACACGATGGAACAAATTGTTAGAACGCTCGGAAAATATGTGATCACAGCAATCCTAGTTGTTTTCGGTTTATTCTTCCTCTTTAAATACTTAAGTGGTGATGAAATTGAAACTCAACCAATAGAAATGCTTTGGTCTGCTTTGATTTTAATTGCACTTGGTGTAATTGCTGCACCTGATGTGCTGGAGAAAATTGGAAAGAAGGCCACCATGATTATGCTGGCTGTTGGTCTGCTGTTATCAGGTTACTTAGTGTTTGCGGTGTACTTCTCGATTGATGATGAAATTGTTTTCCAAGAAAAGAAAATACGTGTTGACGAATTAACGAAAAGAAGGTTAGTTGATATCCGCTCAGCTCAAGAAGCATACGAAGAAGCCAACGGGATGTATACCAACAATTTCGATACGCTTATCGAATGGGTTAAGAAGCCTGCAGTGGCAATTCCGTACTCTAGTGGTACGTTCTACACTGACACAATGAGTGAACAATCTTACTACGAGCAGGGATATGTTCTTACTTTGCAAGAAGTAGATTCGATAGCACTTGCCAGCGGATATTCTCCAGATGAATTTTCTGATTTGATCGCCGAAGATAGAACAGCCTACAAAGTACGTGACAATATCTTTACTTCATTCTTCGAAGAGAATTTTACAAATGAAAAAAGAGCAGCCAAAAAGCTGCCTCCAATAGATTTAGATTCGCTGCCGTTCACGCCTTCTACAGGAGAGCGTTTCATGATGAAAACAAGCACGATAGAAAATGGTGGTGTAACATTGCCTACAATTCTTGTGCAAGACCCAACACCTTTCGGACGTGAAAAAGTGGTGAAAGACACACTTCGTTTCGGGAATTTAGATGAACCGAACACTGATGGTAACTGGAAGTAAACAAGAATTTCTTCTTTCTGATAAAAACTTTACGGCTGAGTTGGCAGATTACTGCCATCTCAGCCTTCTTGTTGATAGAGACTGTGTTCAATGGGCTGTTACTTCCATTGATAAAGACCTGGTTGTGGAAGTAGGAGAACTGATTTCGCCTTCAGAAAAACAGCTGGAAGCAGAAAAAACACTCAACTATAATTATCAATCTGTTTCCCTCGTGCTAAGAGGAACGCCAACAACCATTGTTCCTAGCGGCCTTTTTGATGCCTCTAAAATAAAACAATTGTTAAGCTTGACCTACCAAGATTGGCAAGGTGACCTGAAAGTAGCTGACCTTCCTGAACTCAATGCGAAGATTGTTTTCGCTGAAGGCGATGTGAAGAGCTCAAACAGCGCCTTGATCAAGAAGTTAAGGGCCAATTTTCCTTTGATGAAAACATATGCTTGCTCAGAATTACTGATCGATGCCATTATGAATCGAAATAGATTTGAACGCCCACATCAAGTTTATGTGGATCTGTCTAAATCTTTCTGCGATGTTTATGTAGCAGGAGAAAAGAAATTCAAACTCTACAATCACTTCGAAATCCAAACGGATGAGGATGCCCTTTACCACATCACAAACTCCATTCAACAATTGGGATTGTCTCTTGAATATACAACCGTCTATCTTTCAGGAGATATTGAAATTAGTGGGGAGAGATACAACCTCTTTCAGTCCTATTTTCCCAAAATTTCAATTCACTTTGGGTTTGAATTACCCAACGTATCAACAGAACTCGGATTGTTAAGAAAACACAGATTTATGGCACTTTTAAATAGCTACTCATGCGTGTCATAGGTGGTCAATACAGAGGTAGGAAGTTTGGTGTAGCACCAGGCTTTAGAGGGAGGCCTACTACTGACTTCGCTAAAGAAGGATTGTTTAACATGCTTACCCATCGCGTTGATTTACAAGGGGCTAACGTATTAGATTTGTTTTCTGGAGCTGGAGGTATCAGCCTTGAGTTTGCCAGCAGAGGTGCTGATTTTGTTACGTCCATTGAACGGGGAGGCCCCGGATGCAAAACGTTGAAATCGAACTTCGAAATGGTGAATTATACCACCTTCCATGTGATCCGAGGTGATGCGTTTTCGTTCCTGAAAAATGCGAAAGGCCAGTATGACGTCATTTTCTGTGACCCCCCTTTTGATATTGACCAAATGGCAAAGCTGCCGCAAATGATTCTTTCTTCAGGCTTATTGACCCCAGATGGACTGCTTATTATGGAGCATGGGGAAAAGACGCATTTTGAAAAGGAAAATGGATTTGAAGAAAGTAGAAAATACGGACATGTCAATTTCAGTTTTTTTACCTTAGGTGAATCATGAAGAAAGCGGTATTTCCAGGATCATTCGACCCCATTACAAAAGGACACGAAAACATTGTTCGCAGAGCAGCCAATGTCTTTGACCACATTGTTGTGGCAATTGGTAGTAATTCAAGTAAAAAGAGCATGTTCGATCTTGACCAAAGGAGAGCTTGGTTGAATGAAGTATTCGATGACCTGGATAACGTTACTGTCTCAGATTACGAAGGCTTAACCATCGATTTCTGCCGAAAGATTGAGTCGAAGTTCTTGCTAAGAGGTGTGCGAAATGGGGGTGATTTTGAGTATGAACGTACAATTGCACAAATGACAAAATACATGGCTCCCGAAATCGAAACAGTAATTCTTTTCACAGATCCTGAATTTGCGGCAATAAATTCCACTGTTGTGCGTGAGATATTGAGAAACAATGGTGATGTTACACAATTTATTCCTGATTCTGTTCGCATCGCTTAGCGCGCTGCAACTTGAAGCATCTATTACTGCCATCAGCGGCGAAGCGCCCGGTATGAGCGGACGTGAGTTGTACCTTCTGCGTACAACAGATTTCTTAAGCAACAATTGGGAGAAAGTCGAAAGTGCAACTATCGATGAAAATGACGCATTCAGCTTCCTGGTTGAAATTGATAAAACAGGCCATTATGAGCTGCGCACTGGTTCTTGGAGTGCTCAGTTATTCTTGAAACCAGATGCTCAATATGAATTGTTGCTTGAAGGGGGGAATGGGTCGAAGCCCAAAAATTTTGATCAGAATCAGTTCGATGTTACTTTTTTAAAGATTCCTTCAAATGATCCCAACATTGTAATTGCACAGTTCAATCAGGCATACGAAAGACTCTTTGGTGATTTGAATTTCACCTTAGCTCAACGATTTAACAGAGGTTCTGCTCAATACAAAAAGGCGAACGAAGAAGCGCTTTTGCACGCAAATATCATTTCGGAAAGCGATTCTGTTTTTCGCACCAACCCAGAAGCAGATAGCACGGAAGTCATGTTCAACCAGTTTGTCTTGGGTGTGCAGACATGGCAAATGGGAATTGATGATGATTTCTCAAAACGTCTCCTAAATTCAGCGCTAGGGAGGCTAGACCTTCATCTCGGTCAAAAACAATTAAAGGTTTGGGAAACATACTTGGTTGATTCATTGATTTATCCTGGAAATCCTGAATGGATGGGCTTATTCCTGGAGGTGCATTCAGGAGTATCCTCAAATCCGTATGTTTCAAAAAAGGAAGTAATTGCAGCATTAAAAACGGGTGATTTTAATGCGTTAAAGACTTCACTAGATCTGTATCCATTGACTAGAACTTCTTCAGAGAAACAACTTCTAATGGTTCTTTTAGCGAAAGAGGGATGGTATCAAGGTGCTTCTTTTCGCCGAGGCGTACTAAAGATTCTAGATTCCTATGAGCAGTTGAGCATTAAAAACGAGCTTGTAAAGAAGTGTGCCAAGAACATGCGTTTCGAACTAACAAAAGGTACTCCATACAATGAGGAAGGATTGCCTTTTGGAATCACTCTGCTAGATCATAAGGATGACCGGTTCGAATTGACTGAATTGAAGGGGGAATTGATTTACGTAGGATTCTTTCAATCGCAAAGTCCCAGTTCTCAGAGGGAACTCATGGTGCTGGAAAATACCTTTAGAAAGTATGGACGACAAATCAAATTTGTGATGATCTGTATGGATGAAGTCCCCGGAGAGTTGTCCAGTTATCTGTCAGATCATAAAGATCAAGAATGGCTTATTTTAAAGGGAGGGGGTGACCCGTGTATTCGTAATCACATGAATTTGAAGTCGGTGCCTCAGTTTTTCTTCATTTCCCCTGATGGGAAATTAATGGAGCCTTATACCCTAAAACCAAGTGAGGGGATTGCATCACGAATGGCATCAATGCTCCGCGGACCGCGTCCAGAAAAAATAAAGGTGTGGGATGATTGATCTCTTAGAGAGGGAGGATCAATTCTGCAATGTTTGGATATGTGTTTTGAAGAATCAGAGGGAATTCTGATTTCGGAACCCATTTTACTTCGGTGATTCCTTCTTCTTCTTGGGGAATTAGTTGGTCATTTCCTGAGCTGCGCATAGCATACCAGTGGGTAGGCTTTAGAACTTTTTCACCCTTGTGCTCATAAGTATGGTAAGTTGTTTTTAAAAAGTCACCTAACTCAGGAGGGGTGATTCCGCATTCTTCTGCAACTTCTCGCACAGCACATTCTTCAATAGATTCACCCTTCTCAAGTTTTCCTTTTGGTAAATCCCACTTCCCGTTTCTAAAAATAAATAGAATCTCGTTCTTATTGTTTTTAACCAAACCACCAGCAGCCTCTACAATTTTGTAAATGCTTTTTAGGGTTTCGAAGAGTTTTGTTGGTTTTTCACAAAAAACAGTCATCTCTTTAATAGATGGTTGATTTTCAATGGTTTTGATGAGTAGTGCGAGCTCTTCAGGTGCTGAACATGTAACGTACATGTGACCACTTTTCTCG
>JBLIGQ010000030.1:0-32137 GCA_047636995.1 Flavobacteriales bacterium | reverse complement strand
ATACTGGCAAGTACAAATACGCCCAATACGATTCCGAAGTAAAACAGAAAGCTGTGCGGATTTTCAATGGAGAGCACAAGACAACCCAACAGCAAAGGAATAAGTGCTAAGTATTGCAAATAGGGAATGTATGAGAGCACCAGAATGATTAAGGTAATAAAAATCATTCCAGGCATGTCCATGATGAAAAAGGCAATCAAGTAGATCAAGGCAAGCCACAAGACTATTTTCGTCCTCAATTTGAGGTAGCGCAAAAAGCTTTGGTTGAAATCATCAAATAGGACTGTGAGCTTCGATTTTATTTCCCCGCTGAAGTAGCGCGTTTTTAAACCTTCAAAGTAGTCTAGCTGGTACAGAATCAGCACGAAATATGCAACGGTAGAAATGAGGATGTAAAGAACTCCGAAGCTTCGGCCTGTGGACTCTTCTTTAGGTTGATCATTTTCAAAGACCGACATTATTTTGTCATATCCCGCTGAGATGGATTCGGTATCCAATTGGGAATAGTCGAGTTCTTGCAATTCTGTCATCAAAGAATCGGCTTTCAATTCCATCTCTTGTGAAGCATACAAATCGCTGATATACCCTTTGACCTTTTGTGCCGTTTCGTCCAAATCTTCTTGGTTATTCGAAACGAGGAGGGAAAAACTTTGATTGAAGCGATTAAAGTCTCGGTTGATGAACTTCGTGAAAAGCAGCAGAAACAAAATGGTGATCCCAACGAGTCCGATCAAATAGAGGGTTGTTGCCACTGCTCGGTTGGGTATTTTTCGTTGAATGCGCTCAACCATTGGTTTCGCAGCAAAGGCGAGTAGAAGCCCCAATAGAAATGCCACAAGAATGCCATACAAGAAGTAAAATGTTACGCACAGCCCCAATAGAAAGAGGCCAATAATAAGTTCGTGTTTGTATGATTTAGACATGAAGGAGCTTTAGAGTAATTGATTCTTAAACGCGTGCCTTTTGCTTTTTTCCAGAACGCTTTATTGGAAGCTTTTCGAAATTGAAATACTGATTAGGGCTAAGACGTGAAAAAGGTACTAAAGAATTTGCTTTACTTCTTTAAACGATAATTATTTCCGTTAAAGGTCAATAGGAAATATAAAGATTATTCAATGGTCAATTACTTCTTCGCGCTAGCCATTTTCCCTCCCAACCAAGCCATAGGAATATACGCCAACACGAGATCTGTGACGATGAACCATGTAGGTGCAGGGATGTATGTTGCGGCGGCTATTCCGCCAAGAAGAAATACAACTCCAATGCTAATTGCGAACTTCATTTTGTGCGTTGCTGCAATGGTGGCGCACATAAATGCACCAAGCAAAGCTCCCAAGGCATGGGCAAGGAATGGCATGATAAAATGCTTTGGTTCCAATAAAGGCAAAGCGGCTTGCAAGCCTTCTGCTGTAGTTAAATCTGTTCCTTCAGGAGGCGGGATAATGGATCCACTAATAGAGATAATCCATCCGTTAATAACGGTGCCAATAACAATACCGAGAAGAACAGCGAGAACGTTTCTGAGAATGGGATTCATGTTTGAGAGATGTAAGATGGTGAGCAGCAAATCATTGATTGCCTGTTGTGTAGCAAAGTAGTGAAAGTTGGTGGGCTTTGGGAATGGGTGGGGTTAGATGAATTTTTGCAAATCACCCATGTCCGTATTAATTGATTCTATTGTTGTATTAAAACACGAAGCTATCTGCTAAACTCGCAGCGGTAATTAGTTCAATAAGTCGTTCGTAAACAAGACCTGATCAATGATTTTCTCATCCTCCAATTTGTGGTCAACGAGCCATTTTAGAAATAGATTAACGCGTTCCGGCTTCATGATACCACATACTTGATCATTGCCGAAATAGGGCGCTGTAATAGCTATTGATTTCTCTAGATCAATGTTCTTTTTATCATAGTCTGTCAGATACTCTGCTAAGATACTTGTTGCGGAAGATTTATTCTCTGCGGCAAATAAGTATCCTTTTTGAGTTGCTTTGATAAAGCGCGCATACTCATTTTGATCAGCGGCTAATTGACTTTTCCTCGTAATAATAATAGGGGAGTAACAGTATGGAATACCAAACTGTGACATTGAAAATTTAGTTAATTCTATTTCCTTAGAGCTGGCCTCAACACCTTCCCAATTGTCGAAAATCCAAGTAGCATCTGCCTTTCCTTCTAATAGGGTATTCCATATTCCCAGCTTCTCAGGATAGACCAGATTTAAATCCCCAACTCCGCCGTCATTTTTAACCATTTCTTTCACAATATGGTCTTCATAACGCGCTTTGTACGATGCGTATATTTTCCCATCTAGAAGGTTTGGAGAATCCAAGTTTGAGGTTTTGAGTGACGCAATGCTGCTAAGATCTTCCTGTAAAATGGCAAACACAGCTATGGCGTCTACAGCATTTGTTTTGTTATTCAGACTTATGACCGTCTCGAAAGGTGCAACAGCAAAATCAGCTATCCCCAACTCTAACTTTTTACCAGGGGTCATTTGGTAATTATCCTCTAGCGGATTTAAAATTTCAACGTTAAGGCCTTGGTCCTTATAATATCCCAATTCTTTTGCAACCACAATTCCTACATGGTTGATGTTGGGTGTCCAGTCTAAAGCTATTCTTAAAGTCGTCATTTGAATTCACTCACATCGGTTAGTAGATCGCAATCAGGGCATTAAGAAGCAATGAGTATTCAGCGCATAGGTCTTAAGGGTGCGAAACCTGATCAACGTTGTTTGATACATGATTTTCGGTTTCAATTAAGTCGCTAATGGCATCCCAAAGTAGGATGCGGTGAACCAATGACTGTTTTGCAACAGCAACAGTTTCTTCCCATTTGACATCATCATTGCCACATAGCTCTGAGATCATTTCAAGAGAAAGAGGACCGTGCTCGTCTCCGTCAAGCTCTATATGGCGCTCAAGGTAATAAGACAACTTGCTGTACCGTTCGTTTTTCGCGTCGGATTTTTTTAAAATCTCGATAAACATATCTGGAATAACGTCCTCTCTTCCAAACGTAAATGCAGAAGCTACAAGGTGTGGCTTGTTCGTAGAAATAATTGAAAACGAATAGTTCACGAAATCAGCAACGCGCCTATCTACATTCACTTCATTTAGTGCGAATGCAACGTCGTGATCAGCCTCTATGAGTCGGATGAACGCCCCTATTTGCTTTGTATCTGCGGCTGCCTGCGACATGGCATCCAGATACATTTCGAAATGACTTTTAGGCTCACCTAGTTCATTCAAATCACTTTCTTCTCCGTGCACAATTTCATTGATGAATCGCGCTAATTTAGGTTTTGAAGAAGGAGTCCAAGGAGTCTGAACGTTTGTTAGACTTCTTTGAAGACTCTTTAATAGCGACATGAAATCCCAAACAGCGAAAATGTGGTTTTCCATGAATACTTTAATGTCACTGATTTCCTTCAGGTTTCCATAGAGTCTATGGTTTTGAAGCTCCTTTCTTAAATCAGAAATTTCATGCTCAACATGTTGAATTCTGTCCATGCTATTTATTGTATTATATCTTTTTAGCTAACCATGCATGCAAAGATATTGTTCACTGTGGTTCCACCAAACCTCTTTATTCTATGGCTTAATCTCAACAACACTTCGCCGTGCAAAAGTAACACATACATCCAATTGTTAATTAAGAGATTGCTTTATAAGGTAAGATGAAAATAGGAACCTCTACCAGACCATCGAAGAGGTAGACGGGATCACCAATAACTTCTAACAGTTTATTGTAATTGACAGTGATGATTTGATCATTTCAGCGAAATTTAATTCAATTAACGGCATTGCTAAAGGGGCTTTTTTCGGTTTCCAAAAGTAGAAGAGGAAGAAGAGTTCATCTTCACACAAAAGTTCTTTTCGCCTTATGAATTAAACGCAGCAGATTCTTTCGCCATGACGCAAGAGTTTGAGCCTCCAGCAATTGGAGAGCTAGATTACGATCTCTCTTTACATGATGAATGGATGGTTTTTGGCTAAGGTGGTGGGGTATTCTTTCTAAGGCATTCTTAATCTGGCTTTCCCAACCTTTAATACAGGTGGACAATAGTTTTTTAGTACCGCAAATCATTCGAATGAACTTTGATGCTTCAGGAAGACTGATTTGGACAAGTGCCAAAGGAGTTTCTCAGATAACCCTTCGGTCTATCAAGCAGACAATATCTGTTCAAAGTCGTTAATAACGAACAAGAAGTAAAGATTCAGCTTATAGTTGAGTAGCAGATTTCATTGAACCCTAATGGGAAGTGTGCTCTTGTTCTTTAGTGAAATGCGACTAGGGTAATTTCCTGCGTTTACCCCACTCAATCTAAATTCCGCCGTACAATTTCTTTGCCCACTTCTCCAAAGTACTCTTCAATCAACTTGCGCCAAAGAACCATTCCATTCTCAGAGTTAGAAAAGATCAGTAAGCCTTTGTTCGATTTTGGTAACAGCAGCATCACGGTTTTCAAGCCGTAATCTCCTCCGCCGTGCATTACGGCAAATTCACCCTGCTCATCTAAATCAAAAAGGAGCTGACAGCCCAATCCCCAGTGTATTCCTTCTTGCTTTTTGGAGTGTGGAGTTAGAAAATCTTGATAGAGCGAATCAGCTAATCCAGCTCCCTGAATGAGGTGGACCATGAAGGTTCCATAGTCCTGTATTGTAGTTAACACATTGGCGGCAGCACTTACGGTAGTGTACTTTGTATAAGGAATTGGCTCCCCAAATTCGTCGTTCTCAACTGCGTAATCATCTTCAGACATCGTTTCATCCCAATTGAAATGAGTGTTGTTCATGCCTAAAGGCTTAAATAGTAATTCTTCAGCCAAGACCTCAAGTCCTTTATTGAATTTGGTTTCTAACGCTTTTCGCAGGTAATCGTATCCTTCGCCTGAATATTGAAATTGGGTTCCTGGTTTAAATTCAAAGGTTAGTTTATTTGTGTCTGTCAAATGGCGCCAATTTGGGAATCCTGACTGATGGCTCAAGATGTGCCTTGTGGTAAGAGACGCTAATTCTGGAGCTTCTCTTACGTCTTCATCAATGTGATAGTTAAACACGGGTTCATCTAAATCCCATAATCCGCTTTCAACCAACTTTAGGGTAATCACTGCAGTGATTGGTTTTGTAAGTGAGGCAATTTTATAAATCGCATTGCAATCAACTGGATTTCCGTGTCGCTTCTCTCCGAAGAGTCTAATCTGCTGTAATTCTCCTCCATTGATGTAACCGATGGCTACAGAAGGGATCTTGTGCTGAGCTAACAGCTTTTCAATGTCATTGTCACTGCTGAACAACGGCTTGTTGAAGTGCGCTTCGAATTTTGGTCCATAATCTGGTTGCGGGCTTTGATGATCATAACTCAAAGAGCGTTTCAGCTTCCATTGATTTTCTTCTAACAGCCAAAGGTGAGTGAATTTCGCCACGCCGGTGATATAGAGGTCTTTTTCAGGCTCTTTAATGTAGAATTCATGTTTGGCTTTTTGAATGGCGCCATACAATTCCCCTTCGTTGAAGAGGGGGAAAACGTTCATGCTGCCGTTGATCAGTTTTCTGATAGGTTTTCTATTTGGGGTTGAGCAGAGGCTCTCTTTGAATGTGTTTAAAAACTGACTTTTGTCTTGTATTCCGTTTTGGTCATGATAGAATTCGAAATCGGTACTCAGGATTCGGTCAACCAATTCAAGATCGCAGTTGTTAAAGCCTTCTTCAAAAAGCAAACTATCTGATTTAAGTAAGGTTTTATAAAGTTCCGAGTCTTCGCTTACTTGTGCATTTCCGCGCAGCGATAGGAGAACGAAAGGGATGAGGTAGATAAGATTCAAATGGGACATTGGTCTGAAATTGATCATTGATTAAACAAGGATGCAATGGTCAGAAAATGTTCGGTGATACAGAGCTATAACTACCCGACATTGAGGCGAAAAAAGCCCGACAGGGATTATATGATACTGAAATTCAGCTTGATATAAAGTTCCTTGGTTTTATCTATTCCCATGGTGTTTCTGAGGATGATAAAGATATTGACCAAGAAGCAAGCCATTGCGACCAGTAGAATTAACTGTCTATTGAGCGAAAACCACTTTTGAATAAAGGGCGACATTAAGATCAAAACGAACGATGCGAGTGTCCACATAATTTGCACGGAAACAATCTGACGAGTGAGGTGATTCTTTTGCTTCGCGAAGTGCATGATCAATAGAGGAACCATGATATTGCAAAGTGGAATAAAGAAGAGTAAAGAAGAGAGGTTGATCATCTTGATCAGAGGGTAGTTATATGCATTTTCTTCTTTGGGAAAAGCACTTAGGAGTGATGGATCAAGCTTTAAAGCTGATGCAATTACTTTGAGCGTATGTCCTTTCAAATGGGCTCCCGCCTCAATGCGTTGAATGGTTCTTACAGACACCCCTGATTTTTCAGCTAGGTCATCTTGAGTAAGGTTTTGTTTTTCTCTGTATTCAGAAAGTTTAGACATTCTTGAGCGAAGTAATGATGTTTTGAATGGTGATCTATCTTATTCTTGTGGCATTTTTAATGCACTTTCAACGCGTTTGATCCACTAACCTCAAATGTTCCCTGGGGAAGTGAAAAAGGCACTAATTTCATTTTTCTCTAAAAGCTCAGCTGTGTATTGATCTATTTCGTCACTAGATAATTCTGGAAGATTTAGTTGAAGAGATCTTAATGAGTTGTCTTTTTGATGAGCGATTAAAATGGTCTGACCTTGGGTTAAATTAAACATTCCCACACCTTTAAAGCTTCCCTCGCCAATCAAATCACAATTGGGCGTGGGGAAAACACCAATTTCAAACCGTAAATATAGATCAAGGAGAACTGTTTGTTCTAGGTCAGTAAGAAGCATCTCCTGGTCCCAGGCGGCAGAGTCATTTCTGTTTTGCAGATGACGCATACTTTTTTCAGCGGTCCAAAAGGTTTGCTCATCATCAACTTGAATGTCCATTTTGGGATTCGGGTTTTCAGTGCAGCATAAAGCAGCAATTGAAAAAGCAAAGAGAATAGCTAATGACTGGTTCATTTTAGCATGGTGCTTTTTATTGTGGAAACAGTTGCATTGATTCCGCTTCTCCAGAGAAAAAAAGTATTTCGCCCAGGGAATTTGGCAATCTGAATAAAGGTAGCCACTCTTCATCAAAAAAGAGGAATATCACTCCGAACTAATTGGGGGCTAAACTAGCCTTGATGGCCGTCAAAAAGTGACTATTTTACCAATCTGTAATTCCCTCCTCCAACCTGAAGCACATAAATCCCAGTATTCCAATCTTCAGACGGAATTACCAAATTAGTAACCGTTGAATTAACTTCTTAGACCTATTGCAGCAGGAGATAAACCTGAATATATTTAAGCTAGAAATACCAGGTTAGTGTAGCTTTGGTCCGCAAGATTAAAGGTTCTGTTGAGGTTCGAATAGCAGGTGTTGGAGAAGTTTTTTTTGCCTACTTGCCGTGCGGTGTATTGACAGAGCAAGGGGATAAGTAGGAGCATTCACTGGAGTGTAAATCAAAGAAAGCGAAACAGCGTTCAAAATGAACTCTATCTCGCTTTCCAATAAGTAGTTGGTATCCAAATCAATGGCATAGTAGTCAAACTCTTGCAATAGAACAGGTGCACCTATCCCAGGGAAGGGCGAAAAAATTGCTTAATTCGTTTCCAGAACACATTAATCTGAGCGCACGAAAAGGCGTTCTGATTAGTGATGAAGAACCTTAATATTGTTTAAAGTAGGAAAGGCTATTGCCTAATTTCCAATTAAGTTTTCTTCACTCGGACAGCATTCAGTCCTTTCAAGCCTTGTTCCAATTCAAAAGAAACAGCGTTACCTTCAACAATTTCTTCAGTGAGACTGCTGACGTGAACAAAGAATTTCTCACTTGTCTCATTCTCTTTAATGAATCCAAATCCTTTTTCATCATTGAAAAATTCAACTTTTCCATTTCTGATAGGACTCACTTCATCTTCTTTTTCTCTCTTTGGAACACCAAGTTCTATGTCTTCAACTTTGATGACGACTTTCTTGACTGTAGCATCCGGTGGCGTGTCAGAAACATTTCCATATTCATCGACATAAGCCATCATATTTTCAATGCCAGACCTTTTTGGCGTCGCTTTACGCTCTTCACGTTTCGCTAGCTTGTCCTGACGCTTCTTTAAACGTTTCTTCTCTTTTTCTTTCTTATTAAACGTTTCTTGTGATTTTCCCAATGGGTATGTTTTTTTAAAGTTTGCTAATAATTGAATTCAAGACGAAATTAGCTTATTTGAATAGCAATGAACCTTCGGTCCTATGCTGTGAGGAAGACTAGATTACGTTTTATTATTCACAGCTAAGGATAAAGGTCCCGAGCGGTATAGTAATGCTTCATCAACAAATGAGTATCTCGCTTCAATCAAATCTTCCATTTAGTCAGTCTATATTAATGGAAAACAAAAGTGCGTTCCAAAAGACCTGCTAAAATCGCTATAAAATTAATGATATTTATAACTAGTTTGGGTATTTGACTGAGTCATTGTACTATTTTTTTTTCAATTGGCTCAATTTGTTGCATAATCTTCACAGAAAACTTCATGCTGCTGTATGAAAAGGAGCATAAAAGGGGTCTTGTGATTTGGTGTATGCAACGCTATTTTAGGTCCGTAAAATACTGAATATCATTTAGTTTGTGGTGGGCTTCATATTTACAATTCGCCTTTTTGCACATCCAAACTCCATCAAAAAACAGTCCAAACATGAATATTCGCCACTATAATTCCTCTTTTAAATATTTTCCGGTCCAGCTTTCTTTCACCTTCGCAATCTCTTCAGGTTTGCCCTGAGCAACTATTTTTCCGCCACCAGTGCCACCTTCTGGACCAACATCTATAACGTGGTCAGCAACTTTGATCACGTCCATGTTGTGCTCAATCACAAGCACGGTGTTACCTTGGTCTACGAGTCTGTTCAGTACATCAATCAACATCTGAACGTCCTGGAAATGCAGTCCGGTTGTTGGTTCGTCTAAGATATAAAAGGTATTTCCGGTGCTTTTTTTCGCCAGTTCAGAAGCTAGTTTTACGCGTTGCGCTTCGCCCCCAGAAAGGGTAGTGCTTTGCTGGCCAAGGGTGATGTATCCTAAACCAACGTCCTTAAGTGTCTGGGTCATGCGCTGAATTTTCGGGATGTTCTCAAAAAACTCAACAGCCTCTTCAATGGTCATATCCAATACATCTGCAATTGATTTTGCACGGTAGCGTACTTCCAAGGTTTCGCGATTGTAGCGCTTGCCCATGCACGTTTCACATTCTACATACACATCAGGTAGAAAATTCATTTCAATGACCCGAATACCACCTCCTTTGCACGTTTCACATCTTCCACCCGGCACGTTGAACGAAAAACGTCCGGGCTTATAGCCGCGCACCTTTGATTCAGGTAACATGGTGAATAGGTTTCTTATTTCTGAAAAGATGCCTGTATAAGTGGCCGGATTCGAACGTGGGGTTCTACCAATGGGGCTTTGGTCAATTTCAATCACCTTGTCAAGGTTGTCTAGCCCTGTGACTTTTTTGAAGGGGAGTGGACGTTTTGTCTCTTCGTAATAATAGTTGTGCAGAACTGGGTAGAGGGTTTGGTTAATGAGCGAAGATTTCCCGCTTCCAGAAACCCCCGAGACACACACAAATTTCCCAAGCGGTATGGTCAAGTCGACATCTTTCAAATTGTGTCCAGAAGCGCCAGTCAGTGTCAATTTCTTTCTGTTTCCGGTCCTTCGTTTTTTCGGGACAGGAATTTCCACTTCACCGCTTAAATACTTCGCCGTAATGCTATTTCCTTCCAAATACTCTTTCGGCGAACCCTGCGCAACAACGTATCCTCCGTGAATCCCCGCTCCTGGACCGATATCGATGAGGTGATCACTATCAAGCATCATATCTTTGTCGTGCTCCACAACAATGACGGTGTTTCCGGCATCTCGCAGTGCCTTCAAACTGTCAATAAGCCTGCGGTTATCACGCTGGTGCAGTCCAATACTCGGCTCATCTAAAATGTAAAGCACACCCACCAGTTTACTTCCAATTTGGGTTGCTAAACGAATGCGCTGAGCCTCACCACCAGAAAGCGTTTTCGCGCTTCTATTTAGGGTGAGGTAATCCAAGCCCACATCAAGCAAGAAGCTCAGACGTGCACGAATTTCTTTTAGAGGTTCAGTAAGAATAAGAAGCTGGCGTTCATTCAAGCGAGATTCCAATCCTTCGAACCATTTGGCTAAATCAACTATATCTCTGTTGGCTAGCTTCGCAATGTCTTCATTGTCTATTCTGAAGTACAATGAATCCTTCTTTAAGCGCGTACCTTCACATTTCGGACACGTCTTCTTATTCATAAAGCTGGTTGCCCACCTCTTGAGCGCCACGTTTCCGCTTTCGCTTGCTGAACGTTCAATTAAGCTGATAATCCCTTCGTATTGAACGTTAAAAGATTTCGTCCCATTCCCTGGAACAATGGTGAGCAATTCATCAGAGCCATACAATAGCTCATTGATAAACGCCTCTTCCATGTCTTTGATGGGCGTCTTCTCAGTGTAGCCAAATTTCAGCAAAAGGGCCTCAATCTGTCGCTTCGACCATCCACTTTTCATGTCTTTTATTGGTGCAATGCCCCCTTGTTTAATATTCTTCGAGGTATCTGGAATGATCTTTTCGGGATTCACTTCAGACACCTGTCCTAACCCATTGCAGGAAGGACAAGCACCATAAGGACTGTTAAAAGAAAATAAGTTTGGTTCTGGTTCGGCATAAGAAATGCCGGTTGTAGGACACATTAGGAACTTACTGAAATGCCTTGCTTCGCCCCCTTCATGTGGCAACACCATCATGTGTCCTTTGCCTAAACGAAGTGCAGTTTGAACTGACTTTAAGATCCGCTGCTTATCTGATTTATCTACCTTAATCCGATCTACAACTGCCTCAATGTCGTGCACTTTGTAACGGTCAATGCGGAAGCCTGGCTCAAGATCGATCAGCTCACCATCTACTCTGGCTTTTACGTAGCCCTGTTTCATTATTTGTTCGAAGAGTTCGCGGTAATGTCCTTTTCTTCCTTTGACCATGGGGGCGAGGAGGAGCAGCTTTTGGCCGTCCATCTGCTCCAAAATGAGCTCTGTGATTTGCTCATCACTATAGCGAATCATCTTTTCACCCGTATTGTATGAAAAGGCTTCAGACGCTCTGGCGAAAATTAATCGAAGGAAATCATAGACCTCCGTAATGGTCCCTACCGTTGACCTTGGGTTCCTCGAAATGGTTTTCTGTTCGATTGAAATTACAGGACTCAATCCGGTAATCTTCTCTACATCTGGGCGCTCTAATCCACCCAAAAACTGGCGTGCATATGCAGAAAACGTTTCGATGTACCTGCGCTGCCCTTCGGCATAGATTGTATCGAAAGCCAAAGACGACTTTCCTGATCCAGATATACCCGTAATAACCACAAGCTTTTCCCGTGGTATTTTGATGTCTACATTCTTGAGGTTGTTCTCTCTAGCACCAGAAACTTCAATGTATTTCTGGTCTTCGAGAACGTACGGTTGGTTGTTCAATTGACGGATGATTTAGTGGGGATAAAGCAGTTTCAAATTTAACGAAAGGGATGGCCTCTTGCCTCTTTCCATTCGAAAAAATATACGCATCTCTATTTGGCTGTTTTATATTAGAACTTTCAACTTCAATGGAGTTCGAAATCTGGCACGGACGAGCGCAAGCGGTCATCCGTGCCAGATTATTGAAACGACCATAGACTTAAACAGAACGCCTGCGATATTGTTGTCAGTGGCGTGGGAAGAATGGAAGAATATGAGCTTTTAAAAGGACGAACTCCTTCATCCTAAACCTCCCCATCACTCCCAATCTCAGCAGCCTTTTTCGTGAGCTTCCAGCCCATAAAGCCAAATAGCAGCGTCATTAAAGGAGAAACGAGGTTGAAAATGCAGTAAATCCAGTAGGTGCCAGTAGCAACGCCAAGCACTCCCGCTTGGGCAACGCCGCATGTATTCCATGGAATAAGGACAGAAGTTACCGTGCCGCTGTCTTCCAACGTTCTACTAAGGTTTTCAGGAGCAAGACCTTGATCGCGGTATGCTTGAGAGAACATTTTACCAGGAACAACAATGGCGAGGTATTGATCTGAGGCTAAAATGTTGAACGCAATGCATGTGCCTGTAGTGGCCGCAATTAGAGAACCAGCAGAAGAAACGAGTTTCAAAACAGTCCGCGTCAATCTTTCAAGCATACCTGCAGCCTGCATAATACCTCCAAAGGTGAGGGCGCAGAGGATTAACCAAATGGTGTTCATCATGCCGAACATACCGCCTGTAGAGAGCAAATCATTAATGTTAGCATTGCCTGTTTCTATGCTCGTATTCAACGCCATGGCATTCACCACTGTTTTGTATGAGGCCTCAGCAAAAGAGTCCACATCTCCGGCTAACTCAGAAACAATTTGAGGTTGGAAGATAATGGCGAAAACACCACCCAAGATAGTCCCCAAAAAAAGAGCGGGCACCGCTGCAACTTTTCGTGCAATTAACACAATGATGCAGATAGGAACTAAGAAGAGCCACCAACCTAAATTGAACTTTTCAGCCAATACAAGTTGCATGGTCTCAACAGAAACATTCGTTTCGGTCACCTCTATGGTATAGCCTGCAATCAAGAAAACGATGAGGGCAATTAGAATAGACGGACCAGTAGTCCAAACCATGTGGCGAATGTGAGTAATCAAATCTGTTCCAGCAATGGCAGGGGCGAGGTTGGTTGTGTCAGAAAGGGGAGACATCTTATCACCGAAATAAGCGCCTGAGATAATGGCTCCAGCAATCCACCCCTCAGGTAAACCGAGGGCTTTTCCAATGCCAATCAAAGCTACTCCAACAGTTCCTATTGTTCCCCAAGAACTTCCTGTGGCCACAGATATAATGGCACAAACAATGGTGGTGGCGAAGAGGAAGGACGTTGGATTAAGCACCTCTAATCCATAGTAGATCATGGCAGGGATGACACCTGAAATGAGCCAGGTTCCCGCTAAAGCTCCAATTAGCAGCAGAATCAATATGGCTCCCATGGCAGAAGCTATGCTTTCTTCAATGCCCTCATAAAGTCTATTCCAAGAGATTTTGTTCGCCATAGCAATGACAGCAGCCACAGCTCCAGCCGTTAATAGTGCAATCTGATTTGCCCCATACGAGCTGTCTTCGCCAAAAAGCAGTACATCAAACCAAAGAAGGACAATGAGAACAACAATAGGAATAAGAGAAAGTACAAAAGACCAAACTGGATGCTTCATTAATAAAAAATTGAATCGCTAATGTAACGACAATTAATAATTCTACCTCGACATGTGAAATTCTACACGTCCGGGAGCAATCTCTATGGACTTCATGCCGTCAATTTTTTGCTGAAGCTTCACTGCAACTTTGTTCTGCCCAGTAGAAGCTAGGGTTTCCAGATCATCACTTGCAAGAACAACAGAAAACAGTTCAGAAGTGAAAGAGTTGAGCACTTCATTTCCACCTATGATCGTCAAGGTAATCTCAGGCGGATAAAGCACGATGTTTCTCGCTTTGTTTGATTCAGACAGTGTTATAGGTAAAATAAAACTTCTTTTGCTCAAGACGTCCAGTGCAACCGTGAGTTGAAATGGTTCTGCACTACTGGATTTTAATCCTTGAGGAATGAGCAGTTCCAAATCATATACTCCACTTTTTTCTAAAATTAGTTTGCCTGTTGTAACTGAAAAAAGAGAATCTAACAAGCTTTGCGGCCCCGTAACCGTTACTTTCCCACCGAAGTTGTCGCTTTGTTTTGAGATGAACTGTCCGTCATCTAGGTTTTCTTCAATAAGATGGATAATCTTCACTTCCTTTTGGGCGCGTTTGCTCAGAGTCACATACAGTGAATCAGGTTGGATGCTCAGGATATCGCGATCAGATCCAACGAGTTTTCGTGCTCTATTGAAGAGGCTTTTAGAGGGTATGGCTTGTTCGCCTTCAATGCGTGGAAGATTACCCAATGACAATTCAAGAGGCTTCTCACGTTTGAAGTAACGTTGCCCTAAAATGCCAAACCCCGTTGAAGTTACCTCTAAATCCAATTCCGCTGCATGGGAACTGACGAGATCAAATCCATCAGGGGTATCAACAAAAACAACGGGTACTGTAAAAACATCAGTCGCATCCTCCGTCAATGAGCGCAAAACCCAAATGGAAGCTGAAATCAGGATACAAACAAACAGTGCTCGCCAGTCGTTTTTAGACCTACTGGCAATCCATTCTTGAAGTTTGTCTGACCCTGTAGACATTTAAATTACTTCGAGGCCTCTTGAATTGCTTCAGCACTCACTGTGCTTGTAGCAGAAAGAGCTGATTTCTCAATACGCATTTTCCCTTGTTCAACTGAGATAAGAACGTTGGTATCAAAGATCTCCATGATTTTTCCGTGGACTCCTCCAATGGTTACTACTTTATCTCCTTTTGCAAGTGCTTCACGAAACTTCTTCGCTTCCTTCTGCTTTTTCATTTGTGGACGGATCATGAAAAAGTACATGATCACGAACATACCTCCCAAAAGGAAGATGGTTTGAATTCCGCCGCCTCCAGGAGCTGCGTCTTGTGCTATAATGAATGTAGATGTCATTTTAGATTAATTAGTTTGTGGTCCAACTACTACGCCTTTAATCGTCAATTGAGTTTTAGCAGGGTAGGTGTTCGCCACAACGGTTATTTTTTTGTTCTGCTGACCATCGCGGCCAGTTGAGTTAAATTCTACGTCTATTGTTGCTTCTTCGCCAGCGGCAAGCGGTTCCTTAGGCCAGTTTTTCATCACAGTACATCCGCATTGGCTTGTAACGCTTGTGAGCACCAATGGGGCATCGCCTGTATTTTCAAACTTGAAGGTATAGTTGACCATCTCTCCTTCAGCAATGGTGCCGAAGTCAAGCTCACTTTCTTCAAATTTGATGGCAGGTTGATCTACGTTCTCAGGTCCGTTTGGTCCAGGAATGTTAATCATGTCTGTTTCAATGTTTCTTGGAGCAGTATTGCAAGCGGCGAAGCTTATGCACAGGACCAAGGCTAGAAATAAGTGAGAAATGATAGTCATAGTTTCTAATTACTGCATTAAGCCCCTTCCGATCTTCTTGATCTTTCCGTCTTCTTTCAGCTTCGCGAAGAGTTGGTCCAATACACCATTGATAAAGGCATTGCTCTTTGGAGTGCTGTAATACTTTGACAATTCAATGTATTCGTTCAAAGATACTTTTAAGGGAATAGATTCGAAGGTCTGCGCTTCGGCTAAAGCCATTTTCATCATGATGGTATCCATCAAGGCGATTCGATCCAACTCCCAGTTCTTCGCTGCGTCTTTAATCAACTCTTCACTTTCTTGACCCAACTTGAGTGTTTTTCTGAAAAGCTGTTCTGTGAAGTCTTTCTCATCATCTGTTTCTTTCCACAAAGGAAGAAGTTCAACATCGTCATCTCCGTCTTCAATGGTTTTGATCGTCTTAATGACCATGCTTGAAACCAAATCTAAATCGTCATTCCAGAAGATGCTCTTTTCTTCAAAAGTATCATGAAGCAATTCTACATTGATCATATGCCGCTTGAAGAAACGCAGCAAGAATTCCCGGTCATGGGCAAATCCGCGCTCCTCTGAAGCCATGTATTCTTTGTAATCTTCTGTTTCAATGAGTTCCTTGAAAATTTTCTTCACCACATCTTTGTGCTCAGTCCAAGTCACGTTTGTTCTATCTGCAGCGCCTCGCAATATTTTGCTGTTCGCCAAAACGCGCAATGGACGGTTGGTCACAAACTTGGTATTCGGGTGCAAATCTTCTTCTGTAGGCAGTTGTTTATTTCTACCCGCCTCAATACGCTCAATAGCAGCTTCCTGCATTTCAACAATCAACAGAAAGAGGTAAATGTACATTTCGTACATCTTGTCTATAGAATACCAAAGTGCCTCCTCAGAACGCTTTGCATCCCCTTCTCCCACAGTGTAGTGAGCGAAAAGAGTTTGCATTATTTTAATTCTTAGGTGCCTTCTATTAAGCATGAGATAAGTAGTTGATGAGAATAATTTTTCGTTTAATTAAAAGGTCGATTTCACTTTTGCCATTGCTGCTACTCTTTCCTCAGCAAGTTGATTTGAGGCAAGATAAACAGGAATGTTGTCTTCAGAAGATTTCTTGAAAACACTTAAAGTGGTGTCGTAAATTTTTTCAGTTTGACTGATAGCGGCATCTCGGTTGTACCCAATAACTTCCCAATAGCAGTTGATGATTCCGCCCGCATTTACGAGGTAATCAGGTGCGTAAATAAGGCCTTTATCCATTACGGCCTTGCCGTGAACTTCTTCGTTCGCTAATTGATTGTTCGCTGCACCACAGATGATTGAGCATTTTAAGCGCTTCAATGTTTCATCATTTACCGTGGCACCCATAGCACAAGGAGCGTAGATATCCATATCAACGTCATATATTTCCTCCGGAGCACATGCTTGTACGCCAAATTCTTTTACAACTTCCTTCACACGGTCTTCGTAAAGATCCGTAATGGTTACAACGGCCCCTTCTTTTACAAGATGTTCAACGAGGTATCGGCCAACATGCCCGATGCCTTGAACTGCTACTTTCTTTCCGCCAAGGGAATCATTTCCCCAGCGTTCTTTGGCTGCAGCTTTCATAGCCACGTATACACCGTAGGCCGTAACAGGGGAAGGGTCTCCAGAACCACCCATGTATTCAGGTAAACCCGCTACATGCGGTGTCTCCATCTTTACCCATTCCATTTCTCGGGTGCTGATGCCAACATCTTCAGCAGTAATGTATTTTCCGCCAAGACTATTAACGAATTTACCAAAGCGACGGAATAGTGCTTCAGATTTCTGTGTTCTGCTGTCTCCTATAATAACGGCCTTTCCTCCTCCAAGGTTGAGTCCAGCAAGTGAAGATTTGTAAGTCATACCTCGTGAAAGACGAAGCACGTCAGTTAATGCTTCTGCTTCCGTTGCATATTGCCACATACGCGTGCCACCAAGGCTGGGGCCTAGAATGGTATTGTGAACTGCGATAATTGCTTTTAATCCGGTTGCCTGATCTTGGCAGAATAGCACTTGCTCATGATCATGAGTTGCCATGCGGCTAATGACCTCGGCGACTTTCGAGTCTGTCGTCGCCCCATTTGAATTGATGTCGATCATATTCCTTGCGGTATTTGTGGTAACGTTAACCACGCGGCGCAAAAGTAAGTGTTTTGAATAGTATGAACGCACTATAATTGTGGTAAAAAATCCAAACATTCATTGGTTATCTTATTTTTGCAGAATGAACCTGGCAAATGCGCTAAAGCACCCCATATTTAAAATCGTAGGACAAATTGCTGATACAAAGGACGAAAAGGCCTTTGCCATTGGTGGATTTGTGCGTGATTTATTACTCGAGCGCGATGTGAAAGACATCGATATTGTGGTTGAAGGAAGCGGAATTGAGCTTGCTAAAGCTGCAGCGAAAGCGCTTGGAGTCAAAAAAGTTACCGTTTACAAGAATTTCGGCACAGCCATGTTCATCTCTCATGGATACGAAATTGAATTCGTTGGGGCACGAAAAGAAAGCTACCGCTCTACTTCGCGAAAGCCAATTGTGGAGAATGGTACCATAGAAGATGATCAACAACGAAGAGATTTCACTATCAATGCGTTGGCCATCTCTTTGAATGAATCAAGTTTTGGTGAGTTGGTAGATCCTTTTAATGGCTTGCAAGATTTGGAAGGACGAATCATTCGAACACCGTTAGATCCTGATATTACTTATTCAGATGATCCTTTGCGCATGATGCGTGCCATTCGCTTTTCAGCTCAACTGAAGTTTACCATTGTTCCTGATAGCATAGACGCCATTCGCAACAACGCTGAACGATTGAAGATAGTTTCCATGGAACGCATCGAGGTGGAACTGAACAAAATCATGATGACTTCCCGTCCGTCAATAGGCTTGAAGCACCTCATGAAAACAGGATTGCTCAATGAGTTCTTTCCTGAATTGCTCAATCTCAAAGGAATTGAACGAAGAAACGGCATCGCTCACAAAGATAATTTCTACCATACATTGGAAGTGGTAGACAATGTTGCCTTGGAAAGCGATTCCCTCTGGCTGCGCTGGGCGGCGTTGCTGCACGATATTGCGAAACCACAGACCAAGCGCTTTGTGCCTGGGATGGGGTGGACCTTCCACGGACATGAAGACCGCGGCGCTCGGATGGTGCCGAAGATTTTTAAGCGTCTTAAACTTCCGCTAGATCAGAAGATGAAGTACGTGCAAAAGTTGGTGCTGCTTCACTTGCGTCCAATTGCCCTGACAAAGGAAGAAATTACTGATAGCGCCATTCGTAGAATGCTCTTTGATGCAGGAGACGATATTGATGACCTCATGATCTTGTGCCGGGCAGACATCACTTCTAAGAACGAAAAGAAGGTGAAGCGCTACCTGAAGAACTACGACTTGGTGAAATTGAAGCTGGTAGAAGTGGAGCAAAAGGATTCTGTGCGAAACTTTCAACCCCCCATCTCAGGTGAACTCATTATGGAAACGTTCGGGATTCCGCCTTCTGCTCACGTAGGACAATTGAAGAAATTCATCAAAGAGGCCATTCTCGAAGGTGAAATCCACAATGAATACGCAGAAGCCTACGCGTTCATGCTCACGAAAGGAGAAGAGCTAGGTCTCAAACCCCTCTAAGATCAACCACTGAAAGGGAAGGCCGCTGGAATCCATCGAAGTCTTGGCGAAGTTGGAGCGTCCTTCCGTTGTAAAAGAACCACCCCGTTCTTTATTTTCCAGAGCTTATCGGATTTCGTTATTTATTATATGAATCAGTGATGTACAATCCAATCACTCTGCTATATCCTTGTGGGTCATTGTAGTAAGTGAAAATGCTGTACGTGTTTTCGGTGGCTATATTATTCCCCTCAATGGCAGTCATGTCGCCTTGCGGATTTTCAGGAGACACAACACTGTACATGTAGTTGTAGTAGCCTTGTTTTAAATAGAGTTCCGCTTCATATCGCTTCTTCTCAAGGTTCCAACTCATTTTCGCCCTGTTCTGGAAGTTCCAGTTTGTAAGTGAGCCAAAGACGTAAATGTCAGATGAAGGGTATTTGAAATCATAAGGCAAGTAAAAATGAACAAACATGTATTCCGATTCAAGGAAAGGGTCGAGGTCGTCATTCTTTAATAACCGCTTTCCATTGATGTCGATGTCTGTTCGGTAAACCTCATAGGTCCTTCTGGCGCTGGGTCTAAGGTAGAGGTGCCATTGGTTGTTGACCTGACGAATGGAATCTGTTCCCAAAGCCGTGAAGCGAATGCTCTTACTGTCAAACCAGCGGAATTCATTCAAGCCATTGAAATTGTTTTCTTCGTCAAAGTCATAAACGAAAGTAGTGCCCTTCATAAAGACAGGTTTTAGGTCGAAAATAGCATTGTCCCAGCGGTCATTTTGAAGAATGGCTACATCAAGGTCTGCATAAGCATCATATATAGGGTATGAGATTTGTTCCAGTTCGAAATCAACTTCCTGTTTAGATCTTCTTTCAGAAACAATTGTAGATGGTTTTACATTCACTTTGTAGCCAATCATGTTTTCATAAACCACGAAACGGTGCGTGAAAATAGGAAGGTCTTCCGCTCCGTCAGGATATACTTTCAGAATGTAATTGCCTGACCGAGTGATGCGCATCATGTCATTCGGGAAGGAAAAAGAATAATGCGTATACATCTGCTTCATGCCGAAACTTTCTTCCATTTCGGTAATCGAATTGTCATTGAAGCCCTGAACATATTCATAGTATTCCATGTCTGAAGGCTCCCAATGATAGTCACAATGAACAATGGCGAAATTGTAGTCATTGAATCCACCATTTAAATCATCGAACCTGCAATTCAATTGCAGTCCTTCCAATGGGATGTAGGGGGGAGTTAATTGATCTTCACCCTGAAAAAGGAGAACACTTCTGATGTAATCATCGTAAACAGCAGTGGTGTATGACCAATCAACTTGAATATTTTCAACCTCTAATGAACTTGTAGAATCTGAATCTGTTAAAGTGGTATTGGTGTACGAAGTACAATTAGTGAACAGACAAACTGTTGCTATAGTGAGTAAGATTTGCGTGTAATCCTTTGCTGACAAAGGGATGGGGTGGTTGTGTAGAATCATTCTAAATTATTGAGAAAAGGATGTAGTGAATGTAACTGACGTTCACTTTTCGTTAATTTTGCGCTCGAAATTAAAGGATATTTACCGAAACATGGCGAAAGCGATAAGGATTCGGAAGGGATGCGACATCAGACTCCAGGGAGAAGCTGAGAAAACCCTCGAGACGCCTGCAAGGGCAGAAGTATTTGCAATCAAACCAACAGACTTTCACGGGCTTGTTCCTAAGTTAGTTGTGCGCGAAGGCGACCAAGTCAAAGCCGGCGAAACGCTGTTCTACGACAAGTATAACGAAGCGATTAAGTACAATGCTCCTGTGAGTGGTGTGGTGAAAGCGATTGTTCGTGGTGAAAAGCGACGTATACTCGAAGTGCAGATTCAAGCCGACAGTTCAACTCAATTTAAAGATTTTGGCACGCGAGCTGCGAAAGGAGCGAACCGCGAAGAACTCATTCAACACCTACTCGAAGGAGGTCTTTGGCCTGTGATAGAGCAGCGTCCGTTTAGTGTTGTTGCAAATCCTGAAGATTCACCTCGTGACATCTTCGTAACCGGATTTGACAGCTCGCCACTAGCGCCTGATGCTGATTTTGTGATGGACGGGAGTGAAGCTGAATTCCAAGAAGGAATAGATGCACTGAATGTTTTGGCTGGAGATAAGAAAGTTCACTTGACCTACAAAAAAGGGACTTCAAAGTTAACGGCGATACAGAATGCAGAGCTGCATGAAGTTAGCGGACCTCATCCAGCAGGAAACGTGGGTGTGCAAATCCACCAGATTGCACCAATGAGTAAAGGCGAAGTTCTTTGGACTTTGCGTGCTCAAGATGTTGTGAACATTGGTCGTTTCTTGAAAACAGGGAATATGGATCTGCAACGTGTTGTTGCTATTACGGGTTCTGAAGTAACTGCTCCAAAGTATGTGAAAGTAACCGTTGGTACGTGTGTTAGCACTCTTTTAGAAGGGAAGCTATCTGAAGGTAACAATCGTGTGATTAGCGGAAACGTTCTCACTGGAGACAAAATAGCTGCCAACGGATACTTGGGATTCTATCACCACCAAATTACGGTAATTCCAGAAGGAGATGAACCTTTGTTCTTCTTGACAGATGGATGGCTAGCACCAGGATTGAAAGAGTTTTCTTTGTCTCATGCATTCCCAACATGGATCATGCCTAAGGCGAAGAAGTTTAAGCTGACTACCAACCAACATGGTGAAGACCGCGCATTTGTTGTTACAGGTCAGTACGAAAAGGTTTTCCCCTTTGATATCTATCCTGTGCAATTGGTGAAGTCAATCATTGTGAACGACATTGATGCAATGGAAAAGCTAGGCATCTATGAAGTGGCTCCTGAAGATTTCGCTTTGTGCGAATACAGTTGTACTTCAAAGATCAACGTGCAGTCGATTGTTCGTCAAGGTCTTGATGTTATAAAAGAAGAGTGTTAATTCAAGTGAACTAAAAGAGATATAAGTTGAAAGCAATTCACAACCTTATTTCAAAGATAAAACCCAACTTCGAAGAAGGTGGGAAATTAAGTCGTTTCTGGGTGGTCTTTGACTCTCTAGAATCGTTTGCCTTTACTCCAGGGCATACTACTAGCAAAGGATCACATATTCGTGATTCCATTGATATGAAGCGAACAATGATGCTTGTTATCGTTGCCATGATACCTGCTTTGTTGTTTGGTACCTGGAATGCAGGGCATCAGTATTACCTTTCTATCGGAGAACTTACTTCTGCAGATGGACTGGGATCAATGTTCTGGGAGAAACTCGGAATTGGTGCTCAGAAAGTGCTTCCAATCGTCGCCGTTTCATACGGTGTCGGCCTCGGAATCGAATTCATCTTCGCTGGCATCCGAAAGCACTCAATCAATGAGGGATTTCTGGTTTCAGGAATGCTTATTCCCTTGATCATGCCTCTAGATGTTCCTTTGTGGATGTTAGCTGTGGCAGTTGCTTTTGCAGTGATCATTGGGAAAGAAGTTTTTGGAGGAACAGGAATGAATATATTGAATGTAGCACTTACTGCGCGTGCCTTCATGTTCTTCGCTTATCCGAAACAGATGTCGGGAGAAATCTGGATTCATTCAACTGGGGCTGCTACCATTGATGGTTATTCTGGTGCAACCGCCTTAGGTGAGCTAGCAAATACGGTAGGTAAATCTGCAACATCACCTGATGTCACCAGTATACTTGGCGGGTTCAATGTGGATGGTATGTTTAGCATGGCAAATTCATTCTTCGGACTGATACCCGGTTCAATTGGTGAAACAAGTGCTTTGGCAATCCTGGCTGGTGGAGCAATTTTGCTTTTCACTGGAATTGGAAGCTGGAGAATCATGCTAAGCTTTCTGATTGGAGGTCTAGCAATGGGCGCTATCTTTAACTTGGCCGGAGCAAACGCATTTATGTCTGTAAATCCTGTGCACCAAATTATCATTGGTGGTTTCATGTTCGGTATGGTCTTCATGGCCACTGACCCTGTGACGGCAGCCCAGACGAATACAGGGAAAATAATCTATGGCTTTTTTGGAGGATTCTTCTCTATCATGATCCGTGTATTTAATCCTGCATACCCTGAAGGGGTAATGATGGCCATCTTGTTCATGAACGTCATGGCACCAATGATTGACCATTACGTTATTGCGTCGAACATTAAACGTCGTGAAAAACGTATGATACTTCAAACAGCTTAAGAAAGAGACATGGCAGTTAACAAAAACAGCAACGGATATACTTTCCTCTTTTCTATCTTGATGGTAGTGATTGTGGGAACAGCTCTTGCATATACTTCTTTGAGTCTCAAGCCGCTTCAAAAAGCAAATGAGGCTGATAAAAAGATGGTTAATATTCTTGGAGCGATAGGCGTTACAGCATCAAGAGATAACGCAAAAGAAGAGTTCTCAAAGTATGTTACTGAACGCATTTCAGTGACGTTCGATGGAAAGGAAGTAAATAAAACTTCAGGCGAAATAGATGCGAATGATAAAACAGACCCTTTCAACATCAATGTGAAGAAAGATTACCGCGGTATTATTGGTAAAATAATCAAGTCAACAAAGAGAGAACCTGAACTTCAAGAAGAAGAATTGATGAAGGCAGATGTGACTTACCCGCTGTATGTGTGTGTTAAGAACGACAGTACTTTCTATGTAGCACCAGTGGTTGGTACCGGTCTTTGGGGCCCGATCTGGGGATACGTTGCATTGATGGATGATGCGGAGACGTTCTACGGAGCAACGTTCGACCATAAAACCGAAACACCTGGCCTAGGAGCTGAAATTAGGGAAGAGTTTTTTACAGAAAAATTCGCAGGTAAAACTCTGAACAATGATGCTGATGTGGTGTTCGAAGTGAAGAAGAGCGGTTCAGTAACAGATGAACACAGTGTAGATGGAATTACTGGAGGAACAATTACCAGTAAAGGAGTGGGAGAGATGCTTAACCGTACACTCCCCGTTTACGTGAAATACTTAGAGCAAACTTCAAATCAAAAAGCACAGCTATGAGCACGGAAGTAAAAGAAATTAAAAAGAGCGAATCGCTCTTCTCGAAAAAGAATCGAAGGCTGCTCTCTGATCCGCTGAATGATTCAAATCCAATCACAGTTCAAGTTCTTGGAATTTGTTCCGCATTGGCCATTACAGTGCAAGTGCAGCAAGCCGTAATTATGTCTGCAGCTGTATTGTTCGTGATGATTGGAGGTAACGTGATCGTATCACTTCTCCGTAACCTGATTCCTGACCGCATTCGAATCATCGTTCAATTGGTGATCATTGCAGCATTGGTAATCATTGTAAACGAAGTATTGAAAGCCTTCCTCCCAGACATCTCTGAGAAACTTTCTGTTTTCGTCGGATTAATCATTACGAACTGCATCATCATGGGACGCCTAGAGGCCTTTGCCTTGGGGAATAAACCTGGGCCATCATTTCTTGATGCCATCGGGAATGGTCTGGGCTATGCATGGATTCTTCTCGCAGTGGCATTTGTACGTGAGATCTTCGGGTCAGGTGCATTCAGCTTCCCTGGAATTGGTCAATTAAAGTTTATTCCAGATTCTTGGTTCATTGCGAACGGAGGGTTCTATGAGAATAACAACTTGATGATTTTGCCTCCAATGGCCCTTGTGGTTGTAGGAATCATTATCTGGGTGCAGCGTTCACGCAACACCAAACTAATCGAAGAGAATTAAACATCGTATCTGAACAACCATGGAATACTTCAGCATATTTGTTAAAGGAATTTTTGTAGAGAACATGATCTTCGCCTACTTTCTGGGCATGTGTTCCTACCTCGCTGTATCAAAAACAGTGAAAACAGCCGTAGGTCTTGGATTTGCGGTGATCTTTGTACTTGGAATTACAGTTCCAATTAACTACTTACTTGAAGAGTACGTATTGAAGGAAGGCGCCTTAACCTGGCTTGATGCTTCATACGCAACAATCGATTTGAGCTTCTTGAGCTTCATTATGTTCATCGCTGTAATTGCATCCATTGTGCAATTGGTTGAGATGATCGTAGAGAAGTTCGCTCCTGCACTCTATGGTGCTCTTGGAATCTTTCTTCCGTTGATTGCAGTAAACTGCTCAATCTTGGGAGGAGCCTTGTTCATGCAAGAGCGTCAGTATCCAACAATTGGAGAGGCAACCGTTTTCGGATTGGGCTCTGGTGTTGGTTGGTGGTTGGCAATTGTTGCCATTGCTGCGATTCGCGAGAAGATTAAGTATTCTCACGTTCCTGCACCATTGAAAGGATTAGGAATTACGTTCATCATCACTGGGCTTATGGGCATGGCATTCATGAGCTTCATGGGAATTGAAATATAAACGAACTGGAGAGGTAGAATTATGACAACTACAATCATATTTGCAATCGTATTTTTCCTGGCAGTAATCCTTCTACTCGTTGGACTATTGCTCTTTGCTAAAGCGAAACTTTCGCCAAGCGGAAAGATCAAAATTGAGATTAACGGAGAAAAAATTATTGAGGTAGATGGAGGTAGTAACTTACTTACGACCCTCGGTAACGTAGGTATCTTCTTGCCGTCAGCATGCGGAGGTGGTGGAACATGTGTTCAGTGCACGTGCCAAGTTTACGAAGGTGGAGGCGCAATTCTTCCAACCGAAGAGCCACACTTTTCACGTAAAGAAATTGCCGCTGATTGGCGTCTTGGATGTCAAGTGAAGGTGAAGGAAGACATGAAAATTCAAATTCCTGAAGAGGTATTTGGAATTAAGAAGTGGGAATGTGAAGTGATTTCAAACTACAACGTTGCATCTTTCATAAAGGAGTTTGTTGTGCGTTTGCCTGATGGGGAGTCTTTGGACTTCGAAGCGGGTGGTTACATCCAAATTGATGTTCCTACAATTACTGTGGACTTTAAAGAAATAGATGTTACTGCTCACCCTGATCATCACCCGAACCCGGAAGAGTTCAAAGCTGAGTGGGACAAGTTTGGTCTCTGGGACCTTTCAATGAAGAACAACGAGGAAATCGTTCGTGCGTATTCAATGGCAAATCACCCTGCAGAAGGAAACATCGTTATGTTGAACATTCGTGTTGCTACTCCTCCATGGGATAGAGCACGTAGTGCTTGGATGCAAGTGAATCCAGGAGTATGTTCTTCTTTCGTATTTGGATGCAAGCCTGGCGATAAAACAACCATCTCCGGTCCATACGGTGAATTCTTCATCAAAGAGACGGAAGCTGAAATGTTATACATTGGTGGTGGAGCCGGAATGGCACCTATGCGATCACACCTTTTCCACTTGTTTCATACGTTGAAGACGGGACGTAAAGTGACATTTTACTATGGTGGACGTTCAAAGCGGGAGTTGTTCTATGTAGATGACTTCAGAAGGATTGAAAAAGAGTTCCCTAACTTCAAGTTTCACTTGGTGTTGAGCGAACCAAACCCTGAGGACAATTGGAAGGAGAAGAAGAATCTTACGGAAGATGGCGACGGATTCCTTGGATTTGTTCACAACGCGGTAATTGAACACCACTTGAAAGACCACGACGCACCAGAAGACATTGAATATTATTTCTGTGGTCCTCCAATGATGAACCAAGCGGTAATTAAAATGTGCGATGACTGGGGCGTGCCGCCAGAGAACGTAGCATTTGATGATTTTGGAGGATAAACCTCTTAGAAAGCGGCTTTTGCCGCTTTCTTTTTTTATAGAACTTTGCTCAATGAAAAGAACCTCTGCCTACTTCATAGCGCTCGCAGTATGTACGAGCGCTCTCATAGCTTGCAATTCATCTGAACAGCCTGATGATGCACCTAACCAGAAAGCTTCTGAAACGGTTTTTCAAGAAACAGTCATTCATGGCGAAGCTCAGGGGACTACCTACACCATTCGTTACTTAGAGAATGATTCCTCATTTAAAGGAGGTGTAGATTCCATCTTATTCTGCATTGATCAAGAGCTCTCAACGTGGGTTCCAACTTCACTGATCAATCGCATGAATGCTCATGACCGAACAGACACGGTTTTTGCGTTCTATGATTCAACAAAATACTTTTCGGTTCTCTTTGATGTCTCTCGTGAGATCTGGCAACAAACAGATGGCGCTTTTGATCCAACAGTTTATCCATTGGTAGAGTTGTGGGGCTTCGGCTTGAAGAATAAAGGGGATGTGACACCTGAAGCAGTTGCTGAGCAAAAGACGAAAGTGAGCATTCAACCTTCTAACATAGATATGATTGAGATCGAAAGTGGATACATCTACAAAGAGACTCAAATTCGAAAGGGACAGGCGGGTGTTCGATTAGATTTCAATGCCATCGCTCAAGGGTTTTCGGTTGATGTAATTGCTGAATACCTCGAAAGGCAAAACATTTCCAATTACATGATTGAGTTGGGTGGCGAGCTTCTGTGCAAAGGTGTAAATTCAAAAGGAAATGATTGGCGCATTGCAATTGATAGGCCAGTAGACGAAATTGAACGTTCGTTTCAAGCTATTCTCAATGTTCGAAATAAAGCAGTTGCTACCAGCGGAAGTTACCGTAAGTTCTTCGAAGAAGACGGAAAGAAATACTCGCATGCCATTGATCCTCGAACAGGTTATCCCGTGCAGCATTCATTGCTTTCTGCAACCGTAATGGCCAGCAATTGCATGCTGGCTGACGCCTATGCCACCGCTTTCCTTGTGATGGGCGTGGATGACACTAAGCGCTTTTTAGAAGAACATAGAAATCTCGGTCTTGATGTCTACTTGATCTATGACAACAATGGCTCTTTTGAGTCTTGGATGACCGAGGGCATAAAAAAGCAGATTGAAGAATTGATGAATACGTGACATTCACCCATTGAAAGATGACTACCTTTGAGCTATGAAACTCATACTTTTAACAATCGGATTACTTGCTTTAGCGTTCGCAGGGATTGCTATTAAAATTCTGGTCAAGAAGAACGGACAATTCGCAGGAACTTGCGCATCAAACAATCCTATGTTTCAAGAAGAAGGTGGTGGTTGTAGCATCTGCGGTGCCCGTCCGCAAGACCGCTGTCAACAAGATGAAACGGCTTAATGTTTAAAGCTTCCAAGACACTCCAACTTCTGGGTGATGTGCTTTCGCCCAATGTGTCAACAGGTTCACTGTAAGCGCTAAGTGAGGGGCTTTTTTAAGTTGGTGTCTCAGCCCTAGTCGGTGGTAAAACACGCCTACTGCGGGATTTGAGTTGACCGTGTAAACTCCCATCATCATCTCTGCACGAGTATTTCCAAAAATCTGTGCGTACCCCAACCCAATTCCATGTTGCAGCAATTCTGAATTCGTTAACCTTCGTCCTTCATTGCGCTGAATAATAGGGCGCAGCGATAGATTATAAAATAAATCAGAGCGAACAAAGTAAGCCCGGTTCCAAGTTGCACGCTTCGTATAACTAGCACTCAGCGTGTGTATGGGATAGAAAGGCGAAAGAGCAGGAGCAATTTGCTTCATTCCAACGGCATATTGTACACGCCATTCGGACCTTTGAGGTAAATGCGATGTGAAGATTCCAGGTTCCATTTTTTTCCTTTCCTGGTCTAAATTGATGCCTAACACTACAAGCATGTTATTCGTCCCTAAATTGGGCATCACCACGGCACTGTTAGACAGATGTGTCATGCGCAATCCCCCATATACATTAGTCTTTCCTATCTCTTTCGATACCAAGTAGGCCACAGAAATGGCCACATTGAAATTGGAGCCCAAGGCAATGGCCTTTTGGTTTTCGGTAAGATCCCATTTCGTATCTGAGTAACCAGCGCCCACGGCAATGAACAGATGATCTTTGAACTTAACTTTACCTAGCGGAATTCGGGTAAAAGCAGAGAGTGCAATTTGGCGACCAAGCTGCTGGCGGTTGCCCAAATCTGCTGCATAAAACTCGAATCCGAACTTGGGAGCATGGTAGCTGTAATGCCACCGTGCTGATCCGTCTACATCCCATTCTTTTCCAATGGCGAATCCTTTCGAATGTCCACTAACAATGCCGTTTAGTTCAGGTCTATGCGGCACAACCATCCCTCCATGTGCTTCGGCATAGAGGCCTTCATGCCATTGTGAATGGCCCTCTTTCGCGAAGCATAAGACCAAGAGCACAATGCTCAATAGAACGTTTCGGTTCGAAAAAAGTGAAAGATTGTTGACGGTTGCTCTGAAATTCGCCACGATGAGATGGTATCTTTGAAGTATGAATAGCATGCAAGATAAACTTTTGGCCTTTGAACGTCTCCTAAACATCATGGATGAATTGAGAGAAAAATGTCCTTGGGATAGAAAACAAACGATGGAATCGCTTCGGCACTTGACCATTGAGGAGACCTATGAATTGACTGATGCCATTATGGACAATGACATTGACGAGGTTAAGAAAGAGATTGGCGACCTTCTTTTGCACATGGTGTTTTATGCCAAGATTGGAAGCGAAACGAACCATTTCGACATAGGTGACAGCTTGAATTTTATTTCTGACAAACTGATCAGCAGGCATCCGCACATATACGGAGATGTTGAAGTGGCAGACGAAGAGGAAGTGAAAGCCAATTGGGAAAAGCTCAAACTGAAAGAAGGAAAGACGAGCGTGTTGGAGGGCGTACCAAGAACATTGCCCTCAATGGTGAAAGCCATCCGCATTCAAGATAAGGCCCGAGGTGTAGGCTTTGATTGGGATCACGAAGATCAAGTGTGGGACAAAGTCCATGAAGAGCTTAATGAGTTTAAAGTGGAGGCTGATACCAATTCAGAGCGCATGGAAGACGAGTTCGGAGATCTGATGTTCTCACTCATCAACTTCGCTCGCTTTAAAGGAATCAATCCAGATGATGCCTTAGAACGAACAAATAAAAAATTCATCAAACGTTTTCAATACCTTGAAACAGAAAGTGCGAAAGACGGCAAAGTCATGGGAGAAATGACCTTAGAGGAAATGGATGCCTATTGGGAAGCAGCCAAAAAGAAGTAATTTCTTCTTCAAATGAAAATAAAACTCATTCGGAATAGTGCAATCATTACTTTGGCGGTTTGTGTTTTAGCCTGCAAGAGCGGAGATGCGCCAGATTGTTTTAAGCAAGCAGGAGCAGATGTTGTTGAAGTGCGCTCTTTTTCAGGTGGCATACGTCAAATCAACATAGAGGGCCTGATTGATGTGGAGATCCGGACTGACAATGAAGGAGCCATTGAAGTGTTTGGGCCTGAATATTTAGTCAATGGCATCATCACAGAACAAGATGGCGGGTTTCTCAACCTACGCAATGAAAATACCTGCAATTGGGTGCGGAACCTCGGTATTCGTTTCAAAGTGGTTATTCATGCATCTCAACTTGAGGCCGTAAATTACAAAGGACAAGGAGACGTAATCTTTGTAGACACACTCTATACAAATCAGTTTTCTTTTGAAAATAGGCAGGGATTCGGAGATGTGCTCATCCGGTACGTTGGAGATTCACTGAATGTAACGAACCACACGGGGTATGCGAATTTCATTCTTCAAGGGAGTTCACGCACAGCTGGATTTTTTCACCAAGGAGTAGGGGTTTTTGATGCAGCTGATTTCTCATCAAGTGCCGTGTATTCAAACAATAGCAGCATCAATCAAATGCTTGTTAACTCCACCGGGTACCTCTTCGCGAAGCTATCAAACAAAGGGAATACCTATTATAAAGGGAGCCCAGATTTGATTGACTTAGACATCAATGGAACCGGGATATTGATTCAAATCACAGATTAATAAAGGGAGAGTGTTCTAGAAATCTAGGGCGAAAAAAAAGAGGTGATTAACGTTTTAATCACCTCTTTAGGACTCTAGTTTCTGGTAACCATGAGAGATTAGGTTTCCAAGAGTAGGCGCTGAGGCCTAATACATTAACAGCTCAAATGTAGCAGACTTATTCAAGGAATTTGCCACCCTAAAGGATGGTTCTCACGTAAAAGGCATGTCATTCGTCGATTAACCGCCCTGTTTTGTGCGATTAAACTGCTATCTGGTTCTAATAATTCTCTTCAGTCACAACCTTTTCATCTTCATCAGCGTAAAGGTAGTATTCACTTCATCTATTATCTGAAAACAATTCTTCCATCGAGTGCATGAGATCACTAACCTGACTTTAAGCTGATGAAGAACTTATACCTACTTATTTTGATCTGCTTGGGGAGCACCGTTTCTCTAGCACAAGATCGTGTATCAACTGATCTTTTGAATCTTTATACGTTTCAAGAGGGCAGTGGTAGATTCGTTCATGACGTATCTAACAATGGTACTCCCTTGATTCTTCGCATTCACCAAGAATCAAATGTGACTTGGCTTCCTGAAGGAGGACTGCAAATTAACGCGCCTACGCTGATTCGCTCCTTAGCTGGTGCTGATGAGTTGAACATGAGTGTTGTAGCTTCTGGTGAAATCACTTTGGAGGCATGGGTTATAGCTGAAGATAGTGAACAATCGGGCCCAGCTAGAATTGTGACCATTTCTTCTGGTGCTTCAAACCGCAATGCTATGTTAGGACAAGATGGCCAAGATGCCATTGGGAGGTTCAGAACAAGCACAACTGGTTCAAATGGTACTCCGAATCTTGTTGCTCAAAATACCTTCGCATCTAATCTTCAACACGTAGTTTACATCCGCAATGCCAATGGAGATGACGCCATCTACCTTGATGGGGCGCTTCAAGCTTCAGGTTCAAAAACAGGAAATTTAGACAATTGGAATTTAGGATATCACCTTGCTTTAGCAAATGAGATTGCTGTAGATAGACCGTGGTTAGGAACGCTTAAACTCATTGCTACCTATGATCGAGCCTTAACTGCAGCAGAGATTCAGCAGAATTTTGATGCGGGTGCCAATCAGCCAGGTGCTGAACCAACAGCTGAAATGTGTGCGAATGAAATCTGCCATGTTAACGGATTTGGTGCTGACGAACGGACCCTCTGGATTCCGAATTTACCCGGAATTAACTCCATTCTTTATGAATTTGATGAAGATGGTGGAACGTTTGATGTTTTCGAAGACGGAACAGCGCACATGTACGGACACAGTGTGAACATAGAGAATCCGAACGTAGGATTCTATATGGATTTTTGGTTCAGAGATCGAATGAACTGGGAAGAATGGTCTGGTTTAGGGCGAAGCTGGAAAGGAGCTCCTGGAATTGTAGGAGACCTCTATGAAACGTGGGATTACTTCATCATGGATGATACCCACGAAAACGTATTGATTGGAACAGGAGACATCGAAGGAAGTGTGCTCAATTGCACACACAAACCCTCTAGTTACCAATACGGACTGCAAGTAGGAACAGCAGCGAACGATCAAAACCAAGAGCCTGGATTGTCTTGTTGGTTTGATTATACAGGAAACATCAACGG
>JBLIGQ010000029.1:0-32781 GCA_047636995.1 Flavobacteriales bacterium | reverse complement strand
GGAGATGAAACGGGTGTTGATTGCGGTGGCTCATGCGCACCTTGCAATACGGGTGAATGCTCAACTGTTACCGTAAATAGCACAAGCTTTGATAGCTGGGGGCTTTGGAATGATGGTGGTTCTGATTGCAGAAGAAGTTCAAATGATGCTTCTTATGCTTATTCAGGAAACTACTGCGTTCGTTTGAGAGACAACAGCTCAAGTTCAACAACAACAACAGATAATTTGAACCTTTCTAACTTCGAAGAAATTACCGTTGACTTTATTTTCTACGCTCAAAGCATGGAGAACGGTGAAGACTTCTGGTTACAAATATCTAACAATGGCGGTTCTTCTTATTCAACGGTTGCCTCTTATACTTCCGGGTCATCATTCAATAACAATACGTTCTATGGTGATGCAGTAACCATTCAAGGTCCATTCGCATCCAATACACGTATTCGATTTAGATGTGATGCCTCAACCAATTCAGATTACATCTATCTAGACGATGTTGTGATTACAGGTTGTGCTAATGGTGCAAGACTTGACGCGGATCCAGCTATGGACAATGAAGCGGAAGTTGAATTGAAAGTAGACTTATTCGATGCATTAAATGTGTTCCCTAATCCAGCGAGTGCTGAGGTGAATTTGACATTTAATTTGCATGAAGACGCAGCGTTTACTTTGATGGTAACTGACATTCAAGGAAGAGTGGTCATGAATCAACAAATGCAACGCGAAGCTGGACAGCAGTTGGTGAAGATCCCAACGTCTAGTTTAGAGTCAGGTACTTACCTGCTTCACTTAGTATCTCCTGATGGCAAATCAAGTAAACGATTTGTGATTTTTAGATAAAACCCAATTCGCATTTTAGGTTATAAGGCCGCTTCGAACTTCGAGGTGGCCTTTTTTTTTGGACAGTTTGGAAACGGATATAAACGGAGAGCCGACGGATATGAATTTCTGGGGCTTTTTGAGTGAGAAGAGTAGTCTAGGAGTTTAATACTTGAATACCTTCGCTTTGCTTGGTTTGGACGGAGCGGGGGCGGGGGCGGGCCCGAGAGGGCTCAACTCAACTTCTAACTTATCCCAATCCTTCAATCACACTTTGAAACTGATTGAACCCAAATTCATCTCCTGCTTTCTTTCCTAACATAGATTGAGCAATTGGAGCAATAGCAGAAATTACCATAACCGTATCTAATCCAACTTCTATCTTTCCCATACTCGGTCCAATAAAGAAAGTTCCTTTTGAAGTATATACCACACTGCCAAGTCCAACTTTTGATGGAGTAATCTTTTCATTCAACTGACTGAGCGTGTTCAAATCATGTGACAACAAAAGTTCCTGTCTGCCCAGCTTTTCCTGTTCTAAATGAGTCATTGCTCTGGCAGTGTCATGCTTGTCTCCAGCAGTGCTTTTGGATTCATTTTCAAGTGATTCGCGAAGCGCTTGTAACTGAGATTCAATGCCTAATTTGCGCTCAGCCAGAACGGCATGACAAGCATCAATGATTTCTTTTCGCGCAGGTGACATAATGGAATTGAAGATGAAACGGGAAGATAGGACAGATTACTTTCGTCCAGGACATTTTTTACAGCGATTGCCTTTTTTGTGCTTCTTACAGCAACTCTTCTTCGAAAAACTAGCTTGTTTTTCAAGAATAACATGGAAAATACACGGGGCGATGTCGTTTACCTCAGTCTTCATGATACAAAGATGAGCTCAAACCGTCAGCTAACCAATACCATGTTTAGGGGATTTATTCGCACGAAGTGCTGAACAATCCTAAAAACTGAAGTAGATCAGTCGCGTTGATAATGCCATCATTGTTGAAATCGCCTGGACAGGGGTTGTCACCACTTTCGGTAACACACAATTCCGAAACGGGGTCCCATACTGTGCCTGTTCCGCAAAATGAACTAGGGAAGAGGCAAGAGCCGTCATCTTCAGTTGATTGAGGAACATAGTTGATCGCTGAAGGATTTGTGCAGCCCGCAAACTCAAGAAGGTCACATATACTGTTCATGTTAGCATCAATGCAACTTCCATCACAGTTGTAACCAGTAGGAGCGATGTAGCAAGTATTGTTATCTATGAGTGCATCTGGATTGTAATTACAAGCAAGGTTATCTGTACAACCTTCGTCTGACCCTACAATGATGCATGACCCATTATCACACATCGCGTCTGAGTTGAAATTGCACGCAGTTGGATCAGTGCAGCCGCCCATATTGTTTGCTATTTCGATGGTTGTTGAGAGGTCAAAACAATCACCCCCAAGATTCACTAATTCTTCACCCACAGACAAACCTGTTAATCCGTCGTTGTATGAGATTGTGGCTACTTCATAGGTGCTGGGAGGGTAATTCTCAAAATCAATCGAAAAGTTTCCTCCAGCATAAACAATGATTCCACCTTCTGTGAGAACAAGCGCTTGATTTTGACCAGAATTTCCTTCGTTCGAAATGCCTGGGGCGAATAAATCAGAGAGTCCATCTCCATTGCAGAATGAAATACTCCCATTCCATGTCAATATGAATGCCGAAATCAATTCACAGCTGCCATCGTCTATGGTCGCCAATTCACTGTAATTGCATGCGAGTTGATCCGTACATCCCAAACAGGAATAATCACAAGACCCATCGTCAATTGTGGCATTTGGGCTGTAATTACAGGAATTGATAACGGTGCAGCCTGGTATGACAACGGGTGAAGTATTCTCATACCAAACCAATTTGTCTGTGGCGAAATGCTGACCTGCAATGTCGATATCCCCATCTAAATCAAAATCTCCAAAAGCAACTTGACGCGGATTTGTTGCGCCTGTAGCAATGATTTGTTGTGTTCCGAAAACGCCAGCACCTTGGTTTTCGAACCATGAAAAAGTGTTTTCAAGCAGCGTTGCAACTACTACATCGAGGTCACCATCTTGATCAAGGTCAAAAACTTCAACCCCTAGCGGGAAGTTGTCAGGAAAACCAGTGCCATCTAGAATGAACTGTGGAGCATCAAAGCCGCTGCCATTGTTCTTCGCCCACACAACATCTCAATCAATGGCATAAACGGCTACTCCGTCAGGCAAACCATCTCCGTCTAAATCTCCGTATGTAACACTTTCAATGTTGTCACCAATTCCAATAATGATGGGAGGTCCTAGTAATTGATCTGCATTGTTTTGGTGCCAAACCCATTCGTCGTCATATGCGCCTCCGATCATCACATCTTGGAAGCCATCAGCGTTAAAGTCAGCAACGGCAAGTGTTTGTGCGCCATTGGACTGCGTTGTCAAGATGACAGTTGAACCCCAAATTCCTGAACCCAGATTTTCAATCCATCCTACTTCATCATCTGCTCCTTCTGCAAATACAACATCTGTGTCGCCATCGCTATCAAAATCTGCGGCTTTAATCTCATGTCCGTTTGGGCCGGTATCACCCACAATAAATCCTGTGGAGAAAACTCCATTTCCATCGTTCGTGAAGTATTGAATGCTTGTTGGGGAAGTGGCTGCAGAGGTGTTAATCAAAGCAACCACATCTTGGTCACCATCGTTGTCATAGTCAAAGATAGCGGCAGATTTACACAGGGGTACGACTCCTGTTTGTTGTAAATATTGCCCAAGGGTAAAGTTTCCTGAACCGTCATTGGACCACCATGAAATTCCATCAATGGTAGCGGTACTGAGTAGATCCAAATCGCCATCATTGTCAAAATCTGCGCTATACACTTTGACCACACCATCTTCAATTGCGATCAATTGTTCTGGGCCGAACGTGACTTGACTGAAAGCTGTTACGTTCAGAAAAATGAAAATGATGAATAAAAGTCTCATACTGTTCAAGTTAGGCTGCAAAAATACGAAAAGCCTTTTTTGTAGAGAATATTCTCTTATCACGGTGAATTAAGGAGTGGCAATTCCATAACATTCTTATCTTCGCGCACATTATTCTGGCCCCGTAGTACAATGGATAGTATGTAGGTTTCCGGTACCTAAGATCCAGGTTCGATTCCCGGCGGGGCTACTTTTAAAAGGCGACAACTAGTCGCCTTTTTTGGTTTTAGATATTCGTTTGGAGAGATTTAAAATGAAAACTCACTCCACAACCAACCTTGCCACTTCACTTCGTTTTCCATCAGTAAGCCTAACCTGATAGACCCCTGCATTCAAATGCGCAACTGAAATTGTGCTTTTCGGCCTTGCTTCGCGAAGCACTAACTGACCAGAAGCTGACCAAATCTCGAGAAGGGCGTTGTTCAAATCGATATTCTTAGAAGTAACACGAAATTGGTCTTTGGCCGGATTAGGATAAATTGAAATTAGCGCTTCACCTAGTTCATCCAGTCCCACATAGATGAAGTCAAAATTGTCAGAGCTGTATGAGCACAGGCCGCTCTCAAGAGTTACAGAGTAAATACCTGTTTGACTCGCTTCGAATGTTGTTCCCGTTCCTACAACCTCTCCATTCATAAACCACGTCACTTCATCTACTTCGCCAACTCCAGATGCAGTGAAAGTTAACGTGCTGGTAGACGAAGAAATAGATACTTCAGCTTCCAGGTTGCATTGGGTGAAATGAGCAATGAATTGTGAAGTGAATTGAATGTTAACGAATAGACTGTCGTTGTTTTGGTCATCCTCATCAACGAACGGATTCTCTTCCCAATACTCGAAAACGTAACCCTCATTGGCAACAGCTGAAATGTTGAAAGGACAGCCGCTAAAGTAAACACCTTGCCACGGATATTCATCAGGAGAAATGGTGCTAATTTGAATGGTTCCAGCACCTGCAGGTACTACATCAAGTGAAACAGATACTTGTCCGTTGAAGCCTAGGTTGGCGTTCACATGATTACGTGCAGATGGAATTCTCTGGGCATTGTATGTTTTGATATTTTGAACGGTCTCATCCCAGTATTCTTCAGAAAATGGCGCTTGCCAGCGGTCAACATGGTCAGGCATTGCATTTACAATCAATGATTGCAATTCATTCACCTCAGCATTGAATTCAGCTGCTTGGAAAACGGTGTTTATCAAATCGGCATAGCGATTGGCGAAGTCACATTTGAACTTCGAATTCTGGAGATTTCGGTCGAAAAGAATGCTGTGTGGGTTCGGGTAGAGCGGTGCTCTAGCATATTGAAGGTAGTTATCGCTGGGATCACCACCAAAGTAGCCAAATCCAGCATCTGTGTCATAAAGCACATAGGACCATTTTCCTCCTTGTTGTGAGCGCCACAATTTCACATTGTTCAATCCCCAAGCTATTCCCATCCAATCAAGATTTTGAATGTAAGTTTGAATCACGAAGTAGTCAATGTAATTCTGTAGGGCGAATTCAGCATCTAGCACATCATAATACCCATCATCTTGTGGTTCTGCACTGGTCAATGAAACGTATGCTTCTACAAAATCACTGGTTGTTCCCGCCAGTGCAGACCATGGATTCAGTAGGTCAACATCGTCTTCATCTACACCAAAATTGGCCTCGATGTATTCTTCGTCAACTTTCTCTCGAATGCCGTAAATGCCCCAATATTCTCCATTTAAGTATACAATACAAGGGTCATATGAGGTGTTGTGTGCGTTTGTTTTGCTGGCAACTCTGGAGAAAACGGCGTCTTGAATTTTATCAGATAACACATGCTGGCCGCCATTTCGGATGTTCAAATTTCCTACTTCTTCAATGAATGGTTTTTGAGAAAACACAGGATACTGTAGCGGTCCGGTATAGATTGATTTGAAATCAAAGCGAAAGGACTTTTGAGGCTCAGATCTTGACCATCCACCATGAATTTCTAAGTCGAGTTCGGCTTTAGCCTGCAGTTCCTGCGCTCCATTAAAGTATTCAAGTCGTGACCATTTTGACCAAGGTTCCCAGAAGTTACTTCCGAAATAGGGGATGTTCTCCTGCGCATTCGGACCAGAAACGTAAATACCTTCGTTAAAGTCCCATAGATTCAATGAGTCAGTGATCACTGAAAATACGGGTAAGCCATAATTTTCTTCGTTAATGATACAGGTGATATCAGCAGGCTTGCTCGGGAGCTTGTTTCCTGTGCTCAAGGCGCGCGCGCTCAAAACGCCCGATTCAACTAGAATTACAGGCGCAGAATAAATGGGATGAGTAGAAGTTGGAAGATCACCATTGGTAGAATAGTGAATGGTTTGAGTTGCACTTGTTGGCAAAATGGTAGCAGTTTGTTGACCATCATACCAGCCAGAGGCCAATGACACTGATGGAGGGGTTTCAATGCCCTCATAACACCAACTTCCATCATTCGTTTCCCAGGGTGTAGGCGTTTCGAAAACACAGATGTTATTCAAACCATCTTCTGTTCGGCCCATCGTCATTCCGAAAGAAAGGTTCGGGTCAATGTCTATAAAGTCAACTAAATTTCCTTCGTCATCGCTCAGAATAACAGGCTCTCCAGCACTGAGTTTGAAATTGGTGTGGTACAACGAATAGATATATGGAATCCATTCAGGACCGGGGTCTAAATCTAAAGCACCTTCTTGAGCAGAAAGTGAAAGAAAAAATCTTCCTGAAAAATCTGAGGAATTGGCGTTCGCATTGTGCACCTGAATGGCTAAAATATTTTCACCTTCGTGCAACAGATTTTGAATTTGATCTGTGTCAAATAGTTGACCATCTGGAACAAGTCCTTGGTAAAGCAATGCTTCATGAATCCCGTTGGAATACTCGTCAAAGTCACCTTCAACTCCAAGCATGGTCTCTGAACGGGCTATTTCTACCCCATTCAAAAAGGCAATAAAACCATCATCATAATCAGCATGAAAAAGCAGGTAATGCAATTCGTCAAGCGATTCTAGGTCGAAAGTCTTGCGTAAATAATAGACGTTTGTGCTTATGATCTGTGTATTGTCATCGTCATCTCCATAACCAAAACCGCCATTTCCAAGGCTCCATGTTTGGTCATCGAAACTCTCGTATTTCCAATTTGCCGGGGGTTCGAAAAAGGCAGGAAAATAGCGCCACTCGTCGGTGTCTAGAATGAGCGATTGCCAATTTTCAGCCAGGTAGTGTTTGTCTTCCCCTGAAGCCAAAATCAGGGTTCTTTCATTGGGCTGCAGCACCACAGATGGAATCTCCCATTTATCCCAATTGTCCGCATTGTCTGATAGGTGATAACCTGTTAAATCAACAGGTACATTCGCGGTGTTTAAGAGTTCGATCCAATCACTCTCGTCTCCAACTTCATCAATGGTGCCATTAAATGGTGACACTTCATTGATGATTACTTGAGCTATACTGTCTTGCGAAAAAATCAGGGCTATGAGCATCAAAGTCATTGCCACTATCATTTTCTTGGACGAAATGTAAAGTGTCATAAGCTAAGATACATGAATAAGTAAAGCGATTCAGGTTGTTTTGTAAAGTGTGTCAACCTTTATTGAATGAACCAAAGGAGGCACAATCTAGTGGCGCCTCTCTTTATAGGAATAAGTTTAGCCCTTTCCCCACAGCGAAGTTCGCCACAAAACCAACACCATCAACAACAACTTTGTAGACGCTACGAAGTAATTTGTATCTGCTAAATTAGTACTCGTATAGTTGGCCAATTGTCTCATTAAAACGCTTTTATGGAGGACCTTGAGTGATTCCTTTTTAATTCAAATAACTTCTCATGCCAGTCACTTATCCCCATCAGATCACTGAATCTAGAACTTGAATAAGTTTGTTAATGTCAGCAGATGTATTGAAAACATTCACAGATACGCGTAAGAAAGTTCCTCGCACAGAAACATATACTTTTTCCTGTGCAAGTGCTTCTTTCACCTCATCAACCTGAGCACCATCAGGAAGTTTGATTCCGAAAAGGTGGGATGAGAAAAAGGCTTCGTCTTCCAGTTGAATGCCTTTGGATGAAAGAAACTCCTTCAAAGGAAGAATTAGGTTTGACGTGTATTCTTCAATGTTCTTAACGCCCCATTTATTGAGTTGCTGAACTGCGGCCAAGAGCATAGGGGCCAGCGTGAAATTACTGGTCTCGCCCATGTTATACCTCCCCGCATCAGGCGTGTAGCTCTTTTCGTAAGTGGTGAGGTTGCTGAAATCTTTGGCATTTGTTCTATTCATCCACGTTTCTTCAAGCGGAATGCCCTCGTTGAATTTCGAAGAATAGTAAGCCAAGCCGAGGGAGTACGGACCAAGAAGCCACTTGTAACCAGCGCAAATAAGCGCATCAATTTTAAAGCGTTTCACATCCATCACACGGGCGCCAACAGATTGTGTTCCATCAACAATGAAGTAGGTGTTTGTCTCAGCGCATTTTGTGCCAATTTGCTCTAAATCAAAGGCCGTTCCGTTCATCCAATGTACAGAGGACATGACCAAAACAGCTGTTTCTGAGGTGATTGACGAAATGATCTTCTCAGTCCACTTTTCTCCAACCTGCTTCGCTCCGGCTTCAGGACGAATAAATTTTAATGCTGTCTCATGATCTGAACACCATCTTTCTAGGGCGAAAACATCACTGGGGAATTCGTTCTCAATGGTCAATGCGTGCTGTCCTTCCTTACAAGGAATGTTTCGAAATGCGGCATTGAGTCCATAGGAACTGGCCGGAATAAGTGCAATTTGTGAAGGAGTACAATTCACCAGCTGCGCGAATTCTTTTCGAATCTCATCGGTCACGTCGAAATAATCATCAGGTCCAATTCCGATAGGGTTTCGGTCTCTGACCAAAGATTTTATCGCTGCCGCTTCGCACGCTTTTAACAATGGAGCTTTATATGCATTGTTCAAGTAATGAATATCGTCTTGAAGTGAGAAGAGGTGACGTTGATTTTCCATTTTTTCGATTTAACATCGAAAGTTAATTAGAGAAAGTCAAAGGGGCACGTGCTTTTCCATATTCTACGCCTTTTGTTCGCCAACGAATGCTGAGTTCGTCAGTATGAATAGGCTCTTTGCGCTCTGACTTGTCAATTTCCCATCCCCAGCAATTGTAAAGCCTGAGGTCAGCCTTGAAACTTCCACCATCACCTGGCACAGAAAGAAACTTGAACTTTTGGTAAACTACCAGCGTGTATCTGCCGGTAGAGTCAGAGAATTCATTCACCTTTTTAGGTAGAAAAGTCATAGCAATAAAGCTCATGCCTCCGGCAATGATAAGCGGTTGAAGTAATTCTTTCCATTTCCATGAGTTGGGCTGCATGCGTTTAATGAGCACCAGAAATTCAACAATTACAACGGTTCCTCCGGCGGTGTAAAGCAGGAAAAACAACCAAGAATTGGAAATGATAATGGCTAATTTGGGCAGGAAAGCGAGGAGCAAACAGACAAAGAGAATTCGACGTATTCCTTGCATAACGAATTGTTCTTTGGGCTTAACTCTGTTAACGCAAGAGAAGTAACTCAAAGTATATTTATTATGAAAACAACTGATTCACAGTTATTTATATTCGATCGAGAATTGAATGCTACACTTTGCCTTTTTTGATGAACTCAACCACCTCAGGGTCAAGCAGGGTTGAGGTATCTCCCAAATTTGAAACATCCCCTTCAGCAATTTTTCGTAAAATGCGACGCATGATCTTTCCACTTCTCGTTTTTGGCAAACCGGGAACAATTTGGATTTTATCTGGACGCGCAATTTTCCCAATTTCATGCACCACTGATTCTGTAATAGCTGCGCGAAGGACTTCTTCGTCTTCAATCACGGCATCGCAAATAACATAGGCATAAATACCTTGTCCTTTAATGGCATGCGGATAACCGACCACGGCAGATTCTACTACATGGTCATTGGAGTTGATGGCACTTTCAATTTCTGCGGTTCCGAAACGGTGTCCTGAAACGTTAATAACGTCGTCTACTCTGCCAATAATTCTATACAAGCCATTTTCATCTCTTTTCGCCCCATCTCCTGTGAAATAGTAGCCTTCATAATGACTGAAGTATACGTTTTTGCACCGTTCATGATCTCCATAAGTGGTTCTGATCATGCTGGGCCAAGGATTCTTGATGCACAAATAGCCTTCGACCCCATTTTTAGTAATTTCTTTGCCTTCTGCATCTAACAGCACAGGAAGAATGCCGGGGAGCGGCAAGCCAGCGTGGCTAGGCTTCTGAGGACTGAGTGCTCCAAGTCCAGAGATCAAAATGCCCCCTGTTTCGGTTTGCCACCAGGTATCTACAATTGGACATTTTTCTTTGCCCACGTGGATGTTGTACCAATTCCACGCCTCTTCATTGATGGGCTCGCCAACAGAACCAATTACTTTCAATGAATCTAGGCTGTAATCTAGGACGAAATTGTCTCCCGCAGCCATGAGTGCTCGAATGGCAGTAGGGGCTGTGTAAAACTGATTGACCCTGTACTTGTCGCAAATCTGCCAGAACCGTCCGCAATCTGGCCAAGATGGAATGCCTTCAAAAATCACCGAGGAGGCGCCGTTCAAGAGCGGTCCGTATACAATGTAAGTATGTCCTGTAATCCATCCCACATCAGCGGTACACCAGAAAAGGTCACCCTCTTCATATTGAAAAACATTTTTGAATGAATATCCGGCATAAACCATGTATCCGCCAACGGTATGCACCACGCCTTTCGGTTTACCGGTAGAGCCTGAAGTGTAAAGAATGAACAAGAGGTCTTCTGAATCCATCGGCTCTGGAGCACAGGTTTGATCCATGTGCACAATTTCCTCATGCAGCCAAATGTCTCTGCCGTTTTCCATGTTCACCTTGCATTTCGTACGCTGGCTAACAACCACAGTATTCACAGAAGTGCATTGCTCTAGCGCTTCGTCAACAATTTGTTTGACAGGCATTTCCTTCGCCCCTCTAAACATTCCATCTGAAGTGAGAACTGCAACTGCTTGGGCATCATTGATTCGGTCTGCAAGTGCTTGAGAAGAAAAGCCGGCAAAAACCACTGAATGCACCGCACCAATTCGCGCACAGGCCAAAAGAGCAACGGTCAAGTCGGGAATCATGGGCATGTAAATGGCCACGCGGTCTCCTTTTTTAATTCCTCTCCTTTTTAGAAGGTTGGCATATTGACAAACCTGGTCATGCAATTCCTGATATGTGAGCGTTGCATGTTCATCTCTGGGATCATTTGCTTCCCAATAGAAGGCAATTTGGTCTGCACGTTCAGGCAGATGTCTGTCTAAGCAGTTGAAAGTGATGTTGGTTTCAGCGCCTTCAAACCATTTCACTTCAGGGATTGAGAAGTCATGAGAAACAGTGTTACTCCACTTTTTCGTCCAATGAAAGGCTTGTGCTACATCATCCCAAAAAGCAGCTTTATCCTGAATACTAGCTTGATAGGCTTCTGTGTACTTTTCGAATGACGTAATGTGGTAATACTTGCTCATGCTTCTTCTCTTCTTAATGTGCCTAAAAGGTAAGAAAGACGAGCTAATAACCTATTTCCCTATTCGTCTCAATGCCATCCACGGATTGAATTTGTCAATGTTGAATTGAAACATTATGGTTTCCCAAGGCTCATATTGAGGATCATCTAGCAAGCGATTGCTAATGAGGGGCACATGAATAGCCAAAGCATCGCGCACCAAAGTAAACGAAATACCCGCGGCATAATTGAAATGATAATTGATGCCTAAGAATTCTTGTGCAAAGATGAAACCACCATCGGTAATTGACCCTGAAGCCCACACCGAGAAGGGTGTTTTAGGTAATTCATATTCGAGCATTCCATTCAATATCCATTCAAAACTTCTAGAATCAACCAAAACACTTTCTGATCCATTGCTAATTTGACGATTGAGTGTTTCGTTCGTGCCTTTTCTCTGAAGAAACAATTGATCGAACATAATGTCATTATTCGCCGATCTGCCAAGTCCAGAGAAAGTATAGAAATAAGTGTCCTTATTCAAATTGTAGCCCCCAAATCCTTTCCAACGTATTTTCTTGCCTTTCTGATTGTATTCAAAGGCCCCTTCGTAATCTGCAGTAGCAATAAGACCAATGTCTTCAAGCCCCACTTCGTTGACCATAAAAGCGCGTGTTCCTATTCCAAACTCATGACTCACCCGTGGGCCTGTTTGAAAGTTTGCCGAGTAGCGAATTTCAGGTGCGTATAGTTCTTGAATGTAATCTCTGACAAAAATTAAGTTTGTAGCCTCAGAATTGTTTTCATAATCAACTGAATTAAAAGCCGCAGCCACGCCAAAAGTGAGTTGATCCTTGTAACGGTCTCGTGGAGCATCATTTAAAATGTAGTTGAATGAAATGGATGGACGCACATAATTGCTAGTACTTGAATAGTTTAAATAGTTGTTGGTGTAATCTCTCGATGTAAATTTCTGCACTTGAAAATCAAGCACATGCTTCCCGAAAAACTTCGATACGCGCGCAAATCCGTTGATGTTGTTTTGAGAAAAACTGTAAAGCGGACTCAAAGAAAATTCCCAATCTCTGGCGGGTAAAGCCGTATTGTGAATGTTCACCCCCAACATGAAGTTGTTCTGCTCATTCCAAGCTGCAAGCGGAATCCAAAACAATTCTGATTTTTTCGGATTGTCTATTCGTGTGCCAAAACGAAAGGAAATGGGCTCAACAGTTTTGAACAAGCCCGAAGTGCGCAATTGATCGTTTTGACGGTCGTATTCAAGCATGTTCTCATTTCCATCTACTTGCACCATTTTCGTTCCTTCCGGAATAGCGATTGATTTCTTGTCTCCTTTCGGAATGCCTTCATACCATTGCTCAGCAATCACTTTTCCTTCTTCGCCCAAAAATGAAACTTGGAATGGAACATTAAGATCACCACGATTTTTAATGGAAACCATCTTCGCCCCATCTTTTGAAGAGGTGCCCACTGCTGCGTAATCAATCTTACCATTGGTGTTAATTACATCATCAAAAAACCAGGAAAGATCTTTCCCTGTTGATTTTTCAACTGCTTCGCGAAGGTCGTTTGGACTGGGGTGTTTGAATTTCCAAGCTTCGAAATAGGCTTGCATGGCCTTGTCGAACCCTTCATCTCCTAAATAGCCTTTCAAATGATCAAAGGCCACAGCCGTTTTCTTGTAAGTGATGGTTCCGTAATTGATGGAACTCAAAGAATCTGAATGACATTGCATGGGTTGATCAATCCCACTTCGGGCACTGATGAGGTAAGCATATTCATCACGCATTCTGTAAGAAAGCGTGTTCAACTCAAGTCTTTCCAGCCAGTTTGGACTGAGAATTCCACTTCCAAAAGTCAGAGAATCATTGTACTTCACCCTGAAGTAGCGCGTTTCATTGAATGAGTTGATTCCTTCATCCATCCACGCATTGGTGCGTTCATTGGACCCGAGTATTCCATAAAACCAATTGTGTCCAACTTCATGAATAATAACCGTTTCTAGTCCGAGAGCTGTCCCCGAATTACCAATAACGGTCACATTCGGATACTCCATTCCACCGCCTGCTGAAATGGTGCCGTCAACAGCCGTTACTTGTTTGTAAGGATAGTCGCCATTCCACAAAGAATAATAGTGGATGGCGTCTTTTAAGTATTCGGGACTTTTTTGCCACAATTCACCATTCTCAGGAGTGAACATTGACCATGTAGTGACTATTTCTCCGCTGTGGGGAAGGACCACTTCATCTTTCAAAACGCGCCAACGTTTGTCAGCAAACCAAGCAAAATCATGTACTTTATTTTGTTTGTAGCGAAGGGTTTTAAACTCTTCACTGGAAGCAGGGAACGCATTGCTATCAATTTCAGTTGAAGCCCTGGTTTGAATATCCAACGCATTCAAAAATGCCAATTCTTCTTCGCCATCTACTAAATCTCCAGTTGCCCCTACTACATAATTCTTTGGTAAGGTGATTGACACATCAAAACTGCCATATTCAGAATAGAATTCACCTTGATTGAGGTAGGGCATTTCGTGCCAGCCGTCGCGATCATAAACCGCTGGCTTCGGATACCATTGTGTGATTTGATACGACTGATCTATATGCCCCAATCTAGAAATATTTCCTGAAGGCAGTTTCACATGAAAAGGGGTTGTAATGGTCAACGAAGCACCCGGTGCCAAAGGCTGTGCCAATGTGATTTTCGCAATATCGATGTGTTCCGAATGGTAGCTCCATTCTGCTTTCGTCCCGTTGATTTGGAAATCAAGTTGGTCAATGAACCCCAATGATTTATCCATGGCATAGAACATGAAAAGTTCCCCATCTCTGTATTGCTGCTTCGCCAAGGCGGTTTTGCCATTTTTATAGGCATTGGGCCACAAGTGCATCCAAATAAAGGGCAATGCATCAGGTGAATTATTGGTGTATTCAATGGTGATGTCTCCCGAAAGTTCATGCTCCGCATCGTCTAAAGAAACATTGATTTGATAATCAACATCCTGTTGAAAATAACCTTGGGCGAAGGAAAGAGATGAGAACAGCACTGCAATGCTGAGGATGAAAAGCTTCATGGTTTTGGTTTAATATGGGACGAAGAGCTACTGGGTGAAGTTACAAAAGAAAGGTTCATCATTGTTGACAATACGAACGCCCATATGGCCGGAATTATTGACCAAAATTCCGCAGAACGAAGCACTTTTCTTTTTTAAACCAGAGCCTTTCAAGGCCTGTTTTATTAGCCAGGCGAAGTGTGGTGCTGAATTTCCATCCTGAAATTACAGAGACCACCAAGTATAGGATGCCTTGTTATTGCATCAAGACTAAACCATTCTGTTACCTATGGACCGATAAGAAAACGAATGAGCCTTATTTTCATTTCGTAGACGGAAATCTAATTGAACATCCAGCGTTGGAAAGCGGCAATCGGGCACGAATGAAAATTCTTCTAGTAAATGCTGCTCAAGATCTTCCTATTAAATCCATTGAAGAAGTACTTACTTGAGTTCTTGCTATCCATAGCTCGTGAATGCAATAGCTGTTCATTTTGAGGCCATTAAGATTTCATGAAATTTCTAACTTGTCTCACTTTCACTGATGCAAGAATGCGAAAGCAACAAATACCAACTCATTTGAAGTTCGAACTCCAGTTTAAATTGATGTTGTCTTGTCTGATCATCGGATGGTGCTTATTTAGCGGCAATCTGAATGCCCAGTCTTTGAGTCCGTCCGTAATTTCAAACGGGGGAGGTTCAAGCACACAACTGAGCTATACCATTGGCGAATCGCTAACTTTTACGCTTTCCAACGCCAGCGCGAAATTGACGCAAGGATTCCATCAAACGTTTTTAGAAGTGGTTTCAGTGGAAGAGCCAGACGCTCAGTTCGCAGTGAATGTATTTCCCAATCCCACTCGAAATCAATTGCAATTCTCATTTCCGAAGCAGTTTGAGCGCATAGAAGTATCCATCTTTGATGCCCAGGGAAAGCTCATCCACGTGCAAGCGGTGCGCCATTCCCAGCGCATTGAAATTGGTGAATTTGCGCGTGGTATTTACACCGTCATCATTACCCATCCACAGCTTGATGCGCCCAAGCAGTTTTCAATACTTAGAAGCTAACTTATCATGAGAACATTCCTAATTTTTCTTTTTCTGACTGCTGCCATGACCGTTTTCGGACAAGTTCCGCAGGGAATCAATTACCAGGCTGTTGTGCGCAATGATTTAGGGGCAGTGCTGCCAAATCAAGTTGTGAGCATCCGCATTTCAATCAGAGAGGGGGCCATAAATGGCGCTGTAACCTATGCAGAAGAGCATCAGCTAAATTCCAATGAATTTGGCTTGGTCAATTTAATCATTGGCGAAGGGACGGTGCAAGAAGGACAGTTTGATGCCATTCCTTGGGGCGAAAATACCTTCTTCGCAGAAATTGAGTTGGACGAAAATGGAGGAACGAACTATGAAACCATTGGGGTGCAACAGCTCTTATCTGTGCCTTATGCACTTCACGCAGAGACGGCAACAACCGCTTTGAATGCACCCGCTGGTCCCGAAGGACCTCAAGGTGAGCAAGGTGATCCTGGAGCAGACGGACAAAATGGAATGAACGGTGCTGACGGAATTGACGGTGCTGATGGCTTAAATGGAAACATGTGGCTCACAGGAAATGGAGTTCCAAATGACATCGACGGCAATGAAGGAGATCTTTATCTGAACAATGAAGATGGATTCTATTACATCAGAACTGCTGATGCTTGGGTCTATGAAGGTTTGTTTTCGGGGCAAGAAGGACCACAAGGTACAACGGGCGAAATGGGACCACCAGGAGAAGAGGGCGAAGAAGGGCCACAAGGACAAACAGGACCAGAAGGTCAGCCTGGAATCCAAGGTCCACAGGGAATTCAAGGGATATCAACCGGGTGTGAAAGCTTTAGTACGAAAGAAGGAAAGATTGTGGTTTATACTCCAACCCACGCGTATGGAATGGGCTTGAATACATTTCCGTCTTCAACTTGGGTTGCCCAAGAATTAGAAGGTGAAGTTTTAGGAGCAATTGCTTCTGACAGCACCGTTGTTATCTACACTACAACCCATGCTTATGGCTTTGGATTCAATTCCTTCCCGAGCGCTACCTGGGTGAACACAACCTTAAACGGCACCGTCATAGATGCAGTGGCAACAACAGGTTCCATTGTGCTTTACACCGCCACAACAGCATATGGCTTCGGGGTGAATTCCTTTCCTTCCAGCATGTGGATCTCTCAAACCCTCCAAGGAACGCCACTTGGAAGTGCAGCAGCTGGGAGGATTATTGTGGTGTTTACTGAACAAAAGTCTTACGGATTTGGTTTTAATTCGTTGCCTAGTAGTACTTGGATTGAAGAGGATATTGAAGGTGCCCCAATTAATATCGTTGGTACCCACGATTGATAGATTTGACAACCTTTTTTATTTGAAGCGTACCATTCAGCAGTGCATTTTGCCATTAACAAAAATTACCCTCTGTTCATTGGCGAGGCTGAAGCAAGACCTTACCTTTAAGGCCACCAAGAGCTATGATAGACCTCAAAAACATAACCAAGTCCTATTCAATAGGTAAAAACGAACTACAAGTCCTCAAAGGAATTGACGTACATGTAGCAAAAGGAGAACTGGTATCTATCATGGGTTCATCAGGTTCAGGCAAATCAACCTTACTCAATATTTTAGGTCTTTTAGACAACTATGATGGCGGCGAATACATGCTGGATAACATGAGCATGGCCAATCTTGGCGAGACCCAAGCTGCGCGCTACCGAAGCAAATACCTGGGTTTTGTTTTTCAGAGTTTTAATCTGATCAATTTTAAAAATGCTGCAGAAAATGTAGCGCTTCCTCTCTATTATCAAAATGTCCCACGAAAGGAGCGCAATAAGTTGGCAATCGAATACCTAGATAAAGTTGGACTGAAAGATTGGGCAGAGCACATGCCAAACGAAATGAGTGGTGGACAAAAACAACGTGTAGCAATTGCACGTGCGCTCATTACCAAACCACGCATGATTTTGGCAGATGAGCCAACTGGAGCATTGGACAGCCAAACATCGGAAGAAGTAATGGATTTACTCAAAACGATGAACAAGGAAGGAATTACCATGGTCATTGTTACCCACGAAAATGAAATTGCGGCAATGACAGACCGCGTAATTAGACTGAAAGACGGTCTCATTGAACATTCACAGGCGAACATTATCGTCTAATCTCAGCGCATGTTCGATACAGATAAATGGCTTGAGATTTTCAACACGATTTTAAAGAATCCGCTCCGCACCATCCTCACCGGGACCAGTGTTGCTTTGGGTATCTTCATTCTTGTAGTGATGCAAGGTCTGGGCTTTGGTCTGAGAAATGGCATGTATGACTCCATGCAAGATGATGCCATTAATTCACTTTGGATTCGCAGTGGATCAACGAGTTTACCATATAAAGGCTTGAATTCTGGAAGAAATGTTCAACTCACAAATCAGGATTTAGCCTACGTTGTAGAAAATGTTGAGGGCGTTGGAGCGTATTCTGGCAGACTCATGTTTTGGGGCATTACAATGTCCTACGGGTCGAAATCTATGGGATTCCCTATGCGAGGTTTGCACCCAGGGCACCAAGAGTTGGAACGCACAAACATGAGCACAGGGCGTTACATTAATGAGAGTGACCTCGAAGAACTGCGTAAAGTTTGTGTCATTGGTCAAACCATTGTTGACGACTTATACAAAGGAGTAGATCCGATTGGGACCTACCTGGAGATGAGTGGAATTCAATTTCAAGTGGTGGGGACATTTGAAGATCCTGACAGTAGATGGGAAAACAGATCGGCCTACATCCCTATTACAACTGCTCAAAAGTTGTTTGGTAGAAATGACGACTTGAGCATGTTTATGGTATCAACGGGAGACGCTACACTGGATGAGTCCAGAATGATGGCTTCTCAAATTGAGGGGTACCTCAAAGAACAACACGTGATCAATCCTGAAGATCGAAAAGCGATTCGTGTGCGCAACGTGAACGAAGACTTTCAAGAATGGGTCAACGTATACAACGCCATCAAAATTTTTATTTGGGCCATCGGCATCTTTACACTCTTCGCAGGAATTGTTGGTGTGGCAAACATTATGTCCATCATTGTGAAGGAACGAACCAAAGAAATTGGCGTGCGAAAGGCACTTGGTGCAACCCCTTGGACTGTGATTAGCTTGATCATTCAAGAGTCTATTTTCTTGACACTGATTTCAGGTTGCATAGGACTCATTCTGGGGGTAGCCTTGTTGGAATTAACCAGTGACCTAATTGAACATGAGTATTTTAGAAGTCCAGAAGTAGATTTTACCATCTGCTTTTCGGCCTTAATCATTCTTGCCGCAGCAGGAGCGTTGTCCGGATTGTTTCCGGCCATTCGTGCAGTTAGAATTCGTCCAGTAGAAGCCTTAAGAGATGAATAATGTTTGACAAAGACAAGTGGCTAGAAATATTTCAGGTGATTCTTCGCAATCCCATGCGTGCCGTCCTTTCAGGAATCGGTATCACCTGGGGATTGTTCATGCTCATCATTACCATTAGTTCTGCGAACGGACTAGAAAATGGGGCGAAGAGCAACATGGCCAACAGAGCAGCAAACAGTATGTTCCTTTGGACACAGCAGACCAGCATGCCCTACAAAGGGTTCAGTGAGGGAAGAGGATTTAATCTGACCAACAGCGATGTTGAATATCTGAAGGACAATGTATCAACTGTTGAGCTCGTTTCACCACGCATTCAGCTTGGAGGTTACAATGGTGCAAACAATGTAACTAGAGGCGTTGAAACAGGCGCTTTCAATATCTATGGTGACACGCCAAAGTACATAGACATTGAGCCAATTGATGTGTTTAAAGGGCGCTACATCAACGAGTTTGACATTGATGAAGGACGAAAAATTTGTGTTATTGGTAAGCGGGTTTACGAAGTGCTATTTGCAAAAGATGAAGAGCCAATTGGTGAATACATTCGCATCAATGGGGTAAATTTCATGGTCGTAGGTGTCTACGGTTCATTTCGAAAGGGCGAAGATGCTGAAGAAGCTACTCAGTCTATTTTCGTGCCTATTTCTACCTTCCAAACCGCATTTCACTTCGGTGATTACGTCGGTTGGTTGTCTATTTTAATGGACGAAAAAGTAGCTTCAGAGGTTGTTTCTAAAGATGTTGTAGATGCCTTGAAGTTTAGAAAAAATGTACATCCTGATGACCCACGTGCTTTTGGATTCTGGTCCATGGCTGAAGAAGCAGAGCAAATTGACACGGTTTTCATGGGCATGAGCATCGTGGCGTATGTCTTTGGCGGATTGGTATTTCTAGCTGGAGTGGTGGGGATTGTGAACATCATGCTGATTACTGTAAAAGAGCGCACAAAAGAAATTGGCGTAAGAAGGAGCTTGGGAGCCACACCGGGCAACATCATTCAGCAAATCATTACAGAGACGTTGTTTCTTACTGTTGTGGCAGGACTGGTAGGAGTCGTCACCGGGGTTGGAGCAATAGAAGGACTGGCCTATGCATTGAAAGATGCAGAAGGAGGAATGTTTTTGAATCCGGGAATTGGATTCAACACCATCGTCATCGCATTAATTTTCATGATTTTTTCTGGCATTTTCGCCGGATTATTACCCGCTCTTCGGGCCATAGCTATTAAACCCGTTGACGCCATTCGAACTGATTAAACTAAGTACAGATGAATAAAGGATGTTTAAGTGCACTCATCATTTTCGTGATTATCGTTGCCATTGGAGCTGCATTCGTTCTCTACTATTTGAAAGAGAAAGAAGATGTTGGTCCAGAGACCTATGATACTGAGTTGCCTGAAATGCGTGACATCGTGCTTAAGACGGTGGCCAATGGAAGCGTTCAGCCGCGAAAAGAAGTGGAAATCAAACCACAGATTTCAGGAATCATCAGCACCGTTGCCGTTGAAGCAGGCGATATTCTAAAAGCGGGAGATTTGATAGCGAAGGTTGAAGTTGTGCCGAACATGGTGAGCTTGAGCAACGCTGAAAATCGACTAGAACGGTCGCGTATTTCAGTTGACAATGCGAACATGGACTATGAACGCAATTCTGAGCTTCTTGATAAAGGAGTGATTGCTGCGGCTGAATTTCAACAGTTCGAGATTGCCAAAAGACAAGCAATGGAGGAGTTCAATGCAGCCGAAGACAACCTTCAGATTGTAAAGAAAGGAGTTGCCAAGCGTTCTGGAAGTGCTTCGCTCACACAAATTAGAGCTACCATTGGAGGAATGGTCCTTGACATCCCAGTGAAAGAAGGAAACTCAGTTATTGAAGCGAATAACTTCAATGACGGTACTACTATAGCCACCATTGCAGAAATGGATGACCTCATATTTATTGGCAAGCTAGATGAGTCTGAAGTTGAGAAATTGAGCTTAGGAATGGATTTGATTTTGACCATTGGAGCCATTGAAGGAGAAAAATTCAATGCCATACTGGAATACATCTCACCAAAAGGTTTGGAAGAGAATGGGGCCATTCAATTCGAGATCAAAGCAGCAGTTCAGTTGGAAAGCGAAACATTCATTAGAGCGGGTTACAGTGCCAACGCAGATGTTGTGATGGACAAACGAGACCAAGTGCTTACAATTCATGAAGGCTTGGTTCAAACAGATGATGAAGGTAGGTTTGTTGAGGTAAAAATCGGTGAAAACGAATACGAACGCAGAGCCATTGAGCTAGGCTTATCAAACGGCATCTTTGTCGAAATCTTGAGTGGACTGAAAGCGGAAGATGAGGTGAAGCAATGGAATAAGCCTAAGTATGAGTAGGGTGTTATAGGTGCGGCTTCCAAGGCCAAGAAACCGATAAAGAATGGCTTGGAGGTGCAGTCAGCTATAAATACAGAGTACATGATGCGAGGATAGAAAGGTTTTTGAGTGTGGATGCTGTTGTTCAGCTTCAATTCTCTTTTTACAGCTTATTTAATAAAAATCCAGTTTTCTTTCTTGACCCTGCGGAGCTTAATTTAGGTGACTACTAATCAGCGCTTAGGGCTATTGTGGTAACCAACGATATTGATGATGTGCCTGTTACACAATCAATGAGGAAGACTGTGAAATCAACCCAATGGTAACACTCAAGGGCTCTGAAGATTATAAGATCAGAATAGATGAACAACAATGAATTTTCAAGAGCTGAGAAAAGAGTACGAAGGATATCTTTGGAAATCAAAGGGAGGTAAGAGTGAAGAATTATCACTTTCCTAACTTAAAAAGTTCATGCTTGATTTTGAACAATATAAGAGTGTTTGGTTTGAACGGAGACAAAGTATTTTTGGTGTGAAATCTAGTTGTTCAGATTTACCTTTGTTCTCCAAAGAATTCTATATTAAGCCTTTAGTTGGGGGCTGTCTCTTCGATAAAGAAGATTTTGAAAGTCTTCAGAAGTGCATGGATCTTTTTGGAGATAATTATTTTGTAATTGAAGAAGATAACGGATTAACAAAAGGTTCTGATTTTTCAATTCACAGATCTCCGAGGCTGCGTTTTATTTATCCGAGTGACATCAAATTCGAAGACTTATTTCTCCTTGATCCTGACCTAGGTCATACTGAAGTTATAGGTTACGAACTTAATAGTCCGGTAAGAAATTATTTCGTGTACGGTGATTCTATGAAATGGGGTAAATATGTCGGAAACGATTTAAATAATGGAATGGGTTTAGAAGTTCTCGGGTATGATTAAAATTTCCATAAAAATATTCAACAAGTATTTTCTGAAATTGATATATTAGAAAAAGCGGTTCTTGAGGAATTGTTCTCACAGGAATACTTGACTAAAATACAATGGTGATATGTCCATTTCTCCCTTTACAAACCTCCTTTCATCCTTCGCCCGTAAACGCGGGTTAGCAGAAGTGTTCAATGATTTGGTGAGTATGGGGGTGTGTAGCTAACGCAGTACCAATATTCAAAGTAAGCTGTGGGAGAAGGATCCAGCTAACTAAGTGCTTTACCTTCAAACCGTAGGGAAGTATTCAAAAGAAGAGCTTGAGAATTTTGCTATATCCTTTCCTCGTTCCTGCCATTTTGCTAAGGTGTTCTATTGTTCTCAATTTACCCTTAACATAGTGTCCAGACAAATGTAGCAGTACCAGAAAGCATACCAACCCCAATCGGGTGTGAAATATAGAACACGTTTAAAAATGATGATATACTTGCACTAATAGTATAATTAGGAGGGTTTTATTAAACTTCAGGAGCTATTCTAATGTTGCTGAGTTTCCAAAACACTACTTCAACTTAAAAGCGGAATGCGCTTAATTTGAAAATCATGCGTAGCACTTTTCAAACCACTCACTCGCTCATTTTTAATCTTTGAGATGATTCATCAATAGAATCCTTGATGCGGCCATACCTAGCGGGCTGACCCTTCGTCCCTCTTTAATTCGAATGATTTAATCGGTTAATCCGCCTGAATTTCTACATTTGCCGAATGGCAATGATAGAAGAAATGGAGCGCAGTGGAAACTGGCTGTTCCGCAGAAGGAGTTTCCTCCCACTCGTATTGTATGTATTAGCGCTCATTGTAATGATTGGCGGATGGGACAGAGACATGGACCACCATGACCTAATATGGATTCTAATTTGTTTGGTCATTAGCTTTTTCGGACTTTTCATTCGCGCCTTAACCATTGGTTTTACTCCAAAAGGAACATCAGGACGAAATACCAAGGAAGGACAAGTAGCCGAAGTGTTAAACACGAAAGGAGTTTATTCTACGATGCGACACCCGCTTTATTTTGGGAATTTCTTCATGTGGCTCGGAATCATCATGTACGTTGGAAGCTGGTGGTTTACCATTGTATGTACCTTCCTGTTCTGGGTTTATTATGAGCGGATCATGTTTGCTGAAGAAGCTTTCTTGCGCAAAAAATTTGGAAGTAGCTATTTTAAATGGTCAGAGAAAGTACCTCCATTCTTCCCTAGACTGTCAAATTTCCAACCGTCAGGAGTGGAGTTCTCAATGAAAAATGTGTTGAAACGAGAGTACAACGGTTTCTTCGCCACTTTCATAAGTTTCGGATTGCTCAACCTTGTGAAGAACTACATTGATAGCGGCGGTATACTTGAGCTAGACTACCTTGTAGATCCTTTCTGGCAAATAGCTGTTCCAGTATCGTTCGTGATTTTCATTGTGTTACGCACGCTGAAAAAGAAGACTACGGTGCTAAATGCAAAGGGAAGAGAGTTTAACGTTTAAGGGGACCTCTAATTATTCCGAATGAGGCTGTTGATGCGCTATTTTGAATTCAGACAAGGCAATTCGAAAGATAACAGCCGCAGCTACTTAATTGATAATTAACGCAGTATGGATTTAAAAGAGCCATCGAAATTTCTGCCGCACATGCGGTAGAAATTGCACAGTCCATAAGCGAATATTTAGAGGTCACCTTAAGTCACCTTTGCGTTTTTCAAAATCCGTCTAAGTATTCCTGGAAAGTAACGTTTGAGGTAAATAGCCAGAATTTCCTTCTTGCCTATGTACACTTCATGCTTTCGTTTGTAAATAGCCTTCGCCATTTTTTTAGCACACTGCTCTGCTGTTATGCCATCTCCTGTGGCTTCATCCATGGTTTCTTGTTTGCTGCCATCGCCCACTAAAGCATTCTTTGAGATCTCTGTTCTGATGAATCCAGGGCACACTAATGTCACGGCAATTTGATCTTTCCAGTGTTCCAGATAAAGGGCATCAAAGAATCCATGAAGGGCATGCTTCGCCCCGCAATAGCCAGAGCGCAATGGTGATGAGAATTTCCCCATCAAGCTGGTGACCACCACAAAGTGTCCGCGCTGTTGTTTTACAAATCTTGGTAAAATTGCTTTTGACAAGGCCACGGTGCCGAAGTAGTCAATTTCCATCACCCGCCTGTCTACTTCAAGATCAGTATCAATGGCAAGCGAACGTTGGCTTATTCCGCCATTGTTCACAAGGACATCTACTCCTGCAGGACAAAACGCATAAGCCTTTTCAACTGCCGCAAGCATGGTCTCACTTTTCGAAAGGTCCAGTGGGAGTACATGTACATTTGGGGCGCCTAAACAAGCTATTTTAACTTCTTCTAGCGCTTCAGATCTTCGCGAAGACAAAATAAGTTCAGCTCCTTGTGCTGCAAGTTCTATGGCCAAAGCCTTTCCAATTCCTGATGATGCACCAGTAATCCACACTGTTTTAGACGAGAAATTCATGAGGCAAATGTAGAGTTTACCTTGCTTAAACAAGATGAAATTCTTGCTGATTGAAGTGTTTCTTCTTCTAAATTTCAGAGGAGGATGGTGCATGCCGCATGGAGACGAATCAGTTATTAGGTGCTTGCAGATCTTGGAAAGAGGCAGCATGAGCCCGCGGCGTGGCGGGTGGCTTACTCAAATCTGTTCATTAAACAACTCTGGTGTTCGATGCACTCTGATGGTGCTTTCTTCTGGAAAGTGAGGGTTTCAGTGGTAACAAATGCATTGCGCAGCCCGAGTTCGCTTCGTTGAATTCTAGTTTCTATTTTATGCAGGGTGTTGAGATTTAAACCGCTACAGTTTAAAATTGAGAATTAATTTCATGGGGTTGAGGCTTCTGAAATAGTTAGAGCGTGTCTCATAAACAAAAAGGGCTTTACTAAAATAGCAAAGCCCTTTCTTTTGAACGTATGTTCAAATCAAATATCGATGTTCGCGTATTTCGCATTCGCTTCAATAAATGCTCTACGAGGTGGTACGTCGTCTCCCATTAACATAGAGAAGATGTGGTCACACTCAGCTGCATTTTCTATGGTCACTCTTCTGAGGGTACGGAATTCTGGATTCATTGTAGTGTCCCACAATTGTTCTGCATTCATCTCTCCAAGACCCTTGTAGCGTTGAATACCAACACTGCTATCTGTTCCTGCACCTTTCATTTCATGGATAAGGCGATCTCTGTCTTCATCATTCCATGCATACTGTTGCTTTGATCCTTTTTTAACAAGGTACAGCGGCGGAGTTGCGATGTAAACGTATCCGCGTTCGATCAATAACGTCATGTGTCTGAAAAGGAAAGTCAAGATCAATGTTTCAATGTGAGATCCATCAACATCAGCATCACACATAATTACCACTTTATGGTAACGTAATTTTGAGATGTTAAGCTCCTTGCTGTCTTCTTCCGTGCCAAGTGTTACACCAAGGGCTGTATAAATATTCTTGATTTCTTCGTTCTCAAAGATTTTGTGGTGCATGGCCTTCTCAACGTTCAAGATCTTTCCTCTCAATGGCATAATGGCCTGGAAAAGACGGTCACGTCCTTGCTTTGCTGTTCCACCCGCTGAATCTCCCTCAACAAGGAAGATCTCACAAAGTGTAGGATCTTTTTCAGAACAATCAGCAAGCTTACCTGGAAGTCCACTTCCGCTCATGACTGTTTTACGCTGCACCATTTCACGTGCCTTACGCGCAGCATGTCTAGCTGTAGCGGCCAGAATTACCTTCTGAACAATTTTCTTTGCATCATTCGGATGCTCTTCAAGGTAATCAGTGAGCATGTCACTTACAGCCTGACTTACAGCAGCAGTCACGTCACGGTTACCCAATTTTGTTTTGGTCTGACCCTCGAACTGAGGCTCAGCCACTTTCACAGAAATAATGGCCGTCAACCCCTCACGAAAGTCATCACCAACTACTTCAAACTTGATTTTGTCAAGCAATCCGGAAGCATCAGCATATTTTTTTAGTGTGTTGGTAAGTCCACGTCTGAAACCAGCCAAGTGAGTACCACCTTCATGCGTGTTGATGTTGTTCACGTATGAATGCAGATTCTCATTGTACGAAGTATTGTAGATCATGGCAACCTCAACAGGGATGCCATTTTTCTCGCCATTCACATGAATGACTTCGTCAATCATTGCTTCACGATTCGAGTCTACGTAACGCACAAATTCTTCAAGTCCTGTTTCAGAGAAATAAACCTCATGCACATCTTCGCCTTCCTCATCTTGGTGGCGCTTATCCGTGAGCGTTAAAGTAATTCCTTGGTTCAAGAACGAAAGTTCACGAAGTCTGTTTGCAAGGGTTTCGAAATTGTAAACTGAAACTTCGAAAATAGATGCATCTGGAAGGAAGGTCACTGTGGTTCCACGGACTTCAGAAGTACCAATTTCACGCACTGGGTACTGTGCTTTTCCTTTTTTGTACTCTTGTTCGTACACTTTTCCATCGCGGTGTACTTCAGCTCTTAAATCAGCTGAAAGGGCATTCACGCATGAAACTCCAACACCGTGGAGTCCTCCAGATACTTTGTATGAATCTTTATCGAATTTACCTCCTGCACCAATTTTGGTCATAACCACTTCAAGCGCAGAGATTCCTTCCTTCTTGTGCATGTCAACAGGAATACCACGTCCGTTGTCTACAACGGTAACAGAGTTGTCTTCATTGATCCACACTTTGATCAAGTCACAATGGCCAGCCAACGCCTCGTCAATCGAGTTGTCAATTACCTCGTAAACCAGGTGATGCAGTCCTCGGACGCCAACGTCTCCAATGTACATGGAAGGACGCATGCGCACGTGTTCCATACCCTCGAGGGACTGGATACTGTCTGCACTATACTGCTTTTTATTTTCCTCGCTCATATGCTTCTTTCTAATTGCTTCGTCAAAAGGTTATAAAACTATCTGAAGCCCTGTATTTATTAGGGTTTGACAGACTTTCAAAGATACAAAAAACACATGGATAAATAGCCACAAACCCGCGTCAATACTGGCATTTATCAACAATGACTTAACAGTTTTTCACGGTTCAGGTCGTGCGAATGGTTTTCTGTTCATGCTGAAGGGGTAAACCATTAATTTTCGAGCAAAATAATGGACAAAAGAAAGGCCGAAACAAATCGTTTCGGCCTAAGAAAAGTTCTTGATGAATGCGACGTTGTTAGAACGAGTAAGTAGCTCCCATCATCGCATTGAAGCGCTGGATGTTGTATTGATTTAAGCGCTGGTATTTTGCTGCCAAGAAATTATTCAATTGGACGAAGGCACTCAGTCGTTTTGTATAGCGATATTCAACGCCCAAATTGGCATCCAAATAGGCTTTTAGATCAACTGTATAGCTGCCATCATTTTCCAACACACCTTCACGAACCTGAGCAAGCGACTTCGCTTTTCTTCTTCCTTCAGAGAATAAATCCATGCTCACAATGAGTTTGTCTTGCAAGTTGTAACTCGATGTCAAAGTGAATTTTGTAACAGGCTGATACCAAGCGTAGGCCTCGAAATCAGGTTCATACAGGTTGTATTCTCCTGAAAGCTGGAACCTGAAATTGTCTTTAGTGTTTACACTCAGCTCACCTTTGAGTTGGAAGACTGAAAGATCATCATATAAGACAGAAAACTGATTTCCAGAACTAAACGCAGAATCATTTACGAAGTACATGAATTCTTCATACTTCGTGAAAGAGCTGCTCACATTAAAGCTCGTTGAAGAAGATAGGGTTCCTCTAATTCCGCCGTAGGCTTGAAGCTTCTGATTCGTATTAGTCAGTTCAATGTCGGTCAATACAAACGGATTATTCGTGGTCACAGAGCGGTACGTGTTCTGTTCAAGATCACCTCTTACCCCTAGATACGGGATGAAAAGGTCATCTAGTAAACTATATGCTGCCTCAGCAATTGGATAAACGTGAATGGGGCTATCGCTTTGCGTATCTACAATCAAACTCATTCCAAATTTCACTAAGAAATTCTTAGCCCTAGTTGAGGCCATTGGCTGAATGCGGATAATGACGTTGTCTTGATTGAGGCGGTCTCCATCAGTCAAACGAAGGTGCTGGAAGTTGTTGTAGTTGATTCCTAGATCAAGGCTGTAGAGCTCATTGTCTTTGTATTTTCTTCCATTGAAATCGAAATTGACGTTGTTCTCAATGCCTTCTCGTGCATCTTTAAAGTTGCGAAAGGCCACTTCACCAGCGAAATTGAATTTGCTTGAATCTCTGTGGTAGCTTTTCAACTCTAAGTTTCCTTGCACATTGCTAAAGGTTTGTTCAAGGTTATCTGTAGGTGTGTCCCAATAGATTTGTGGATCAAAGCCAAAATAATTGACTACATCTCTGTTATAGTCAAGCCCACCTTGAAGACTGTGTTTCTTCAAGTATTTTCTACCCCAGATACTTGCTGAATTATTTGAGAATCCGTCAGGGATGGTATCTTCAAAGGCTGTTCCTCCCGAAGAACTCAAATGGTGAAGCTGAACTCCCCAAGACCCATCTCTAGATCGATCATCCATGTAATAAAGGTCCAGTAAGGGTGTTCTGTAGACACCAAATCCAGCTTTAACATACCCTTTGTAGAGTTTTGAGATGGGTGGTTCAACGGTTACTTTGGCAGGTTTGATGGGATTGGTTACAATTTCAACCTGTTGTTTATTCGGAATCAGTGTATAGCTAATGGTAGGTAATTCAACCAATGATTCTTTCAGTTCAGGGGATGTTTGCAATTTCTTGGCATCCCGCAAGAATAAATCTAAGTCTCCCACAATGGTGAGGTCCATTTCCAATGAATCTCTCTGGGCCATTGCGCTTGTACTTCCAAAAAGGGCGCTCAGGCAAATAAAAGTTTTAATTACTTTTTTCATGTCTGTCTTGCTTATTGGCCGTGGCCGTTAGAATCATTCATATCTATTTCAATCTCATCATCTTCAATTGGGGCTTCTTCAGTAGATTCCAGTTGTTCTAGCTGAGCAAGTTTGTTCTGCGCTTCAAGCCTCACCCATTCTTCTGTTACGTTATCTAGAATAGCATTGAGGGTAGTTCGCGCTTGAAAGTAATCTTCAATTCCCATGTACACATCTGCCAAGAGTAGGAAGCTTTTGAATTTCCATTCGTCATAAACGGCGAAGGTTTCGATGAGCTCAAAGATTTCCGCTTCAGCATTTTTGTATGCGCCTTTCAAGAAGCCAATCTCAGCCATGTTGTACTTCGCTTCAGCTCCTTTTGCACCGCCATTTTTCACTACTTCGGCGAAAGCGTAGTAAGCATCATCAAGGTTTTCTTCGTCTTTTAGAATTTTACCCTTCCACAAATAGGCTGTGTTGAGTATGTTAGCAGGAGTTCCCTCATTCAGAATCACTTTTTCAGCATACTCCAGGGCGTAGTTGTTTTGTCCAAGGAGGTAATGGCAGCGCATCTGTCCGATTTGCGCTTCCAGTTGATTGTTTTTGAGATTTGCGATGTTCTCAAGCTCAATGTAGCGGTTGAGCGCTTGGGTGTAGTTCTTGTTGTTGTAATTGATGGTGGCTGCTGCAACTAAAGATTGTTCAGTGTAATCACTCATTGGTTGTGTGACCACATAATTGTAAGCTTCAAGGGCATCTGACTTTCGTCCACTATCAAAGTAGCAATTTCCAAGATGGTAATTGGCTGCTGTGGCGAAGAGTCCCGGTTGGTATTTTTTCAGGTAATCTTCCAGTTTCGGAACAGCTGTTGCGCAGTCTCCAGTAATGGCATAATCAACTGCTGAAGCATATACTTTTTCTTCAATGTCTGCATCTGTTAAATTGAGGTTAGCAGGAAGTTCATCCATCAATCCTTCTTCGAGCAATACATTTTCTACAAGGAAGAATGCATCAACTGTTACTTTGTCATTCGGATATGAAGTCTTAATTCGGTTCCAGAGTTCAATGACCTTTGGATTGTTTCCTTGTTTCACATTGATCAAGCAGAGATCAAGTAAGCTATACTTCACATAGGCGCTGGTGGCATGCTCATCTAAAACGTTTTGATACCATTTTTTGGCTTCGGAGATGTTGTCTCTGTCCAGATGGGTTTTGGCTAGTTGAAATTTTGAATCAATGGTGTAAGGTGAGTTAATTTGAGTGTCAATGATGTTCTGCAATCCAGAAATCTTTTTCGCATCGTCACCTTTTAAACCGTAACACATGGCTCTTTGATATTGTGCGTAGTCTTTGTTTAGTTGATTCAAGTTGATGCCTTGATTGTAATACTCAATGGCGCGATCAAAGTCTTTATTTACGTAATAGCAATCTCCAATTCGAAGTAAGGCATCATTTTTACGCTTCACATCATCTCCTTTAAACTGGTCAATGTATTTCCGAAAGGCTGATGCTGCAGAAATGTATTTTTTCTGGTTAAAAAGAGAGTAGCCGAGTCCGTAATTACCATTGTTATAAAACTCACTTTGGTATGAGCCTGGTTCTGTTAAGAATTGATTGTAAATACCAACGGCCTTCGTGTAATCTCTACTAGCATAGGCGAGCTCTGCTTTCCAAAAGAGAGATTCTGCCACAAGTGATGGGTTTACAGGGTATTGGTTTACTTTATTGAAGAACAATTCAGCTTCATCATATCTACCCGCCTGGTACAATTCAACACCTCTGTTAAACGCCACCACTTGGTAAGCTTCTTTAGTGCGCGTGTCTTTGTTCTCAATGCGGTCTAGTGATTCCAACGCTTTTTCGTACGCTTTGGTCTTCATGTAAACACTCAACAAGAATTCATAGGCTTCATCACTTCGAGCGCTGTTTGGATAATCTTGTAGATAGGTTTCGAAGGCCGTGATGGCTTCGTGAAAAGGATTGTAAGAAAGTTCAAACGCCAACTTCGCATAATTGAATAAGGCGTCTTCTTTTAGCGTAATGTTATGATCCATTTCACTGACTTTCTTGAAAGCTGAACGAGCGTATTCCTTTTTGTCTAGCTTCAAATAGCAATCTGCCATGTGGTAAACGGCGCTTTGAGCCAATTCATCATCTTCTTGTGAGGCCTCATTTAAGTGGTCTAGCGCCATGTTGAATTCTCCACTTTGGTAATAAGCATAGCCCAGCTGGAAGAAATCTTCTCGCGACTTGTCTTTCTTCGCTGTTTCTTCATGGTAACGCTCTAGGTAGGGAAGGGCTTGGTTGTATTTGGACTCTCTGTAGTAGCTATCACCAATTAGCCTAGCGATCTCTGGTAGACGCTTAATCCCACTTGTATTTGTGGAGTCTACAAGTGATGGAGCGTACTCTAGTAGTTCGTCGTAACGCTCTTGATTGTATAGAATTTGGGTAATGTAATACGGTGCAACGGGGGCGAAATTTTCATCTTTTTCCAAGATTTTAAATCCATCTAACGCTGTTTCATATTGGCCTTGTGTGTAAACAATGTGACTGTAGTAATACAACGAAGGGATTTGGTATTCACTTTCAACATCTTTTACTTCGGCGAAATCCAAGCGTGCTTCTTCAAATTGGTCACGCTCAAAATAACAGTGTCCACGTTTAAAGAAGTATTCCAATCGGTCTTCTTCTCTGAGGTCTTTTGGATTGGTGAAAGCAAACCATTCTAGGGCTTTCTTGTAGCTTTTCCTGCGGTAGTTATAGCTCGCAAGCTCATAGTATACTTTGTTGACCCATGGGCTCTCTGGGTGATCATTCACAAATTTCTCTAATCTGTATTCAGCATCTTTATGAAAAAGGTACATCGCACAAATTCCGCTGTAATATTCAGCATTTATTGATCTTTCAGAAAGCACATTGTCTTCCTTTTCAATAAATTGCTCGAAGATTTTTTGCGCAGTGGCATATTTCTCTTTGTCGAACAAATCAAGCGCTTCTCTGTAGGTATGCTCACTTGAGACGAAGGTGGCTGTTTGTTGAGCGAGAGCAGGAGTTCCTAACAACAAGCCAAGTGTCAATATCCAGAACTTAGGGTTCATGCGCATTTGCGTTGGTTTACATTTCGTTAAGACAAACTTTGTACCATTCTGATACATGCTACTTAAACAATCTTATCCGAAGCATTAAAAATAGCGATGAGAGGGGTTGAGCAGGTTGAGGTTCTGATATTTTATCAACGCTGTTATGTGTATGTTAGTGTATAAGTTGAAATTGAATATTTGGGCAAGAAAAAACCCCTTCAAACGTTGAACGTGAAGGGGTTTTGAATGCGGTTAGGATGATTATCCTTCTGTAGTTTCTGCTGGTGCAGCTTCTCCATCGTGATCGTGATCATGGTCATGGCCTTCGTGGTCATGGTTTTGCTCACCTTCTTCCATTGTTTCTTCTGTTCCCTCGTATCCCTTGATCACAACGCCTGTAGCATTGAAAGCCATTTCGAACTTAGGTTCAGTGATGGCCATAATTTCTTCTTCAGAAGCATTGGCATCTTCCAACAAGTGTTTCTGAAAATCAACAGAAACCGTATCGTAGTATGCTGCCCCAGTGATGTAACAATCTAGTCCGCTCACTCCTGTCTTCGGTACGAAGAATTCGTGGTCATTCATGAATACCATCATTGGCTCATCTGTTGGAGATTCAACTTTCATCCAACAGCCCATTTTTTGACAGCTTTCAGTAATACGGGCAGCAAATACGCCTTCCGCCATTCCTGATGCGGTCATCATTGCAGGCAATGC
>JBLIGQ010000028.1:0-33047 GCA_047636995.1 Flavobacteriales bacterium | reverse complement strand
AGTGCAAATCTTGAAATCCGAACACGCGTCCTAGTTGATGCAGTGGACCTGAATAGTCAGTCATTCCAGCAAACACGTAGGCAGCAATGTAAGAGGGGAGTGCCAGCGGCAAGAGCAGGCCAAAACGCAAAAATCTTGATCCTGGAAAAGTAAATAGTGAAGTTAAGATGGCCAAAGAAGTTCCCAGCACAAGTGTGCATAGACCAACTCCGAATATTAAGATCAGCGTGTTTAGGGTGTATTCAAGTAAGACTGTCTCTTGTAGGTTCTTCCAGGCAGTTCCCGTTGGGGTGAAAAGTTGAGGAAAAAGGGCAAGAATTGGACTTAACAATACAACAACAGCGACAAAAGTGGATATAATCCACCATTGTCGCTGTCCTATTGTCTTAGTAGGAGCTAACGAATGTTTAGTTCCAGCTTGCTTCATTGAAAATTTCTACTGCACGTTTGTTGAGGTCTCCTAACACTTGAAGTGGAAGTAAATCCATCTTAAACGTTCCCCAGCTTTGAAGTAATTCAGAAGGCTGTGCATTCGGATTCACTGGATACTCATAATTTCCGTCAGCAAATCTTTGTTGCACTTCAACGCTCGTCAAGAATTCAAGCAATTTAATCGCATTCTCTTTGTTCGGGGCATATTTCGTAACACCACCGCCAGAGATGTTGATGTGTGCTCCACGTCCATCTTGATTTGGGAAGAACAATTTAACAGCTTCACCCGCTTCTTTTTCTAGTTCGTTTTCAGAATTCACAAGTTTGCCTATGTAGTAAGTATTGACAATCGCAATGTCGCCTTCACCGGCGGCAATGGCCTTCACTTGGTCTCTGTCATTCCCTTTAGGTTCTCTTGCCATGTTTGCACGAACGGCTGAAGCCCATGCCAAAGCAGCAGAATCGCCGTCATTCGCAATGATGCTTGCAAGCAAAGATTGGTTGTAGGTGCTGCTCGAACTGCGCACAAGAATTCGTCCAGCCCAGTTCTCATTCGCAAGGTCTTCGTAGGTTGTCAATTCTTCAGGAGAAACTTTGTCAGGATTGTAGGCCAAGACTCTTGCTCGCATGGTTAAGCCATACCAGCTTCCGTCTACTGCGCGCATGTTCAAGGGAACGGCGTTATTCAAAACAGCTGAATTGACGCTTTGTAACAAACCAAGTGATTGTGCATTTACAATGTTTGCAGCATCAGAAGTGAAGAACAAGTCAGCAGGTGAATTTTCACCCTCATTTAGCATGCGCACGGTTAACTCATCAGCAGATGAATTCAACACATTTACGTGAATTCCTGTTTGAGCTTCAAACTCATCAAAAAGTACCTGATCAATGTCGTAATGACGGTGGCTATAAACCATCACTTCTTGAACTTCTTCCTCAATGATCACATTGTCAGATGTTTTTGGTGCTTGTTCCCCGCAACCTATGGCGAAAATAAGTGCTGCAGCAGCAATCAAATTGATTCTCATTTCTTCAGATTTTATGCAAAGATAAGCGTAGAACGGGGTGATTGCCATACCTTAATACTGGTAATTCAGACGTTCGTTATTTTCCAAATATTGAGTCTTCTGTCATCTCCAGCAGAGACGAGTAAATTGGGTTCTTTGAGCCAGACAAGGGTGTTCACGCTATGGGTGTGAGCAGAGAATTCTGGACGTTCAATTCGCATTGGAGAATCAAAAGTTTGCGCATCCCAAATTTTAATTGTTTTGTCTCTGCTGGCCGTTGCTGCATGTTTTCCATCTGGTGCGAAAACAATTGAATAGATTCCGAAGTTATGGGCAGGAATTTCGCGAATGCGTTCCAGCGTATCCGTTTTCCAGAAGCGAAGGAAGGCATCTTTTCCACCGCTGATCAAGATGGGTTTATCTGGGTGCTTCGCGAAGCTATATATACCACCTTCATGGCCAGATATGGTATGAGTCTCGTTGAGCCAAGGCAAGTCAAAAACGCGAAGGAAACCGTCTCCAGAACCTACAAAAAGCTGGTTATCAGTGTAGAGCAATGACCTTACTTTGGAACTGGAAATCTGAAAATGCCTGAGTAGTTTCCAGGTTCCAATTTCCCAAGCACTCAAAAAACCGTTTCCTCCGCCTGCAATGATCATATTCTCTTCAGGAATATGGCAAAATGCGAAAACACCCTTTTCATGCACTTTCAGGAGTCTTGCTTCCTTCCCTTCACTGAGGTCTATCACATGAATCCCACCTTCTGAATTCCCCGCGAGTAAGAATCCTTCTTCCTCAAGGTACAATGTGCTAAAACAGGGTTGTTCTAATTGGATTGAAAACTTGCTGGGTTCGGCTTCTTTGTTTTCATTCAAACCGGTCAAATTCCATTCTGCAATAAAGCGGTCACCGCTGGCTGTAAGCACAAATCCTGCCTTTCGCCCTTCTAATAATGCGTAAATAGGACCTGAATGTCCGCGTAATTCTTGTATTTTATCGATCTTTACCACGCTCTAAAGGTACGGAGCCAATCTAAAAAAACAGCATGCGGTACATCTGGATTGCTATGTCGGCTTTAATAGTCGTGGCTTTTATAAATTACAGAAGGAATCTGAAGAAAAAGTAGAACCATTCCTAATTCGATTGGTTACTTTTGCAAGGCAATTTCAAGGCATGAGCAAACCATCAATTCCAAAAGGAACAAGAGATTTCGGACCCAAAGAGATGGTTCGACGTAACTGGATTTTTTCTACCATTCAATCGGTTTTTGAGCACTATGGCTTTGAGCCCATTGAAACTCCTGCTATGGAGAATTTGGCTACCCTCACAGGTAAATATGGGGAAGAAGGAGATCAGTTGATTTTCAAAATCTTGAACAACGGCGATTTTTTATCAAAAGCAGACGCTGCAGCTTTAGCTGAGAAAGACAGCAAGAAGTTGTCTTTCTCTATCAGTAAGAAAGCGCTTCGTTATGATTTGACCGTGCCTTTTGCCCGATTTGTTGTCATGAATCAACATGCCATTCCGTTTCCGTTTAAACGGTTCCAGATCCAACCTGTTTGGAGAGGAGATCGTCCGGGAAAGGGGCGTTACCAGGAGTTTTTCCAGTGTGATGCAGATGTTGTTGGTTCCAACAGCTTGCTTTATGAAGTAGAATTCGTGCGCATTTTTGATGAGGCACTAACGAAGCTGAATTTGCCTGCTTTTAACATTGTCATGAACAACCGCAAAGTGCTTGCGGGAATTGCAGAAGTGGCTGGTATAGAAGACAAGCTGACAGATCTTACGGTTGCCATAGATAAGTTAGATAAGATTGGAAGAGAAAAGGTACAAGAGGAGCTCATTCAGCGGGGAATTACCGCTGAGCAAATTGAAAAGCTAGAACCTCTTTTTGGTATGAGTGGAGGACCTTTGGAGGTGCTAGAGCAACTTGGAAAGCACTTGTCTGCTTCAGAAATTGGAACAAAAGGGGTTGAAGAGTTGCATTATGTTGTTGACTACGTTGCAGAATTGGGGTTGAAAAACGGAACCTTGGTGCTGGATCCAACTTTAGCACGCGGATTGAATTATTATACTGGTGCCATTTTTGAGGTGAAGGTTCCGGAATCTCCCGTTGGAAGCATTTGTGGAGGAGGAAGGTACGATGATCTTACGGGCATTTTCGGACTGAAGAACATGAGCGGTGTGGGCATCTCATTTGGTGCAGACCGAATCTATGATGTACTTGAGCATTTCAAACTATTTCCAGAGAAGGCGGGAGTGAGCACACAACTATTGTTCGTCAACTTCGGCCTAAAAGAAGAGAAGTTCTGTATGAAACTGGCAGATCGCTTGCGGGTTGCGGGAATTCGAACTGAAGTCTATGCTGAAAGCGCGAAAATGCAAAAGCAGATGAAGTATGCCAATGACAAGGCCATTCCTTTTGTGGCATTGATAGGGGAAGACGAAATGAGTTCAAACCTAATCACCTTCAAAGATATGACGTCAGGAGAGCAAAAGAAGGTAACCTTCGAAGCGTTGGTGGCACAATTGAGCTAAATCATTCGAATTTATCATTTGCCAGGCTTGATGCTGCGGCGAAGGGCGAAATGGTCTTGTTAATCACTTGTTTTTCAAGGGATTTTAGTTTTTCATGTAGTTCAGGGTCTCGTCTGAAAGCTTGTAGAACCTCATAGCGGAGGGCGTCATAAAACCAGTTTACATCTTGCTCAGTGCGATTCTTCGCAATCCACCCCGCAGACTTCATAGATTCGAAATAGGTATTCATTCGCTCAATGAATGCGTCAATTCCTGTGTTTTCCAATGCGCTACAAAGTTCTACTGCGGGATACCATGCTTTTTCTGAAGGAGGAAAGAGGTGCAATGCTGCTTTATACTGTCTTTGCGCTTGGATGGCTGGTTTCTGGTTTTCGGCGTCAGCCTTGGTGATGAGAATGTAATCAGCCATTTCCATGATGCCCCGCTTGATGCCTTGTAGTTCATCTCCAGCACCGGCCAGCATGAGCAATAGAAAGAAATCTACCATGCCGTGCACGGAGGTTTCAGATTGGCCAACCCCAACGGTTTCAATGATAATGATGTCAAAACCCGCGGCCTCACAAAGCAAAATACTTTCTCTGGTGGCCCTGGCAACTCCGCCAAGTGTATCAGATGCAGGTGAAGGACGCACAAAAGCAAGTTCGCTTCGAGATAGGAGGTCCATTCGTGTTTTATCACCCAAAATACTTCCGTGTGAACGCTGGCTGCTAGGGTCAATGGCCAAAACAGCAACTTTGTGTCCGTGTGAAATAAGTAGTTGTCCGAACTGTTCAATGAACGTACTTTTTCCAACACCTGGAACACCTGTGATGCCTATGCGTTTAGATTTCCCTGCATAGGGCAAGATAAGTTTGAGAAGTTCTTCAGCAAGAAGTTGGTCAGAAGCAAGCGTGCTTTCTACCCAGGTAATCCCCCGAGCAAGGGCATCTCTGTTTCCTTCAACCAGCTGTTTAAAGAGCAAAGCAGGGTCTTGGTTGGCAAGACGTTTTGCTTTTATTCGTTGAATGGCTTTTTCTTCAGAAGAATTTGGATCAGTGCTCATTGGAGCGCAAGGTACATAGGAATTCTATTTGTATTGATTGACCCATGCTGGATCATTCACAGCTTTGAGTAAGTTGAAGACATCTTGATCGAAGATAAAATCATTCAAGCGAGAAATACCAAAGCTGCTGAGCAATGCAATCTGGGCCTTGTCTGGAACCGAATACAATCTTGCCCACCCTTTTTGTTTGGGGTCATTTCGTGCGCTCTTCAGGCGCAATTTCCACAAATTGGCAACGGGATCACATTGAAATTCATGGATGCGCCGTGTTTTATCATAAAATACATCACAATTCGGAATGCCATTTTCAGCAAAGAAATTACGCTGTTCAGGATTGGCAGCATGCTTCATTTTGCCAGAGCCAATGAGAATGAACTGTCTTTTAGAAACATGTTTTAGGCTCTTGATTTCGCCATTCATTTCAGTAGCAATGGCAAAAGTAACGGCGCCTTCCCAATTGGGCATCAATTGAATGGCGAGTATTTTTTTAGCAAATGGAGTTGTGTTCTCTGAACTGGAATTGTTCGAATAGAGGAACAGAACTATGAAGGTAGAAATTCCTACCAGTAGAATCAGGATTTTACGCATCGTTGTGTAGCAAGGTCCTTTTGAATACGTTGAAAGCATGATTTTCGTTACCTATTTCTTTTTGATAGTGCTGAGAAGCGAATGATTCTTATTTTTGAGCATGTTTAGATTTACTTTTCTCATTGGCAGTCTGATTTTTTTGCTGGGATGCACTGGTCCGAGTTCTGATGTAATTAATGAGAGTTATGCATTTGATTTCACCAAATTGATTGGGAAGTGGAGTGACGTTGATCAAAAAAGTCAGCGTTACGAACGCTGGGTTTTAGCCGATGAGGGATTGCTTCAAGGCACAGGATATGTGCTCTATGAGCAGGATACGGTTTTCATTGAGCGGATGTTCATCGATTTCAGAAAAGATGAGCCTACTTTTTCTGTTGGACTTGCTGGAGCGAAAAACAACAATAGCGTTCTATTTGAATTGAAATCAGTGACGAATGACCAAGTGACATTTGAGAATCCAACTCCTGATAACCTAAAAACGATTAGCTATAAAATGATATCGCACTTGGACATGCGCATTTTTATTGACGAGATGGAGAATGGCGTATTTGGAGAAAAGCGCTTCTCTTTCATCAGAATGAAATGAATTGTCAATTTTTATGATACCATTTTCGCACCTCATTCGTTTTAAATGAGCCTATGAAACATTTATTCTTCCTTTTTTCATTGCTGGCAAGCGTCATTTCTGTTTCAGCTCAAGATTGTGATACCTCTGTATACATCAGTGGGAAAGTACTCAATGAAAATGGGCGTCCGATGTATGATGCTATGGTGGTGAATAGATCAAAAGGGAGTGGTCAGTTTTGTGAACCTGACGGGTCTTTTTTGATTAAGGCCTGTCAATCTGATGAACTGCAGGTAGCCGCTACAGGATTTAGTTCTCAAAGGTTTTCATTTGCTGACACCTTATCTAGGCCTCACTACACGATTAACATCACGCTTAAGCAACTTAGAATCAGCGTTCCAGAGGTGGAAGTGATTGCTCCTAGAGATTTAGAGTCAATCAATAACGACATTCAATCGCTTGGATTCAATGAAAAGGATTTCCGCACCTCAGGGGTGAATGCCATTCAAAGCCCTATTACTTTCTTGTATGAAGCTTTTTCAAAAAGAGAACGTTCTAAACGACTCGCTATAGAGCTCACGAACAATGACCTTAGACGCGCTTTGTTGAAAGAGCTTTTCGCGAAGTATGTTGAGTATGAAATTCTTGATCTTGAAGACGATGAGTTTGATGCTTTCATTGACTTCATGGATCCAGGAGATCAACGTTTAAAAAGTTTTACGCAGTATGAGTTTATCTTGTACGTTCAGAAGAAATACGTCGATTATAAGCGATTTGGCAGAAGCATTTCGCCATCAGATCAGCAATATCATTTAGACGAAGATTAACTGTCTAGGTAAGCTGAATCAAGGTAATTGATGAACCCTTTGAAGATGAATGCCATGATTAAAACGGCAACAAGAACAGTGCGTAATTTCCGCATTGATTTATTTTCTCCTAGCTTTTCCCAGCGGCCCATCAAATCAACGAAAATACTGATGATCCCAATCAATTCGAAAAGGGTAAATGCCATTAACGAAGATTGGATTGCGTTGAATACAGGGGTGATGAAACCTGTAAGAAAGGGATTTAAGAATTTTCCCCAAATGAAGATGAGGTTGTAAACGATAAGAGAGATAAGTGCAATTTTGAGCAGCAATGACCAGTTAGTTCCCGTTTCATTTTTCATACTGCAAAGATGGAAAACGTTCGGCAAGCATGAAAGGAAGCTAGAAGTATTCTGGACAAATTCTTTTTCGTCCTGGAGGGGGAACAAATCGTGTTAGGATATAAACTACTGAGAGCTCAAAACCACCGCGTCCGTTGCTTGCCGGACGAAGATTGCTCAAGTTGATGTCATAACTTAAGGCTACGCGCCATTGGTCATAGTCTATCCCTCCCATGATAAAGCCTGCATCTTTGGTTCTGTAATACATGCCCCCAAATACAGTTCGAAATGCGCCACGTTCATCTTTGAGGATGTATCTGGCGCCACCTCCGGGGATGAATTCAACAAATTTTCCTTGGGTAGAAAGAAGGAGTCCTCCAATGGCGTCCCATTCATCATTCAATTGCCAGATTCCAGACCCAGAAATGGAAAGACGCATGTCTAGGTTCACTGATGGGTCATCAAAAAAGCTTTGTTTCGGACCAGTAGCATTAAATAGGGCTATTCCACCTTCAAGTTTGTTGCGTCTATCAACAGTATAGTGCCACGCTCCACCGAGGTTTAAATTGAGGTAAGTGCGTGTTTCTCTGGCGAATTGTTCACCAGAACTGGCAGAAGCATTGTATTGAAACCCATTCCATTGGGAATCATAATTGAGGTCTGAGTAATCAATTTTTCTATGAGTGAAACCAAGTTGAGCCCCAATGGTAAATGCGTGCAGGCCATCTTCACTTCGTGCCAATTCATAAGAAAAAGCCCCATTAACAGCAAGCGTACTCAACCTGCTATCTCCTGCACGATCTTGGTAAATTGAAATGGCAGAACCCATTAAAGGTTGCGCTTTGTGATTGAAATCTGCGCTAATACCAATGGTTGAAAAAGGTGTTGTTACTGATCTCCATTGCGTTCTCTGATTGCCAATGAGCCTAATGTCGCCATCAAAACCACCAGCTAAAGCCGGGTTGTAGACCATGGGAGCCACATTGAACTGTGAAAAGTGAATGTCTTGGGTGAGCGCGCTCATAGAACAAAGCACAAGCACAATGATCAGCAGCTTTTTCATCTGATCACCGTTATGTTACCTTTTTCAAAGTAGGTTTGGCCATCTTCACACACCGCCTCTAGGTAATAGACATAGACAAAAGGATCAACTGCTTTTCCTTTGTGGGTGCCGTCCCATCCTTGGTTTAATAATGTGGTTTCGAACATAACTTCGCCCCAACGGTCATAAATGACGAAGTAAAGTTCTGTAATGAATGTTCCTCTTACATAAAGCTGTTCATTGAGGTTGTCAGTATTTGGCGTAAAAGCATTGGGTACGTAGATGCTTGGCGGACCGCAAACAAAATCAAAGACTTGCACACGTACACTGTCTGAATAGATGCAATCACCGTCAGCAACGGTTACGTAGTAAGTTGTGGTTTCGGTAGGGAAGGCTAACGTATTGCTAGCATTAGGAGATTCAACCGTTTCAGATGGGGTCCATTGGTAATCATAACCAAAGGGTTCAACGTTTAAGATTGTTGATTCATCAACTGAAATTTGGGTTGGGGTAGCTGTTGCTACAATGTCGTTTAAATCTAGTCCAGACACTTCTACTAAAAAGTCTTCGGTAATACTACAATCTACGCCATCAGTGGCTGTTACAGAAATGATTGTGTCTTCTGTAATGAGTATTTGTACTTCATTGGTTCCTTGTCCGTTCAAAATTAGACTCGCAGGTTCCCAAGAGATTTCGAATCCAGGAAGTTCATTAATAATGGTTAATCTAGCGGTGTCACCAGCACACACAATAAAATCACCGGCAATGTCTAAGTTCACAGGTAAAAGTGAAATGGTTACTTCCTCTGTTCGAATGCATTCCCCAATGCTCACTTGGACGTAGAAAGTAGTTTCGGTATTTACATTTACAATAATGTCGTTATCTGAAGTGGAATCATTCAGTTGGTCTGAAAAGTCAGGAAAAGAAGACCAAATCCATTCTACTCCAGGTTCAGTTGAAGTAGCCGTTAGCACTACATCTATGTTTTCCTCACAGAGAACAAGATCTTCAGGAGCAACTAAATCAAGCAAATTTAATTCAACGGTTTGGTATATTGTATCTATGCACGCACCGTTGTCAATTAGAAGGGTGTAGTCAGTGTCATCTGTTGGTGTTGCAGTTGGTTCTGGGAGTTCTGCATCATCAAGAGTTGCCTCAGGAGACCACAGATATTCAAACGAAGGATTGAAAGGAACTGGGCCAAGTTCAATGCTTTCACCTTCGCAGATGTCTAAGTCGCCAAGAAAGGTTGTTTGAGGTTCCAAGATTTCTATTTCGCGGTAAAGCGTATCTGTGCCATTGCAGGTTTCTGGATGAGAAGCTACTAATGAAACAGTGTAAATACCGGGTTCATCATAAACATGAATGGGATTAAAAAGGGTAGAGGTTGTGTTGTCTCCAAAATCCCATTCGAAATTTAATCCGCCGCTACTGCTATTTTGAAATTGAACAGGAATATTGATGCATCCAATGGGCGGTGCATAAAAATCAGCGACTGTAATAGGGAGTTCAAAATCGAATTTAAAAACGCCGTTGTTGCAGTTGTTGCTCATGTTTAAAGGAGAAACAGCGTCTGAAGGGAAGATCGGGAAGTCGTCATTTGAGCCACACCCAGCGCATACTGATTGGTAGATTTGTCCTTTCCTGTTGAATCTGCTTGTGCCACCATCAACATGTTCAGCACTGGTCAATCCGCCAAAGAAACTACCATAAACAATATCACTCGCATCGTCTTCAAGCACCATCAGGTAGAAATCGCTTCCATTGGTTGCGGTTTGGTAGGCATCATTTGTAGTTTCCATTCCTGTAACGGTATCGGTATCAGGATTGGAACTGGTATTTGTTGTTCCTCCCCAGCCAGAGAGGTAAATTTTCCCGCAGACATCTACAAGAAAGGCAGTGGGTGAGAGGTTTGGTTCACCGCTTCCTGTTCCGAAGACAGTTGACCAGATGATGTTCTCAAGCTCGCTGTCTAATTTGCTCACAAGCATTCCGCTGTTCGGTGTTCCGTAGGCGGCATTTACAATCCAGGTGCTATTGGCAGCCATTGACTGGCCATAAATGAACACTTGGTCATCGCTATTTAATTCAACAAAATAAGCTTGATCATAAGCAGCGGAGCCGAAGTAGGTTGAAAGCGGCAGCGTAAAATCTGATTGATTAATCTTGGCAATAAATCCATCTGCATCTCCTCCGCCGTTGGAAACCTGATATACATTCCCTTCAACAGGAAAATTTGAAGAGTTTGTTCCTCCACAGATGTAGAGGTCATTGTTTGAGTCAACGGCAGCTGCATATACTCCGTCATTTCCAGTTCCACCAATGTAGGTGCTGTAGTCAATGGTAGACAGGTCAGATGAGAATTTGGTCACACAGCCGTCTAAGCCACCTCCTATGGAACCTTGAATTGCTTGAACTGTTGGGAAATCGGTAGAATAAGTGCAGCTCACAATGATGATGTTGTCCTCATTATCCAGCTCTACTTCGCCTCTAAATTCGTCAGCATAATTGAATTTCAGCTGAGTTGCCGTGTTGATACCGTCATTTCCACTTCCTCCTAAAAAAGTTGAGGCTGCCAATGCAGAGCCATCAGCCGTGAATTTGGTTACAATGATATCTGATCCGTTTACATATTCTACTCCTACACCACTTGGAGAAACGTTAGTTCCACCATTGAAACTACTTGAATAGGCTCCCTCAGTAGTAGGGAAAAGGGGAGAACTTGAAGTGCCCATGACGATGAGTTCTCCTGCAGAATTTACAATAAGTGAATGGGGAAGTTCATCATGAGCGCCTCCAAGGTAGGTGCTGTAGACACGAAAGGTTCCAGAAACATCGTACTTGGTCAATGCAATGTCAGTTCCAACCAAAAAGCCTTGTCCATCACCTCCAGCCCATGTTTGCTGATATGCACCAACTGTTACCGGATAACCAGAGCCAAATGCTGAAGACCCTGAATAGAGGTAGCCTTCATCATCAAATGTGGCAGTATACCCAAAGTTATCTGCCGTACTTCCTGAATAGGTAGAGAACAACAGTTCAGGATCAATGACCAATTCATACTCGGAGTTGTATCCATTCGGGAATGAAAATGAGACAAGGTCACCTTCTAGAATGTATTCACAAGCAACATGCTGTTTCTTTCCATTAATGACTTGCCATGCAATTGGCGCTTGTTCAATCACTTCGTTTACAGAAGTCTGAATAATTAAGCGGCCATTTCGTTCAATGATGCTTTCAACTCCATCATAACGAACCTGCACCACATTGGGATTCGCCCCAGGAGAAATCAATAAATCATATTTCATTGAAAATTCATGGCTGTAGACTAAAAGGTCAATTCCAGGGTACATTTGACCATATTTGACAGCGCTGAAAGCAGGCACATTGCCTTGCCATTTCGACGGGTCATTCCCAAGGAAATAATTAAAATGCGTTTGTTGTTTGTCAGAAAAAGTGATCTTCGGGTCTGAATTTGCCCCCTCAAATCGGGTTTTGTAAACGTGGCCCTTTATGCGTGTTTGTCCTGCCAAAGCATTGACATCTGTTCCCGTTCCATGGACAGCAGCGACGGCAGAAAGGTCAATAAAATTGTACGTGAATGCGTTTTTCTCAATGAACATAAATCCACTCTCCAGCTCAACTTGAGACACAACTTGTTCTGGCCATTGACCTTTGTTTTCGATCAGTTTATAGTGGCTTTGCGCCCACGCAGAAGCCGCCGAACAGATAAAGAAGAGAAGAAACACTAAATGTCGCATAAGCCAATTTACAAATAGCTTTGAAATACCAGACGAAATAGACATTTATGTGATTCAAATGTGCTTGAATTGGAATCATAGAATAGCATAAAAGCCGCCAGAATGAACTGAACGGCTTTTTGCTTGAGAAATAGAACGCTTCCAGCGAACTGCGAATAAAATTTTTAGTCGGCGATTTCTTCTTCTTTTTCCTCGCAATTTGAGCAAATGATTTCACCGTCAACATTCACAAATGTTTTTCCGGGGATCTCGCTCATTTTGAGACCTAGCCAGTTATAGTAACCACTTACTAGGCGTCTTGTACTTTCATCCAAAATGATCATTTTTCCTTTGGGAATGCGAACGGTGAGCACAACCTCTTGATCTCTGTATTTACGGTCACGGGGAATCGAATAAAAAGGATCAAGTGTTAAGGTATTTCCGTCCAACTCATAATTGTAGGTGATTTCTTCAGCATAATCCAGAGCTGCAGTGGTTGATGCGCCAGATGATTCGTAATCGATTTCAAAAACAAAGAACTCACTATCAGACGGACGGGCTCTAAAGTGCGGGTCAGCAAAGAACATCTCATCATCTATGATTTTGAGGCGTTCCCAAGGGTCTAAGCGATGGATGCTGATCTGATTGTGCCATAGATGATCTTCAGCGGCGCGAATGATTAGTGTATCACTGGCAAATTCCGTTTGCGGCTGTCTAATGGCAATTCGTTCTTCACTGTTGAATTCCTTGGCTTGATTGATGGCTGCAATTGAAGCCAAAATACTTCCAAGGATAAACATACCTAGCAGAATAATTCCCACCCCTTTTACAGGCGGTTGGATGCGTAAAAGCAATCGAACACCTAAGTAAATGAAGTAGAGGAAAGGGGCCACTAAAAGCAAGATAGCAGCAATGATTGCCAAAGAGAGCATGTGTGGATTAAAGAAGATGTAATCTTGAAGGAAACTGATTGAAAGCTCAGGATTCCCTGGGATTCCAGATGAGAAACCGCCAATGGCAATTACAAAACCGATCAACATTCCAATTCCTAACATAAGGAATAGCACGCCCAAAACCACACGTAAAAATGATGCGATAAATGAGAAGAACTCTCCCAGCCCCGCAATCAATTTATTAACAGATTTTGAACCTTCTGTTTTGCCTTCAGAAGAGAATTTAGACTTGACGTTATCCATTTCCTCATTGATTTTTTTGGAAATGTTCTCTACATTGATTTTTTGGCCTTTCATTTTTAGCTTTTCGGCCGTGGAAGAAGCTGCAGGAATAAGAATCCACAAGATGATGTAAAGAGGAATCCCAATTGAGGTAAATAATAAAAGCACAAAAAGGGCTCTTAAAATGACCGGGTCCCAACCTAGGTGATGGCTAAATCCTGAGCAAACTCCACCTATCATTGAGTTGTCAAGGTCTCTATAAAATCTACGGTTGTCATTGGATTTCGACTTGGAGGAAGTTTGGGTGTCTTCTTCTGCCTCAGCATATTGTTCAGGTTTCCCCATGATGATGATAACTTGTTCTACATCATCATTAATCACTACTTGTCTATCAGTGCCCAGTCTTTCATTGAACAACTCAGCAATGCGAGCCTCAATGTCTGAAATGATTTCATCACTGCCTTCTTGTCCTGCGAAATAAGATGAAATGGAATCGAGGTAGTTTCTCAATTGAGTATAAGCGTCTTCTTCAATATTGAAAATGTACCCCCCAATGTTTACGGATAGTGTCTTGTTCATCGGTTCTTAGTTTTAGTGGTGTGAGAAACGGCGTTTGAAAGCTCATTCCAAGTTTTGTCTAACTCTTTAAGGAAGAGTAGACCAGTTTCTGTGAGTTTGTAGTATTTCCTTGGCGGACCAGAAGAAGATTCTTCCCAGCGGTAAGCGAGTAGTCCTGCATTTTTCAATCGTGTTAGAAGCGGGTAAAGAGTTCCTTCTACTACAATCAACTTGGCACCTTTAAGTTGAGTGATGATGTCTGAAGGATAAGCTTCTTTTTCAGCGAGTAATGAAAGAATGCAAAACTCCAAGACACCTTTCCGCATCTGAGCCTTTGTGTTTTCAATATTCATGAAGTAGCATTTTCGAGGTTTTCCATAAATGGTAGATACATATAGTACCTGACTATGCAAATATATATACAATACAATGAACTATGCAATACATAGTACTATTTATTTTGTGAAAAGCACATTTTCAAGAGATTGAAACCTTTTGTAGGACAAAGCGTATTAGATAAGGAGATTAACTTACAACCACTACAAACCTGCAAATTTTCACTTTATGGCACGAGCAAAAGCAATGCCCACCAACGCAAAACGATTTGTTTTGATGATTTTAGGTGTTTTAGGATTCCTTCTTTTTGTAGGAATATAAGTTCTAGATCGGGAAATACTTCTTATCTTAATAGGCTACATTGAAAACGTAACCTTTTAGAAGAGAGAACGTATCAGAGAAGGAACACCTAACCTGATTTTAAATCGAATTAGCATGACACCAGTAGATGAACTGTACCACCAAGTACTTCAGAAGATGATAATTGTCTTTTTAGGACTATTAACTTTGAGCGTCTTCCTTACTTCTTGTACAACACAGCAACAAGCATGTTCAGCATATGACAGCGTTGATATAGAGCAAGTTGTGACTCCCTCAGACAAAAAGTAATAGCATAAAATATACTTTAAAGCGTCCTTTGTTGGCGCTTTTTTTTATGCCTTAGAATTGAAAATAGATGAACGGCTGTAGATCTGCAGAAACCACTTGAACCAGAATTAAGATGACTACAATTGCTGCAGTAAGCTGAAAGAGCAGGGGAGCTCGAGCAAATTTTTGGCGATAGGATTCCTTCCACGTAGCTGGTAGCCAGTGAATGATAAAACCGATCAAGAGAACCGTAAATACTTTCCAAAAGCCCATGATCACATCTGGTGCCATAGTGAAATCAATTTCGGTCATCTTCAACAACATTGTATTAGCTGAGAACCATTCTTCAAGAATATTATGGCCTTCATTGATGCTCTCCCAGGAGGTTGCGGAACTACTTCGGAACCAAATTCGTGTAAATGAAATGAAGTTAAAAGTCAAAAAGATACCCCAAGCTCTTGAGTACCATTTCGATTTGTCTTCCCATGGTGATATGCGCTTCCATAGTTTATAAACGACTAATCCGAGTCCGTTTAACCCTCCCCAGAGCATAAAGTTCCAGCTAGCACCGTGCCATAACCCTCCTAAGAGCATGGTGATCATTACATTGATATTGGTGATGTACCAACCACGTAATTTCGGGAAAACGAGTCCAAGCAATAATGCTGCAGCTAAGCCAACAGCAAACCAGACCATTATCCAGAATGAGCCGCTTAGAAGAAACAGAAAGGCTGCAACAAAGGCCAATGAGATGAATGTAAACAATGAACCTCCTCTGTTTCCGCCCATAGGAATGTAGAGATAATCTTTAAGCCAAGAACTCAAGGAGATGTGCCAACGTTTCCAGAAATCCCCTACACTAACGGCTTTGTAGGGTGAATTGAAGTTCTTAGGAAGTGAAAAACCCACCAACAAAGCAACACCAATGGCAATGTCTGTATAGCCAGAAAAGTCAGCATAAACCTGCATTGAATAGGCATAGAGGCCCATCAAATTTTCAAATCCGGAATAGCTGGCAGGATTGGCGAATACACGGTCTACAAAATTTAGAGCCAGGTAATCTGCAAGTAGGAACTTCTTCAATAGCCCGTTTAATATCCAGAACAACGCTATACCGAATTGCTGTTTTGTAAGGCTGTATTCTTTGTAGAGTTGAGGAATGAAGTCTGCCGCGCGCACAATAGGACCAGCAACCAACTGAGGAAAAAATGAAACGTAAAACCCAAAATCAAAAATGCTTTTTACAGATTTGATGTGTCCTCTGTAAAGATCAATGGCATAAGACATTGTTTGAAAGGTGTAGAACGAAATACCTACAGGCAAAAGAATCTTATCTACCCTGAAAGTGCTTCCAAACAGCTCATTTGACATAGCCGCAAAGTTGTTAATAGGGTGCCATTCTGTTCCAAAAGTGGCATTGAATGAATCAGCAAAAAAGTAGGCATATTTGAAATATAAAAGCACTCCAAGGTTGATGATGATACTCAGTGCAAGCCAACTTTTCTTCTTATTACCCGGGGCTGTTTTTTCTATTCGAAATCCAATGAAATAGTCTGCAACCGTTGAGAATAGTAGGAGAGAGAAGAAAAACCCAGACGTTTTGTAATAGAAGTAAACACTAACGATGAAGAGAAATGCATTTCTTATTCCACGTTTTTTGTACGTAAAAGCGAAACCAACCAATACAATTCCGAAGAAGACCCAGAAAATGGGATCTGTAAAAATCAATGGACGATCTTCTCTGTAAAAGAAGTTTGAACCAAAGGCCTTCATTATTTCCCCTATGCAGGCTCCTATGTTCATCTTCTTATTTCTTCTTTAGATTCAACTTGTGCCTTTATTTCTTTCTCTTTGGTTAGGTAGTATCCATAGTCCTTCATCAATGCATCATACATCAATTCGGCTTGAAGAAAGTACCCCTTTCGAGTGAAATGGATCCGGTCATTTTTCGCCAAGCCATAGTCGTCCCAAAGCACAATTGATTTGTACCCTCCCATGATCTCAAAAAGATCCCAAACGGCTCCTTTGTGCTTTTCAGCAAGCTCGTACATGGCTTCTTGCACTACTTTTCCATTGGGATTAGGTCTTCTTCTTCTGTAGTAACTGTCATTGTTTGTGAGAAACAAGAAAGTAACGTTCGGATTTGACGTTTTACATCTTCTAATCAGTTCATCATACCGGGCCATGAAATCTTCTTTTGAAAAGGAGCTCTCTGGCACATGTGCATCATTTATTCCTATTCCGAAAATCACGAGATCTGGAGAAATGGCTTTGAGCTGATTTTCCATTTCATCACAACGCAAATAACTGCTTGTACTAGCGCCATTGACGCCAATTTCATGATAGGTGATGCGCGCTTGGTCATTCTGAGGTAAAACGCCTTGAATTGAAATGTTCATGGCCAGACTGTCTCGCTTTATGAATTTCCAAGCCAAGGTGTCAACAGCCATTGTAAAGTACCATGTTTGACTACTAGAGGCACTGTCTACACGCAAAGAATCAAATGCTGAAAGCCCATTCCAAATTGGTTCGAAATGAGGCAATGACATGTCATAGAACAAAGAAACAGAAGTGCTTCGGTAAAGGGTACTGTCTGTTTTGAAAGCCCAAGTTTTGAATGTAGCTGAGTCTGAACTGCTGACTGCTGCGATACCGCTCATGCCCCAATTGCATTCATTTTTACTATGGGCACACCTGCAGCCTTCCCATTCACCTGTGTATTCAGATGAGGTGTAAATGGTGCTGTTTGTTTGTGCTACGCGAAAAGGAAATAGCAATCCGCGTTCTTCAGTAAGTCCCCATGCTAAGCCATCTACTAATTCCCGCATTCTATGTCCTACAGCTCCTGCTTGAACGTGTGAACCGCCCATATGAAGGATAGATAAATGGCCTTTTCCATCAAATAGAATTTGATCAAGCTGGGCATATACTGAATTGTAGGTGGCTGAATCAGAAGGGAATTGCAGTTGGTTTTTGTCAAGACGAAGAAAGGGGTAGGTCTGCTGTATTTTCAATTCAGGGAAAAAGAAAGACTCTTTCTTGCCGAAATCTGGGAGGTGTTCAACTTTCTCAGCACAGTGCCATCCTAGGGTAACGCTAATGAGCGCCGAAGCGAGTATGATTCCTCCAGTAAAACTGATTTTATGTTTCGTTTTTCGAACGCTCATTTCTTTTCTTCCTTCTGTAGTTCAATGATTTGCTCACTCTTTTGCTCTTTCTCTTTCTCTTTCCTTTCAGCTTGATCCTGCTCTTGTTCAATCTTGTATCTGTCCATCACTGCTTTGTTAAAAAGTTCAGCAATTTTCTTGGCTCCTTTTGGTGTAAAGTGCACGTAATCAGATCCTGCTAGTGACGGTTCGGCTTCTACCCACGCCTGCATTGAATTCTGTCCGCCCATGGCTTCATAAATATCCCAGAAGCCACAATTTGTTTCAAAAGCAGCTTTTTTCAGCGCATCTCGAACGGGTTCTAAGAAAGCATAAGTCTCAAACTGATCACCCTCTTTGTGCGCCATATCTGAAGGGCCAATAAGAATGATGGCAGCATTGGGCGCCACTTTTTGCAAGTACTTGATTTGTGATTTAAGCCACTTCCCATAATTTTCTGCTTGAGCGGTGTCTTTCACATAAGGAACTGAATTTCCTCCATATTGAAGAAGAAGCAACTCTGGCTGAAGCTGAGATATTTGCTGTTTAAAAAGCGTCCGATCCATTTTCTTGAAAATGGTTCCGGAACTCCCGCGCATGGGAATGTTGTCAACTTGCACTCCACTATTTCCATCAAATGCCACACCGTAACATTCCATTGGTCCGCCTGTAAAAGTCAACCTTATTTCATTTATTTCAGCAGAAATAGGAGCATCTAATGTTGTGAAACCACAACTATCACATAATGTTTTTTCAGCTATAAGTTCTTCATTTTGATAAAGTTGAACAGACCCTCCTTTGCCATAAGAACCTAAGAATACTTTCGCAGATTTGAAGACCCTTGTATTGCTGTACCCCAGTCTTGAAGGCTCAAAGAACAGCGAAGCAGAAGTGCTATCATAGGAAGCAAACGTACCCAATGCTCCAAATCGCGTATGCTTCACAGTGGTATCTTTTCGTCCGTAAATAGTATGACGATGCCACTCTTCACTTGCGCGTTGTTTGATGTTTCCTGATGGAACTACTTCTACAGGAGGAACGAGGCCTGGTCCTTGTCCGCCCCATTTCTTCTGCCATTCTCGTCTCAAGTAACTCGTGATGCGGTCTGCTTCAATTTGTGAGTCACCATAGTGCATTACGCGAACTTTTTTGCCCGACTCTGGCAGCTTCATGAGTGTTTGAAAAAACGACTTTAAATTCCTAATTCCTTCAGGGCCTTCTTGTATAGACAATAGTTTTCTCCTTCGCTGCTTCTCAATTGCGAGCGAATCTTCAATCGCAGCTTCGCGCAGCTCAGCATTCTTCACTTCTGCAATAGAGTCCTCTCGCAGTAAGTCATCATACCCTTCTAAAAAAGAATTGGCGTCAGCTAAGCGCTCCTGTTCCTGACCTTTCTCTTGAAAATGAGGCCATTGTGGTAAACGGAAAGCGAGGGTATCTGTCAGCTCCACTTTTTCGGGTAAAAGACTAAATGACCATACTAATGCGCCCATTAGTAGAAGAAACATAAGTGTTCTTAGCGGGGAATGTGGGGATTTTTCCGTCATTTCGTCTTGTAGATTTTAAGTTTTTGACCCGGACGAATGTCGTTTGAGACGTTGTTCCACTCCATAATGTTTTCAGCACTCACACCCGAGAATTGCTTGGCAATCAGCCACAGGGAATCTCCAGATTTAACGGTGTACTCGTCGTAATCTCCCTTTCTTTGAATAGTAGCAGCAGGCATTGTAGAAGGAGTTTGAACCGGTGCTTTTGCATTTCCGTAAATCATGAGCTTTTGTCCGATGTTAATGTTGTCACCTCTGATTCCGTTCCAACGTTTTAATTCTGAAACGCGCACACTGTGCTTTTCCGCAATGGTGCCTAAAACATCTCCGCTTCTAACAAGATACGTGATGGCTTCTCCTTCTGGAAGAAGCGGCTTCACGGCCTTCTTTATTTCCTTAACTGGTGGGGTGTAATTGTAGATGCTATCCTCCAATGATTTGAATTCATCCATTGAGCTCTTGTGCAGTAAGAATGGAACTCCACGAAATAGACCTGGTATTGAATCCCCTATGTAGCATGTGTTTATTCCTCTGAGTGTTGTGAGGTTTACTGAAGGAATTAGACTCAGGGCTTCCCAATGAAAGGGTTTCTTGAATGCGATGGATTGATACTCATTCAAGTAGGTGAGCCATCCCATTAAATGGTTGGTTGATTCGGTGTTTTTGAACAACCTCAAACAAACATGTAGAGCGGTTAGCTCAAACGTCAGTTCGTTATCCATTTTTTGCTCTGGAGTGAAACTGTCAGCAAAATTGACTCCCCGCATCATTGCAACAATCATTTTTAAAAGATCACCATCATAGCGTTCTTTGTAGCTCTTCAGAAGAGACATGGCAGCATTGGTAGCAGCACTGGGAGCCATTCGTTCATCTACAAACTGATCAATTTGCAGTCCTGATTTTTTAGCTCTCGGAAGATCCAGTGCCCATAATCCAGCTTTATTATGTCCATCTGAATAACTGGTGTTCAAAGCTGAGAGAACCAACGGCAAAAATTTAAAATCCTCTTCGAGTTTATTTGCCTCGAGCTGCCGCTCGAAAAGAGGAAAGTAGAGATCAGACAACAGTCTTAGATCTTCCAATACCGCACAGTCATTGGCAAACAGGCGTTCAATGCTTATGGCTTCTACTGCGGGGTCAATTTCATAAGGGTGCAGTGCAGTATCGAATGCAGTGGACTCGGGAACAGAAGTCTTAAGGTCTGGAGGACAGTTGTCTTCAGACGTCATCTGTGGATTAGCTTTCTTAATAGCACCAAGGTACCATTGCGATTGGCTTTGAGATACAAGTTGTTTCCAACGAGATTGACCTACAGCTGAGAAAGCAGTGCAGATGAATATTAGAGCAAGAATAAGAGTGCGCATACAACGCGAAAATAAATTCTCATTTCCTTCAGAATTGAAATGATGCTTGAAGTTATCCACCAATTTTCCGTAATAGGTATGTGAAGAGTACTATTTCTTGGAGTAAAAATCCGAATTGAGAGGAGGAGCTTGCTACAAGTCTAGAATTGGTCTGTCAATTTCAATTATTCGCAGAGGGATGAAAACAGACCTCTAAAGTGCAATTCAGATAACTTGAGAATGATTATAAATAGCTACGAATCAAAAAGATAACTTGAGATATAGATTTATTTTATACCTTGTAAGAGGTAATCAATTTAAGATCCATTTTATTTTAGGTCGAAGTTAATTGCCTCTGTGTCTCTTCCAGAAGACGCGATTAACTATGCTCTCATGAATACTCTCTTTGCCTACATAAGCGATGCCCAACATGTTGTGGATTGGTTTCACAAAGTTCGAGGAATTACGATTGTGAAAGCTGAAAGTGTGGCACACATCTCAGAATTACTCCAGCGTTCTACCTTTGAAATAGTGGTGATTGATCCCCTGTTCTTAAATCAACTTAAGCCTGAAGATTTCGCTATAATAGCCGATGCGAAGGTTATTCTACTTGGTTCAAAATCTGCTGTGGTGTCTCATTCTTCTTTGAAGATCATTGACCAATGCCCAAAACCAATTCAGTTTCATAGATTATTAAAAGCCCTTACGAAAGTATTTAAGGTAAGAGGAGGAGAATCGATTGTTCGTTCTGATCAGGATCACCTCTTAATAAAGACAGACGGCGTCATTATTCAGCTTAGTTTAGATGAAATCTGTTGTGTTGAAAGCATGAGGGATTACATACTTTTTCATTCCAAAGATCATCGTTTTGTTGTGCACTCTACGTTGAAAAACGTCCAAAATTTGATCAAGGATACCCCTAGTTTTATCCAAATTCACCGTTCAATAGTTGTGAATTCTGATAAAATTCATGAAAAAACGACCAATTCTGTTATGGTCTGCCAACAAAATTATCCTGTCTCTAGAACCAATAGACATAAGCTGAAATATGTGATGCTCGGATAATTCCTTTCTTGGAATAAATAGTTCGTTTTCAGTCAGAGTGTAATGTGGGAATTCACCTACGTATTTGTCAGGTATGTACTGACAAACTTACACTATGAACAGTTCGTATGCCTAACTTATTAAAGCAATAGTTAAGGTCCATATGTTAATTATAAGCCTCTTTTCAATTACAGATTTTATGCCGATTCTCATTTGGAGTATGGTCATTCTTTTTGTTCGAGTAATCTGGTATTTCATGTCCCAGAGCAAATTCCTTTTTGAACACAACCATTGGAAATACATGGTAAGGTTTTTCTCACACTCAGTAGGGCATTCCCGAAGTATTTTCGGACTAAAACCGACAAGAAAGTATGCGAAATTACAGAAAATTGCACACCGAAGAAGATCACACAGATCGAGGTTAAAAACAGCGGTGCATTTGCCGCCACCTTCAAATAAAATAAAAGCAGCATAAATATAGATCAATGGCGATTTCAAATTTTCAGCTACCATCCTTTTTAAAGACGCGTGAAATAAGGGATGATAAAATGATTTTCCGCGTGCAGCGCGAAGCCGTAGTTTGTGTCAACTGCGGAAGCGATGAGCATAAAGTGGTGCCTCATTTCGAACAGGGATATTACAATCATGATTCGTACGAAACGTATTCATGGGATGGGGGACTTCCACTCGATTTGACCATTGTTAGATGCAAGGGGTGCGAGCTAGTTTATCAAAGCCCCAGATTCTCTAAAGAGAGCCTTCATCACTTGTATCCAAATCACCCGCTTCCTGACCGATTGATTTACAAACGATTGATGCGAAACCATAAGTTTCATTTTATTATTGACCTGCTTAGGGAGTATGCAACAACCTCATCGGGTTGCAAAACAGCCGTTGACCTTGGTACCAGATACGGAGTGCTTCCAGAGTTACTTGTGAATGAGGGGTACAATGCGCTCGGAATTGAAATGAACCTCAAGGCGGTGAAAATTGCTAACCAGGCTGGGTTTAGCTACGTTCATCAAGGAACTATAGATGAAATTCAGTCTGTGTGTGCGAATGCCGGAATGGAAAGGGTCAACCTTGTAACTATGGTTGATATTGTAGAACATCTTCTGGACCCAAGAAGAGACTTTGAATTGATTAGTAGAATGCAACAATCAGGTGATCAAATCTTCATTTCTACAATGGATGTAGACTCACTAGGCCATAAAGTATTTGGTAAGAATTGGTACTTTATTCATGCGCAACATACTTATTACTTCAGTGCAAAGACGCTTGGTGATTTACTTGATAAATTTGGTTATGATATTAAGTTTGTGCACCGGATTTCAAAAATTAGAAATTTGAAATTACTGCCTAGAGAACTGAATAAACTCCGTAAGCACAATGCGCTGCGAGCTCAGATGAACGAGGTTAGGTCCAAAGAACGAAAATGGTTTGCTCTATGCAGGCCAGCACTGTTTGATTACATGAATATTGTTGCTGTAAAGCGCTAAAATCCTTGGTTTAGAGCCAAGTACAATGGTTAATTTCCAGCACAAAAAAAAGGCTGTATCCTCATCAGATACAGCCTTTTTGATGTCTTAAAGTAGATTATTCCTCAACGAGTAATTCATCCATGGTGTTGTATGCTACAGCGTGGTAGTTTTGACGCGCGGCCCCATAAATTCTTCGTGCCATATCTATTTTACCTGTTTCTTTCATCGCCCTATAAAGTGGCGTAAGGAACTTTCTTCGTCCCACAGAAACAAGAAATCCCTCTAGCCTTGAGTAAGCAGGGGTGTAATCATGAAGAATAGCTTGTTCCAACCAAGCGAATAACACTTCGTTGTTTCCTGTTTTATTGATAGCGAAGATCTGATTTAAATCATTCATTTGTTTGTAAGTGACATCCTCAGGAAGATTTGAAAGAAATCTATAACGCTCTTGGTAAGCCCATTCATTCCATTTCAATTCTTGTGTTGGCAAATAACCTTTGCTCCATTCAGAAAGAGCACTGTCAACTTCTACCAATCGGTCAGACTTAACGATTGGGATGTTTCCCGGAAGGCCTGCGCCATAAATCCAAGCTTCAAGATCAATTGCCTTTTCGTCTTCTGGAGTCAGTAATTCGCCTTTCAAATAGGCGACAAAGCGCTCAGTGTCCATTACCTTGAAGGCGTTCCCTTGGAAATACTCCTTTAAGAAAACATCGAACTTCTCACGACCTACAGTTTCTTCAATCAAACGTAAGAAGAAATAGCCTTTGTCATATGCAATGGCGCTCATCCCATCATCAGGATTTCTTCCTTGTAAGTGCAATTTGAGGTGGGTATCATTTGGATTCAAGTCCATGATTTCCTCCACTTCCATTTTCAAACCTTGGTAGCTCAAAGTGGCTAGCATTTCTGAAGTTTCTCTGCCATAAACGGCCTCCATAATTCGTTGTTCGAAATAAACGGTGAATCCTTCGTTCAACCAGAAATCATCCCACGTTGCATTGGTAACCAAGTTTCCAGACCAACTATGTGCCAATTCATGAGCAACAAGTGAGGTCAATGAGCGGTCTCCAGCAATAATGGTAGGGGTGGCAAAAGTCAAACGCGGATTTTCCATTCCGCCAAAAGGAAATGCAGCAGGCAAGATGAGCAGGTCATATCTTCCCCAAGCATAAGCTCCGTATAGCGCTTCTGCTGCAATAAGCATTTTATCCATTTCCTCGAACTCATATTTCGCTGCGTCAATAAGGTCAGGTGTTGCGTAAACTGCAGTGCGCTCACCAATGGGAGCATAGGCAATGTTACCAACTGCAAGTGCCATCAAATAGGAAGGGATAGGCTGTTCCATTTTGAAGGTGTAAACGCCTTCATCATTCGCTTCAGTGGGGTTTTCTGCGCTCATAAGAGCAAGCAGTCCACCGGGTACACGAACTGTAGCATTATAGGTAAAGCGAATTCCTGGGCTGTCCTGGCAAGGAATCCATGTGCGGGCCAAAATGGCTTGTGATTGTGTGAAGAGAAAAGGTTCTTCTCCTTCAACCCACAAAAGGGCTTCTGCCTCTGGTGAACTCTTGTACCGGATACTAATTTCAATAGTAGATGACGTAATAGGAATGCTCAAAGCTTGTCCGAGAAATTCTGTTTCTGGTCCAATTTCGAATTCAACAGGACCACCGTCATTTGTGGTCACTTGTTCAATGGTCAACGCGCGTATGTCTAGAATGATTTTTTCAGCACTGTCTTTTGCTTCAATGGTATAGGTAGCAGTTCCAGAAATAATTTTCGTTTCGAAATCTACTGTTGCATCCCAGTTCAAGTGTTTGACTACGGCTTCATTCGGACGAGCGAATGAGTGATGGTCAGTTGCTAATTTCATTTTCGCAATCAATTCTTTGTTTCTCTCACTGCGTTCACCGGCAGTATTGGAGGCTTCCGTTTCAGCTCCATCGCCGCAAGCGAAGAACAGGGGCAAAGATAATAAGGCAAAGACAATTTTTCTCATGAGTATCTTTTCTGAGGTAAAACTAGGGGTTTCCTAGTGATTTGGTTTTCAGGGCACTATACGCCAATCGTTCGACTAAGATGTAAATAATCATTCCGAAAGCCGCCTTAATCATCAGCCCTGGAATAAATTTCTGTAATTGAACCATCCAGTCCAATGGTTCATCTAAAACTCGCTCCATCCAGTAAAGTCCAAAAACAAGAATGATGAGCTGTCCGCCAATCATTAGTGCAGCAGCTGCTAGCGATGTCATTCGCCATTTTTTTTCAGCAAAGAAACCTACAACAAAAGCTGCAAAGACAAATCCAAATAAGAAGCCTCCACTCACTCCGGTAAACACATCCCAACCAGATGCTCCATTGGCGAAAACAGGAGCGCCGAGCCCTCCTAAAAGGAGGTAAAAGAAAACAGCCATTCCTCCATTGATAAAACCGAATAGCAATGGCACAAGAATGATGAGCATAGATTGGAGCGTGATGGGAACATTGATGCCTTCTTTGATCTCGATTGGAGATAAAAGGCACAACAGCACTAGTCCAATAGCTATTTTGATTAATGAATCAATCACAGCCATTTTGGAAAACCGGAGCTTTTGATTGAGCATTATTTGTTATTCAAGTAAAAGTTCGTTCCGCTAGGAATCAATACCACATTGTTTTCACGGTCGATGTCAGCTGATTGTTTGTTCGGGTCAATTTCAATCCGTTCAATTTCATTGGTCTGAACTTCCAAAAGAAGTGTGTATTCTGGGTGCGTCCAAGACCAATCATCAGCGATAACATATTCTATGTTCTCTACTTCTTTTGGTTTTTCGCCCCGCATCATCTCCAAAGGAATATTGTACATGATTTGCTCACCATCTTTCAACGTAATCAATAAATCTACAGGCATTGGCATGCGGCCTATTCGTTCTAAAGTGAGCATTGTACCCTGATCATTCCCTACGAGCGTTTTGATTCCGTAATCAATTGTTAAAGTGGTGTTTTCGAAGTACTGAAAATACCAGTCAAGCTCAATCCCACTGTGCTTTTCCATCCCACGTTTGAAATCTCTAGAAGTAGGATGTTTGAATTTCCACTCATTGTAATAAGCCAGCAGTGCGACATCTCTATTTTCTTTTCCGATAACATATTCCAGCTGGGTTAGAAGTACTTCGCCTTTGCTGTAGGCTGAAGTTCCATATGCACGGTTTGTATTGTAATGGTCAGCGTGCGTGATGAGTGCTTCATCTTTTCCATCGCGTGCTAATCCCAAGTAACTTTGGTATGCTGATGCATGAGGAATGCGCGTAGGATCAACAAACAGCTCAGCCATTACTTCACTAGTTGCGAAAGAAGTAAATCCTTCATCCATCCATTCATACAAGCTCTCATTTGTAGCTATTACGCCATGGAACCATGAGTGAGATGCTTCGTGAATTGTGACACCTACAAGACTTCTGAGGTTTCTTCTCCCGGTGATTAAAGTAGCCATAGGATATTCCATTCCGCCATCACCACCCTGAATTACAGTATATTGTGGGTAAGGGTATTCGCCAAAATGTTCATTTAGGTATTTAAATGCCTTGAGGGTATATTCTGGAAGGACATCCCAATTCTCATTGAACTCTGCATTGTCTTGGTACAGAAAGTGAAAGGTGGGTCCGTTCTCCATCTTTTCAATGCGGTGGATGTAATCAGGGTCTGCTGCCCAAACAAAATCATGCACATTTTCAGCTATCCAATGCCAAGTCAATTTCCCGTTCACTGGCTGGGGCTTAGCCTTATCACTTCCATAACCATGGCCTATTTGATCAGCATTCTTAAGCACTCCAGTGCCCCCTAAGATATATGTTTCATCAATTGAAATACTCACATCAAAATCTCCCCAGACGCCGTGGAATTCTCTTCCTACATAAGGATTTGAATGCCATCCTTCGTGGTCATATTCACACAATTTAGGGTACCACTGTGACATAGACAACTCAATCCCTTCGCTGTTATTCCATCCTGACCTTCTCACTTGCAATGGAACTTGCGCATCCCACGTCATTTCAAACGTTACCTTTCCACCTGCAGGAATCGCTTTTTCAAGTTGTACTTCTAAAATGGTGCCTACTTCTGTGAATTGAATTGGTTTTCCATTCATTTTCAGGCTTTTAACGCGAATCCATCCTTCCTCAGATTTTGTTAGATGAACAATTCTATCTCCAACACGTGAATCTGGGTCCTCAATCGTTCTCGAACGTACATCCATCATGCTTTCTGGCTGAAATGCATTGAAGTAGAGGTGGTAGAAAACCGCAGTCAACTCATCTGGTGAGTTGTTTTTGTAGACTAATTTCTGTGACCCGCTGTACTGGTGTGCTGTGGCATTTACATCAATCCACATTTGATAATCTACTTCTTGTTGCCAATAGCCGTTATCTTTAGCATTCAAACTAAATGCAACACTCAAAAGTGTAGCGAGCAGCATAATCTTATTCATAGAGCTTTATTGGATAATTTGAACGCAAGATACACACATCCAGAGGGGAACAAGCGAAGCTGGTTCAAAAGGTTCATATTGATGATAGAGGTGTGGCTTTTAACCTCAAGTTCGAAACATCCCCTTGATGAGTGCGACCCTTACTTTTTTCGCTGATCGCCAGTGTTCTAAGGTGATGTTCAGTAAATCTGGAGACGTGATTAAGTCTGGTGAGTGCTCAGACATATAGTAGAATTGCTTGTTTGCAATTTCCGCCAAAGATTGCACCGCTTCTTTGAACTCCTTTGGGATGATCTTGTTCTTCTCTCCTTGTAAACCTTGCTTGAAGTGTTTCTTGAAGGACTTGCCTTCTATTGCTGCGCGAAATTCATCAGGGTTTTTAGACATGAAATCACGTAAGTCATAAAGCTGTTCTTTCTCTAAGGAGTAGGCACCCCCGCCGATCCAGATTTTTTCAGGACCGAAATTAATGTACAAACCGGGATATGATTTATCTTTTCTACCAAAAGGGGATACAATGGCTGAGCGATTGAGTTTGTATGGTGATTTGTCTTTTGAAAATCGGATGTCCTTGTTAATTCTAAAGATGGCATCTCCGGGTTTGATGTCTATTTGCTCGCCTTCCTTTTTCATTTCTTCAAATGCTGCCGCTATAAAATCTTCAAACGGCTTTTTAATTGAAGTTTCATAGCGCTTTCTATTTGCATGGAACCATTCTTTGTGATTGTTTCCAGCAAGTTCAATGAAGAATTCATTAAAGTCTGTAGTGAAAAAAGGAGCGTTCATTTCTAGGATGTTTTATGCCTGAAAAAGGAAGGGGTAGAGTGAATTAAAAAGCGTGCGAATTAATTCAACAGCTTAACCATTCCATCTTTTTCTAAAAGATACCAAACACCATTCACCTTCACGTGGGCTTGGTCGTTCTTGAAATTCGAAGCGTTATCGAATATGAAATCAAATACAACCATTCCAGAGCGGTCAATGAACCCATATTTACCTTTGGATTTCACCAAGGCGCACCCTTCGCTGAACTCACCAAACTGATTCGGCAGGAACGCTCGGTATTCAAGATGCATTTTCTGAAATTCACTTTTGATCTTTGCATCTTCATTGAACATCTCGGTAATCTGCTCGTACAGTTCGAATCCGCTGTAATTCAATACTTCCATTAATTCCAAGACCTCCTCTTTTTCTTTGTGAGTGAAGCGGTCTAAAGTTAATTTATTGGATTGAACAGATTGGATTGAGTCTATTTGTCCATCTTTCCATGAACAGTAAACCATCAGATCCGTTTTTTTGTATTGCAGTATTGCATTGGAGTCTTTGATCTTCATGCTGACCTTATAAGACATGGAAGGAAAAGGATCAACAGCATTGCTAGATTGAGCACAGAGGGTAGAAACCAAAGATAAAAGAAGGGCTAGAATGAAATATTTCATTTATCTAAGGTATTAATTTTGGAAGCGAAGAAATGAAATGCTTGTGATCTTTTGAAAATGGTTGCTCTACGTAAATCTCTTTTTGGTCTACACAGTGAGGGTTTTAGGCGAATAAGTTTGCAAACTATAGAAAATGGACTGAAATTGAAGTGTCAAGCCATTGACCTTCACCTCGGTGGAATGTCATGCGCAATAGGACATCATTGGTTAGTGAGCCACTCTGAAAGGGGTGGCTTTACTAATTCGGGACTTTTGCACCCGGAAAAATCAGCTCCAATTCTTTTTCTCTAAAGCTGAAAATACCTTTTACTTTTGGGTGAACAATAGGACCCCCAAGTAGGTTTCCTAATGCCCCACCTGGTAGACCATAATGCAATACATCACGCATCATTGTGCCGCCTTCAAACGCTTCAAAGTGATGTTGGTGATGCCAAAAATGATAAGGACCAAAGCGCTGCTCGTCAATGAAGTATTTCCCTTCAACACACTGGGTAATCTCAGTTACCCAGTTCAAAGGAATGTTGAACATTGGACGAATCTTGTAAGCAATCAGCTGACCAGCATAGGTTCTTTCGCCTGAACCACTTTTGATTTCGAAGTTCATGTCACTTGGGGTGATTTTATTCAAATTCTCAGGGACAGAGAAAAAATTCCATGCTTCTTCAACAGAAATCGGAAGCCATTGTTTGGAGGTCAGTCGGTGCATTTTCATATATGGGTAACCAAAATACGGCAATAAGGTTCATTACTGGCACAAAGCATTTGCAGCCCATACTGCCATGAGTAGATTGGGCTTTGCTTTGCTGTTGAAACCCATTGAATTAACGTAGCCAGTGCTAGCACTAAGGAGTTTATTAGAAGGGAATGCAGGATCAGTGTTGAAGTCAAGGTCGATTTGCTTCACCTTAATTCCACATTCTTGATGAATGGCGTGCGCTAAGGCTACAGATCGTTCTGTTTCGCCCCACAATTTCGTCCACATGTCATAGATTTTTGGAAGGCGTTCTTTGCGGTAAATAACGTGTGCACCAGATTCTGGAAATCGAAATACTATGGTTGTAACGTAAACCGTATAGGTTTTGAAATTTTGACTATCACATCCAATGTGCAGTTCACAGTGGGGATAGGTTTTCCAGAAACTGGAAATATAAGTACTAAAATCCATGCGCGTTTCTCCGTCCATGACTTGAAATATGCGCTGCCGTCCTTCTAATTCGTTCATGTTGTTTCCCAAGTTAGTCAAGAACTTGACGTAATCCCTTTTAATTCAGTTCAAAGGAATGGGAGGGGTGCATGAAGTTGTGCACATCCAATTCACAGTCTCATAGATTTATGAAGCAAAAGTGGTGGAATTTAAGTTTGATGATTGGAGTATAACAGTGTAAACTCTTATGTCAAATCATCCTGCAGGACAAGTCTTTTTGGGGTCTGCGTTTCGGATATGTAAATTGAATAGCAAGGTTTCCTTGGGCGAAATTGATTCCATATTCTGGCTTACATTAAAATACAAACAAGGAAAGTGAAAAGGAGTAGGAGGATGTTTTTTATTTCTTCATTTGTGATTTAATGTTCGTTGTATATTCTTCGTCCCAACTTAGCGCATTTAATAGAGGGTCAAAAGCACATTTCCCAATCGGATTGCTTTTCAAAAGTCTTTTGGTTCTTAGATTTTGGTTCTTTTCCATTGTAAAGTCCATAGTCATTAAAAAACCACCTTCCTTTTCTTCTTCTGAGATATGACTCATGTCAATTTCAACCCATTTGGTGTAAAACCCTTTTTTATTGACTTTAAAAGTCCAGATTCCATCTATGTCTGCATAAAACTCAAATCCGCCTATTGAGTCACTGACCATCTGAACAACGAGTTGGTCATTCTTAGTGATTTCTATTTCTACATCCCTGAAAAAATCCCGCACTCCATTCGTTCGTTCAGTGTATACTTTACCCCATAAATGTACTTGATCTTCTTGCGCAAGAAGCCCAATTTGGAACATGCATACGAACAGACAAAAGATGATTCTCATTGCAGTTCAATTGAGAATCCAAGATACAAAATTAACAATAGTGACTTCATCGCTTTTCGGTGGTCAAATGACAGAACATAAAGAAATCAATTTGCATCCATAATTTCTATCTTTCCAATTCCAATATTAAACACCTTGATATGCCTGTAAGAATGCGCAAAGACTCTGAAAAGAAGTCGTCTCGAGACAACCACCCAGGAAGAAAAGCAACCAATTCGGGCAGTGGTGGCGGTGGTAGAAGCAACCTCATTGCTTCTTTGCTTCCATTGCTTTTGAAAAAGCCGAAACGACTCATCGTGGTAGGAATCATATTTGGCGCCTGGTATTTCTTCGGAGGGAGCTGCAATGCCGGTGGAATTGTTTCTGAAGACTCCAGCGACGGCGGGGGTGGAATCACCAATAAAATCATAGAGACACTCTTTTCAACCGGCTTGGAAATGTCTCCTGAGAAATACGATGCAACGGCTATTTTTGAACCACTCGCAGACAACATTAAAAATCCGCTTCCTGAACAATTCAGTTTATTGGAATATGCGCCTAAAAGACTCAACCAAGGTCGTCAAGGTTCTTGCGTAGCATGGGCATCCAGTTATGCTGCGCGCACTATTTTAGAAGCACGAAAAATGGGTGTAAACCCGAATAGTGTCGCTTTTAGTCCGAGTTACCTCTACAATCAAATAGCCTTGACCAATTGTCAAGGATCTTACCTGCCTGATGCCATGAAAGCAATGGCGGAGAATGGAAACATGTCTTTTATACAGTTCGAATACGATGAGCAGAGTTGCAGCAACAAGCCTGACGCGCAAGAAAAGAGAGCGGGACGGAAGTTTGCAATCCATGGATTCAATCGTTTGTCTAGAGGTGACAATGCAAAGGAAATTGACATGCTTGCGATTAAACAGCATTTGGCTCAGGGAGCACCTGTTGTTGTAGGCATGATCGTAGGAGGTACGTTTATGAATGAAATGCGTGGTTCGGAAGCATGGTCTCCTTCAAAGAGTGATTATGATGCAAGTGGTTTTGGCGGACATGCCATGTGCGTGATTGGTTATGACGATTACAAAGAAGGCGGTTCATTTCAAATCATGAACAGTTGGGGCGAAGATTGGGGGAAGCAAGGAGTTGCATGGGTGCGTTATAAAGACTTTAATTTCTTTGTTCGCGAAGCTTATGGAATAGATCCAATGGGCAATGCGGATGCACCCGAAGGTACCGTTCTGAATGCTCAAATAGCCTTGAAACTCAATGAGGGTGCGTATATCCCTTTCAAGGGGGGCTCACCAGGGATGTTTTCTACCTCTTCGCCGGTAAGACAAGGGGACCTCTTTAAGGTAGAAATTACGAATGATATTCCGTGCTACATCTATGTATTTGGCGAAGATACAGATGGCACTTCGTATGTCCTTTTCCCATATACAGAAAAACATTCTCCCTATTGTGGGATCACTGGAACACGCTTGTTTCCAAAAGATTATTCAATGGAAACGGATGACATTGGAAATCGGGACCACATTGCCATTGTAATGTCTAGCGAACCGATTGATTACAACGACTTCAATAACCGAATCTCTAAAGCGAATGGTGCTTTTGGTAACAAGTTTCAACAAGTTGTTGGATTGTCTGATGCCCGTTTTTCAAATGGAAATCCAATTGAGTTGCAAGTAGATTTAAAGACGACGCCAATTGCGGCGGTTATTTTAAGCATAGACAAGCAGTAGGGGTTATTAACTTCTTCCACGAGGATAAAAACATTCCTCCATTAAATGTAGTAGCCACGAGCTCAGCTCGTGGGAACAT
>JBLIGQ010000027.1:0-34683 GCA_047636995.1 Flavobacteriales bacterium | reverse complement strand
TGCACAGACTAACAATAACAGTTTTCAAACCTTCATGTTTTTTAAACAAAAGCTCTAATGATTCTCTTCTTTCTTGATAGATGTCCTTCATAATCTCATCGTATTCTTCGCCTGAATTTATTTCGTGCTCAAATTCTTCTACTCTCGCTTCTATTTTTGCATCTGCTTCACTATTAATTATTCTTATTTTTTCAATAGTTTCATTTGGGATTTTTTGAGAGTTATGTATAAAAACATCATGTGAACACATTCCTTCACCTTCCACATAATGAGATATTGGTTTTGAATCCATCCAAACGCTATCTTCTAATTCGTGTTCACTTACAATTTGAATTGCATAAGAACCTATTGTCATATTTGTAATTCTAATTGACTTGATTTTACTCAAATCAATTTCATGTGGCTCTAACAATTTGTAAACTATGCTTTCATTGAATTTATATTGCAATCTATTTTGATAGAAACCGTATTCTCCAGGTTCAGAAGTGTAATCGTTTTTTAGTAAAAGCTCGGGTTTAGATTCAAGATGTTTTTTATAATCTTCATTTTTTTGTCCATGGGCTATGAATTTATAACCTTGAAGTTCACTACCATCAATTAATTGTATCGTAAACACAAAGTGGATACCATTATATTCGGCATGAGCTATGAATCCTGAAAAGAGTATAAATATTAATACTATTTTTCTCATGATTTTTTAATTACTGCCAACGTTTAATATAAAAGCAGAAGCAGATAGATAGATAGCTACGATTTTTCAAGTAACAAGATACTTAATAACTAAAAAAAGCGGTTCAAGTTTACACCCAAACCGCTAGTGCTTATATACCGTGTTGTATTTATTTATTAATATCAATATACCAGTTTGCAAGTTCACTACCAATCTCATGAGGGTAATCTTCCTGTAAAAAATGAGTTCCCTCCCCAAGATTAATCATTTTGGTATTCTTGAATTCATTTTCCACGACCTTTCTATCTACAGACTGGAATCCTACACCAGGTGTAATGTACAAACATAGTTTAGGCAAATCACTTTGTTTTAGCCATTTAGCGTAGCTCATCATTGCTTCATGTACATGAGCAGGTTTTCCATTCATTGGAACATCTTGCGGCCATCTCAATAACACCTGTCTACTTTTTCTAGTCGGATACGGTGCTGCATAAACGGCCATTTCCTCTTTAGTTAAATCTCGCGTAACTAGCATAGGCATCATCTTTTTGATAAACATATTTTGTCCTTTCACGAGCATAGGTCCAAAAAGCGGATTTTTCATCATCTTAATGGCCATTCTAGTTTTCTTAGGCATTCCATCCCAATTTACGGGTTGTATTGCGGCTTCCATGAAGGCTATCGCCTTAATGTTCTCTCGGTGTTTGTTGGCGTAGTCAAAACCTAATATTGCACCCCAATCATGAAGAACGAGCGTTACGTTTTTTAACCCAAGGCTATCAATAAAGGCCTCTAAATAGGCAGCAGCATCTGTATACCCATATTCAATGTCAGGTTGATCAGACTTGCCCATTCCAATTAAATCCACTGCAATACATCTTCCCTTATCACTCATATATGGTACAATGTTTCTCCATAAGTAAGACGAGGTCGGGTTGCCATGCAAAAATAGAATCGGATCTCCTTCGCCTTCATCGATGTAGTGCATTTTACTTCCTTTAACTTCAATATATTTTGATTCGAACGGAAATGCCCCTGATATTTCTTTTGATAATTCTATTGTTTCCATGTTTTCGTTTGTTTGAGCATTAATGGATTGCATTGACACGACTATTGCTAGCGTTAATAAACTCGAGAGAAAATTCTTTTTCATCAGATAATTATTTAGTTGTTATTTGGGTGTGGTTTTCCGGTCTCCATAAAATATTTCAATTCTCCCGCTAGCACCGTAGCGGAATCTTTAAGGCCCATTTCAATTTTAGATGCCATGATATCATTTAATGGAATCTTAGCCTCTAATTCAAAGTCCATTACAACTAGCGTTTTGTCTGCACTAATTTGTTTTAAGGACCAGGTTGAATGAGCTGATTTTGCTATTTCTGGCAAACCTTCTGTGATATAATATTTCAAAATGAAATTCTTTGGATCGAACGTTTCCAAAACTTGAATTGTGATTCCTCTCTCAGTGATTGTTTCCCTTAAAGAGTAATTGATGTCTTTAAATTTCTGAGGACCTCCAGGTTTTGATTCTTTAAAATTACTTGACCACTTATGGACGTCACCGAACTGATTCCCCATAATTCCCCAAACCTCTCCAATCGGTTTTTCAATAGTTAACTCTGCTCTTACATTCATATCATTTTTTTTAATTGTTATGTTAGTTTGATACAGGAATAATTGAAGTGTGACGGAATAGCTAAAAAAAAACCAAAAAAAATAACCATCCATTTTTTAGATGTCTGGTTTTATGATTTTTCGGTTAAACGCGGATACTTCCCTTAGACTGAAAAAAGAGTGCGTAGCGGTGAGATTTCTTTGCAGTAATCATACTGCGGCAAGAGATGAAAAAGTCAGAAAAGAAGTGTGCAGATATCCATGGTTTCCTAAAAGATTTCGGAACTAAGGAACAGTGTTACAACTATCTTAATGATCTTATATGGTCGAAAGGCTTCACATGTTCGAAGTGCGGTCACAAGGTCAATGTCGAAGCGCGAAAGTGGTATTGCCGTAAATGTCAGGTTTGCAAGTGCGATGAGTCTTGCACAGCGCATACTTTGTTCCATAACACCAAGTTCCCTATAACAAAAGCATTCATGATGATACATCAACTCACGACATTGAAAAAAGGCATGTCTACACATGAGTTAGCGCGTCAACACGCCGTACATCAGAATAAGGCTTGGTTCTTTTATCGGTAGATACAAGAGGTGATGACAGTCAAAGGTCGCTTGATCCTAGGTGGAAGTGTAGAGGTTGATGAAACAGTAGTCGGAGGTGTAGAGGCAGGAGCACTAGGACAAAGTAACGGAAAGAAAAAAAAGTGATGGTCGCTCTGCAGATAGATTATCCAGAGGGTGATGAAAAGCCAGTCATGAAATTCGCTTCGGCAGAGGTCATAAAAGATTACTCAGCTGAGACGTTAGCTAAAGCGATTGATAATACAGTAGATAAAGACGCATTGGTGACTACAGATGGCTGGTCATCATATCGAACAGCTGTTGGCCAAAGAGACCACTTGGTCTTCGAATCTTCGATTCTGAGCAACTTCACGGACTTGCATTGGTACATCTTCAACCTCAAGAACTGGATCAAAGGAATACATCACCATGTTTCCAAAGAATACCTAGCCAGATAGCTGAATGCGTTCAACTACAGATTCAGCAACCGATTCTACCTTGGTGATGGATTTATCAGAATTGTAAAACACATGATGAAAATGCCCACTTTGTCACGTCAAATGGCTGTGGGGAAATAATCACGCTTAACGAATTGATTTTAATTGAAGTAAAACGAATAGCTAATTCATATAATCAAAGTAGCTTTGGTATGCTTTGTCATTGATTATTTTGTCAATTACTGTTTCTTTATCAAAATCTTCTTTGGTAGGGTGTTGTTGAAAAAGGTCAATATATTTTTTATCTACTAAGTCTGCCACATCATCAGAAACAGAATCAGCATATTTGGCGATAGTTGCGCTATATTTTGGGTCAAACAATTTTTTGTCGGTTTGCATTTTACCAGCAGCTTCCATGGCTTTAGCTTTTTTTGAACATCTACAGGGATTGTCCAAATTCACCAATCCACATTGCTTATTCATAAAGGCATGAAACTCCTTTCTGGTTCTTGATAGCTTTTTACGATAGTTTTCCTTACTTATTTCAAAAATTTCAGCTCCAATATTGTGATCAATCTGGAATACATCTCCCAAAACATAAATCAGGCGTTGTTCGCGGGTAAGACACATCAACATTCCAGACATACATCGTACCCTAGCGGTTTTAGTCCTATCTTTCTGTTCAATTTCTTCCTCAATTGTCAATTCTGGACTGGGGATTGCGTTTAGCTTTTCGGAAAAATCGTCAAAGCTTTTCCATTTACTTTCCATAGGTTTTCTTTTGCTTTGCATAAATTGATTGAATACAATTCTATACAGCCATGTTCTAAAAGAGCTTTTACTTTTGAAAGTAGCGAGTTTCGTAATAACTATGATTAGAACTTCCTGTGTTAAGTCCTTGGCATCTTCTTGGTCGTTGGTAAACTTCCATGCAAGATTGTAAATGAATTTTTCATGAATCCGAATTAACTCATTTAGAGCTTCCTTATCTCCGAGGATGGCTTTTTCAATAAGCATTCCATCATTTGTCTCATTATACTTTTTAGAAAACGGGTTTATCATAACTCTTTTTTTAATTAGATACATGCAGAACCAAGGTGTGACAACTCTTTTTAAGTTAAAGACAACGACTAAAACTAAGAAACGTTGCGGTCCCCGTAGTTTAGCCCCCAATTCGTTCGGAGTATTATTTTAAATAACTCTTCCTTCTCTTTTGGCATCAGCATCTTTTCTTGCTCCAAACATCATTCCAAGCACCATTCCAACACCTGTTCCAATAGACAATCCAATACTTATTCCTAAAGTTGGGTTAATAGCAGTTCCAATTGATAAACCAATTCCTGCTCCAAATATCATTCCGTAAACCACTCCTATTTCTGTGTAATATTTTTCAGGCGTGAAAGAAAATTCATTTTTCAGAAATGCCTTAAACTCAGAAAGTTTCTGTTTGTAGAATTTTTTTCTGTTTTCCGTTTTTGTTTTTAAATCCAATGAAGAAAGTTTTTCTAGTATTAAATGTGATTGATTTTCACTTAAATCTCTATTTTTTAAAGATGATAATGTTCGGATAAAACAGTTATAGATCTTTTTTTCTGATTTATTATCCGTGTCAGATAATAAACTGTTTAATAATTCGGAAGTGTCGCTTATGTTCATTATTTATCTCGTTTACTTTGTAAGTCGTTGATTAAAACTATTTGTTACACTTTATAAGCTCAAGTAGCTGTTTTTTAATTAGTTACAACGTTACGTGTAACCGTCCGCCCGCGAGGCATTTACACCATGTAGTGACCAGCACGTAATTTGGCTTCCAAAAGATAGAAAAGAATCCGTACTGACCCGCCTGACTTGTAAATCGGTTTGATCAATGCGTTTTAGGAATTTAAGCGACAGGTACAAACTCAATTGGCACGGGTGTAAAGTTTCCTAGGAAAAAAGGATGGTGGCGAAGAAATGGCTGGGTGAAGTGGATTAGCTTCGTTGAGCTGGTTGGCTGGCGGGAGAGGGAGGGCCCGGGACGGGCTGTGAAAACTCTAAAAAAGTAGGACGATCTTTTCTTAATCCGCCAAACAAGCTCATCGGTTTGATCAATCGGTTTGCGGTTAGTCTATCTATCCGTATTTAACGAAGCAAACTGCAATCGGAAGGTCATGGTTGAACAAGAAAGAGCTGAGATCCTGTTGAAAGAGGTTAATTGGTTCGCGAAAAGGTTTGTGCTCACGACGTTTGGCTTTGAGCAGGAGCATCACATAGGGTACTAAAGAGCACTATTGCTTAAAGGTTTTGTTGGACAATCGTGTAATTTTATTTCCTTTTTAGAACGAAAAAGGGGCCCCACTCAAGCCTAAGCATCAGTGAATCCCCTTTCTTCAAATCGTTGATTAAATCACTAATTAAGGAACATCATTCACAGCCGCTTCAGCATCAATTATTCCCCAACCAAATTGAGCATTTCGAGATGGATAGTAACTCGCATTCTCCTTCAGAATGCTCTTTATCTGCCCTTTCGATAGTCCTGGATTTTCAGCCCAAACCAACGCAGCAATGCCTGCTGTGGTTGCTGTTGCTATTGAAGAACCACCGGTGTAATTCGGCGTGTTGCCGTAATCTGACAGGGTGATAGGCCCGCGATTGGTGTTGTTTCGGTCTTGCATCACAACAATAAAATCTACCTGCGATCCTGAATGGCATTCAACACAACGTTGGATTGGAACGCCTGACTTCACCCCTGTAACAGCGACGGTTTGCCACATGTTCGCGGGGAAGATAACACCCCACCAACTGGTCCAACTTAACGATGTTCCTGCAGCGCAGAAAATCAGCTTGCCCTGGTTGTTGGCGTAGTTAACGGCATCTGCAACTTGTCCGCTATAAAAAACATCTCCTAACGACATTGAAATGATCTTCACATCGCCACGGTTTCCGAGGTAGTAGTATGAATCTGATACGCCATCTTTTTCATTGCTTGAATTGATGATTACATCGTCTGTTCCCCGGCAGCTCACCAAATTAGCGTTATAAGCCACTCCTACGCTGCTGCCTTCATTGGTTCTGGGGCCTGCAATGGTCCCGGCCATAGATGTTCCGTGTCCGCAATCGTCATAGACTCCATCATTTGAACACCACCACCACCAGCAGCTCTCATGGAAGCCAACCTGGTCTATAAATCGCCCAGTTGATTGCCCTGAACTGAATTCGTTGTTAAGCTTGTCCTGATCCTGACTCACCCCTGTATCAATAAGTCCAATAGTAATGCCATCGCCCGTGCTCGTGTTCCAAGCCGCTTCAATGTTGCTGTACTCATAGTTCCAAGATACTTTCGCATTGGGCGAAATCACATCGTAATCTACACCATTCACCAAGCCACTTTGCGGACCATTATCGCCGCAACCTGCAGCTGAACGTCCTGGAGTGTCTTCAGTTCCATACCCTGTTGGTTCGGCATAACGTACCACCTTCATTCGGCGCAGCTTCGCCAACGTTTCAAAATCTGATATTTTCACATTAAAATAAGGAAGGGGCTTTTCGCCGAAGGCAAGTATGTCTTCCTGATCAACAACCTGCCCTGGGTGCAAGCGATTGGTTTCCGCCACAATAAAATCAATCAATGCCAAACGAACTGACTTCCAAGCCCCTTCATTCACATCAATCAAATGGATTTGTTGCTCCATCCCAGTCATCCCTTCAATCTGGTACCCGATAGACACCAATGAATCAGATTGTACCGCAGCACTCCAAAGTAAATGATCGCTCATCTGTCCCCATTTCACAACTCCTTGCGCTTCCAATTGGCGTTGCGCTTCTTGATTTATTTCTGCTTTAGACAAAGGCGTATCTGGCGTTCTTGGCAAGTCAGACTGCAAGGTCAAGTCTACAGCATACGGAGCTACTTCATCATTATTCACTTCTTTTTGGCAAGCCGAAAGAAGAAGGCAAAAGGCTCCCGCGTATAGTAATATCTTGTTTTTCATTCGTTTCAATTAAGAGTTTAGCTCAAGTTAGAAGAGTTACTTGAATCATTGCTCACCCATTGGAATGATTTTTCACTGTCTAAGTGTGAAAAAGTTGAAAACCATTCAAAAAAAACAAATTTAAGAGGGAGTAGGCCCTTGAAATCCATCGTATCCTCAACGAAAATCGAACGTCCTTCTAATTTAAAGAACACCCACAAATTACTTCACTACGTCTACAAAGTTGTTGTTAAGGGTGTTGGTTTTGTGCCGAACTTCGCCGTGGGGAAAGGGCTAATCTTATTCCTATATAACGCCAAGAAACAATATGTATGTGTTAATCAGACATCACCCTAGATTCGAAAAGAACTAAGAAAGGATCCAGCGCTGCAAACTATTGTGGACTTAACGAAGATAAACCGTCCTTCCAATGTGCCTCAACATGACCATAATATCTGCCGAAATTTACCGCAACCAAAGCTGAGGAAAACAACAGTATTAGTATATTTACTATCTGATATACCCAATAAATTAAACTGAATTTAGCGCTCTTCTCAGCATGCTTCACCCTAATGTCCTTTTTTGCACCTGCTCAAACCATCAACCTTCTCATGCCTCACGGTGGTGGAGGGTAGCAAGAATGCACCACTGAAACAATTACCTGGACGGACGCTGGAACCTCGAACTTTTATAGCATTGATTATTCAGTAGACAATGGAAACGCATGGACTTCCATCGCCACTTTCTTCAACACCACAACAGGTGAGTACAATTGGACAGTGCCTAACCTCCAGCCTACCGAGGTGTTAATTCGCACTCAAGACTCGAACAATGCACTTGTGGAAGACATCTTTGCCTCGAGTTTTAGCATCATCGCCCCACTCCTGCTTACATCTCCAAATGGCAGCCAAGTTTGGGAAGGTGTAACTTCACACCAAATTAACTGGGTAAATTCAGGCACATCAGATTACTACAATCTAGATTATTCATTGGATGTAGGTAACACGTGGCTCAGCATTGCTCAAGCCCAGTTAAATACCAGCGGCACCTTCAACTGGGCCGTTCCGAGCTCACTCAGCTCTTCTGCCCTAGTGCGTGTTGCAGATTACAATGACACCTGCAAGTCTGATGTCTCTGATAGCACATTCGAAGTGAGTGCGAACCAATAAGGTCTGCTTGCAATGAACAGTCCGAAGGGAAATGAACAGTGGCAAGCCTGTGACCAAGAGTTCATTGATTGGAACTCGATTGCTACAAGTGATTCCTTCGACATTCAATACTCTATTGACAATGGGGTTTCATGGATCAACATTGCAACCAATTTCTTCAGTATGAATGGCGAACTCGCTTGGACTTTACCAAAGGTTACATCTACCAACTTTTTAGTGCGTGCAACAGACCATAACAGTCCTATCTCTACTGATGAAAACAACTCTAGCTTGAGTATTATAGGGCCTGCGGCGAACGCGGAAATGGATGTGACACCATGCAACGGTGAGTCTAACTTGCTTCAAGGAACAGGCGAAATTGTTTACAACTGGAGTCCGACCTTGGGCCTAACTGACCCGGCGGCTTCAAACACAATTGCTTCGCCAACCATAACACCAATCTCTACGTTAACTAGTACTGACAGCTTCGGATGCACGGCTGCTGCTGTTGCAACAATTACAATAGATAATGGACTTCCCGACATCGAAGGGGGTGCAGATAATACCGCTTACAACTTCAATCCGAGCGCTAAAATAGACAACAGATTCTGTCTGCACACTTCAGGTGGAAACGGCAGTTGTCCAACAGATATTGATGGTGACGGAATTGAAAGCACAAGTGACCTTCTTTTGATCCTTGGTGCTTTTAGATCAACATGCCAATAAAAAAGAAGGGCGGTACTTTCGTGCCGCCCTTCTGCTAAAAGCAAAATATAAAACACAATCAACTCATACTTCTCACCGCTTCTAGTTTCTTAACCAACTTAGATGTCAATCCAATAAAGAAGGCCAACGCTACAAATACAATGGGTAAAGTCCACGGAAATTGATTCCCTCCCGGTCTCTTGCCATCACTTGAACCTACTGGAATAAACTCATTTCGTTCTTCCTGTATATTCTGACGGTCAAGTCTTCTGTTAGAGAACTCATTGATGTAACCACTCTGGTGCTTCGTTACCCACCCAGTCAGAACACGCAATTCATCTACCTCTTTGGATCTACGCATTTCCAAGTCTTTTAAATACGCTTGTCCTTCGTCACACGAAAAGTCACCATTGGCAGGATGCGTAACAACATACCTTGCTTGATAGCGCTCTTTGTTTGGCGTTACTTGAAATTGCAAATCCTGCGGGAATTTATCGCGTTCGTAACGCACGTGCAATCGTGTGAAATAAGCCTTCCCTGTTGAATTTAACCAGTTCACGCCTGCTTCAGCTAAATCTCCTTGAATGGGCGGTGGACCAACACAAGGATCGCATTTCACTCTATTTTGGGGCGAAACATCCCACGCATATTCCAAGAACACGGCATTCTGTCCTTCGTACTTCCATGAGCGCTCAAAAACAGACTTGTAGAACTCACCAAACTTCGACTTCACATACGTTGGTATGTTGCGATCTGTTGGCAACTGGACTGTTCTGTAATTTGCACATTCAACACGTCCTTGATCAGTTAATGCATACACCACCAAATCTTGTGGTCCATCAGCATTCGCCATTCCCAAACGGATTGGAAGCATGAATTTCTCTGAAGAATAGGTAATTTGAATGGGGGAAAGGTATTCGGTTTCCTGACTCGCTACTTTTTCTAGGTTCACCTTCACCACGAAGAACTTCATGTTCGATTTGATGTACGGGTTCAACACGTCATCAGCATCTTGAGGAATGGTATAATCATTGTCTGTAAGCCATCTGCGAAGGCCATCTGACTCAGTTGCAGAGAGAATAAGGATATTGTATTCTCCTACTTCATATTCAGCTTCAATAGATACACCGTAATTTTCATTGACATCCATCGCCATATCCTTAGTCGTAATGCTCTCTACCATGGTTGGAGCGAAGAACATTTCATTTCTCGCCTCAATCATCGGAGCGCAGGGATGTTCATCATAATACTCCACCAATCGAGGTGCTGAATAGTCATTGAGTTTATCGAAGATAGATCTGTTCACCACGCGAATATCGTGTTCGCTGAGTACCACGGGCACAGGCACTACCATTGCGAAGTCTCTGACATTGCCTTTGAAATCATTGGACATGGTCACTACTGTTCTGTTGCCATTTCGCACCAAAATCACTTCAGAGCGATTGTTGAAGAGCTTGGCATCAGCCTTGGCCACATAGAATCCACAGAAGGCCATGACCCCCTCGATTTGCACCATCATAAGCGCAAAGACGATTAATGTTTTTAGATTTTTCATTGTTTAAACTGTTTAGTGATATGAGAAATCGGCTTCCAGTTAAATGTTTTTCCGCCGAAAAGGTGATTCATAAATAGTGTAAAGGGTGTTGCAATAAAGAGCGCCCAGATTGGCGCAGTATGGAGGTAGAATACACTTGTTAATGCGAATGATAGGACCCCAATAAGGGCGGCCCAGATAATTCTACCCTTCATTCTATTGGGTGTTGTGCGAGGATCAGTGATCATAAAGAAGGCGAAGAGCAGAACAGAGCCATTCATCATTTTATGAAAGACGACATCGAAATCCCATTCGAGGTAGAAAACACTTCTAAGAGATTCTAGGGCGAAAAGGGTAAGGAGAAAAGTAACTGATGTATCTATTCTTCCCACTTTCATCAAAACCATTAGTGCCGCTGAAGCGAAGAAGAACGCCAACATAACACCACTTCCCCACTGCCCTGTGTTTACCCAAGCTTCATTGGTGAGTAAAAGGGGAATGACAATCCCGAAATTTGCCGGATTAAAAATGTGGGTGCCTTTCCACCGAATGAGGTACTTACTTCCAATGGCTATAATTGCCGCCATTGCCAATATCCAAAAGCTCGAACTGTGAAAGAGGAGGCACAAACCCAATCCGCTAATAAGTCCGCTTTTCCAACTATCAATGGGTAGTTTCAGTGCTACAATGGCCAAGCATTGTGCAAGAAGTGTAAAGCTAATCAGCACAAGAAAACGTTTAATGTCGTGCTGCCATCCTAGCTGGAGAATCCCGAAGATCAAAAATGAACCAAGCGCTGTTAGTTGAAACAGCCGAGGATCTTTGAAGATAACCGGTGTTGAAAAGCGTCGTTCCTGAACCAAAGTGTGAAGAGGCATATTCCTTGTTTGCACTCCCGTACACGCTCAGATTAGATTGGTTCATGAAAAGCTGAAGTTTCTTTCAAGCCGCCCAAATGATGATGCTAATGCATATTCGATGCTGAATTCGTAAATTGCCCAAAATTTATGTTCATGAAAAGCTTTTCAACCTTTCTATTCATCGCAACGCTCCTTCTTTCTGGATGCACTGGTTGTGAAAACCAATCCGTTATTGATGCGCCTGTTGTTGTCAATAAAATGGAGCCGCGCATTGAGTTAAGTGACGAATACGCTGAAGGTCTTCAGGAGAGCATCTCATATTACTTCGACTTGATGTCTGAAGGAGATTTCGCGGGCTATGTTGACATGGTTTATCCGAAAGTTTTTGCAACAGATAGCCTTAAGCAACAGACCATTGACATGATGGAGGGGTATGCAGATCAAGGATTCAGAAATGTAACGAAGGACTACAAAGTTATTTACGCTTCTCCTTTGATTCAAGACTCATTGCAAAAAGTTTGTCGTGTGATAGTGAATGTGAAACACGAAATCATTTTTGGCGAAGAATTCGTAGGTGATCCAGAATCATTTGAAGGAATGGTTCGAAATCAATTCGGAAGTGACACCTTCACTTACAATGCATTGGAAAGGAAGTATGAGATTGATGGAAACATCAAACTTTATGCGATTACGCCTGATGAAGTAATTGATTTCAAATACTTGAATGACCAATATACAGAAAGCAGGTATTTGGGAGACATGCTGCTTTACAACACCGTTTTTGAACTGAAGAAAATTGATTCAGAAAACGGATTTTAAATTACGGAAACAGAACGACTCCTTAAAGGGTGTTTCTGAAATTCATTTACCAAGTGCGACTTTGACTTCTCCAACGGGGCTTCACATGGCCCCTTTGTACCTCATGATAAATGACCATGGGGGTAAATCTATGATGCAACGATGTCAAGGTGGAGCAACTTCTGAGTGGATAAGAGGAATAGAGTATTGAGGGCTCACTGAAAGGAATAACTACTCAGGCTCTTTTCAAACAATGATTCCCTCCACAGGCTAATTTATTGCCTTTAAGATGTTCATTATTCAAGAGGTAGTGTAAGATTAAACTGTCTGAAGTTTACTCGTTAAAAGTCAGCGATGAGCTTTTCAAAAACAGACTCCATCTTAGCTGAATTAACAGCAACATACTTTGAATCTACCACAAACACGGCATCATCAACTGGCCTATTTTTAATTTCCTTGGCCTCTAAATGAAGCTTCACTCCGAATTGCTCAAGTTCATAGCCCAGCAAAACACCTTCAATTTCATTAAATTGTGTGTACCAGTTAGGTTTGATAATACCCAAATCATTTGTGTGGTATAGGCGCATTGGTTCACCGCCAGAAACGGGGTGGGCCAATGTAACGTTGCATGTATAACCTGAAATCAACTTCGTTTCATTCGTGCTTTCTAATCTAACTGCGGGAAATTTTTCAATAAAAGCTTCTACTCCTTTCTCATCCAAATTACAGACGTAGTGCTCTCGGTAGCTCTTTAAAAGCTGCTTAAATTCCTTTGTTTTTTGATTCCCTATGAACTCGCTACTCACCACACCACCTATTGAACGCAACTGACCCCGAATGAGGTCACCTTTGAACAAGACGGTCATTTCACTGGGCAGAATATTCTCAAGAATGCTTTGCTCCAGATTGGAGTAACTCACACTGTACACTATAAGCCCCTGAGGTACAGTCGATTCAGTTGAGCAAGATTGAATTGCAACGATGATAGCAATAGACAAAAACACGTACAACTGAAAGTAGAAGCTATTTTTCAAAGTTGAATTTCATTAAAGTTACAGTATGCAAATTGCGACGAATCACCGAAAAATTTGTCATGACTTAGTCAAAGTTATTAGCATTGGGCCTATGGATAACTGTAGATAATTATCTTTGTGCTGAGAAATACTTCCTTATGAAATCAATCCTCCTCATCAATAATCCTTCTGAAATCGGCGCTGGAACCCGCGGCGCAAGCCTTGGTTTTCAAGCGTTGAAAACTGCGGGATGGAAAAAAGAGAACAATTTATTACAGACGCTAGAAACGGCCAACGTTCAGAACAACAATGAAGCACTTTACGAGGCAGATTTAAATCCGAACGCACACCGCATAAAAGCAATTTGTGAAGTGTTTGAGCATACTGGCGAGGCACTCAAAATGGCCTTTGATGCGAACAAATTTCCATTAGTCATCGGTGGTGACCATTCAGTTGCTGCAGGAACAATCAGCGGGATTAAGAAGGCGCATCCTGATAAAAAGCTAGGTGTTGTATGGATTGATGCGCATGCTGATTTGCATACGCCTTATACCAGTCCATCTGGCAATATTCACGGCATGCCACTTGCCATTGCGTTGGCAGAAGACAATCTTGAAGAGCGTAAGAATGACCCCGCTCCTCAAACCATTCAAGAATGGAATAATGCCAAAGAAATTTTCGGTATCTCCCCAAAAATCATTCATGAAGACCTGGTGTTTTTCGGGTTAAGAGATACGGAAGCTGAGGAAGACGCCATCATTTCTCGGAATGGAATCAGAAATTTCACCGTAGATGAAGTAAGATCACGCGGCATCAGCGCAACAGTTCAAGAGGCAGTTGAACGCTTGAATAATTGCGACATTGTATACCTTTCTTTTGATGTTGACAGCATGGATCCTGCAGTGGTTTCCCACGGCACAGGTACACCTGTGCCTCACGGGTTTACGCCAAACGAAGCGGTAAGCATGATTAAACTCATTTTCGAACGCCTTCCTGTATGTTGTTTCGAAATGGTAGAGATTAATCCTACCCTCGATGAAAAAGGGAACAAAATGGCCGAAGTAGCATTCGAAATTCTAGAACAAGTAACAGAATTCATTTACCAGAACAGCTAAAGTTCAATGCATCAATCAAGTGCCCATTTTTTAATGGTTCGTCCTTCGCATTTCCGAATGAACGAACAAACCGCTTCAGACAACCTTTTTCAATCCTCTTCACACGCCACCAGCGATTCATCGCAAGCTGCTGAAGATGAGTTTGACCAGTTTGTTGACTTGCTTCGGTCAAAAGGTATTCGCGTGCTTGTGGATCAATGTCCAGATGACCTAGATGCCCCTGACGCGCTCTTCCCTAACAATTGGGTGAGCTTTCATGATGACGGGAGAGCCGGCCTCTATCCTATGCGAAGTGAGAACAGACGTGTTGAACGCAGGGAATCTGTTTTTGATAAAGTGAGTAACGAATTTGGTATGGAGATCTCTGAGATCATAGATTTCACTGAATTTGAAGAACATGGAAAATACTTAGAAGGCACAGGAAGTCTTGTGCTTGACAGAGAGAACAGGATTGCCTATGCCTCTATTTCTGAGCGAACTGATGATCTGGCTGTAAAACATTTTTGCGATACGCTTGGATATAAGGGAGTAACCTTCAAATCTCACCATTCAGTTGAAGGCGTAAATCACCCCATCTATCATACCAACGTTATGATGTGCATCGCATCAGCTTTTATTCTGATTTGTTTAGAGGCCATAACGGATTCCGATGAACGCGAAAAAGTTCAGGCGAAACTAATGGAATCAGGAAAACACCTGATTGAGCTTACAACCTACCAAATAGATAACTTTGCCGGGAATGCACTGGAAGTGATGAACGAAGAAGGACTGAAATACCTCGTTCTGAGTGAAAGAGCAAAAAATGTGCTTACACCCGAGCAGCTAGACCGAATTCAGGAACACACTGAAATTATAGCACCCAACCTTACTACCATCGAAAACCTCGGCGGTGGATCTGCACGTTGTATGATGTGTGAAGTATTTTTGCCAAAATATTAATGGCCGCATGAAACGAATTGAAGAAACCCTCACGCTAGCGCTCAAAGGCGCCATCTCATCGTTGTTCGATCAAGAACCAACAGACAACCTTGTTCAAATTCAACATACCCGAAAGGACTTTGAAGGGGATTTTACAGTGGTTACTTTTCCGTTGGTACGCTTCTCCAAACAGTCGCCTGAAAAAACAGGACAACTTATTGGAGACTATGTAGTTGACTTACTTGAAGAGGTGGAAAGCTTCAATGTTGTGAAAGGGTTCCTAAACCTTGTGATTACAGATACTTATTGGTTCAACTTTCTTCAGCACCTCTCTTCCCAACCCAATTGGGGCATCTCAAAACCAGGGTCGAAGGGAATGTGTATGGTGGAATATTCTTCGCCCAACACCAACAAACCTTTACACCTAGGGCACCTTCGAAACAACTTCCTAGGGTATTCTGTAGCCAAGATTTTAGAGGCGAACGGACATGAGACTGTAAAAGTTCAGATCATCAATGACCGTGGAATTCATATCTGCAAGTCCATGGTGGCTTGGCAAAAATTCGGACAAGGAGAAACGCCTACTTCTTCTGGAATGAAAGGAGATAAGCTTGTTGGGAAATACTACGTTGCCTTTGACAAAGCTTATAAAGCAGAAATGAAGGCCTTAGTAGAGGATGGAATGACCGAAGATGAGGCCAAGAACAAGTCGCCGCTCATGCTGGAGGCACAAGAGATGCTTCTTAAATGGGAAGAAAAAGACCCCGAAGTGTACAATCTATGGGAAACCATGAACAGTTGGGTTTATACTGGCTTTGAGCACACGTATACCGAGATGGGCGTTGAGTTTGATAAGCTTTACTATGAATCAAACACCTACATCAAAGGGAAAGAAGAAGTTGAAAACGGACTCAAATCAGGTGTTTTTTACAAGCGTGAAGATGGCTCAGTATGGATTGACCTCACCAAAGACGGACTTGATGAAAAGCTTGTCTTGCGTAAAGATGGCACAGCCGTTTATATGACACAAGACATTGGAACAGCCATTTTGCGTTTCAAGGAATACCCAAAACTTCAATCGCAAATTTATACCGTTGGAAATGAGCAGGAATATCACTTCAAAGTGTTATTCATGATTTTAGAAAAGCTTGGTTTCGCCCAAAATAAAGACAATATTCACTTGTCTTATGGCATGGTGGAACTGCCTGAAGGCAAAATGAAATCACGTGAAGGAACAGTGGTCGATGCTGATGATCTGCTAAGCGAAATGGCAGACGCCGCCAGAACCATTGCTCAAGAACAAGGGAAGCTTGATGGCATTTCTGAAGACGAGAAAGAAGTGTTGTATAAAGCCATTGGCTATGGTGCACTTAAATACTTTTTATTGCGCGTTGACCCAAAGAAAACAATGATGTTTGACCCTAAAGAATCGATTGATTTTTATGGCAATACAGGACCCTTCATTCAATTCAACTATGTCAGAACACGCGCACTCCTAAGAAAAGCCAAAGAAAATAGCATTACTTCTGGAACTGATATCTTTGTTGCAATCAATGAAAGCGAACGCGATATACTCCACAAGCTTTACGACTTTCCTTCTGTTATTCAGTTGGCTGCAAACACCTACGACCCGTCTCAAGTAGCAAATTATGTGTATGATTTAGTGAAGAGCTACAGCTCTTTTTACCAAGCACACTCAGTGATGAAAGAAGAGAATGAAAGCATTCGCGCCATGCGATTGGAAATCACAGCACAAACTGGGAATGTGATCAAAACAGGAATGGAATTACTGGGCATTGAAATGCCAGAAAGAATGTAATCTGATTATTCGATCTGGAAAAACCGAGTGTTTTTTGAATTTGATGACTGAAGCAACATACAGTATTTGCCTTTGGCTAATCCTGAAGTAGACAATTCAACTGTATGTTCTCCTGTTAGTAGAGTTTGTTCAGTTCCTTCAACCACTTGAGCACCAGCGGTGTCTTCAATTGAAAATGTCAAAGTAGTTTCTTCAGGTACATTAAGCTTCACACTGATCTTTTCTTGTGCGAACACTTTAAAATCAACCACTTCTAAATAAACACCCGTCTCAGACTTCTTGTTCATAAAGACGATCATACGTTTGTACAAGATGTAGACAATGATTACAAACAGGGTAATCAGTAAGGCATTACTGGCAATTTCGAGTATTGATTCCATAATTATAGCGAAATGATTCCTTCAATTTTAGAGGCTTCTATGTATTTATCGAACACGGCGTCAGCATTTAACATCATAGAACGAATGGTCATACTGGTGTAATTCCCTTTTCCCGAGAGTTTTGAACGGATTTCAGCTGATTCACCAAAAAGGGTATGCAGTTGAATGATTTTTTTCTCATCAGTAGGGATGACGAACTTGAACATGTAAATTGAGGGCCATTGATGGAACTCATTCAATTGAACTCGAAGTTTATCTAAACGTGCTTTATCTTCACTCATAGTGCAAAGATAATTCAACAACAATGAACCGCCATCAAAGTTGCGTGTACTGAAGTACGAAATTTGAATTATGATGAATTATAATTTGCTTTTACTCCTTTTCTGTCTCTTGATTCAGCAGCATAGCATTGGTCAATCTAGCAACCAGCTAGAAACTGCTAAACAAATGCAGTCTTTCGATGAGATTGGTGTTGATGCATGGTGGCAACTAGTTGAAGCACAACCGGCAGCTGAGCAAGCATGGCTCAACCTCTACTTAGCTGAACGCTTTGAACGCTGGGGAAATGCAGAGAAGGAACTCTCAAACAAAGACAAAAGTGCTTTGCAAGATGTTCAAATAGGCGTTGAATTCAATGTTCCGAACTCATTTGCAGATCATTACATTCGATTCATCAGTAGCAACTTCAAAGATTTAGAAGCACTAGTGCTTGCTGAATACAGCAGAGCCAATGACCCTCTCATTCTGAAGGCACGTATTGATTATGAAACGATCTATGGCTCAAAAACCAAACTTAATGCTGGACTCGCGCTCTGGGGAACAGCAGTAAATCCTTCAGCACCCATCATCAGCTATTCGAAAAATATTTTGCTTTCGCTGCCATTGAACGCGCTGCTCTTGACCAATGGGGATGATGACACCTATTCGCTGCTCTTTGTGCAAGAGAAAGAGAAATTCAGAAAGGACGTCCGCATCATTCAATTGGACTTAATGTCCTCTAGTGATTACCGTGCAAAGGTGGCTGAGATGATCAATTGCAGTTCCAGTGCGTTTGATCCTTCTTCGCGCAAAGCGCTATTCGAAAGCATCATTCTTGCTGATCAAAGCAAAAAAGTACATCTCCCTTTCTCGCTCCCAGGAAAATGGATTCAATCCAAATCAGACTTATTTGAAGTACGTGGTTTGTGCTTGGAACCGCTGAATGAATCAAGCGTACAAGATGAGAATGTGAACCAAGTGATTTGGGAAACCATGGACAAAACCTTTGTTCAGAGCTCCCATCAATTTGCACGAAATTACCTTCCGTTGCTAATTCGACTGCACCAATCGCCAACATTACAAGAAAATCAGAAAGAAGAGCTACTCTATTTCTTAAGAGATCTAGCAAGCATTACACCAGATCCGAATGTGATTCTCAACTTAATTGGTGAATGAGACTTTTCGGGAAAGCATATAACAAACTCAGTGATGAAGACCTGATGCACCTTGCGCAATCAGGCAATGAAAGCGCGTTCAGTGAATTGTATGACCGCTATGCTGACCGACTGTTGAATTACTTTTTCAAAATGCTCTGGAAAGATAAAGAAATGGCTGAAGATTATGTGCAGGAACTGTTCATGAAGTTGGTGAAAAATGCGGGGCAGTTTCAAGAAGGACGCACCTTTAAAACATGGATTTACTCCATTGCGAACAACATGTGTAAAAATGCCTACAGGCATCATGAAGTGGTTGAACGCGCAAATACTGAATTGAATCATTCACTAGAAACCGTTGACTTTCAGCGTGCGGATGTTGAACATGACCACAACTCATTCAGACTTAAACTTGACCAATGTTTGAGTAAGCTGGACGAGAACAAACAAATTACCTTTCGAATGAGGTACGATGAAGAATATTCTATCAAAGAAATTAGTGAAGCTTTGACCTGCAGTGAAGGCACTGTTAAATCACGGCTCTTTTACACATTAAAATTCTTAAATACTGAATTGAAGGGATTTGAACATCTTTTGAAAAAAGAATAGCATGAAAAACGAATTCACATACGATCCTGAAGATTTGGAATCACTCATGATGCACAAGTCATTCATTGAGCTGTATCCAGAGGAACGAACATTCGTGCTCAAGCATTTGTCGTCTCCTGATGAATATGAGTCAATGCGATCAACACTTTTCGCTATTCTAGAAACGAAAGGTGATGACGAAGTATTAAGCTCAACTGAAGGCACCAAGGCAAATGTCATGGATGCCTTTCGTGCCGAAAACAAAAAGGAAAAATGGTTCAGTTTAAATGGATTGTTCATTCTTCTCTTTCCTCCTAACCGCTCATGGATTCAAAAACCTGCTTTTCAAATGGCCATTTTTGCTGCTGTAATTTTCGGAGGGTTCCTCATATTTAATGGATCCAACTCAGAACCTGATAATCAATTGGCTGAATTGAAACCAAAAACAACCACTGAAACAAAAGCTCCTAAGGCAGATTCAGCTGTAATAGACAACATTGAAGTAGAGGCAGAAGAAATAACTGTTGAGGCGAATGAAACACCTGCTGAAACCATCGATAAACCAGCTCAAACAATTGAGACAACACCTGAAACTATTGAGATATCTAACCTTGATGCCAATTTTGATCTGAGAGATGAAACGAACGAAAAAACCGTAAAAGCATTAAAGAAAGAATCAAACAGACTTGCAGATTTGCAAGAAAATAGAGAAGCTGCTGAAGAAGACACCTCCCTAGCAATGGATGCTCAGGACAAAGATGAATCTAAAACTACACTCACCACTGGTGATCTTGCCAGCCCTGTGCTAGAACAAGATACCCAAACGACCCTGTTCTTCACTGAACCAAATTACAATTTAACTACTCCAGACATTGCTATAAACGAAATTTCATCATCCAAGACCTTTAAGTTTACAGAAACTGATGTAGCTCAAACTATTTCAACCGAAACTATTTCAGCCGAAAAAAGGGCCGTAACTGAGGTTTCAAATGCAGATGATCTGGCGAAGGTGTTCACTCTTTTGGAAGCAGCTTATTAATTGCTTTCACGCGGGGAAGTAAGTGCTTGCTCTACTTCAACTGGCTGTCCGTTCCAAACGTACATCTAACTATTTTCTCCTTCCCAGGAATCATCTTCGTCAGATAGCTCTTCCTTTACTTTGAAGAAACAGACTCTGCCTTTGGCATAGACTGGCTGGTAGTCAGAAAGATTATAGTAGTTCTCACTAGCTCCTATAATGGGCTCTGCATCCTCATCAAACTCCACTTCATTTGCCAAGTATTCAATTCAACATAATAATCAAAAGAGAATAAGAACCATCCGTGATGAACCTCAACTATTGTGGTATACTTGAACTCTTCGAATACCCAACCCTGATATGAGCTATGTCCTGTATTCCATGAAGTTTCGAGAATTAAATCTTCATATCCATCCGCATTCATCTCGAGCCAGAATGCGGCTTCAATTTCATCGAAGAGGATGTGGTCAGAGATCAGAAAACGACATCCATTATAAGATAAAACAGCATCTCCGTTATTGTTTCTGCCAATTGAACAGTCATTGCCCAACTGAGTCATAGCAACAGAATCTTGAAGCTGTTGCCCTACAATTCTCAAAGGCTGAACATCCAAGTCTTGCGAAAATCCAAACAGCGCCATTAAAGAGTAAATTAAAAGAAGTGCGATTTTCATGGTCAAAAATCAATATTCCCCTTTTACTAGCAGCGCGTTTCATGAATTCAATTGCGCCTAGAAAGAATTCGTCCTCATTCGCTCTGCTTGAGTTCACAATTATTTTGCTTGAATGGAAAGCAAAAGCTCTGTTTCTGTTAATTCTTTTACTTTCTTATTAAGTTCATGCATAAGGTTCATTTTTGAAATAGGCAAAATTGAGTTATCTACACTAAATAGGGCATTCACAATAATTTGCTTTTCACTTTTTTGAATTCCATTGATCTGCAGTCTCCCATATTCGTTATTTACAGACATCAGCACATCTTCAATGAGATGAACAGATTGATCAAAATTCATCTCAATTGTCAATTGATGTTGATAGTTATATGGACCATAAAATGGCTGAACTCGCTCAACTTCAGCTTCAATTTCGAGCAATTCAATTTCCATAAAAGGTGCTAAAGGAATTGTAATCAAAGTGTCTTCAAGAAATTCTATTTTATGCTCAACATCAAACTCAAAGCTAAAAGTTGACCTGTAAGGATATTTGATATCCACAGAATCAAGTTGAACTTCCACATTTTGTTTTTCCTTGAAGAAATCAATTTCCATCAGCCAGTCATTATCAATACCCTCAATGTATCGATGCCTTCTCGATGTTGAAAACGGGCCTGAAATGATTCGATTTAGCGATTGGTGCGCGATCTTTTCTTCCAAATCTATTTGCACTGAACTCACGTCGCGCTTGATGCAATCATGGGCCGGAATCATTTTCAGATTGACACTGAAAGCTGCCGGGTTTTTAAACTGATCATCTTTAATTGGGAGAATAACAAGATCAGTGTCATACAATGAGATAGGAAGTTCACCAACCTCTTTATAATCGCCGTCAAAAGGGGGTGACACAAATTGAATTCGCCCGTCTTCATCTTTAAAAGCATAAAACACAAATCGAATTTGATGAGCACTTGCGAACGTGAGGTCAATAAGTCCTTCGTATTTACTTCTGCCAAAACAAACGTAATTGGATATCCCGAGCTGAGTTAGCGCTTGTGTGATAAAATAATGACAGGTCCAATAATTTATTTTTCCAGCTCCTATGAATTCGTTTAAGTCTTGGTAAACTAACTCTTCGTTGACAAGCTCAAGTTCCTTTAGACCTTGCATCACTGTTTCAACTTTTTCAACATTCGTAGGTCTCTTTTTTGCTTTTTCAATGAGGTCTGAAAATGCGCCCGTCTCAGCACTTTTCTTGATTTTATTGTTATCAAAAGCCTCTGAGTAACGATTGTAGTATTCACTCCAACTGTTAGAATTGATGGGAATAAACGCGCCACTGTTTCGTTCAAATCCTCTAATAGCCCAAACAGCAAATGGTAGCTCTCTGTGTGGAATCGAATAATCTTGACTTCCCAGTCCTGGCAGTCCTTTTTGATTGAATATGTACTTTACTCTATCAGTAGCGGGTTCCACTTCGAATTCTGGCATTCCGTTGTATGCCTTTGATTCAATGGCCAATTGTGGTGGAACGCTCAATTTGTATTGCGCATTTAAACAGGGAATACTGCTGTACAGAAATACGTCTTCTCCATTTATAAAATGTCCATAAGTCATTGAATACGTGATTTCAATAATGTCACCCACTTTTGCATTTGGAATTGAAAACCTGATCTCTTCATAAGAGTCGCTCTCATTTCTTGAGTTCGTGAAGCCCAAACTCATGATTTGATCTTTATCCAGATCGGTTATTTTGCCGTCTTCATGGATACTACGCGCGTCAATTTTTATGAGCTTCCAATTGGCCTCCTTTTCGAGATAGACTTTGGCATAGCGCTCCACTCCTCTTTCAGTTTGAAGTTTAATTCTGATGAATTTAGTTTTGGTTGTGATAAACCCACTGCCTGCTAAATCAATTGAGATAGCTGTTTTGTCTAATAGTTTGACGGCATCTTCTGATTTCAACGAATCTGGAATGCTTCTATCAAACTTGGGCTTTACCCACTTGTGCTGTTTAAACTGTGCTTGACTTATCAATGGAAATAGAACACAAATTATACCTAAAACTAATTTACTCTTCATAACAAATACTTGTTCGCAGCGCACTTTCGAAGCGCGCTAATTCATCTTTAAAATTTACTTGGGCTCTAACTATATCGTCCAATTTTATCTTGGCTATCAATGAAGGAGCATCATTCTGCTGGAAATATTCTATACTCCAAAATCCATCTGAGAATTGATTATCCGGAATAATTGGGCTCTTCTTTTCGATTGATTGAAATTCTACTTTCACCTCAATCGTCAGCGCATTCCACAATATGGCATCTTCCTCTTTGATTGAATTAAGGACTTTAGGAATTGGAATGAAGTCTGTTGATTGATACGACTTCTTGCCAATATTTCGAATCTTCTTTGTAGGAAAAGACATTTGGCCATGAGCCGTTAGCTCACCATCTTGGTTGCCCCACTCTAAATTCTCTATTTCACATGTTTCACAATCCCATTGCAGCTGTTGTTTTGAATGCATTTGAAAGTCTCGCTCCTTGTAGAAGCTGGACATGTAATCAAATGGCCATTTTTCGTATCCGCTAAAATTCCAATTCGCAACGCCAACATTAGCCTGCTCATCAAAAACCAAGTGTAAAGTCAAATGACTTTTGTCAGCTGAAACAGATGGAATATCAACGTACTCGAAGCTGTTTTCAGTGACAACAAAAATTGTGGTTCCCTGAGTATGCAACTTGGCCATTGAAAAGGAGCAAATCTATCCGTAGCATCTAGCTGAATCCACTCATTTTGAAACCAAAGCATGCAAACAAGATGATTTCCGCTAGATAGAGAGGGGAAGTTATTTTTAAAAACGTGACTTTTAGTAGCTGATATCCCGAGGTAAGTCTGGAAATCAAACGTTCGTAAAATGCTGCAAAGGAGGTTTGCCATGTCTTTACAATCTCCTTGCTTTCGCTCACAAATCACATCTGGAAGTCGCGGCTGAACAGCACCGATGTTATTTTCAATATCAATGTAACTGACATTCGTTTTGACTTGATCGAATACATAATCAACAAAGCTTAAGGAGTCAGAAAAATCTTCAACTTGCTTGCCAAGCGTAATCTCATTCAAGCCTTTGGTGGTGATGTGTTTGTTTGGTGCCGCAAGGCCTCGGTACCAATTAGCAAAGTATTGCTCTGGAAAGTTAATTTCATTTGTAGGAACAGTCAGAATCCGCAAGAGCCAATCTACCTCACTCATTTCTTCACTTATTGAATCAATCCCAATCACACAGTTAAAAGAGTAACTCCGCACATCTTCTGTTTCCAGAACAACAATCTGCACTAGATCTTGGTCCACGAGAAAAGCTGATGAATCTATTACCAGGGAATAGGTCAAAGGCATCTCAATAACAAAATTAGACGATAAAATAGTTTGTGATCTACCAAAGTCCAAGCAGGACAGAAAGGCCAATTCACTGTGTTTTTTTTGATAGCTCAGTTCGAACTGACCTTCCTCAACAGGGAACATGTGTGCTTTTGTTCCAGTGTAAAAAGCTCCGCCACTTAGGTCATTAGAGACCATTTTATTTTGTTTGATTGTTTTGACTTTCCCTCCACCAATCCCATTAAATTCTGCTTTCGAAACCCCCTCTAATTCTGAATAAACAACCCCCCAAGTCCCCTTGCTTAAAGCAACTCCTTCTAGATGAACTTCTGATGAATACCCGCCTTCTTGCCTGACAACAATCTTCTCATAACGTTCGAAAATGGCGTCTGAAATAATTTCATCTTGCCCTTTTAATTGGGCAGACAGCAGGATAGAAAAAACCACTAAAACACAATGAGTCAAACACCTTGATATAGCCATAAGAAAACGGACATAGCTCATGAATGCGCTAGTATATAAGATTTAGAATTACAAGGTAAATCAAAATAACTAAATGTACGCTAACTCATACATTGTTTTCTTCATGAACAAAAAGCCGTTGTTCTGCTACTCCTCTTCCTTCATTTTCTTCGGAGTTACCATGTCTACTCCATTCCCTACTAAAAGGCCTATTCCTCCCCAAAAACGATCCATGCATACTCTTGCGCGTGTAACGGAACCTCTAGATGGAATGAACATTGAGATTACGAGTAAAAAAGCACCATAAACTCCTTGCAATAAAATGCCTAAAAGAATTCCTAGCGGTAAAAAAAAGAAGCCATTGAAAATGGCGAGATCATTGTAGTCAATCTCAATGTGATCTCTTACTGCAAACATGCGTGCTCCGAAACCAATACACATTGCTATAGCTATAGATAAAACAATGGCAAAACTGATCCATCTCAAGGATGCATCAGAACGTTTCCATGTTGTTTTCAATGCATAAGAATTGTCAAAATAACGCTCTACAACAATGCTGTCTAATCGTTCAATTTCCCGCTCATCAAGCTTGTGATCGCTGAACATGTTTTTCACCTCCAACATTTCTGCACTGTAATCTCTTCCGTTCATTTGAGATAAGAGCAAAAACCTACGAATAAGGCTTTTTTCATCTGTTTTTGAATGCAACGAAAAGAAGTTATCTGTTTCGCTTTGCTTCTTTAGAATTAGAAACAATGCGTGCATGGCCATGAGGTAAAAAGGCAGTGTCAGACAGAAATGGAGAGCGACTTGAAAAATGGGTTTCAAAATTGAGCTATTTTGTTGAGATGGTAATCCTTTGGCTAGTTATTGATCTCAAACCAAAATGATCCTCCATGTTGCTCAACTCCTTTAAGCGCTTTGTGTTCCCAAATAGGTTTTAAAATTGCACTCAGTTTTGGATCTTCGCTTATGAAGTAATTTGGCAGAATAGTTTTATATCTCGCAGGGTTAGCCAGTATAAAGGCGGCTAACATATACTGCTCAGAATAGGCCCTGTCACACATAATCTGTGGATAATCATAAGGCATATAAATGTCATGAACGTGCACAATAACTCCTGATTTTAGCAATGGTAAAATCTCAAGGAAACACACCGTTACGTCAGAATTAGGCAAGCTGCGGTGAGAATTATCAATAAAAAGGACATCTCCAGCGTTCAGATTTTCAAAGTCTGAAAAGTCATGCAATTTCTCAATTGGCATGCGCATTACCTTATCTGCAAGGTGATCAATGCTCGCTCTTGGATACGGATCTACAGAGGTTATTTCTGTTTTTAGCTTGCCGTCTTGAATGGCTCTTCGTACTACTTTAGTAGAATTCCCGGAACCAATTTCAATGTATTTAGATGGATTCAGTTTCCGAATTAAACTATAGAGAGCTATGATGTCCAATCCAGGAAGAAATTTATTATTCCAAGCCGGGGCATTCTCATCTTGCTCTTGGTCAGCGTTGTTCAAAGAAAAGAAAACCTCCTTGTAATCAAGAAATGAGCTTAAATTGGCCGCATACGTTTCTCTGTTAGCGTCAATGATTTTGAAAAGTTGGGGATGGGGCCCACCGTTGCCATGTCCGAACCTTGGTTTAAAGTCAACTTTGTACTCTAAAAATACGTTTTGCGTCTTCGGAGAAAAAAATCTGTACAGCGACTTGATCATGGCAGGAATGTCCTTTTCGTTGAGGGGCGAAAGTACGCAAAATAGAGGTTGCAATGCAAGCTGCTTGCCCTTTACGGTCTTGTTATTATTATACTGTTATAGTATTGTTAGTATCGAAAAGGAGCGCATCAGTAGCGCTATTAAAGGAATATTTCAATGTTTTACTATATTTACAAACTTTTACAACCCATGACAACTAAGACATATCTTCTTTTCCTTGCTTTGTTCGGAAGCATAAGCCTCCATGGTCAAATCGACAGCACAAATGTAGCTGTCTACTTTGAGGATGACGGACCAAAATCAGGCGATAATCAAGTTAAGATTGACGTATTGACTATTGTATTCGGAGAGTTACCGGTGAGCTATGAGCGCGCCATTACTGACAATTTTTCGCTTGAGATTGGTGTGGGAATACTTCTTCCGTACCATGTGCCAGAGTTCGTATCTGGTGTTGAAAAGTTCGAAACAGTGGACGGTGGTTCTACCTTTCGTATTGAGGCGAAATACCTAGAAGATTACAATTCAAGAATTAAACGATTCTATTCTCTTCGTTTCCGTCAAAGAAATTTCAAATTGCCAACACAAGACCTTAAAGCTAGAGATCTTTCTATTGTTCCTGGTATCCAAATGATGGTAGGCAAAGGCATCGTCTTAGATTATTACATCGGTATTGGTTATCAATTTGGAGATGGAGATCAAGCAGAAGAAGAGTCCTTCGGTGAAACTTTAGATCAACGCATTTTTATTCCCTTCGGGGCGAAAATTGGCCTCCTTTTTTAACTGAACAACATGCAAAAGCTTATACTCGCATTATTTCTTGGATTACTCTTTAGCGGGACGGTTTCAGGTCAGAAATCAACCCGAAAAGCAAGCGTAAAATGGGGCGCTGACCGTGCCGTTAAAAAACGTGCAAGCTCACGTATGCTAGCGCATGATGACCGCGGTTTTTTCACCGTTCACTATGGCAAAGAAATCTTATTGGAATGCTTCGACAAAGAACTGAGAATGATTCAATCTGTCCCATTCGAATTAAAGTTTGAAGACAAAGATTTGGATTACCAATTTACGATTCACAGCAATGATGATCTACTGATATTCAGTTCTTTCTTGAACAAAAAACTCAAGAAGGATTTTTTGTTCTACCAATCAGTGAATAAACGAACACTCGACCTCAACAGTAAACTCACTAAAGTGAGTGAAATAGATTTCGGTACAGATAATTTTTCAAGCTCGGGTGAATTTAGTAAACTCATCTCAAGAGATAAATCGAAAATTGGGATTCAAACAACAGATCGAGGGAAGAGGAAGGATATGGAACTCTTCAAATTCCAAGTATTCGATGACAAAATGGACCTTCTATGGGAAAATGAGATTGAACTTCCATACACTCAAGAACTCTTTAATGTTGAAGGTGTGCGCCTTGACAATGACGGCAATATATACGTCTATGGCATTGAATTCAAAGAAAAGCGTGTTTCGAAAAGAAGAGGAGAACCAAATTACAAATATCACATCATTTCTATATCGGAAAACGGCACCATTGTTGACGATATCCCTGTGCAAATAGACGCAGCATTCATTACAGATATGCGCGTAGAAATCAATGATCAACACGAAATTATCTGCGCTGGATTTTACTCTGACTTAGGGACATATAGCAATAAGGGTAGCTTCTTTTTGAAACTAGATCAATCGACGAATGAAGTATTAGTTCAGAACCAAAAAGAGTTTGGATTGGATTTGATTAAACAAACCATGTCTAGCCGACAGCAGAAAATCACAAAAAGAAAGGGCGATAAAGGAAAAGAAATTGAGCTAGAAGAATACGACTTAGATCGCATCGTTCTTCGCGAAGATGGAGGCGCTGTTCTTGTAGCAGAAGAATTCTACATTACGGTCAGCACTTCAACAACAAGTGAGGGGAGAACGACAACTACGACACATTACAATTACAATGATATTTTGGTTGTAAGCATCTCCCCTGACGGAACCATTGATTGGATTCAAAAGATTCCGAAAAGCCAAAGATCTTCGAACGATGGTGGAGCTTACTTATCCTATAGCATGGCAGTTCATAAAGACAAATTGTATTTTATGTTCAATGATGATGCGAACAATTTGTATTACAAAGGACAGGGAGAACCTGAGCCATTCCGATTGAATGATGGTCCGTTCGTCATGTTCGTTGAGCTCGATAGCGAAGGAAATCAAACCAGAGAATCATTGTATTCGTTTAGTAGCAAAGATGTTTATATCCGACATGACCTTGGATTTCAGATTTCTGAAAATGAAGTGATTCTATTTGGATTTAAAAAGAAAGTTCACAAGCTTGCTAGAGTGACTCTCAAGTAAAAATATCTGTATACTAAAAGGACCAATAGCGCATGTTACTGGTCCTTTTTTATGTCGAATTCCATACAGGCTTGTTGCAAGTTGATGGTTACCACCCAACCATAAACGGCTTTCGCTCTCCGTTTCGAACAACAGTTATCATGGCACTATCTCCTTTCTCCCACATTGCCAGGCCCTCCATGTAGGTGTTCATGTCTGTTACAATATGATCATCCATCTGCACAACAATGTCACCACCGATAATTCCCGCCGTATGGGCAGGACGGTCTTCTGAAACACCATCGATCCGCATTCCTATGCCATTAAATAAATAATCTGGAATAACACCAAGGGTTACTTTAAAGGCGGGCGTATTTTCTGGGTCAGAATCCTTTGTGCGCGTAAACTCCATGCTCTGGTTGTTATCTAAACCAATCACGAGACGTTCAATCAAATTCGCCACCAAAACAATTCCTTCGTAATTGATTTTATCTGAATCATCAGTTGGTTTGTGGTAGTCATCATGCTGGCCCGTGAAGAAATGCAGTACAGGTATGTCTTCTAGGTAAAATGAAGTGTGATCAGATGGTCCTACGCCTGATTCAGAAAAGATCAATTGCAAGCTATCAGCATTGGCATAGTTTACTTCTGCCTCCCAAATGGGCGAAGTCCCAGAGCCATTCACTGCCAGCGTATTGCTTTCATTCAACCTACCAACCATATCCATGTTCAGCATGCAGTTTACTTTCTCCATAGAAATGGTAGGATGATCACAAAAGTAGTTCGAGCCATACAAGCCCTTTTCTTCACCCGAAAAACAGATGAAAAGAATGTTGTGTTTCAAATCGGTCTCACTAAGCCTACCAATTAGCTCAAGTAAAGAGCTCACTCCACTCGCATTGTCATCTGCACCATTGTGAATGGCCGGTTCTCCTGTATGAAACGAATTGGAGGCTCCCCACCCTACGTGGTCATAATGTGCTCCGATAATGATTGTTTCTTCTGCTTTATTATCTAAAAACCCAATAACATTAGAGCTTGAAAGCTCTTTTACAAGAGCCATTCCCATTTGAGCACCCTTCTCTGTGGTGTGCTGTTGGATGGGTGGATGTGGCATGAAATCAAAAGACTGGAAATAAGTACCATTTTCGCCCGCAGGCGTCAATCCCATCGCCTTGAAACGCTCCTCTATGAATAAAGCCGCCTTTTCAGCTCCTTTATAACCGGTCTCTCTTCCTTCCAAGCTATCAGAGGCCAGGTAGTAAAGATCAGTTTTAACCTGGGCACTACCGCGTTTACCTTCTGATTGCGTTGAACATGCAATGAAAATAGATACCACGAAGAAGGTAAAAATGAGGCGTATTGCAATTCGCATGGCTGTAGATTTATCTTGTGTAGAGTTTGTTTCCTACTTTCGCACAAAATTAAGGAGGAAGTCCCAGATGAAAAAGTTTATTCTCATTTTAACTGCTGTTGCAAGCATTTATAGCTGCACCACAACGTCAGAGCCAACAACTGAAAAAATTGCTGTAAATGAACCTGTTAGCGCAGATAGTTCAGAAGCTGAACCGCTCATATATCCGCAGGAAAAGCATTTCGCCAACATGAAGCAGTTGACCTTCGGCGGAGACAACGCCGAAGCATACTGGAATAGTACAGACGATAAACTCGTTTTCCAGTCTACCAACCCAAAATGGGGTGTTTCATGCGATCAGATTTACATCATGAACCTATCTGACGGCACACCTGATTCCATTCCTCCGTTCATTGTGTCTACCGGGGCAGGAAGAACGACTTGCTCTTATTTTATGCCTGGAGACTCTTCAATCGTCTATGCTTCAACTCATTTGGCGAATGACTCTTGTCCGCCTGTGCCTGAGCGAAAAGAAGGACGTTATGTCTGGCCTGTTTACGAAAGCTTTGATATTTTCACTGCTGACCTCGAAGGAAACATTCTATCTCAACTTACAGATGAGCCAGGATACGACGCTGAAGCAACTATTTCGCCCAAAGGTGACCGCATGATTTTCACAAGTATCAGAAGCGGAGATTTGGAATTGTACACGATGAACATTGATGGTTCTGATGTGAAACAATTGACCAATACACTTGGATATGACGGTGGTGCCTTCTTTTCTCCTGACGGAAGTAAAATTGTTTGGAGAGCCAGCAGACCTCAAACTGAAGAAGAAGTTTCAAAGTATACAGGACTGCTTGCAGATGGATTGGTAGAGCCAACCAACATGGAACTTTATGTGGCCAATGCTGATGGTTCTGACGCAAAACAAATTACACAATTAGGAAAAGCCAACTGGTCTCCATTCTTTCATCCAAGTGGTGAGAAAATCTTATTTAGTTCGAATCACACGAGCGAAAGAGGATTTCCGTTTAACTTGTACATGATCAACATTGATGGAACAGGATTGGAGCAAGTAACGTTTGACGAGGCATTTGACTCATTCCCGATGTTCTCTTACAATGGAAAGAAGCTGGTTTTTGCAAGCAACAGAAACAACGGACGAACAAGAAACACGAACTTATTCCTCGCTGATTGGGTAGACTAAAAAAAGACTCTGAAACAGATCATAATTCCAACTCTTGGTGGAAAAAACTGGGAGTTGGTGCTTTTCTGTTTTTCTTAATTAAAGGACTTATTTGGATTGCCATTGCAGTAATGACTTATCTCGGTTTTGAAAGCTGCTGACTTATTTGATAAATCGAATGGTCAGTGGATACTTGAAAAACTTCCCTTGGCTTGCATTGATCGATGCGATAATTGTTGTCACTAAAGAGAGCGTTGAAATACCTAGGACAACAAAGAACAATAGGAAGAAGCCAAGTAAAAAGAACGAAAGCAATAATACTAAGACACTCCCTACAAAGTAAATAATGAGTGAAATCTGAAAGTTCAGTGATTCTTTCGCATGATCAGAAATGTATTTCGACTCATCTTTCTTTACCAACCAGATGACCAAAGGCACAATGAAGCCGCCAAAAAATGTTCCAACGTGGGCTAACAAGGCAATGTTTCGTTCGTCTTGAGTAGACTGCTCTAACTCGTCTATGTGATCTAATGAATCCATCTAAAAATATCTTAACGTAAAGTTACTCCGTACAGCGTCAATTCATGGACCATTGAGGCTATTTATCATTGCGTTCATCCCATTTTTCCCGCTTTAGGATGTTTTAAGGCATTGTTATAATAGGTTTTTATGCTTTGTGGCGCCAATCCCTTAGAAAACATCATCATCGCCTGAAGGTTTACCCACTGGACTTTCAGATAGCTATTTTCGTTGTATTTTCTTGCGCTCACAAGTACTTGACCTTTCATTAAATCATGCTTGTAGCCTTTCGATTCAGCCCTCCTCATTAAGTCATACTCTTCCATTACTACGAATTTCTCGTCATACCCATGAAGCTCAGTCCACAATGACCTCGATACATACAGTGTTTGATCTCCACCTCTGAAAGCAAAAAAATTCAATTTGGTCATCCAGCTATTGAACCGCAGCAGCGGTCTGCTACTGTCAAATTTGAACGCATAACCTCCTCTTGCGTAACCTATCTGAATACTGTGAAAAATGTCATTGAAAAAGGATTTTGGCGGAAGGACATCGGCATGTACAAACCAGAGAACTTCTCCAGTAGCAACAGATGCTCCCAAATTCATTTGCGTTGCTCTAGAAGCTATTTCTGAGTGAAGCAATTGGACGTTTAAAGACTGAACTTCGCTCACCGTCCCATCACTACTGCCGCCATCTACCACAATAATTTCACACAAATCTATGTGATCAGATTCGTTTAAATGATGTACCAATGTCACAATGTTCCTACGCTCATTTAAGGTAGGAATTATGATGCTGATCTTTATCACTTGTTTCATTCTCAGGCGAAAATGATGATATTATCGGGATTATTTCGTTCGTTTTTGTCACGAACTTCCCTTAATGAAATTTGAACGGAAAATTATCTTTGGCATCTCCTTCGCCCTATTCTTATTAAATGCGTGCACATTGAAAAAAGTCAATTCGAATGCGGCTCCAGTTTCGCATGAGCAATGGACAGTGTTGCTTCAGAAACATGTGAATGAAAAAGGAAATGTACACTACGGAGGATTTGTGCAAGACTCAGTGGCTTTCAATAGTTATCTCGAACTTCTCAAGACGCATCATCCCAATGATTCTTGGGCTTCAAACGAAAAGAAAGCGTATTGGATCAACACCTACAATGCCTTTACAATCAAGCTCATTGTATATAATTACCCTGTAGTATCTATTAAGGATCTTGGAGGGGCTATTTACAAGGTGAACACACCTTGGGACAATCGATTTATACTCATTGAAGGGCATGATTACGATCTCAACAACATTGAACACGACATCTTGCGAAAAGAATGGACTGATGCTCGGATTCATTTTGCGGTAAACTGTGCGTCAATCTCATGTCCGAAACTCCTCAATGTAGCCTTTAATGCAAATTCACTGGACAAGCAGCTCGACAAGGTTGCAAGGAGATTTATCAATGGAGATCAAAACGATATTCAGGCGAGTCAAGCACAGCTTAGTCGGGTTTTCAAATGGTTCAACGGAGATTTCACACGAGATGGCTCATTGATTGAATTCTTGAACAACTATAGCGACACTCAAATAAATGCTGACGCAGAATTGAACTACCAAGAATACGATTGGCTGCTGAATGGACAATGAAAATCGGATTTGTTCATCTGACGCCAATAAGATGACAAACTCAATTATTCGATGTCCTTCTGATGTAGAATCGCAACTCACTTTACAACGAATACCACTTAATGTTCTTCCATTTACTTAAAAGAAAAGAGGACTAGCATTACGCCATGCATACCTCGTCGACTCTTTCTAGTTCAATCCATTTTCCAATCAGAGGTAACTCACGAGGACGATTTTTAAAAAGAGGGGTCTAACCTCGATTTTCGAATGGTGGATTTTAACTGTAAACTTCAATGATGTATTTTAAGCTTGAATTTCAAACATAATTCAAAGCTTGACTCTTGACTGGACACTACCCGTCCCGGGCCCTCCCAGTCCCTCCCCGCCATCCTTCCAGCGACTCGAAGCTAAACAACACTCCACTCCAAATCACCAAAAACCACTCTCAAAACACCCGCAACTTTGTAGCCGCTACCGCTCACTTTGTTGCCGTTATTCCATCCCCGCATTTTCTCGGCTTTTAACTCTAACTCGATCAGAACATATCTTCTCGTATCTCGAATGAAATCGGATGTAAATTCATTTCAATTCAGTTAGCTGCTTTCAATAAATGATCAGATTGAGTCAAAATGAAATCGTGCTTTCCCCTCGGGGGGGTTATGCCAAGCTATAATTCGCAACTCGAATCAGAGACCCAGGTCTTAAATTGAAATCTTAGAATATCAACTGTGAAGTTCAATGGTGAATCCAAACGGTGAATCCAAACATGAATTACAGGCCTTGTTTCAGACTGGACACTACCCGTCCCGGGCCCTCCCAGTCCCTCCCCGCCATCCTTCCAGCGACTCGAAGCTAAACAACACTCCACTCCAAATCACCAAAAACCACTCTCAAAACACCCGCAACTTTGTAGCC
>JBLIGQ010000026.1:0-35392 GCA_047636995.1 Flavobacteriales bacterium | reverse complement strand
GCTCGTGGGAACATACGACGCTCGTGGGAACATGCGGGGCATCTCGTGGGAAGAATCGATTCATTAAGAGAAATAAACGATCTCGATTAAATGTAGTAGCCACGAGCTCAGTTCAGCATAAAAAGGGCCGAGTGAAGATTCACTCGACCCTTTTTTCTGCTAATAAAAAAGGCTACTTCACAGCCAGTGCATTGTCTATAATTAGTTGGACGTGATCTCTATGTGCACGTGTTAAAATGTCAGGAGAAGATGCACTTGACATCATCTTTCCTACGCGGTTCAACTCATACAACGCCATGCTTCTTGAAATGTCCTCATACCTTTTTGTGTCTGCAACAATAGAAGCTAACTTCTTCGTGTACATGATTTGAAGGTTCTGACGAGAAGCGTTCACTATCTTTTTTGAATCAGCTTTGAAGACAGCATTAGTCAAATCAGTCATGACTTCATCCAACGTATAGGTGTTGCCATATTCAGAGCTATTCACAATTCTACGCATCGTATTTGGATGCGTAAGGTGCGCTAAAGTTCTGCCTTGGGCCATTTTAATGCGCTCAAGAATTTTTGGATCATCTGTATTAACGAAGTGATTGAATCCTCTTCGTTGTGCCAATAAATGGTTGTACAAATTTTCAGGCGTTGAAAAAGCATTCGGTGCGAAAGCGTAAGTTGTGAGGGCTTTCATAGCTGCGCGTTGGTCCTCTTCAGAAACAGGTTGCAATGGAGTAGTTGCTCCAGTTTGTCCAATTTTGCTTCGGTCATAACGAACACCTCCAATCTGGCGTGTCATCACACCTAACTGAGTAGCGTATTCGCCAGACAAAGAGAAGTACGCGGTTAAAAGATCCTGGTAGTTATCGCCTTCAACAGCGTATTTCTCCATGATTTTTGGCATCACTTTGTTCACCAACATGCAACGTTCAACGGCATATGCAACTGGGTCAGAACTCAAGTCGTAGATGTTTACATCAGGGTTGATTCCTTTTCCGGGTGAACGCATGTCGTCAGCGTCATTTCCAAATGCCAATTCATGGGCAGATGAACGAGAAAGAATGCCTTCTAGACGGGCTGCTTCTTCCACTTCATTGTCTAAACCTTGAGAATAACCGTACTCAATTACCCACTTGTCATATGGCCCCGGGCTAGAGTCGTAGTACGTTGTTTGGTCTTCTTTATTCAGGGCGAAGTTGATTGCTGGGTATTCCATTACAGAGTTACACAATCCTTTTTCGGCCACGATGGCTGAATCCTTTATTTCTTCGATTGAAAGAAGGGTAGAAGCGCGCATGTTATGCGACATCCCTAGTGTGTGTCCAACTTCGTGCAATACCAAACGATGTAGTGTTTGTTTCACGAAATCAGTTTCAGCTGCCGCATCCATGTCCATTGCCTTCATTGCAGCCATGCCGAAAAGCATGTTGCGGTGAAGTACATTTCCAGCATCACAGCGGTGCATGTCAGCAATGATATCTTCTTTCGTCAATTCAGCTTCTGCGCCTTCCATACCGGCAAGTTGGAAAACATCTTGTCTGAACAATCTTCCGCGAATGGCGGCAAATTCTAACATGATATCAGCTCCAAGGATCTCTCCAGTTCGTGGATTCACGAAGCTTGGTCCATATCCACCAAACGGAGGTTGAGGAGAAGAGGTCCAGCGAAGTACATTGTAGCGAATATCGCCTGCATCCCAATCAGCATCATCAGGCTGAATATTTACAACCACAGCATTCTTGAATCCTGCTTTTTCAAAAGCGATGTTCCAACGTTCAACTCCTTCCTTAATGATAGGACGGAATTCTTGAGGAGTGGTATTTTCAATCCACCAAGTGATTGGTTCAACAGGCTCAGAAACGGCTGCTGTTGGGTCTTTCTTCACCAAGTTCCAACGGTGAATCATGTCACGGTATGGTGCGTTCTCGAACGTTGTCATATCATTTACCTGCGTCATGAAGAAACCAATGCGCTCATCATCAGGCCGGGTTTGGAACTCATTTTTAGGCATCTCAATGATGCTGTGCTGGTAACGAATAGTGATGTAACGAACATCCGTAGCGGCAGCGCTTCCGCCTCTACGCGGACTGCTGTTGTCATAAACATAGTCAACCGTAATATCTGTATTCTCAGGATAACTTTTAACGTCGTGAATCTTGGTTTTGTTTTTGCTAAGTCCACCAAGAATTCCAGGTGTTTTCGGATTCGAAGGAGGCTTGATCATTTGAAAACCTTCACTGAGGAAGATGTTGTCAGCAGAGATGAGCATAACACCCGTCTCTGAGTCTTTTGCTTCAATCTTTTCGCTGGCAATAATCGGTGTGTTGATGTTCGCGTGAGCAGATTTCGCTAACGCAGAATTCTCATCATAATAATAACTAGTATTCTCTTCGTGGATTTCAATGCGATCAAAGTGCCTGTGAAATGAAATGATTTTCGACCCACGATAGGCACCTCTAAAGTGACCCGCCTCCAACAAACCGTCTTCGACAAAAGAGAAGTAGATGTATTCTTTTCCTAGTTGATCTTCTTTGACTTGCATGTAAGATTGCCCCGTAACACTGTCTTGGTAGATGGTAAACAGACCTTCATAGGCTACACACGTCTCTATGATTTCTGATGGCTTTTTGTCTTTTGAAGGTTTCGGTGTTTCGGTTTGGGCACCTTTCTTTTTCTTTTTGCCTTTTTTCTGTGCCTCAGCAGGAAGGGCAGTAAAGAGACATAATACCATGAGCAGAATGCTCGAGCGGGTTAAAATTGGTTTCATAGGTTTCGGATTGTGACCCCAAGTTAAGGAATGAGGCCCGACAAAACTTCCCAACTTTATTTAAATCAATGGATGGTTAAAAACATTGACCATCGGAAGATAATGGCTGTGGATTTGCATTCAGGGTAGAACTAATTCAATCCACTTCCATCACCGTTTCTCCGCAACCTGCAATATCTATGGTTCTAACTTCAAGGGTAGGAGCTATAATTCCTGATTCTATTTCAACGAGCTGTTCACCTGAATTCACACTGAAAGTATTCTGATCACTGGAATCTACGCCTCCAAGGAGTTCATTTTCTGCGTAGATGTAAATGGTTTCTGAAGAGTTGTTATTTACAACGAGTTCACCGCTTGTGCAGATCGCGTCACATGATGCAAGACCTGTAATGGTGAAAAGAGCGAGAAGGATAGGTGATTTTTTCACAGCTATTTTTTATAAGTACAAATCAAAAGTTATGCCAATGACATAAAAGGCCTGACCTTGTCTCCGGTTGCTATAATCTTACCTTTATGATGCAACTACAATTTTAATCAGGAGTGAAGCGATGAACCTCTAATTCAGAATGTAAAGTGAAAGGTTCGGCTATATTTACTCACCTATGAACCAAATCCCATGAGACTTCTGACACAATTGATTTTTTTTCTCGCCTGCATTCTTGCTTCCTATCAAACTTTCGGACAGTCATCTGCTATTACAATTGATGGGGTTTTTGATGATTGGGGCGCTTCCCTTGCCACGTTTACTGATGATTCGGAATCTATTAATGGCATTGATATTCTTGAATTCCAAGTGACGAACGATGATCAGTTTCTTTTTGTGAAGATCAAGCTGGATCAGGAGATTGACCTTACGGAGGCTACCTTCCCGCATGAATTGATGATGTACATTGACACTGATAATGATGCCGCAACGGGCTTCGGTGTTCAAACAGGCTTTGGATCTGAGATTGGAATCAGCTTCGTAAACCTGATGGCATTTTATGACGTGATACCGGCTTCTGAAGTTGATTTCTCAGATATTCAAATGCGCCCAGGCCCGACGGTTTCAGGTGATGAATTTGAAATTGCAATCGGTAGAGCTGCTATTCCTGATGGGCTAAATTCGTTGTTTCCTTCGCCAACGATTAAAATTTCTTTTAAAGAATGGATGGGCGGAGATAACTGCCCAAACAACGGACAACTGTTTGAATACACTTTTGATGAAACACCCGTAGAGCCGCTTGTTCCCACGGAAATACTTAAAGAAGATCCGGGGCTGATTCGTATTATGGCTTACAACACCTTAGGGAATGGGCTGAGCGATGCAAACCGACAGGAATATTTCGAGCGCATCACTTCCATCATCAATCCTGACGTCATCGGTTTCTCTGAATCAAACGGCGTGAGTGCCTCTGTTGTTAAAAGTCTTCTGGATGCATGGATACCTCTTGGAACAGATGATGGCTGGTACACCATTAAAAACGGTGGTCTCGTAGGTGCATCTAAATGGCCCTTCATTGACAGCTGGACAGGTATTTCTGGCCAATTCCCAACCCTCATTGATCTTCCAATTGAATATGGCACAGACCTATTACTTGTCAATGCTCATTGGTCATGCTGTGCGAATAATGCAGCAAGACAAAATCAGGCGGATGCTTTTTGTGCGTTTATGCTGGATGCCAAATCAGAAGGCGGAATCATAGATTTACCTCCAAACACACCAATGGTCTATGTGGGAGATTTGAACCTTGTAGGATATGCTCAGCAGCTCATAACGTTAGTTACAGGTGATGTTATTCAAGAAGAGGAATATGGACCTGGTGGTCCGCTCGATTGGGATGGCACTGATTTGAAAGACCAAATCAATATTCAAACTGATAAGAGGATGGCGTACACTTGGAGAGATGACGGTGATGGAAACTGGCCTCCCGGGAGATTAGATTTCATTGTCTATACAGATGCCGTAATGGATGCCGTAAAATCATTCACGCTTCAGACCGAAATCATGAGTGCTGCAAGACTTGAACAATACGGTTTAGAAGAATTTGACACCATGACCGCTTCAGATCATTTTCCTGTTGTAGCTGACTTCGGTATTTATGCCGTAGCCGATGCAGATGAGGACGGCATCATTGATGACATCGATAACTGCATGGATATCCCAAATACGAATCAGGCTGATTGGAACAACAATGGTGTTGGAGATGTCTGCGAAGATTCGGATGGAGATAACCTCACAGATGAGGAAGAATTGGTGGACTTCGGCACAGATCCTAATGAAAGTGATACAGACAACGATGGCCTTACTGATGGCGATGAAGTAAACATAGTCCTTTCAGACCCTTTGGTTCAAGATACGGACGGTGACGGATTGACAGATGGCCTTGAATGGAATGACGGGACTATAAGTCCAATCAATCCTGACTCTGATGGTGATGGGTGCAATGATGCTGATGAGTATCATTACCTATGTGATGACTCCTCTTGCGGAGACTGCCCTGGCGATCTCAACAATGATGGCTTGATCAATGTTTCCGATCTGATTTTGTTTCTGAGTTTGTTTGGCTCTTTGTGTGAGTAGGGAATACCTACGTATTTAACTTTTCACTCATTGCATAAAGTTTGATATCAGCTTGAGGCTCAATTATGATCGAAGATTTAACGTTTTATGCCACCACTGCGGCAAACGAAAACCTATCGCCCAAAAAGATAAGGTAGGCGCAATGTTAGCCATTAAGTAATAGGGTCAGTCCGTTAGGTCTGGCCTTCTAAAGATGCCCTTAAATCTCTATTGATTTGAGTGATTAAATCCCAATCGCATCGCGCTTCGCTCTGCGGTATAGATAAGAACTAAAGATGCTTCGCTTCGCGAAACGGTGCTGCTTGTCGCTGTTCACGAACTTGTTAAATATCTTCGCGTTCACTCCGAAGTACTCGTAGGCGGTACCATCAGTGAAGTTGATTTCCAACGTCATTCCTTTGTGCTTGAAATCAGCAATCTTTGCTTCATTAATGGTCTTCGTGTACTCTGTAAGTTGTGCTTCTTTGGTTTCAGGAGAAATACTCACAAGGAAGTGATACGCGTCAATGATGATCTGACTTTGAAGGCCAGCCTCTTCTTTCTTCGCTTCATCCTGGAATTTGTCAGGATGCCACTCTTTTACCAAGTTTCTGTAAGTTGTCTTGAGTTCCTTTAACTCAAGTTCCCCTTCCACTTTGAAGAGTTTCTTGTATTCATTAATGCGCTTCATGCCAGTCGATTTCAAAAGAACGGGCAAAGGTATTCCTATTATTTGGATTGACGCATGATATTGTGTGAATTCGAACAATCTGAGTGAAATCACAAGAGCCATTGATCTATAAAAAAACACACACGGGGTTGCCTTAATTTAACTGTGCCGTTAACTCAATTGCGCCATTGGAATTTCCCACTGATTTTCTATGAAGGGATAGTTGCAGTTGACACTTGGCTCATTCTCAGAGAATCATTCTGAAAGCGAACCATTGAAACGATAGGCAGCGCGAGTTTCATCTGTTATATAAGCTGATAAAAACGAAGTGCAAAGCAGCAGCAAGATCATGAGAAAAAAAAAGTTTTTCATGGGGCGGCGTTCAGAAGAACAAGGAACATTGGAACTTCTTTAATCCTATTACGGCAGTGCTTCGGATGTTTTTTCGGCCCTAAACTTCTTCGCCCTAAACAAATTTTTTCTCAATGAATTTGGAGTTTAAAAGGCGAGCAACGGCCATGTAGTTGGGCTTAAAGAGGAGTGTGTCTCCACTTTTGTATTTCTTTTTTCCTTCTTTCGTTCGATTTGTGCCCAAATCAATCACAATCATGTCAGAAGTAATGCCCACAAAACCGATGTCAGGATCAACAGATTCAAGATCTTCTTTGTCTACATCTAACATCCCAAAGTCTAAAATTGCCTTAACTGAAGTTTCACCAACGTCTTCTTGGCTGTAAGATGCAGTGTGCCCGATGTTTGCCGCATTGATTATGCCTTCTGGTACCAAGCCCTTTTCTTCCAATTCAATGATATTGGCTTTAAATTCGAAGGTGTCAACAGAGAGCTCTTTGAATGGTTCATTCGTGAGTGGAGTGAGTCCGAAAAAGGCCGCTTCACCAATTCGAAAATGGTTAATTTCCTTGGGGATTATGCCTGATTCAATCAAAGGCAGGGTAATGGAGGTTCCACCAGAAATAAACTTTAGTTCTTTGTTGAATTTTGCCGAAATCAACTCTTTGTAGAGGGTAAGCTGAAGTAGTTTATCATAGGAAGGCTCAACACCGTACATGCATCCTAAGTTGGAGCCGATTCCGATTACATCTATGTTGGATAGATCGAAGACTGTTTCATAAAAATCCATGATGTCTGAGCGTTTAACGCCTTCTCTCAATTCCCCCAACTCAATCATAATGATGATTTGATGGGTTTTACCCGCCTTTTTTGCGGCTGCGTTCAATGCATTTATGGTCGAAAAGGAACTGTTTAATGAAATGTCTGCATATTTCACCAAGTCGTCTGCATAAATTTTAGCAGGTGGTTTGATGTAAATAGTTCTCATTTTCGGATTCAACTCTTTGAGGTTTTTCAGACTGGTCAGTCTTGAATCACCTACGGTATTAATTTTTTCAATGACATCGTCAGTGAGTATTTTCTTCAGAAATTCCTTGTCGCCAGAAAACACTTTGGTGATCAAACTCCATTCAATGTTGTGCTGCGCGAAATAGTCGCTCAAAAACTTGATATTGTTTTTGATTTTTTCGGTTTGTATAATTAACTCTGCCATAATTAGGTTGTTATGATTCTAGGAATATCTTTTGGTAGGCGTGTAAGTAATTCATAATTGATGAGGTGGCTGAAGTCACTAAAAGACGATACCGTATTTTCAGCATCACCTTGATTACCGATTAATACAGCTTCGTCTCCCTTCTCAATGCCATCAACTCCCGTTATGTTAACAGCGAGCATACTCATGTTAACGGTGCCAATGACATCTAATCTTTTGCCGTGAATAAGTACTTTACCTTGATTGCTCAAAGACCTGCTGTAGCCAAAGGAATAGCCAACAGGCAACAAGGCAATTTGAGTTTTTTGATTGGTGAAATAGGACATGCCATAGCCTACAAATTCGCCCGGTTTAACGGTCTTGACATCCATAACACGTGTCTTCCAACTGATAATACGCTTTAATGGGTTTTCGCTGATTTTCTTTTTTGCGAGGTAATGCACCAAGATTTCTTCAGTAGGGAAATAACCGTATTGCAGGATACCAATGCGCACAAGATCCAATTGGGTATTTGGGTACCGTATTGTTGCTGAGGAACTAGCTGTATGCTTTTTAGCATTCATCCAAGGGTATTCATTGATGCGCACTTGATTGCGTTTGAAACGATTGAATTGGTCCTTGATTCGTTTATAGTTTCCGATGCTTTCCGCGCCAGCAAAATGGGTGCAAACGCCTTTGGTTTCCAACCACTCTAGATTGGCTTCTATTCTCTGAAAGGTGCTAGCAATTTCTTTCTGGGGAACACCGGTTCGATTCATTCCTGTTTCGAGTTCAACATGAATCAAAGCCTTTTTACCAACCTTTTTGGCCGTTGCAATTGCGGCATCCAATCGGTCTTGTTCAAAGACATAAAACTCTACTTCGTTTTCTATGGCCCAAGCCAACTCCTCATTTTCAATTTGGCCCATGATCATTAAAGTATATTCATGGTTCGGCAGTGTTTGAGAAACTTCCCAGGCTTCTTGTGCACTGAATACACTGAAATGATTGACACCATACTTGTATGCTATGGGACAGTAATGATTAATCCCATGTCCGTATGCGTTGCCCTTTACAACGGACGAAAAAGTAACATTTTCGCCCAGAAAGTCTTGGATGAATTCAATATTTTGCTTGATAGCAGATTCAGATAATTCGATGTAGGAGGTTTGAAACAAGGCTTATAGAATTTGTTGAATGATGTTGTGAAATAGGGTGATTCCAGTTTTGGTAATTTCATCAGGATAATCATAATCTGGATTGTGCAGGGCAGGAGTTGCAGTGCCAGAACCTAAGCCAAACATGGCCCCTTTATACTTTTGAGTAAAAAGTCCAAAATCTTCACCCCATCGAAACGGATAAGGTCGTTCTGTGAGCACAAATTCACTTTTTCTGGCCGCGGCTTTCACGTATTCAACAGCAGCAGAATTATTCACATTCGCAGCGAATACCTGAGTCCATGAAATATCCGCAGCAAGGTGGTAGCGTCTGCAGGTAGACTCCATGAACGCACTAATTTCTTTGCTTCGTTTTTCCATCAGATCTGTTGACCAGCTTCGAATGGTAAAATGCACTTCACCATATCCAGCAGAAATTCCATAAGCTAAATCACCCATCGTTGAATAAATAGGTGTCATGAGAAAGAAGTTAGGGTCAGCAGGCTCATTAAATGTTGTTTTATTTGCGAAGGCGAACAGTTCAGAAATGGCCATGCTTGGATTGAATCCTTGCTCAGGTTCGGCAGCATGAGCAGTTTTACCAGTCATCTTTAAAATGATGCTCTTGACATTCGCGGTGAACTCATTTTGCTTCACAACAATTTCATGCATGGGGTAGCCGGGCAAATTGTGCAGGGCAAATACATAGTCAATTTGTTCTTTATTGAAGTTATCATCATTTAGCACGGCCTGTGCGCCCATTCCATTTTCTTCAGCAGGTTGAAAGAGCAAGAGCACTTTCCCTTTGTGAAGGGGCCGCTCACTCAACACTTGCGCCAATCCCAGTAGAATGGTTGTGTGTCCGTCATGTCCGCATTTATGGGAAACACCTTCCCTAGTTGATTTGTATTCAAATGTATTGACCTCGGCAATTGGAAGCGCATCAATATCACCTCGAATCATCACTGTTAATCCTTCATCAACTCCTTTAAATTCAGCAATAACACCAGTAAACCCTACTTTTTTTGTTTGCGCAGTTGTATTTTTTGAAAGGTAATCAAGGATGCGCTGTTGTGTCTTAAATTCACATTCAGAAACTTCAGGATGCGCATGAAGCGTTCTTCGGATGACTTTAAGCTGTTCAAGCAGTTTGTCGTTTGGCATTGGTTTTTGTCGTGTTTTGGACGATTAAAAATGTGATGAAAGAAAGACTTATTCCAAAGAAATTGGCATCTAAACCGAGGGGCAGTTTTAGATCGACAAAAATCAGCACCAACGTGGTTGTTCCCCCAATGATCATTGATAACAAGGCAGCATTGGGATGCGGGTTTTTATAAACTAAGGTTCCTAGTACAGGAATGAGCAAGCCAGAGACCATAAAGGCATAGGAGTAGAGCATCAAATCAAGCACGCTTGTCATGATGGTTGCCAGTAAAATTGCCACTGCACCAATAGCAAGGGTAATCAGTTGCGACTTCTTGATTGCATGGGTTTCTTTGGTGGGGCTAAAGTAATCTAATACATCGGTTATCAGGTTTCCGCTGGCAGCCATTAAACAACTATCTGCTGTTGACATGATGGCAGAGAAATAGGCCGACATCATAAGGCCCATAAGTCCGACAGGAAGAATAGACCTTAACAGCAATGGCAATCCAAGCTCTGAATCCATCTGGCTATTTGCAGCATAACCCAGTTCAGTGAACAGGCCTTGCTCAAAAGCAACACGTGCGAATAATCCTAGAGCAATTCCCATGAAGGCCATTACGGGCCATTCAAAAAGTCCAGCAATTTTCCATGCTTTTTTCGCTGTCTGCTCATCTTTGCAGGCATAAATTCGCTGGTACAAAGTCATTCCAACAAACCAAATAGGGACAATGGTGATGAGCCAATTGAAAAGTTGAATGAATCTGACATTTCCTAAAGACAGGAATTCAGGAGGAACGGCCTGTCGCAAGCCTTCCCATCCTCCAATTTCATAAAAAGCAATGGGGAGTCCGATGAAGATAAGACCGATCATTAATATCAGCCACTGTATGGTGTCAGTATATATTACAGCCTTGATTCCGCCAATCACAGTGTATACAACCGCTATGACTCCCATCAGGAGGGCAGCATTATTAATGGTCAGCGCGGGGAAGGTTGCTGAGGCCAATTTCGCCCCTGCAAGGATTTGTGAACTGGTAAAACCTACATAGCCAATGAATGAAATGATTCCTGCTACCAAGGCTACTTTCTTGTTATAATGAAAGGAAAGCGTTTGTGGGAAGGTCAGGAAGTTGTGTTTTTTCGCAAGAGGATACACTTTCGGAATCAGAAATACCGCACTTAACCAAGCACCAAGTAGTCCAGTAAATAACATCCAACTGCCTGACAGTCCCATGGCAAAACCAAGTCCGCCAAGTCCAATCGAAAACCCTCCACCTACGTCAGTGGCAACAACTGAAAGGCCAATGTGGCCTGCTGACATAGATCTCCCACCAACAAAGTAATCTTCTTTAGATTTATTTTTGCGCAGGAAATAGAAGCCCACTCCAAGCATGAAGATGAGGTAGAATATAAAAATTGATAAATCTATAAAGTGCATATCTACCTTATTTCTTCAATCGCATCTCTAAATACGGATTCGTAAAACCAAGTTTACTGTAAAGGTGTTGGGCCGGGTTATTTGCTTCAACGTGAAGTGCGATGTCGCCCTCTGAAATCTCGATGGCTTTGGACATCAATTTTTTTCCCAGCCCCGTCCCTCTGTGGTCTTTGTGCGTGGCAATGTAGACCAGAATGTTTTCAGGAATATAGCCTCCCATTCCTGTTTGGTTCATGACCACTGCTCCTCTAATTTCGTTATTATCTTGAAGAACCAAAGTGAAACCGCCGAAGGAGGTATGGGCTTTTACAGCGTAATCAATTGCTTTGCCAATGTCCTCTTTGGGGTCTCCGTATTGTTCGAGGTGATCAAATAAGAAGTCGATAATTTCCTTCTTTTTTGATGTGCTAGGTGTGTTTTTTTCGTCAAAGACGATTGTTTCAAGCATCTGTTGGTTCTTTAGCTACAGTATATCAAAGTTTGTGTTACTACCTAATTATTCTCCACCTTTCGAAGAAATACAAGAGAATGAAGCGAAAAAGGCCTCTTTTCGTCTTGCTTTTATGATTGGGAGCTCATTTTCTTCCCTTTTGCACTCGCTGAGACCTTATTTCCAAAAAGAGTCAATGTCCCTTTAACTTTCCCGCATCAGTCTCGAGATTTTTTCTTTGGTCCCCATCAGATTAAGAGTCGTTCCCAGTAGCAAACACAGTAGGGTGAAATTGTAAAAGGGAGTTTGAGGGTAACAGGTTCTTACCGGAAAATCAAGGAATCAACTACAAAGTGAGAAGGTACAGTGGTGAAATGGTATAGAAAGTAGAAGGGCTTCTTCTTTCAAAATTTTTGCGGAGTTCGGATCTTTGCGACTGGGGAGGAGGAGTGGTGGACCCCGCGAGATTTTGTGCTGAGAATAGGTGGGGATAAAGCGGTGTTTTAGTCATTTCACTGACCCAAAAAGGGATGAAATTGGATTTCGGAAGTTCCAGTTCCGTTTCAAAAAAAACTCTTTTAAAGTACATGGTCGGTCACCCCTGAATTCATAATTCTGAAGGGTGGCGTTTTCCACGAGCTGTTTTCGGATCACTGCTAACCCTGCATTCATCATTTGGAAAGACGCGAGCAGCGCCTTTCCTTTCAATGAAATATTACATGCCCATTCCGCCCAACAAATCTTGGGCCTTTGATCCCATCTCAGATTCATTGGCCTTGTCTGCCGCTTCAATGGCCCGGTTGACAGCTACAATGAGTAAATCCTGCAAATCTTCAACTTCTGAGATAAGTGCCGGATCAACTTGAATATCTTTCACTTTGCGGTTGCCATCAATGAGCACAGTAACACCATCTGCCTTCCCCTCAACGGTAATGGTAGCCAAACGTGTCTTCGACTCTGCCATCGTCTGCTTCATGGCTTGAAGCTTTTCCATCATATCTCCGAACATAATCTTCTTTTCTACAAAGTTAATGAACTCATACATTCCGTTTATCTTCGCCGCATGCTTTGGATGAAAAAATACCGCATTTCCATTCTGATATTCAGTCTCGCCGTGCTTTTTGGCGTATTGAACATGATCAATGGTCGGTTTCAAATGCGCGATTTACAAGTGTATTATGATGCTGCTATGTGGCTGTTCGATGGCGAAAGTCCTTACGGTAAGGCTTTTGGACTGAGCAGTGGCTATTACAAATATTCTTCTAGCGCAGCGCTTCTATTTACGCCCTTACATTTACTGGGATGGTTTTCGGCCCGGGTGTTTTTCTTCTTACTCATCAGTGTAAGTTTTGCTTCGCGAATTCCACAACTAATCGATTGGATCCAGGAACAACTGCAAACGAAAGTGAATCGGAATGCGGTGGCTCTGTTGGTGGTGTTGAGTTTAGTTGGACATTTCTCTCGTGAGCTCTTGCTTGGAAATGTGAACTGGTTGCTCTTGATTTGGGTGTTTTCAGGATTCATTTTGTTGAAGTCGAAACCCGTTCTTTCTGGCGCGCTCTTCGCTTTAGCCTTGATTTTTAAACCGCACTTTATTATTATCGTTCCATGGTTGATTCTTCGAAGAGAGTGGACCAGCGTTAAGAGCATGGGAGCGGGAATACTTATCTTGTTGTTTCTTCCTGCAATAGGCTGGGGCTGGGGAGATAACCTTCAGTTTTTAAAAGAATGGCTCCATGCCATGCAAGCACACAACGCATCTTTGGCTGAAAGTGCGAATACTATTTATGGCATTCCTGCAAAACTTACGGGCATTGATGGAAGCCGCTGGATTGTGTTGTTCTTAGCGGTCGTTTCATTCCTGATTCTTTTCTGGATGCTTCGCCATTTCAAACAGGAGCGGACTGATTTGCGTTTGATGCCGAAAAATAGATTGATTGAATTTAGCGCATTACTGGCCATCATCCCAAACCTCGTTCACACAGACACAGAGCATTTCATGTGGACCTTCCCCATGTTGGTTGTGTTAGCCATTTACTGGCTTCAAACCAAAGGCACAGAAAAGTGGGTTATCGGATTACTTTGGATGCTAGCCTTGATTCCATTCGCCTTTTCTACGCCTGATATTTGGGGGAGCGAAGGAGCGAGGTGGCTAGAACAAAGTGGAGTGCTGGGCATAGCCAACATTGTATTAATCGTAATTACAATTCGCGTTGCCGGTAAATACCAAGCACCTGACTGATTTGGGTTACTTCATTCCACGGTGGTCCTTGATCAATTCATAGGATTCTTGCACCTTAATGAACTTGTCTTTGGCCATTTTTTGATAGGATTCTCCTACGTTTCTGTTTTTATCGGGATGGTATTTCGTAGCCATGAGGCGGTAGGCTTTTTTCACCTGCGCGTCTTCAACAGTCGTTTCTATTTCTAGAATTTTGTAAGCCGTTTCTACCGTGCTAACAGATTGATAAGAACTTCGTGATTTCCCTGATGCCCCTCCCATGAACATGGCTTTTATAGATTCAAAGTCACGCAAAGAGATGCCCATATTGATGGCTATGGTTCTGATCATATCCAACTCACGGGGATCAATCTCACCATCTGCATTGGCAATTCCGAAGAGGTATTGCAGCAACAAGATGCGGTTCGCATGTTGCATGAAATAGCGAATCTGCTGGCTCACCTTTTTCACATCCAGATCTGCTTCTAGCAATCCTTTGAGCAAACGAAGATTGTGTTCGGCAACCTCTTCACCGAAGTTTTCTAAGAAGAATTTTTTTACAAAGCTAAGTTCACTTTTAAGCACTTTGTTGTCTGCCCTCATGACTGCTGCAGAGAGCACCAATAAGCTGGCGGCAAAGTCTCCGCTCTGCGTGTTGTGTCTGTAACGTTCGTAGTTAGGATCTTCAGTACCGGCTGTTTTCACAGAGCTATCTTCAAACATCATTCCTCCGAAGAACCCTAAAGCCGCCCCAATTGGACCGCCAACTGCCCAACCTATCGCTCCGCCGATGAACCGTGCGTATTTTGCCATTTTTTGTGTGCTAATTTTATGTGAGTGGTGACAAAGATAAGTTCAAATCACTTTACCATGAACCGCCGGCGCCACCGCCACCAAATCCACCTCCGCCGAAGCCACCAAATCCACCTCCGCCGCCACCACCGAAACCACCTCCGCCAAAGCCACCACGACCTCCTCTGAAGTTATCATAAGTTCCAGCGTGTTGCCTGCTAGCTGCGGCAATAATTGCCCATGCTGCCATGAATGAAATCGCATTTAGCCTTGAATAGCGGAACGTTTTAACAGCCATGCCGCCTACTCCGCCAAAAATGGACAGGCCAAGGAAAATCAACATAATAATGACTCTGAATTTTTTCTTTCCCTTTTTTTGGGTTGGAGGGCCGCCAGCATATTCGGTGATCTCACCCGCAGCCAATTCCATCAGAACATCAGTTCCAGCATTTATTCCGCCATAATAATTTCCGGCTTTGAAGCCAGGAATGAATTCTCCCTCTACAACGCGTTTAGAAAGAGCATCTGTTATTGCACCTTCAAGTCCGTATCCCACGGCAATGTGCATTTTACCACCTTGATTTCCTGTTTTCGGACGAATAGCTACAACAATTCCGTTATCCTTTTCAGTTCCAACGCCCCAAGCATGGCCTAAATCTGTGGCAAACTTCCAAGGTTGTTCACCGCACATGTCAGCATGTGTTACTACAATAATGACATTGCTTGTGCTGTCTTTAAAAGCATTCAATTTACGCTCAAGCGCTGCTTCTTCTGTCTGAGAGAGGACTTCGCCTTGGTCATAGACCAATTGAAAATCCTTCTTCTTGAGCCCACAGTGCTCATCGCTCTGTCCAAAAGAATTAAAGCTAAAAAGCCCCATGAACAGAGTGAGAATCCCCAGTAATACGTATTTATTTCGTCCCAAAGGAAATCTCGTTTGGTAGTTCATTTATGTCATCTGATTGATAAGGAAAAAAGGCTTTGAGTTGTTCACCGGCTCTTTTTACACCATGGGTAATTCCTTCAACGAACTTACCCTCCTTGAAAAAGGCGGTCATTTCATCGCGAATATCATCCCAGAAAGTGTCAGGGACTTTGGCGTTGATTCCTCCGTCTCCTAAAATTGCGAACTGCTTGTCTTTTAATGCGAAGTAGAACAGAACCCCATTTCGGAGCTCTGTTTGATGCATTTCTAATTCTTCGAAAAGGAAGGCGGCTCGGTCCATGAGCTCCTCTTTGCACTTGTTGTCAATGTGGATGCGCACTTCACCGCTGGTGTTTAGTTCAGCTAGGCGAATGGCCTCCTCCATTACTTCTTGGGCCTCGTCGTTAAATATGTCATAGATATCGTTAGCCATTATTCTGAGAAATTGACTGAAGGAGCAACGTCTGAACCTTCGGCACTTTGAAAGTAATCACGTTCACCAAATCCTAACATTCCAGCAAAAAAGCTCCCTGGTATTTGTTTGATTTTCGTGTTGTAGGTTTTCACTGTTTCATTGAAGCGCTCACGTGCAACAGAAATCCTATTTTCAGTGCCTTCCAATTGCGATTGCAGCTCAAGGAAGTTCTGATTGGCTTTTAAGTCTGGATAATTTTCTGTGTATCCGAAGAAACGTCCCATGGCAACACCAAGGTTCTTATTGGCAGATTGAAAGTCGCCCAAATCACCTGACTCGCCTGCTGAACGCATGGCCCCCATAGCCGCTGCTCTGGCTTCTGTGACTCCCATCAAAGTAGATTTTTCAAAATCGGCATAACCTTTCACCACCTCTACCAAGTTAGGGATAAGATCAAAACGACGCTGGTACTGTGTTTCCACATTGGCCCATTGTCCGTCAACAGCTTCCTCATATCCTATGAGTCCGTTATAAGAAGAGCATCCACCACCGAATACGACAAGAATGAGCAGTCCAATGATGCCAGGTACAAGATATTGTTTCATTTGTGTTTTTTTCTAAGTTATAGGTCAATTTACATGAAAATCCCCCGCCGTCACCCATTTTTAGGGTGAACGGTACGGGGGAATTGTTCAATGGATATTAGTTCATCAATGCTACACTGCGCGCAACAAACGTGGTCAATTCTTTACCTTTTAGAAGTCCAGAACTTAATCTGGCTAAATCTGTCAGTTGTTTGATCAAGTCTTTCTGCTTGGCAACATCTTTCTCCTCAGTAAGCTTCTCAATCAGAGGATGATTAGAGTTCACAACCAAGTTGTACTTTTCTGGGAAGGCACCAAACATTTGAAATCCGCCGCCGCCACTTGCTTGCTGCTCTTTCATTCTGCGCATGAACTCACTTTGTGTGATCACCATAGGTTGTTCAGTTACGCTCATGCTCGCAAAGCTCACGTCGAAAGTCTCTTTGTTAGCTACTTCTTCAACAACAGGCTGCAATTCTTTCTGCTGATCTTCAGTCAACTTTGAAGGCAACTCTTCGTCGCGCTCAATCAACTTCTCAATAATGTCAGCATCAACACGCTTAAACTGAACTTCATTGTCATGCTGCTCAAGGCGTGAAGTAAGGTGCGCTGCCAATGGTCCGTCTAACATAACAACTTGGTAACCACGTTCCGTTGCTTTTGAAATACGCTCATGCTGGGCATCTTCATCAGTAGAATAAAGCACAACAACTTTTCCGTTTTTGTCTTTTTGTGTTTCTCCAACGGCTGCTTTCAATTCATCAAAAGTGTATGCCTTTCCTTCTGTGTTCTTCATCAATGAAAACTTCAAAGAGCGCTCAAAGAACTTCTCATCAGTCAACATTCCATAATCAATGAACATGCGAATGTCATCCCACTTTGTTTCGAAATCTTCTCTGTTCTCAGTGAACATCGACTTCAATTTGTCAGCAACCTTCTTAGAGATGTGGCTTGAGATTTTCTTCACATTTCCATCTTCCTGCAGGTATGAACGTGATACGTTCAATGGAATGTCTGGAGAATCAATCACACCGTGCAACAAGGTCAAAAAATCAGGAACGATGTTCTCTACGTTGTCAGTAATAAACACTTGGTTTGAGTACAAGTGAATTTTGTTGCGCTGAAGCTCCATGTTTTTCTTCAAGCGTGGGAAGAAAAGTACCCCAGTCAAGTTGAACGGATAATCTACGTTCAAGTGAATGTGGAAGAGTGGATCTTCCATTTGTGATGGGTACAAATCGCGGTAGAAGTCTGTGTAATCTTCATCAGTCAAATCAACAGGCTTCTTCATCCATGCTGGGTCAGTCGTATTAATTACGTCATCAACCTGCTTAGTGATTTGAAGCACTTTTCCTTCTTCATCTTTAGCTCCAGAAGCATCATCTTCAGTAATTGATTTCTTGCCAAATACAATTGAAACAGGCATGAATTTGCAATACTTCATCAAGATTCCGCGGATGCGCTCATCTTCTAAGAACTCTTCAGAATCTTCAGCGATGTGAAGAATGATGTCTGTTCCTTTGGTCTTCTTTGCTGCCTCTTCAATGGTGTAGTTCGGACTGCCATCACATTCCCAACGCACAGCCTTACTATTCGGCTTTTGAGAGCGGGTAATGATTTCTACTTTCGCTGAAACCATGAACGCTGAATAGAATCCAAGTCCGAAGTGTCCAATAATGGCATTCTTCGCTTCTGAATCCTTGTATTTGTTCACGAATTCTTCTGCACCAGAGAACGCAATTTGATTGATGTACTTTTCAATCTCTTCTTGCGTCATGCCGATTCCGTTGTCGCGAACGGTCAACGTCTTAGCGGCTTTGTCAAGAATGACCTCTACTTTAAGCTTTTCTACTTTTGCAGAAATCTCACCTAGCTGGTCAAGTGTTTTTACTTTTTGTGATGCATCAACTGCATTTGACACAAGTTCACGAAGGAAAATTTCGTGATCAGAATACAGAAACTTCTTGATGATTGGAAAGATGTTTTCCGTCTGTACATTAATACTTCCTTGTTGCATTTTTCTGATTGTTTATCAAATTCTAACATTCGGCACACGCCGTTGTTGAATAAGGCTACTCAATTCGCGTTCCAAGGGGTGAAGAACTGCCAAACTGACAGAAGCAAAGGTTTTTAGGGCGAAAGGAAGACGGTCTAACGTTAATTTTGACACATTCGATCTGAAGTACCGACATTTTTGCATCTTTCGAGCTATGAATTTACTTGAACACTGCATCCATTCGCACTTCGAAGTGCCCACTTCTTCTTTGTCGAAAATGGCAAATCTGTTTAAAACAGAGACCTTGGCAAAGGGCGAGTATTTTTCCCAAACAGGAGGGAAGTGCAGGCGAATGAGTTTTGTGAATAAAGGATTGGTGCGCATTTTCGTTTCCTTAGAAGAGAAAGACGTGACCCAGTGGATTAGCAAAAGCGGTTACTTCGTCACAGATCTTTCTGCATTTATGTTTGACGAACCGGCGAGGTGGAACATACAGGCTTTGACAGAGACGAAGGTTTATTCGATTTATCAATCAGACTACCAGAAGATTAGCGAAATTGTGCCAGAGTGGCACGCATTGGAAAAGCGCTTTTTGGCTAGCTGCTTCACCACTTTAGAAGACCGAGTTTTTTCGCATTTATCAATGTCGGCAGAAGAACGCTACCTCCATTTCTTTGAAAACAACAAAGAGCTGTTCAATGAAGTGCAGCTGAAGTATTTGGCCTCTATGTTAGGAATGACTCCTGAAACACTCAGTAGAATTCGCGCCAACGCTGGGTAGAACTTAGTCCACCCAAATCATAAGACGGATAATCTTTCCCGGAAATACACCTACCTCTTTTTCTTGATTTAAATCAAGTCGGCCCATTTTCAGATCCATGACCTTTGGCGAGAACAAAGAAACGGTCACATGCATTTACACACTGAGATTAGAATCAACGCTACACCTGAACACATTTGGAAGGTCTTAATGGACTTTAACGAGTACCCAGAATGGAATCCGTTCATTCGACGAATTTCCGGACCAACAAAGGTGGGGGATAACTTACAAGTAGAACTTCATCAGGTCAAGGGTAAGCCTATGGTTATCAGTCCAGAAGTGGTGATTGTAGAGCCAAACAGCCTGTTCGCATGGAAAGGAAAGTTTGGGGTAAAGGGCATCTTTGACGGACAGCATTCGTTTGCATTAGAAGTACTCGGGAAGGGCGAAACCAACTTTATTCATTCGGAAGAATTCGGAGGAATCCTTCTCCCGTTTATGCGGAAAATGATCAAGACCACTACAACAGAAAGCTTCAAGCTCATGAATACGGCTTTGAAAGCACGGTGCGAGCAAGCTTAGTCTTCTTTCAGTAATTCTTCTAAGAGGCGCTTTACATCTGCTAATGAGTGAGCAGCGTGAACGGGTTGATCTTGTCTATGGTCAATGTGTTCACCAGCCAGTTTTTCAGCCCACCCACCGCTGGTTGTGAGCGCTATGATTGGTTTCTTGTAACTCCAAGCAAACGCCATTTCGCAAAGTGTGCCTGAAGCTCCACCAATGGCAATGACCACATCGGCAGCCAATACATTCATGCTGTTTCGGGCGTAGCCAATGCCTGTAGGAATGACAATGGTATTGTACGGGTTGCTATCTTGAAATTTCTCTCCTGGTAGGAGGCCTATGCTTATTCCGCCTGCTTCAGAGCAGCCTTTCGCCACCGCTTCCATTAGACCTGCTCTTCCACCGGTAATGGCAATGATGTCCATTTCGGCCAGCATTTTACCCATGGCAACACCTTGTTCGTATTGGTCTTCTGTGGCGTCGTATCGGCCAATGACAGTCACTTGTTTCCTCCGCATTAGGGTGATTTTGTGCGAAGGTAGCGGTAATGATCCGACTCAGTAATATCATTTATGAATTCAAGCTGAACGATCGTGAAGTTATCATTCGAAAAGAAGTGGAACTGTTGATAGGGTGTTTTTTGAAAGTATACCTTGTCATTGGGGAGGGGCGGAGCTTGCTCCAAGTTGTTCGAAACGATTTTACAGATGCTTACGGGTAAGTAGCATGTGCAAATAAGACGGACATAAAAAAACCCCATTGGAAATTCATCCAACGGGGTTCTAACTAGTATAAGTAAAGCTTACTTCTTCAACAAAGTCTGACGAAGAGCAGTTCCATTTTCAGTGGTTAATACAAGTACGTATGCACCTGCTTTCAACTCAGCAACAGAAATATTAGCGCTGCTCGTTCCATTCACTGGAAGCGTAGCTACCAATGCACCTGTTGTGCTGTAAACGCTTAAATTTGCTTTAGTAGATCCTACAGGAAGTTCAACAGTAAGTTGTCCTGCAGAAGGGTTAGGCCAAACATTGAATGTTCCAAGAGTGATTTCATAAACTCCTACGGGCTGACGATCGATTGTCACGAAGTTAGATGAAAGATGATAGCATCCTTCAGCCATGATGTCATTCACAGAGACTTCTAAAGGAAGAACGAGTTCTCCTTCGTGAGCGATTCCCCAAAGGTGGCAAATACCGCCTCCAGCTTCTTCAAAATCATTTGAGTCACCTGATAAAACAGCTAAAATGTTATCTAGTGCATCTGTAACGATGTACGTGTAGTTTTCACCAAGGTTGTCAGCTGATTCAAACGTAATATCGTCAGCAATGCCGTCACCAACAGTAATGACCACAGTAGTTTCGCCGTCAGATGTGCTAACAGTTCCACCGTTGATTTCAGTACGTGTTACTGTAATTGGGTTAGAAAGTGAGAAACAGCCTTCCAAATCGTTGGCGTTCATTCCAATTTCAGCTCCAATGATTCCATCTTCGAAGCTCAAGTGCCAGATCAAGCATATGCCTTCACCTGCTCCGTCTAAATCGAATGGTGAACCTGCAGGAAAATCAAGAATTTCTCCAGCTTCGTTTGTGATTACCCACGCATTGTTAGTTCCTAGGTTTCCGTCTAATGTAACGTTGATTGGATCAGCAACACCGTCACTCACACAAATCTCAGTGTCATCTTCAGTTGTAATTGCTCCGCCTGCTACTTCAGTACGAACTACTTCGATTGGATTAGAAAGAGCGAAACAACCTTCAAGGTCACTTGCGTTCATTCCTACTTCAGCACCAGTCAATCCGTCTTCAAAGCTCAAGTGCCAGATCAAGCATACGCCTTCACCTGCACCTTCAAGATCAAAAGGAGATCCAGCTGGAAGGTCTAAAATTGTGCCATCAACATCAGTGATAACCCACGCGCTGTTGGTTCCAAAAGCACCGTCTAGTGTTACGTTAATCGGATCTGCTGCGCCATCACCAACACAAAGACTCGTATTGTCTTCAGTAGCAATCGTTCCGCCCATAGCAAGACAATCACAATCTTCACCTGTAAGGCGTGTTACTGAGATGGGGTTAGATAAAGCGAAACAACCTTCAAGGTCATTTGCATTCAATCCAACTTCAGCGCCAGTTAATCCGTCTTCAAAGCTCAAGTGCCAGATAAGGCAAACTCCTGCTCCAGCTCCTTCAAGATCGAAAGGTGATCCTCCAGGAAGACCTAAGATCTCTCCAGCTTCGTTGGTAATTACCCACGCACTGTTTGTTCCTTCGTTTCCTTCTAAAGTAACGTTGATAGGATTAGCGATTTCATCATCAGCACAGATCACAAGTGGATCTTGAGTTGAGATAGTACCACCAACAACGCCTGTTCTTACAACAGTAATTGGGTTTGAAAGAGATAAACATCCTTCTAGATCAGAAGCATTGTTTCCAACTTCAGCGCCTGTAAGCGTTCCGTTGAAACTCAAGTGCCAGATTAAGCACACACCTTCGCCAGCTCCTTCAAGATCGAAAGGAGATCCTTCTGGAAGACCTAAGATCTCACCTTCTTCATTTGTAATAACCCACGCACTGTTTTCCCCTTCATTGTCTACCAATGTTACGTTGATTGGATCTGCAACGCCGTCACCAGCACAAATTTCCAATGCATCTTCAGTAGAAATAGTTCCACCTGCAACGGCTGTTCTTACAACAGTAATTGGGTTTGAAAGCGCGAAACATCCTCCAAGGTCAGAAGCATTGTTTCCAACTTCAGCTCCTGTAAGCGCTCCGTTGAAACTCAAGTGCCAGATTAAGCACACACCTTGGCCAGCTCCTTCAAGATCGAAAGGAGATCCTTCTGGAAGTCCTAAGATCTCACCAGCTTCATTTGTGATGACCCACGCACTGTTTTCACCCTCATTGTCTGCCAACGTTACGTTGATTGGATCTGGAACGCCGTCTCCAACGCAAATATCCAATGGGTCTTGAGTAGTAATCATTCCACCTGCAACAGCAGTTCTTGTAACAATAATAGCATTTGAAAGCTCGAAACAACCTTCAAGGTCATTCGCATTCAAACCAACTTCAGCTCCTGTAATTACACCAGAGAAACTCAAATTCCAGATTAAGCAGACACCTTCGCCAGCTCCTTCAAGATCGAAAGGTGAACCTTCAGGAAGTCCCAAAATCTCACCTTCTTCATTTGTGATGACCCACGCATTGTTGTCGCCTGCGTTTCCTGATAGTGTCACGTTAATAGGATCAGGGTTTCCATCACCAACACAGATTTCAGTAGCATCTTGTGTCGTAATCATTCCGCCAATAACATCACAACCGCCAAAGTTTTCCTCTCCAAATGTTGGATCTTGTGCGATCCAATCATTTACAGTGTCTCCTTCTCCGTCATAAGCGTAAGGAACGCCGTCAACGGGTGTTGCTAGGAACGCCCCAATTGTCCAGATCCCTGCAGCTTGCGCTACAGAAGCCCTTTGGTGACCAGAAGAACCCCACTCAATGTAGTCTTCAATGGCTGTTGAAGAATTGTAAGAAGGCATATTGTAGAGTGCTAATTCGTCATCAGCGCCCATTGAATGGCCTTCTACATAAATAATCTCTCCGGGCTCCATGATCAAATCACCACCGTTGAGCGTTAAACTTCCAAGGGCATTGTAGGTAGGGAAAGAGCAGAGGAACCAGCCACTAATATCAACGGTAGTCAGTCCAACATTTTTCAATTCCACCGTATTGTTGTCTACTTGGAATTCATTAATAACCACTTGGGATGTCCCCCATACAGTAGTAAAAAGTAATAAGAGAAGTGTAGATAATTTTTTCATTTTGAAAGTGTTAAATTTTTGCGATAATAGATGCTAAATTAACAATGAGTTACTTGTCATTTTAAATCTAGCTTTTGTTTCTTAAAGCAAGGTGTCCATAGATTATCACAGAACCTTCCCAAATAAGTGACATCTGCTGTGATACGTTCATCAAATACATTGCAAATGTGGGAAACCAAGCGGCTTTTTTGAATTACTTAATGCATGTAGTAATTAGATACAGCTTGTTTTCCAGTCATAAAAAGCAACTCCTTTTCTTTCAAACTCAACTTTCGAAATTTCGGGCCAATCTTCCCTGATGAAACAGAAATAGTATTATTCCAATGCATATTTGAGAGGGGATGACGATTGAGGTTTTCGTTCACATACATGTAAAGCGCACCTATGTAATCAATGAATGAGGTGATTTCTTTCGGTACAAGCGCCCGCTCAGATGCATTGCTATCGCTCTCTATTTGCGCTGCACGAACTATACGTGTGCCTGGCGTCAATTGGCTTGGAATGGATTTTCCAGATGCCTCATCTTGACTGTCGAACATCCAAATGGAAAAATTTCCCGTTAGGCCGCCGTCAATGAATAGGGCGAAGTATTAAGGATGTTTACGGTGATTGATCACGCTTCCTTCACAGTTTAAAAAGACCGTTTCGAAGTAAAAAGAAATAGAAATGGGAATGCTAACGCGAAGTGCATCACGTGCTTTCTTGTTCGGGTATGTTTTATAAATAAAGATGGTCAAAGCTTTTTTGTTCAGGCAGGTTCCGGCAACGTGAACTTCAAGTTAGCTGGTATTTTTTATCTGAAAAACCATTTACCATCATTCAACCTGTGGAATTTCGTGTTCGGAATAATCATTCCCATTTCTTCTCCCGAATAGCCCAAAGCAAATCTGTAATTGCTCATGCAGAGGTGCCTCCAACCCGCTTGAATTGAGGATGAAGTCCCTGTTGCCCCAATTCATGAACCACTCCCGCGCATGCGTGTCCGCGTATTTCAGCTCCTTCGAAAACGAGGTTCTTATAGGTTTAGCTAAAGCTGTCAGTAGTCATCAAAGGGAAAAGAAAAATAACGAATGCAATGGATTTCATCGTTTCTGAGAATTTATGATCGTGATCAGGAGAATGTTTTTATCAGTGGTTCTTAAAAACACAGAGCATTTAGTTCGTTGTTTTTCCTGACTAGACCACTGAGAAGTATCCTTGTCTGTTCATACTTTCATAGGTCTGTTCACCAAATAGCCAACCAACCTTTCAATTCGGTGCACATCCAAGAGTTTAAAGTTGAAAAAAGGCATTCACTTCTGAATCAAGCCCTTTGGTGGGGAGTATAGTGCAACTTATACCATGAGGATGTAATTGTCTTTTCAATCTTCTAGCAATCTTGTAAAGGTTATGTGACCATTAGAGTTTTATGAACCTTACCTTTAAGGATTATAAAACCTGAACATCTATGCGTACCTCTGTGCTTCTGACTGCCGCTTTTTTCATGGCGTGTACTTTTTCCATTGCTCAATCTAATCCTGCTGAAGACCCAGACTGGTCTGTTGTTATGCAAGATGAATCTATGAGTTTTTTCGAAATCCAGGATCTTTTTAATGAACGTTGGGAAGGAAGAGAAATCACTCCGGGATGCGGATGGAAACCATTTAAGCGATGGGAGCAAATGATGATGATGCGCATCGATGAAGAGGGAAATAGACCAAGCGCTGGACAAATCTTCAGAGCCAATCAAGATGCCATTGCGCTGCGAACAGCAAGATCTGAATCAGGAAACTGGCAGGTTTTGGGCCCCATTTTGGACGCACAGACAACACGCGAAAACATTCCAGGTGTAGGAAGAATCAATCACGTAGCCTTCCACCCTTCAGATCCCAACATTATTTTTTGTGGAGCACCAGCGGGTGGTGTTTGGAGAACGTATGACGGAGGAGAGTCATGGATATCTAACACAGATGACTTGCCAACATTGGGGGTAAGTACGTTGGCATTTGACCCACTCAATCCGGACATTGTCTACATCGGAACTGGTGATAGAGACGCGAATGACGCCCCAGGTATGGGTGTGATGAAAAGTATTGACGGTGGAATTTCATGGGCGTTTGCAAACGCTGGAATGGAAGATTTGACCGTTGGAGATTTAATTGTGAATCCAGATGAGCCTAACATCGTGCTTGCAGCAACAGAAGATGGAATCTGGCGATCTACAGATTCTGCCGATTCTTGGGAGCAAGTGAGCACAACACAGTATTACTATAAAGAAATTGTTTTTAAGCCAGGAGATCCAACTGTGGTTTATGCGACTGGACAAGGAAGGTTCTTCAGAAGTACGAATGGTGGCGCTTCTTGGAGTAGTATTTCGAACGGAATCCAGAATGCTTCACGCATGGTGATTGGCGTTACAGAGGCTGATCCAGAGATGATTTATGTCCTTTCAGCAAATACGTATGAGTTCAGAAAGCTCTTCAGATCTACTGACGGAGGTGAGTCATTCGAAGTGATGTCTGACGCACCGAACATTCTCGGATGGTCAGCAACGGGCGAATCTGATGGCGGACAAGCTTGGTACGACCTGTGTATGCAGGCTGACCCGGTTAATGCTGACAGAATTTATGTAGGTGGTATCCGCATGAAACGAAGTGATGATGGCGGTGCAACCTGGATTGATATCCAAAACAGCTACCTCCATGTTGATCAGCATTGGTTGGAGTTTTCTCCGCACAATGATGATTTGTACCTGTGCAATGATGGAGGCATTTATCAGTATGAGAACAACACAGATTGGAAAGACATTTCACACGGAATCATTGCTGGTCAGATCTACCAGTTCGGACAAGCTCCTTTTACGGGGAATAAAGCGCTTTCAGGTTACCAAGACAATGGAACCATGTCATGGGATGGCATTTCTTGGGACCGAACAGGTGGTGGAGATGGATTTGAATGTCAATATGATCCAACAGATGAGTCTTGGTGGTACGGGTCCATTTATTATGGACAGGTTTACCGAACATCGCCTGATTTCACCAATCAAAAGATTGCTGGATTCGACGTCCTAGGCATTAACGAAGAAGGCGCTTGGAATACACCGTGGCTCGTTTCTAAGTACAATCCGAATACGATGTTTGTTGGATTGAAGAATATATGGCGAAGCAACAACATCAAACACCCTATCAAGGATTCGATTCAATGGGAGAAGATGTCGTTTGATCTTGGAGGCAATGACAACAGCAACATCGGTGCACTGATTCAACACAAGGCAGATTCAAACATTGTTTACGCTTCAGAAGGTTCGCGAAAGCTCTTCCGCAGTGATAATATCTATGCAGAAAATGGCGGTGATGCTGTTTGGTTTGATTTAAGCAATTCGCTTCCTTGGGTGAATGTACCCGTAACAGCTATAGAGAGTCATCCAACAGATAGTGCTACAGTGTATTTAGGCTTTGACTCAAAAATTTGGAAATCGATCAATGCAGGAGAAGAATGGGAAGACATAAGTGGTTCCCTTCCAGAAAGTCCGATCAATACAATTGCTTATGAAGTGACTTCTGATGAAGGACTCTACATTGGAACAGACATGGGCATTTATTACAAAGATGCATCCATGGAAGATTGGATCTCTTTTGGCAACAACTTCCCACTAGGGGTGTCTGTAACTGAACTTGAAATTTTCTACGGAGAAACAGCTGCAGAGAACCGCATGCGCGCTTCTACTTATGGAAGAGGGCTATGGGAGTCAGACTTGTTTGGTGCTGAAACAAATTTGTTTCCAGCAACAGCTTGGATTACAACAGCGAACGATGTGCCAGAAGTATTTGAGGCGTTTGAAGTTTCAGGCGGCTTTTTCAGAGCCCTAGTGAACGTCAGTGTCACTGACTTTGATCTGTCAGACCTAGAGGTGATTAACGGAACGGTTTCAGATTTAGCAGGCGATCCTGACTTCACTATGACCATTACGCCTGACGCATATGGATTGATCAAAATAGTGATTCCGAATGATGCGGCATTGGATGACAATGGTTTGTTGACCTTGGCGTCTGATACCTTGACTGTCATGTACAAGCCCATTCCGGAGGCATTTGGGATCTATGGTCCAGGTGGAGTAGGAGACGATGCACAATTGGCCTTCTGGCTTCGCGCTGGAGATGAAATGTACAGCGACAATGGAACTGACCTTGTAACCGGAGATGGAAATAAGGTGCAGCAGTGGAATGACCTTTCAGGGAATGGCAGAATTGCCTTCCAAGAGGAAACGGCGAATAGACCAACGCTTCGCACAGGTGAAAATGGAATCAACGGATTCCCTGCAATCGAATTCAACGGAGAAAATGAATACATCGTCGGACAAGAGATTCCATCAAGTGTAGACTTATCTGTATTCTCAGTAGCACGTGGCACTGAACTAGAGTGGAATGATCACGGATGGATCGCTTCTGCGAGAGCAGAAAACGGATTTATTCTTCACCCTTGGTCTGGCTCATCACTTTTCAATGCAACAGTGATTGATGACAATGGAGATTACCAAAGCACAGGCACGCAATGGATTGTTGATGCAGGTGCACCGCAGATTTATGGGTTGATCTATGAATATGATCCAGCAGCGCAGATTTTCCAGAAAGTGATCAATGGAGATCGCCTTGATTTCAATAACTCAAATCATGGACCTCGCACTGCGGGTGACCTATTGTTTCCTAACTATGGTTGGGATTTCGATGAGCGTTTTGGCGAAGGGCAAATTGCTGAGCACTTTATTTACAATCGCAGGGTATTTGATACCCACCGTTTATTGGTTGTGAATTACATGGCTGCGCGTTACGGTTTGCCTCTAGGGCCTGCCACACGCTACAACAGACCTGGTATGCCTTATGATGTAGCTGGAATTGGACAAGTAGCCTTTTATGATCAGCACTTGGATGCACAAGGAAGAGGTGTGGTTCGAATGAAAGATGCGTCTGACATGGAAGATGGTGAATTCCTCATGTGGGGTCACGATGGTGGAACTTTAACTTGGGACGAAACAGGATATCCTATTACTTCAGCGCACGTGAACAGAACATGGGCTTTTGAGCAAACAGGAGAAGTTGGAATGGTTGAAGTGCGCATTTATGCACCTGAACTAGCAGACGGCTTGTCAGAGGTTGGATTACTTGTTTCGAACACACCGAACTTTGAAGCGGGTGTATTGCCAGAATTTATCGCTGTAACGAACGAAGGGGACTACATAGTTGCCATGGTTGATTTCGAAGGTTCAGGAGTATTCACATTGGGAGTGCCACCAACGGTAGGCATTGAAAACCTTGATTATGCAAACATCTCTATCTATCCAAATCCGGTAGATCAAATGTTGAATCTTTCGCTAGAAGGGGTAGAAATGAATGGTGTACGCATATTGATTACAAATTCAGTTGGACAACTTGTAGTTGAAATTCGCCCTGACAATTCACTGATCAGCATTAGCACAGAAGGATATGCTTCAGGCATCTACCAGGTGACGATTTTGAAGGAAGGAAAGCAACGTACCACACGTTTTGTGAAGCGATGAGCTGATAAAAAAAAGAAATAAAAAGAGCCCTGACACACTTAGAGTGCGTCAGGGCTTTTCGTTTCAGATAATCCAGTTTATTGAGAGAGGATTATTTTTTCACTACTTGAACGGTCTTTACTTTAGAACCCGCAGTCATGCGAACCAAATAAATCCCCGTTTCGAAGTTGGTGATGTCTAAAGTTTCTGTGTTGAATAGCTGTCCATTCTTCAGTACTCTACCTGAAAGGTCAAGGAGTTCAAATTGAACAGCAGAATCCATTCCCGTTATGAGGTTCAATAGGCCTGTAGTTGGATTTGGGTAGGCATTCCAGTTGACATTTTCTTTAGGAGTTTCAACACTTACGAATGATGCGCCAAAGCGATATACCATCCCATCTTCAGGATTGTCATCAAGCGTCACGGAAAAAAACTCAAACTCATCAGTTGAAGAGAGAATCGTTGGTGCAGAAGGATTGCCTTGTGCTAGGTGCCCGTAACCAGAGCTGGTTAGGAAATCGAATGAACGAATTCCAGATGTCAAATTACCGTCGTGAACGCTGTTGTCTGTAATTGAATTCGGACCAAAACGGATTTCAAACAAGTTGCTGTTTTCATAAAGCCAAAGCTGAAAAGAGATGCGCTGATTGTTGGTGCCATCGTCTGACACTTCATTGTAAAAAGCAACATCTTTCCATTCAATTTTACAGATTCTTGAGCCAGCCGTGCCTGTAGTTTGGTAGGCAATAATGCTCACCATTTCATCAGCCTGATAACCTGCATCAATGATGTCTGATGCGTAAGCCACCAAAGAGGCACCAGATTCAGATGTATTGTCGAAAGAAAGTTCAGCACCATAACCCGAACTTCCTAAATAAGCAACATCGCCTATAGAACCCTCAAAACTAAAGCTAAATCCAATTGGAATATCGATAAGGGGGTCATCCCAAGACATTGTAGTTGCAGCTGTAGGGTTGACTAGGTCAGTGTATGTGTCTGAGAAAGCTGAGAAGTCATAGTCGAATGTTTGAGCCTGCGTTGAAGCTGCAAACAGAATACTAACGAAGAGAAGAGTAAAATAATGTTTCATTTTATGTGTTTTAAGTGATTCTGATTAAACTTTTTAATGTGCAATAATTGTACCCAAAGCTAATACGAGATTGAGTAAACTGCTATTTCGAATAAGCTATTCACAGAAAAGAGTCCCACTCGTCAATTGCAAGAGGACTCTTTTGATATGATGAATCACATATAGACTATTGAATAGGCCTTAGTGTTTCACGAACTGAATGGTTTCAATGATATCCCCTTGTGTCATACGAAGCAAATAGATTCCGGTTTCAAATTTAGCAACATCAATGTTCTGCTGTGAATATACTTGCCCAGATGCAAGCACGCGTCCAGACAAGTCGAATACGTCGTAGTTCACAGCATTGTTCGTTCCTGTTCGAATGGTTAAACGTCCATTGGTTGGACTTGGGTATGCGCTCCAAATGGCTACGTCTATTTCTTCATTTACGCTGACAAAGTTCGATCCGAAGCGAAATACGGTTCCGTTGCTTGGGTTGTCATAAAGGCCAGAAGAAACAAGAATGACTTCCTCGTCAGAAGAAGTAATGGTTGCGGTTGCCGGTTGACCTGAAGTAACGTGACCGTATGCAAAGCCATCCCCCATCAAGTCAAGGTCCTGAATGATACCTGCAACAAGGAAATCATCATGAACAAATTCAAATTCTTTGATCGTGTGCGGACCGTAGTGAACTTCGAAATCATTGCTTCCTTCATAGAGCCAAAGTTGAAAACTAACTAAATTGAATGCTCCACCTCCAAGCGCAACTTCGTTATAGAATCCTGCTTCTTTCCACTCAATTTTGCACACTTGATTTCCAGGTTCGCCTGAAGTTTTGTAGCTAATAGGAGAAAGGTATTCACCTGACTCATAACCTGCATCTGTTAAGTCAGAAGAGTAAGCGAATAAAAAATCAATCGGATTAGAAAGCGGGTCCATCACAAGCAACCCACCAACACCGTACTCAGAGATATAGATGGTGTCATTTACAATTCCTTCGAAACTAAAACTAAAACCCAATGGAATGGCAATTTGAGGATCATCCCAAGAATAGTCTATTGCAAGGTTTGCTTCCGTTAGGTCTGCGTACTCAGATGTGTAAACAGAAAAGTCATAGTTGAACGTCTGGGCAAAGCCCGAAACAGAGAGTAAAAGGGCAAGCAGAGATAGGTATACGTTTTTCATAAGGAGTAAGTTGTTTGTTATTAGTCGACTGAACGAGGTGAAAAGTTACATCGTTTGCAAAATAAAATTGAACAAACACAGTTTCAGTTAGCCACTGAATTCAGTTCTATCTAGCTTAAGTTAGTTCATTTAACAAGAAGGAGTTCCTTAGAAGTTCGGCTTTAATAAGAATTGACTATAGAACTTGTCAATGCATTCTACTGCTTCTTCAGGGGTGTCAACAATCTCGATTAAATCCATATCAGGAGCTGAGATATTCCCTTCCTTTTCAAGCAGGGTCGCTTTGATCCAATCAATTAGTCCGCCCCAAAAAGACTTCCCGACCAATACAATTGGGAATCGGCCAATTTTTTTCGTCTGAATAAGAGTCAATGATTCGAACAATTCATCTAGCGTACCAAATCCACCAGGCATTACAATAAACCCTTGTGAATACTTTACGAACATCACTTTACGAACGAAGAAGTAATCAAAATTGATCGACTTGTCATTGTCGATCCATGGATTCCCTTTTTGTTCAAAAGGCAATTCAATGTTTAATCCAACGGAAGTTCCACCGCCATCTGCAGCACCACGATTACCGGCCTCCATGATTCCAGGTCCGCCACCAGTGATGACACCATACCCTTTACCGACAAGCATTTTCCCTATTTCGCGCGCTTCTTCGTAGTATTTTGTTCCAGGCTTCGTTCTAGCAGAACCAAAGATCGATACGCAAGGTCCAATGCGGCCCAACTTTTCGTACCCCTCTACAAATTCGCTCATGATTTTGAATACCGCCCATGAATCGTTGGACTTGATCTCGTTCCAGTCCCGTTGATTGAATTGTTCTTCCACGTTGTTGTCTTTTTCCATTGTAAGGTGTTCTAACCAAAGGTAAGTGATTCGTTCTGCACATAAAGACCTTACTCAGAATGGGATATCAACGATTGAATGTTCCTTTAGCAGAAGGTGCCAGAATTTTTTAGTTGGAATGGCATGTTATGAAGTTATTGGTCTAAAGTATGGTTCGGTTTAGATATTTATAGGATATTGTTTTTAATTTGTATTCTTAAATACCAACCAAAACCTGAACTTATGAGAACCAAAGCTATACTGTGGTCAATTTGTTTGTTATTTCCATTTGCTGGGATGGCACAATTGGAGGAGATTGTTGTGGAATATTATACTGATTCGAATCCAAATTCCACCCAACCAGAAGGTACAGCGACATATCGTGTCTATGCTGAAATGGCATTTCCTACCGACATTGTAACAGCAGTGTTTGCAGTAAACGAATGCCATTCTGTTCATATAGCCACCACCACTACTTTTTTTAATAGTCCATTTGGAGGTGTTCTCTCAACGGGAATTAATCCAGCGTTTTATGTTGTATTTCCTGAAATAGAGTTTGATTCATGGTTAACGATTGGAGCTGATGATTCATTAGACCCTGGAGCAAATGATGTAGGATATTCTTCTACCGTTCCAACTGATCCTTTCAGCGCACCTTTTGGATCAAACACAGTGTCTGGTCTCTTTAGTATGGAAGACGGGGCTTGGTTCTGTTTACCAACTAGTGTTGCTTGTTTACCAACTGGGCCGAATAACAGGATTTTGCTCGGGCAATTCACTACCAGTGGTGTTTTGTCTTTCGACTTAAATGTTCAAGCTTTTTTAGGTGGAGATCAAGTAAATGGCAGGATTGATTATGTATGGAATGATGGGTGTGATGGATTCGGAACTTTGACAGGGTTTGAAGAGGAGTTTACTGGGTTGTCTGCTATTGTAGGATGCATGAATGAAGAGGAACAATGTTACAATCCTGACGCTACATATGATTTGTGTCTTTATCAGGAATCTTGCTTTGATCCAGATGCGTGCAATTACAGTCCTGAAATATGTGCTTCAGTTGAGTACTGTTACTATGGTTGTGGATGTAATGATCCTATTGGCTGTAACTATAGCCCAGATGATAGCGGAACAGATGACTGCATTTACATTTACGGATGTACAGATCCTGATCTGTGTGGATATAACCCAAATGCCTGTATTGAAAATGGAAGTTGTTACGCCACTTGTGGATGTAATGACCCAATAGGATGTAATTATAACCCAGATGATATGGGCACGGATGAATGTCAGTACATAGAAGGATGCACAGATCCTCTCGCTTGCGGTTACAATTCACAAGCATGTATAGAAGATGGTTCCTGCTATTACACCTGTGGATGCAACGATCCCACAATGTGCAACTACAATCCCAACGATTTAGGAACAGATGATTGCTACACAATTCCTGGGTGTATGGATCCAACTTATTGTGACTATGACCCATTGGCGTGCATGGATGCAGGTTGTTTTTCTCCAGCTACATGCCTTGATCCACTCGCTGAAAATTACAATCCTGATGGTGAATGTGATGATGGATGTCTTTATACGGCAGCTGGTATCGTATTCAATGATTCAAATCAGAACGGTGTGAAAGAAGCTGATGAACTGGGATTGGCGTTTGAAACTGTAGTGTTTAATAATGGTGAATACATTGCGATCACTGATGATTTTGGACACTTTCAAGTGACTGTTGTTCAAGGTGAGTATCTCGTAGTGTGTGAAACAACACCTTCTTTCCCTGTCATTACTACTGGTCCCAACGCGTATTATGATACCGACGATGACTTTCAAGAAGAAATTACCATTGGAAAAAATTTCGAGAATGAATTGAATGGAATCGTGATTGATTTGTATCCAAGCTTTCCCGGCATTGCCTGTGACCAAAACAACAACTTCAACATGTGCTACAGAAATATGGGGAATGTTCCTATTTCTGGTTACCTCGAAGTGGCACCAGATGAATTGATGGCAGGCTATACTGAAGTGACACCTATTGACTCTATTGTTGATGGGAAGTACTACATCGGATTCGAAGATCTTCAGCCCAATGCCATGTTCTTTGACGACATTGGATTGACAGGACCCACATTTGAGTTGATGGGAGAAACGCTCATTAACAATGTAAATGCTTACGGATTTAATGACGAAGGTGTATTGGTCGCCGCAGGCGAAAAGTCGCACATGTTAGAGGTGTTGTGTGCCTATGACCCTAACGACAAACAAACCTTCCCTGTAGGATACGAAGAGCCTCACTTTATTGAGCCAACACAGGAAATTGAATACCTCATTCGTTTCCAAAACACAGGAAATTTCTTTGCGTTCAACATCTCCGTGATTGATACGATCTCTGAAGACCTTGACCTTTCTACCTTCCACTTGGTGGCAAATAGTCACAGTGTTCAAACATCTATTAACACAGAAACAAGAGAGGTTGAGTTTTACTTCGAAAACATCATGCTTCCTGACAGTAACTGTTGTGAGCCTGATAGCCATGGATTGATTTCATACTTCATTTCGCCCCACCAAGGGCTGCCGCATGATACCCGCATTGAAAATACGGCACACATTTTCTTCGACGCCAATCCGGCCATCGTTACCAATACCACTTGGAATACAATTTACAGATGTGAAGATGAGTTTGCGACCATTGAAACCGAATCGCTCGAAGTATGTGCGTTTGAGGAAGTTGAGTTCGTGAATAATTCAGAATATGTGGAAACCTATTCGTGGAGAATCAATGACGAAGATGCTGGGACAGATAGCTTATTGGTTACCGGTTTTGAATCAGCAGGAACCTATTATGTGGAACTAACAACTGAGAACGAACTGTGCGAAGCTACGCGGTGGATCGAAGTGGAAGTCCTTGACAGCCCTGATGTTCAAGTAAGCGAAAACCAATCCATTTGCATTGGAGACGAAGTAGTCTTAACAGCATCTGGAGCAGAAACCTTTAATTGGGGCGAATTTGGAGAAACAGAATCCATTGCTGTTTCGC
>JBLIGQ010000025.1:0-35628 GCA_047636995.1 Flavobacteriales bacterium | reverse complement strand
AGGCGTTACAAACTTTGATTTATGCCATTTTAGCACGATTCAAATTCAACGAAGATGCCTTGGCAGGAATTATTTCGACCAGAAATTTCACCCCCGGATTTATGTCGGTCACCTATGGAAGAGAAAAAACCGCATTGGTCATGGATCACAAATTTGCGCTTGATTTCATTGACTGGCTCTCAGATCGATTGGATGAGATTTCGTCAGGAAGCAAAGCTATTCTGCACAGTGAAGATTCCTTGTATTGCGAGTATTGTGTTGATTTGAAGGTGTGATTAGGAAATTGATTTCTAATTTCCTTCGTTCGCAGTCTGAATAGCTATCCTGCTTGGATTGTCTTCAGCGTCCTCATACAGCGCCTTCACCTCTACTTTCAGAAGTTCAATAATGGCGAAGACCCCAAGGAGAATCCCAAGAATGCCCGTTAGGCAATTCAAGATTGAAACCACGACGATGAATGAGTGGTTTTTCTGCTCGGCTATGTAACGAAATGCAAGGAAGTTGAGCGTGATTAGTACGAATAGGAAACCGAAAACACAGAGGATGCCTTTAACAAGATACAAGGTTTTGAAAAAAGAAAGATTCCCATTCTTCAACTATTGATGCCTTTTGAACTGAGGAGATAACTCTTCTTCCTCCCGAGGTGACTCTTGCATTCTTCACTAACTCTTCAACCATTTTGTTTCCTGTTTTTAGGCTACTAAACTGGTCCAACTCTTTAAGCGGTTAGGAACATGAGCGTGTTTTATCTTGAGGATCTTAAATTATCAAATGTCTTTTTGGTAACGCTTAACCATGTCTTCATGTGATTCAGCCGGAGTTTCAATTTTCAATTGGTCTTTCAGTATTTCGCCCATGGAAGGAAAAGATCCTCTTTCTATTTGCGCATTCGCGTCCCATAATTTTGACCGCATGAAAGCCTTTGCACAATGCATGAAAACCTTCTCTATGTGAATCAAGATGACCGATTTAGGAGGGTTTTTTTCGTCCTTGAACAAAGAAAGGTGTTCGTCATCATTTGAAATTTCAGCCCGTCCGTTCAAGCGAAGTGTTTCATCAACTCCTGGAATTAAAAAGAGCAATCCAACGTTGGCTGTTTCCATAATATTGGTCAAGGAATCTAATCTATTGTTTCCCTTGGCGTCTGGTATGGCAATCAAACTGTTATTAATGATTTGAACGAAACCCGGCTCGCCTCCGCGGGGTGAAGCATCAACAGCGCCATCTTTGGAGTACGAAGAAAGAACAAGAAAAGGAGTAGTTTGTATGAATAGAGCACTGTGCTTCTCTAATGAACAAAGCTCTTTTTGGACAGCACGTTCATTTGGCAAGTTATAGAGTAATCTGAGTTCTTTTTCTGTGGAGATAGCCATGATAGGACATTTTCTGCAAGGAACGAAAAGCAGGGGTAAAAAGAAAGGCAGGTCGCACAGACCTGCCTTTCTGAATAGTTTCAAGTGAGCAAATTAGCGTTGAATCATGACTTCTTGAGCGTGGTTCAAATTTTTACCCGTTAGGCGCACCACATACATTCCTGAGTATAAGGTTTGCACATCGAAATAAGCGATTGTACTTCCTTTAGAGATCACTTTTGAAGCTACCAGTTTTCCATTTAGATCAAACAACTCTACCATCAGATTCTCAAGCACGAGTCCATCAACTTGAATGGCAATGAGGTCAGAAGCCGGATTAGGAAAGAGGTCTATTTTAACGTCTGATTTCATTTCGGCCATGCCAGTAGAACCATCATAAATGGTCACATCTTCATTGATTGCATCTACAGAAAGGTTTGTGGCAACTCCATAAAAGGTAGGTCCAACGGCGTATGGATAAGCTGAATTCCAGTTTTCATCTACGGTACAGAAATAAGCATAAGTTCCATCTGGGTATTCAGGGGTGATGCAAAACCTGCCATTGTGCTCATCTAAATAGTCATCAGCAGCATTGGCAATGAATTCATAGTCTTCTCTGAAATATCCAAGAATGTAGGTTGCGTCAACTTCTGGTCCGTCATCAACATCCGTCCCGTCAGACCATTCAGTGCGGACGGTGATGTTACGAAGTTGATAGCCTGATTTCATGCGCGTGATGTCTCCCGTTCCGTCTGCATTTGCATTGGCGTATGCTCCGTAGATTGGGAAGCCGTCATAAGCGAAACCAATCAGCGGTGAATGCACATTCTCATCAATTGCATACAATCCGTCTGCTGCGTAAAGATTACAGATGGTGTTTACAACTTCCAGGTCTAGATCGAAAGCAGAAGGGTTTTGGTGGTGGTGGTAATTCCCCATCGCTGGGTGTCCTTTAGAGCAATCGAAGCCAGGCATTTCTGCAGGAATAGCATCTCTGTTCCAGTCATTAACGGCACCCATTCCACCCGGACAAGGAGGATTTCCTGGTCCACCGCAAAGCGCATTTGTAATTGGATTCCAAGCAACTCCATCACGGTAGTCAAAAAGGGCTACACCATTAATAAATAGGCCGATGTTTCCGCCAGTTGTCTCACTCAAAGTGCCTTCATTTACTTCTGGGAAAAGGGGAATTTGGTACAAACCGTTTTGGTTTTGTGCTTGAGATGGATTTCCATCAGGAAAAGGGCCTGTTGGGTAGGCAGGAATACCTGTTGCAGAAACGTAAGCGAAGTCATCTGAATAAGAGACTTCCTGGCAGTTTTCAAGCGTTCCATTGCTGATTTCAGTTGAATTTCCGTCAACATAATACGTGCCGGTTTCTGTTGTGTTCTGGAGCCATGATGTAATCGCAGGGCTCAACTGAGCGTTTGATGCGAAAGTTAAGAAGGCAAAGAGAGCAAGTGGTAAGATGAATTTCATAAACTACTGATTTGATGTTGATTGGTTTGAGTTGGTGTTCTTTTTTTGGATTAAAAGTTCTTTTGGGAATTGATGTTTTTGGTTGAAAATGAAGTCTTTATCGTTCAACGTGAGGAGAAAAGCGACTAAGTCTACTTTGTCATTTTCTGTTAGTGTGATGGGTTGATCTAGTTCATTTGACGTCAGATTGTTCCTTGATATCGACGTGTAATGTGCAATGACTTCGTTCAGTTTATTGAACCTTCCATCATGCATATAGGGGTATGAATAGCTTAGGTTTCGGAGTGATGGAACCTTAAATTTTAAGCTGTCATTCGGGTCCAGTGTCACATCCATTCGTCCTAGGTCATTCAGGGTGGGGTCCAGTTGAAGTCCGTTCTGTTTATAGAGGTCATTTGAAAAAAGCGGCGCCGTATGACAGGCATTGCAATGCTGCATAAAGAGGCTTTCGCCGTTCAATTCTTGATCAGTGAATTCAAGTTCGCCCAGCTGTACCTGATCGTATTTTGCGTTAGCAGAAATTAATGAGAGTTGAAAACTGGCCAATGCTTTTAAGAGGGATTGACTTTGAATAATGCTGTCTCCAAAGACGGAGAGGAATTTTTGAGGATAGAAGGAAGAGGCTTGAAGTTTTGAGAGCACATGTGCCAGGTCTTCGCCCATTTCCTTTTCATTGGTTAAAGGGGCCAGAGCTTGCGTTTCAATGTGATTTGCTGCCCCATCCCACATCAAGGTGTTTTTCCATGCTAAATTGAATAAGGCAGGTGCATTTCGTTGACCAATTTGATCTCCGATGCCATGACTTAAGGCGTGATCAGTGTGGGCGAAGGCGTTGTAAGGGGAGTGGCAAGATGCGCAAGAAATGGTTTCATCTAGCGAAAGCTGAGGGTCGAAGAAGAGGAGTCTTCCAAGCGCCACTTTGTCTGGCGTATGTGAATTGTTGTCAAATGAAACGAGCGGGTCAGGGAAATGCTCAGGTTTGATAAAGACCGAGTTCTCAGCTGCTGTGAATGCAACCACGACCACGAATATGAGTAAGATCGAAAAAAGGGGGTTGCTCATTTTATCAGTATTAGATGTGACGAAATGACTGCTGAGAGCTCAACGGCTTTTGGAGACGGACTCATAATGGCTGGGGTATGAGCAAAGTCAAAAAGGGGTGTTAGCTCGTCCAAAGGCAATTCGAAAATGAGATGGGATTGATTCTGTGTCTCGAATGATCTTCTTTGAACGGCATTTTTTGGGAACTGATATCCTCCAAGATGGTATTGAAATTCATCGTTTCTTCCTGAACTAAGAGATGAGACCCCTTCTATTTTAATGTTGATGTAACCGCTTTGCCAGGTCCAATACATTCCATTTAGTGGGTCCAGAGCGCCTTCCATTGCCCCTGAAACATTGGTTAAGCTATCAATTCCGATTTGGAAACCAATTTCACCTAGAAAGGGTTTGGATTCAATAGAGAAAGCTAGACTTTCAGGTTTTGAGAGGTCAAGCAGAAAGAACTGAGGTAGACCTTCTCCAGCGGGTTCATTTGATAGAACAAAGTTGCCAACGTAAATTTTGATCACATTGAACTGAATGCTGTCTGAAGGAGATAGATGAGGATATTTTTTTGAAAGGGCTATTGGTTCATCGCCATACGTAAACTGAAATTCAAGTTTTAAAGGTTGATTTTGCGACAGAACTTGAGTACCAAAGGTGAAAAGGATACAAAAAATAAAGAATCGCATAAACTTAATCCTGAAGGAGTTGGTAAATTAGACTGCCTAGAGTGAAGAAGGTTTAACTGCGTTCAGTATTTTTCATACCAACCAAAGGAATCATGAATAATAACTTCTTTTTCAGCTTCTAAATATTTGAGGTATGCCTGTGCTACTGGAGAGAGTTTTTTCCCTTCAGGCCAGATTAGATTCCAAGTAGTTTGGATGGGGAGCTCTTTCATGGGAACAATTTGCAGTTCTTTATTATCAAGCTCATTTTTAATTCCTATTAAGGGCATGATGGAATAACCTAACCCAGCCAGCACTGCTTGTTTAACAGCTTCATTGGAGGTTAATTCAAGTGATTTATTTTGAACCACGTTTAACTTGGAGATGTACAGCTCCATAGCCTGCCTTGTGGCACTTCCTTTTTCACGGTAGATGAGCGATGTTTTTGCTAATGATTTCGGATTAAAAGAGGATTTGGATTGTTCTTCTTCTGATTTCCTAACTAAGAACAGCTTGTTCTGCATTAGTTCTACCCGTTTAAAAGGCATTGTTTCTGGGAGAACCGAAACAAGTGCAAAGTCAACTTCATTTTTACTCAAGCTTTCCAATACCTTGGATTTGTTTGTGACATCCATTTTGAGATCAATGCCGGGATGCGCTTTGATGAATGAAGAGAGGAAATAAGGCATGACATATTTCCCCGTTGAAACAATTGAAAGTTTCAACTGCCCTACAAGTAATCCTTTGTAGGCCAATGTTTTCATTTTAATCTCCTGAACCTCACCAAGTATTCGTTTACTTGATTCAGCTACTTCAAGCCCGAAGTCAGTAATGTGAACTTGCCTTCCAATGACCTCCATTAAAGGGATTTCGAATTGATTTTGAAGGTTTTTAAGTTGGATTGATACAGCTGGTTGGGTTAGATGAAGGTCTTCTGCAGCCTTTGTAACACTTAACTTTTCTACTACTTTAAGAAAGACTTTGAGCTGGTGTAAGGTGTATTGCATAAGCAAAGTTAATGAATATAGTAATAATGATTAATGAAAATACATAAAAATCTTATCTCACCTTTGTGACAAGAAATACAACAGCAATGCAAGACCAAACGATACTTATTGATAGCACATACGGGAGGAACGATGCGAAAGAGGTGCTATGCGGGATTATCAGTGATAAGATTCAATTTTTGGGTAAGCAAATTTTCACACAATCAGAAAGATTGGGAAGTGATGCGATGCACTTGAAAAAAAGACAAACTGAATTGAAGGCTGAATTAAAACGTTTGGTTTCAATGATAGACGCGATGCAAGAAGATGATTTAGTGGAAATTGATTGTACCGTGAATATCAAAATTAAGAGTGTAGCTCTGTAGATATAGTCCTTGATATAGTTTTACAACACTCTACATTAAGAAGTCGCTAGGAAGTGAGATCCCTTAGCGACTTTTTTTAGCGCCTTAAAATAATCTTAATGAGCACTGACTTACTTTTCGAGAACCTCAGGAACCCGGCGCTTCTATTTTTTTTTCTTGGATTAATAGCTGTTCAACTGAAGAGTGATCTTTCTATTCCTGAAAATTCTTCAAAATTCATTTCGCTCTATCTTCTTTTTTCAATTGGTTTTAAGGGCGGGCAGGAATTATCACATAGCGCGCTAGGTTGGGATTTGGTCATCATATTAGTTTTTGGTGTTCTGCTGGCATGTAGTGTTCCTATCTATTCATTTTTCATTCTGAAAAAGAGATTAGGTGTGCCGAATGCTGCGGCAATTGCGGCCGCGTATGGCTCGGTAAGTGCGGTGACATTTGTCACGGCAGTGGCCTTTTTGGAGTCGCAAGAAATTGATTTTGGTGGACACATGGTTGCAGTAATGGCGCTTATGGAGGCACCAGCCATTATTATTGGTGTTTTGCTTCTGGCGCTTTTTGGGAAGAGCCAAGATAAGGGAGCTTCTTTTGGTCATTTACTGAAGCATTCATTTACCAACGGAAGCGTTTTACTCATTTTAGGATGCTTAGTGATTGGATTCCTGGCGAGTGATAAGCAAGCTGAGGGAATTGAACCTTTCACTACAGATATTTTCAAGGGGTTTCTGGCAGTATTCTTATTAGATATGGGGATTACGAGCGGAAAAAAATTATCTGCGTTTTGGAAAAATGGAGTATTCCCGTTAATCTTTGCTGTTGTGATGCCATTATTCAATGGGACGGTTGTGGCCTTTCTAAGTAGGTCTGTTACTGACAGTCATGGAGATCAATTTTTGTTCGCCATTTTAGCTGCAAGTGCTTCTTATATTGCTGTTCCTGCAGCCATGAAACTTGCCGCGCCAAAAGCCAATCCGGGCCTCTATTTACCCATGGCACTGGCAGTTACTTTTCCAATCAACATCACTATAGGGATGCCTTTGTACCTGTTTATTGTTGAGTACTGTTAAGCCTGTTCTTTAGGGCGAAAAAGGGGTGCTACATCTACGCATTTGATTTTTATTTGATAGAGACCATTCGGATCCGATTTGGACTGACGATAATGAATTGGGCCTCTTTGTTCTTTTCGGCATTCAGAACAGCTGCGAAATCAGCTTCGAACTCCTGTGGAACTTCTATGTTGATTTCGTCAAAATAACGATATAAACCGGGCTCTATAAGTTGGAATGGACTTGTAACTTCGCCGGCAGAATTACCCAAATAAAGTTCGTAATGCAAGTGCATTATGAAGGTGTAATCATCTGCTACCTTCTTTTTGCTCAATACTTTTATCAGCTGGTAGTTTGAACTTGATCCATCTGCAGGTGGATTCCTTAGTTCGGTTTCTTTAATCTTCAAAGTATAGGTATATCCCCATTCGAAATTAAACCCTTCAATGTATTCTGAGTAAGGTTCAGATTTGATGGAAAGGCCCTTAAAAAAGGCTCCAAAACTCAGGGTTTTGTAAGGCTCAACTGTAACTGATTTAATGCTTGACTTTTGGGCAGCGGTTTGCATTGTGCAAATGAGAAGGAGTGGGAGGAGGAATTTTTTCATGTCTTTATTTAGAGTCAAGGTATCAATAAATGAGCCAAGATATTCTGATCGAAATCTAAGGCGAAAAGAAGGGCGCAATCAAATAAATTTGATTGCGCCCTTTTTATTAACGTGTATCAAAGTCGAATCTTCGACCTTGCCAGTATGAAGAAATGTTGTGATTACTTAATCACCAACTTCTGAGAAGAACTTCTGCCTTCAATGATGGTTTCCAAAATGTACAATCCTTCTGATAGGTGATTGATTGTAATTGTTGGATTAATGGTTGCGGTTTGTTCTTGCAATACAATCTCACCCGCTAGGTTATAGATTGTAACTACTTCGATGTTTTGTTGTGAACGAAGTTGAACAAAAGTGTTCGCTGGATTAGGAGAGATGCTAGGAAGCACAAAAGAAGACTCTTGTATATTATCAACCACGTCTGCTACTCCAAAAACATTATCCCAATAGATGATGTTTTCCTGGTCACGTTCAGCGAAATCAAGAAACAAAACGAGTTGATCATACTCCAACCCGATGTGTTCAGTAAAGTCGAATGTAATTTCCTCCCACTGATCTACAAGTGTATTTGGAACCTTAATTTCACCCAATGACCAGTTGTCAAAGCGTACTAGTTTAATTCCTACATCACTGATTACAGATTTCCAAACCATGATCGTGATCATGCTGTTTTCTGCATCAATGGTAAATGTTCCGATGTCAGACCCGTGCATTGTTTCACATCCTGCCCAAGGATTCCCTGTGGGCAAAGTTGTGTATTTAGCAACTGTTGCAGAGGTGTTGATGCCTGATGGATCAGGGTTTGCTAGGATCTCAATGGGAGGGTTGGTATCGTTTTCGAAAGTGACCCAATTCCAGTCAGCACCAAATCCGCTCTCCTCGAAATCAACCGGGGCGTTTTGGGCTATCACTGCAAGAGATAAAGAAAATAGGAATCCAGATAGTAGAACTTTTTTCATATTCGATTTTTAGTAAGTGTATTAGTTACACTTCCTTAAATATACGAAAACATATTCCTTTCTTGGTAAGAAAAATACTATTTAACTTATTCACCAACACCAATGAGAACTCTAAAGTTACAGTCGAATTGTTCCCCGTTTTGAGCGGGTTGATAAGTGTGTGAGACAGAACCACCGGGGTACACCGCATTTGTGCAACCATTTAATTTGAAGAAGCTGGCGAAATGATAAAAGTTGATTGGGCTTTTTGACATTGCGAAAAGCAGAATTCCATTGGGAAGCGCACCTACACCGTTTCGCTTGTTAACTGGAAAAAGAACTTCCCCTTGTTCAGTGTATCAACCTGAGGGACGAAGGTCTTTTGTATACATGCCCGCATTCATAGCAAATAGAAGGTCCTTTCCTTGTGAAGAAAGTGCCTCTTTTAGCACTCCAAGACTTATATAGAATTAACCGTCTTCTTGGTTTAACTACATCTTGACTTCAAGTTCCGAAGGTGTTGCTTCGAAACTCAAGAGGGCATCATTGTTTTCTGAGACACAAAAATAGAGCAAGACAATGCCTGCAATGGCAGTAAGCGACGAAACAAATGTTTTTCGGGAAGCAAGAGGAGTAATCATGTTTATCTGCGTTCTTTTTAAAAAATGAGTGCAAATAGATCACAAAAAAAATGCGAAAAAAGAGGGAGTTACCTCTTCAGTCGCAAATAGAGCTGTTCCACTTTGTCTCTGGCCCATTGGTTTTCGCGTAAAAACTTGGCGCTGGAGTTAATGGTAGGATTGAATTGAAAACAACGAATGTCTACTCGGCTGCTCATGTATTCCCAGCCTTTCTGTTCTACCAAAAAGGTGAGAATCTCTTTCAGCTTCACACCGTGCAATGGATTGTTGGGTTGTGTTTCAAGTGGATCGGAATTTCGTTCCATGCTTTTTAGGACGGATTAATGGTCTTTCTTTTTTGCCTTCTCTTTCTTTTCAGCGCGTTTCTCCTTGACCGTTTTAACTGGTTCTTTCTTCACGTTTTTCTTAGCGTCTTGAGTCTTAGCCATGATAAATTAAATTTATTGATGAGCAACTAATGTAATTACTTAGGTGCTTCAAATTACACTTTCTACAAGAAATATTATTGAATAGGGGCTTCTTCAAGAACCAATAAAGATTCAGCTTAATGAACGGGCCCAGATGAGTTAATTTTTCATTTGGAATAGTTCTAATTTCTTTAGCTGATACATAGGCTGAACAAGCAGCAACTTGTTTTCGATAGGCACAATCTAGATTGGCTTCAATTCAAAACCAATTTCCCAAAGGCTATACCTAGGTCTTAGAATTTCCGAATTTCGGTCATCCATTTGTTTTTTTGAAAAAACATTCATTTTCCATGGCCAATGTTCACTTCTTAAATCTCTGGTATATAAAAAGGCAAAGGCGTGGTTTTTGGTTTTCTACTTGATAAAAGTACTTCTGGTAATTAAGTAGTTAAATCTGCCTATTTTCATCCTGAATCCTCTCAGTGGAAACGAATTCACCAGCGCATGGGTCAGTCTATTCTTGTTCTGATCTTACTTTCAAAAAAACATATTCAACTCCAATAGAATTGGTCTTGTTCAGCTATTTTTCAACGCTCATTGTATAGTTGAACCATTCCAAATCTCCTAAAAGGGCAACGGCCAATGCTTTTCCTCTGATGTTTATTTCCCCAAAGGATTTTTTAGATAAATAGGATAAATTTCAAAGGCTATCAGTTTTGTTTTGTGCAACGCAGTCAAAAACACCAAACCCACAAAAGACAACTAGGAAGCAGAACACTGATAGAGTGACTTGGCTTATTCTGCTTGCTAATCAAATGTTTTTTCTCAATTGTCTTAGCCCCTCATAGACAACTATTCCTACGGCATTCCCCAAATTCAAGCTTCGAATGTGTTCGCTGTGCAAGGGAATGGAGTAGAGGTGTTCTTTGTAAGCACTTGTAAGCTCCGTTCCCAGTCCTGTTGATTCTTTCCCGAAGATGAGGAAGGTATTTTCTTCATAGGGGATTTCACAATAATCTTTTGTTCCATGACTGGAAAGGAAGGCCATTGATTTGTCTTTGTGCTGCGCGAAGAAATCATCAATACTTTCGTAGATGTGAAGTGAGATGTGCTTCCAATAGTCTAAGCCTGCTCGTTTGACCCGTGAATCACTGAGCTCAAATCCGAAAGGTTTAACGAGGTGTAAATGCGCTCCAGCAGCCAAACTCAGTCTTCCAATGTTGCCTGTATTGTTTGGGATCTCTGGTTCGAAAAGGACAATATTTAAGGGCATAAAACAATTTTAGGGCGAAGATAGGGCATCGATACACACACCTGTTTTCGCACCATAAATCTTATTGAAATTGTATCACACCAGAAGAATTCGCTCCATTTACTCTGAGTGAATAGAAGTAGGTTCCGCTGCTTGTTCCTTTGTCTGGCGTCCATTGAAATGAGGCAAGACCAGCGCCTAGATTCACTTTCTCGGCCAAGTTTGCAACACGTCGTCCATTTTGATCATAAATGTGCAAACTCACTATTGAACTAGACGTCAATTCCATTTCAAGTTGGATGAATTCAGTGAACGGATTTGGGAAGGCATTCACTTCCATTGTTCCATTTGCGGCATGGTTCTGTTCTATGAATACAGGCAAATTAGTCAATGCGTTGATGTCTAAATTCTCATCACCATTCTCATACATCAAGAATTGGAAATACACCAAGAACATTTCGTCTGAGGTATTCAGTCCCGGGTAGACGTTGATTGGTGGGTCATTCGGATTGTGGATGTTGAATGAGGTATTGTCAAATTCTCCTTCAGCAATGAGGCTCGTCCCTGCTGGAATTATTTGTAATGCTTCAAAAGCATAGAACTGCTGCCATTCAAAGTCCCAATGCGGAACGTCTACTAAAGGAATGGTATCACCTTCCAAAGGCACGCCGTACGATTTGATTTTATGTCCGAGCAGGTGCATGTGAGGGAATACACTCAGCAATGACATGTCTTGCTGAATGGCATTATAATCAGCTTCTACCGCGGTAACTTCTTCCGCTTGTAACTGAAAACTCCAGTTTTGTAGGATTGGGTTTGTGGTAATTTCTCTTAACGAAACATCGTCTTCATAGAAGTAGAGGCGCACTTTTGTGTCATCTGTTTCGCCAGCGCTTCCCTCAGGAAAATGCATAGCCAAAACCAAGTTAGAACCTGCAGGGATGGTTACCCCCATGTTCATGTCTGCACCATCACTTGGGAATATTGTAGGAACAGCACCAGGGGTGTATCCTCCAATCAATCCCTCAGTTGGACCAACACAAGTTCCACCTAAATCACTCTCATAGTTTCCTGTTTCATCCACATAAAGAAGACAGTGGTGCACCACTTCGGGGTTTCCAGGAACCACTTCAAATGCGCGTAGTTTCTTATTGGAAGTTAATCCCAAAGGCATTGAAATACAGACATAGTCATCAGAAAAATTTGTTGCCTGACTTGTATAAGTAGGAATCTGAACTTCGAGGTCAGGCGGATTTAAAATAAAACCATCTTCCGGATAGACGGGCGCAGGGGGCGCTAAATCAGAATTGCCTTCCAGTGATCCTTCGGCCAACCATTCTACAAGTGTTTGAATTTCGCTATCGGTGAGAAGGCGCTCATGGGCATAACTTTGGTATGCCGGATTAGGGCTCCAAGGCGGCATATAACCAGTGGTCACCGCATCTACGATTGGGTATGCTTGAGCCGCGGCTGAAGTGTAGTCCATTAAAGTGAATGGGCCAATTCCGCCGGGTCTATGGCAGCTTGTGCAATTGTCATAGATGATTAATGCTACATCGTCTGACCAAGTATTCTGAGCAAAAGTAATTTGTGCTGATGCGAGAAGGGCAATTGTGAGGAAAAGTTGTTTCATGGTGTCAGTTCGAAAAAGGAAAGGTAACGAAAGTTGTGCTACCTAAACCATGAAACAGCTTTTAGCCTCTGAAATTGAGAACTTTAATCTAAGAAATGAAGAAGGAGTGACAGGGTGTGAATGTAGACATTTGGAGCTCCAAATTGAACATTTACATCCTGAAGGGCATAGGAATAATGCAATTCTGGTAGGATGCGAAAATGCTTCATTGGATGATCCAGACCGAGTCCAAAATCAAGGGCTAAATAGGTGTCGTATTGCAGCAGTTCCGACGCGCCAAATTCTGACCCCAGGTTGTACTTGCAGGACGGGCCAACGAAGACGTAAGGTTGAAATTTCTGAGTTTTTACTTTGTAGACGAAATGGGTGGCGAACTCAAGTTGCACTTGATCTACCGTTGAGGTAATTTGTAGCGGTGGCTCGTAATTCGTTATCCCTATTTCATTGAATGACAGCGCCGCAGAAGGTCTTAGACTGAAGTTTGAATGAAAGCGGTATTCAGCAAGCAAACCTATGCGGTATCCAATGCTTCCAGAGAATTCAATGTCTTCAGGGAGGGTGCCATTGACTTTTGGAAGCGAATTGTTTATGCCGAGTGTGAAGCCAAAACCGAGTTTTTTAGTCGGTTCTATTGGCTCAATGTCCTCTAATTGTGAGAAAGAATACAACGAACTACATAGCAGTGTTAAGATGAGAACTACAGTTTTCATGTGATTTGAATTGGTTAAGTAGTTGTTTCACATGCGGTTGCTTTTTTGGTTCAAGTGTAACGCATTGATGTGTGCTTTAGTGTTTGGAAGCCTTTAAGATTGAAAATTGAGGTGTTAAAAAAGAGGGCGAATTGCAAAATTGTGTTGGCTGTTTTGCATTTTCAAAGAGATAGATGAATCGTTCAAGAATACTATTTGAGATGTTCGAATCTTGTCCTATTCAGGTCCATTTTTAATCTTGTCCACCTTTCGTCCCCAACACTCAGATAGGTTGTCAATTCAGGACGCACTTCGAATCCAACTTTCTGATAGCAAGCAATTGCAGCCTTGTTCCATTCGAAAACGTAGAGGTAAACTTCATGGATGTTCACGTCAGCAAAAAAATGGGTTGCCATTTCTATGACGATGGCTTCTCCAATTCCGTTTCCTCGTTTTGATTCATCTCCGATGAGAATCCGGGAAAGGACCGGTTTCTCTTCTTCAAAATTGAACTCACAATGTCCTATTATTTCCTGTGTATCATCTAAAATCACTTTCAAGGGTTGCCTTTCTTTCATGGTTAGATAGGCTTTTAACTGGTTGTTGGTCAAGGGGTAAGAAAAGAGTGGTCCCGCAAATTGGAAGAGCTCAGCTTCAGTGTTAATCCATGATTTTAAGCGCGGGAAGTCATCCTGATTGAAAGGTTGTAAGGAGATTTGAATTTCATTCATAATAGAACAATTACCGTCCCTACTTTTTCTTCTCATCCCCAATGATCAATCCCAATGGTCTGTCATAAGTGAAGTAGTTCGAAGTCCAGTCATAGAAGGCTACAAATTTGTTCCGAAAACCAACCAATGAAAGAATGTGAATAAACATCCAGACGATCCAGGCGAAAGTGCCTTGGAATTTGAATCGCGGTAAATCTACAACGGCTTTTCGTCTGCCTACAGCGGCCATGCTGCCTTTGTCATTGTATGTAAATGCTTCTAATGGACTGTCTTTTGCCAAATTCAGGATGTTTTTGGCTAGCGTGATTCCTTGTTGTTGCGCAACGGGCGCTAGCATTGGAAGGCCTTTAGGGTCAGCTTCTGTTATATGTGTTGCCACATCACCTATGGCGAAAATAGCCTCGCATCCTGAAACACGATTGTATTCATCTACTGCAATTCGTCCACCACCAACAATGGCGCCTTCTGGCAACCCATTTATGTAAGCACCTTTTACACCAGCTGTCCAGATTACGGTGTCTGTTAAGAAGGAAGTGCCATCTTCTAATTCTAGTGTTGTTCCATCGTATTTGGTCACCAGCGCATTGAGATTCACATCGATGTCTAGCTCTCGGAGGTATTGCAAGCTTTTTTCAGAAGCCTCCTTAGACATCGCACCCAATAACTTGGGCGAAGCTTCGTACAAGTGAATGTTCATCTTCGTCAAATCCAGATCTGGGAAATCTCTTGGAAGCACAAATCTGCGCATTTCTGCCAATGCCCCTGCGAGTTCTATTCCCGCTGGTCCGCCACCAACAATAGCGATGTTCATGATTTCCTCTAACGGTGACCGTCGGTTCTCTGCCAACGCTTTCTCCAAATTGCGGAATACCACATCGCGCAGCTTCAAAGAATCTGGAATCGATTTTAACGTCAGCAATTTGTCTTTGATGGGTTCGAAATTGAAGAAGTTGTTTTGACTTCCCGTGGCAATAACCAAGTAATCAAATGCAATTTCTCCAATGGATGTTTCTAGGGTGTTATTCGCTGTGTTCACGCCCTGTACTTTCGCCAATCTAAAGGAAAAGTTTCTGTGTTTTCGGAAGATTCTTCTGACCGGATAAGCAATGCTGCTTGGCTCCAATCCGCCGGTGGCGACTTGGTACATTAAGGGTTGAAAATTGTGGTAATTGTGTTCGTCAATTAAGACCACTTGAACCCCTTTGTTTTTGAGCGATTTGGCCATGGAGATGCCTCCGAAACCCGCTCCGATGATGACCACTTTCTTCACGTTTAATGTGTGTTGAGGTGAGCCACTAATGTACAAAATTTGAAGGGTAAAAGGGTATGGGATGTCCTTTATCTCTGGAACTAATTGTGCCGTATTTTGGACGAAATAGTTGCTTGAATAAAAGGAAGAAGAACATCCCTCAAATGCGACTTCAGGAACAGCTTCTGATTTGATTTGTGTTTTTTATCTCTCCAACAATTGAAAAAATAAATGGATTCCGGTTTTTACCTAGATTCGCCACAATAGCATATCTTAGAAGTGAAACCTCTAATAGACCTGTGTTGAAATCAATCCTACTTTTTTTCGCCCTTCTGGCGTATTCTTTTTCATTCGGACAATGTTGCGATTATACCCTTGTGGGGAATGATTCTTATGGCGACGGCTGGAATGGAGGCTCCCTCGATATTTATGTGAATGGCGAAGTGATAGAAAGCTTCTCTGCCGTTGATCAAGGAAGCAGTTTTTCATTCGAAGTATGTGATGAGGACGAAATCTATTTTGAGTACTTCTCCGGAGAATATGAAAATGAAAACACGTGGTTTTTAGTAGGGGGAGTTGGCAACCTAGTCTTTGGTGACGGCCCAGAACCAGTGGTAGGGATTTCAGAAACTTTTGTTACCGACTGCAGCATTGAATCTGATCCGGGAACCAATGCTTGTTCTGCTATTGAGGGCGAATTTGGATGTGTGGAAATTGATAATTCTACAGCTCCTGGTTCTTCACTCACACCCACATGTGCCAACTATCAAGGTGGAGATTTATGGTTCACATTTACAGTGCCTGAATCAGGAAGTTTATTGTTTTCAACTGAAAGTATTGGAGAATTGAATGACACAGGATTGGCGGTATGGACTGGCGAATCATGCACGGGACTTCAACAAATTCTCTGTGATGATGATTCAGGGCCAGGCTACCTTTCACTTATTCCTGCATTTAATTTGGAGCCGGGAATAGTGCTCTATTTGCAAGTTTGGGGATGGTCCGGACAAACGGGTGCCGTGAACTTATGTGCCTTGGACCCTGGGACGGTTGAACTTGAATCTTCTGTGCTGCCTGTTTTCTTGATCGAAACAGATGGCCAAGTAATTGAAGACGATGAAAAAATTACCGCTGACCTTCGGATATTGTACAACGGGCCGTCCATTGAAAATTTCATGACTGATTTGCCTACCGAGTACGATGGTAAAATTGGAATTGAGATTAGAGGAGCAACATCATCAGGTTATCCCCAGAAACCCTACGGTTTTGAAACGCGGAATCTTGATGGTACGAATAATAATGTAGGTCTGGTGGAAATGCCAGCTGAGAATGATTGGGTTCTGCTCAGTAACTTCAATGACCGTTCGTTCATTCGAAATACACTGGCTCAGCATCTGTTTGAAAAGATGGGGAATTATGCTCCAAGGGCTACTTTGTGTGAGGTTCAATTAAATGGAAATTACCAAGGCGTTTATGTTTTTGGCGAAAAAATAAAACGTGATGCAGGAAGGTTAAACATTGCCACCCTTAATGCTGATGAACTCTCCGGAGACGACGTTACGGGAGGATACATCCTTCAAATGAACTACTGGAATGATCAAAATAGCTGGGAACTGAGTTACAATCCGCCAAATAACCCAGAATATGACGTGCATCTGCGTTATGAATATCCGAAAGCTGATGTGATTGCGCAAGAACAGAAAGACTACATCGCGGCCTTTGTTGATTCTATGGAAACAGCTATTTACAGTGAAGATTTTGACGACATGGAAACAGGTTATCGTCAGTTCCTTGATGTGGAATCATTCATTGATTACTTTTTATTGAACGAAGTGAGCAGAAACAATGATGGTTTTAAAAAGAGTCGGTTCTTCTTCAAAGACAAGTACAGCAACGGTGGAAAGTTTAAAGCAGGACCTCCATGGGATTTTGATTGGGGATGGAAAAACTTAACTTCTTGTGAAATCTTTGAAAGTACAGAAGGAGAGGGTTGGGCGCACTTGATCAACAGTTGTCCCACAGATAATTATTCACCTGAATGGTATGTGCGCTTGCTACAAGACAGCACTTTCGGGAACCACATGAGATGCCGTTACGATGAATACAGAGATGATTTTCTGAACATGGATTATCTTGGGAACTACATTGATAGTGTTGCCACTTTACTGGTAGATGTGCAAGCACGTCATTATCAGAAATGGCCGTTTCTAGGCATGGCCACGGCATCACCTGAATTGGATCCCATTCCAGAAACGTACCTAGCGGAAATGGAATTTTTGAAAGATTGGATTGAAATTCGTTTAGAATGGCTAGATGCAAACCTCCCTCAAGAGTGCACAGGAATTCCTATTTCTGTTCAGGAACAAGGAATCATTTCAGACAAAATTTACCCCAACCCGAGTACCGGGAGATTCACGGTGAACAGCTCAGCTGATTTACTGAATGTTTATACCTTGGATGGAAGACTTCTCTACGCACATGACTTAAGCACACGCGGTTCCCTTTTTGAATTCACCATTAATGAAAAAGGCATGTTCATCTGTGCGTTCCAAAGCGCGAATGAAGTGCGCTATCAAAAAGTGGTGGTCGAATAGATTAGTTGTTAATCAGGATATAGGCGTTCAAGGAAGTTGCTATCATAAGCCAGATGAGGTAAGGAGCAACTAAGAGCGATTTTAGCCTTAAGTCTGACCAGTAAAAGAAAAGAAAGAATCCAACCAAAAGTGTGAGGGCTGAGATGATGGCTAGGCCAAAGCCCACTTCTCTAAAATAGAAGAACACCGGATTCCAAGAGGCGTTTAGAATCCACTGCAAAGCAAAAAGTCCGCCAAGTAATTTGATGTTTTTCGCATCGCCCCAGAGGTAAGCCATGTAAAAGGAAAAGCAAATCATGATTGTGGTCCAAGCAGCCCCAAATACCCATCCCGGAGGAGTCCATGGTGCTTGATTAAGCGTTTGATACCATTCAGAACTGACTCCTGGTCCGGTGAAAAAACCTCCTATTCCAAGGGCAGCGAAGTTGAGGACTAAGAAAATAACAAGTCGTAAAATCATAGTGGAAGGTATTATGCATGTCTAAAAGAACCAAACTGAATTGCATTTTTGTCTTGTTTCAGTGCCAATTAAAAGTAGTTTTTTAGAAGTGGGACGGCATTCAAAACCGTATTCAAAATGAACGGAGACAGCAAGGCCAAGAGAAGTGTTACAAATAAGAACGGGAGCAAATCTCGCCATTTTCGAACATGTTGAATCGGAACAATTACCACATTTTTCATCCAGTAATACCCCAGTCCAATGAGCGCAATAAGCAGTGCCGGGAAGTGCAGGAAGGGATAATTAAAGAAGGTAATGAAGAGTAGGGCTAGCAAAATCCGTTGGCGCCATTTCGTAAGAGATTGAAAACGCTGACTGAACGCGGGGATGGAATGTGCTGATTTTTTGCCATTGAAAATAACATGAGCCAAAAGAAGCATCAGTATTATGACTCCCATGACCATCACATTTTCTGTCACGAAAAGAAGCTGGTCAGACAATTTGCCTGTCCCTCGAAGTATTTCAAAGGCTTCGCGAATTAAGTACTCAATCATTCCTAGGCCGTAGAGCCCAAAAAACCCAATGAAAAACGCCCAAGAGAGGGTACTGGTAGAGAAAGTTCGGGATAAGGTTCTACTAAAAAGAACAGCTACTCCAACGAGTGCAATATTCCAAGATTGCCAAAATGCCCAAAAAAAGGCATCGGAATACAAATCAAAGAATGAGTCTGATTTGCTGATGATGGGGTAGAAGTCGAAAAATACCAGCATTGGATAGTATGTTAAACTCCTATTGGTCAGCCATCGCAAAGCTTCGGCTGATAGTAGAATTTTTAGAGGAGAACAATTATTCGTCTCCGTTGGATGTTGATCTTGTTTTACTCTATCTTTTTTGGTGGATAGGATTTATGTTTTGAGTGGATAGATTCATTGTTTTGGGTGGCTAGTTTCAATGTTTTTGGGTGGATAGGTTTTTATGTTTTGGGTTGATAGTGATCTACCTCTGCTTAAGGATTAAATCTAGCCCCTTCCCTGTGCAAAGTTCAGAACCAAATCAACACCCCCGACAACAACTTTGTAGTCGCATGGAAGAACTTTGTAGATGATATGCAGAGTGGTGCTTAGCTTTTAGGGTGGATGTCAGTCTGCAACCGAAGTTTCTATTCCTGCTCTAAAGTCTATTTCTAAACGCCAGGCCTATTTGCTCATCTTGGATGAACGCAAGCGGTCATCTTTGTCAGAGTGTCATACATTACTAGCGTGGTCTCTTTCCATTTCCAACACCTCAGAAACCGCGTCTTCATACGCTTCAATGCTTTTCGCCTTGGTCACTTTTTTCAACGTCTTTTTTGGGTCCGAAAAAGTTAATGCGAAGTATTCCCAGAAGGAGTGCATCTTCATTGTGATGTGCTTTGGACCTGAGAGGGCAGCTTCAAAATCAGCGAATATGGTGTCATGGAATTTCCTGAACACCTCCATTCGATTCTCTGGATAGACCGTTGTATTCGCCTTAATCATTTGAGGAAGGAAGGGATCAGCGATGAGGCCACGACCAATCATCCAATGGTCAATGCTTGGGAATCTGTCTTGCAAGGCGTGAAATGCAGGCACAGAGGTGATGTCGCCATTGTAATATAACTTCAATGAAGTGCTGTCAATGCAGCGCTGAAAGGCATCTAAGTCGACCCCGCCTTTGTACAATTGTTTGCCGATTCGTGCATGAATAGCCACATTTTTAATCGGATATTTTTCGAGTACAGGAAAAACGCCTAAAATTTCTGTGTTGGTTTCATATCCCATCCGCATTTTCATGGAAACGATGAGGTCTGTTTCCGAATGTACTTTGTCAAGAACAGCATCAATTCGAGCGGGATCATTGATGAGTCCTGAGCCCATGCATCTGTTTACAACCATGGGGTAGGGACATCCCAAATTCCAGTTGAGTTCTTTGTATCCCAGTGATTGGACATATTTCGCCACGAAGAGAAACTCATCAGGGTCATTGGTCATGACCTGAGGAATGACCGTAAGCGTAGTGTTGTGCTTCGGCAGTAAATCCCTTTCATAAGCAGGTTTGATAACCATTTTCCCATTCAAACGAATATAGGGGGCGTAGAAGGTATCAATGCCACCGAAGTAATGGTGAAATGCATTTCGAAAGCGAAAATCTGTAAATCCTTGAAGGGGCGAAGAGAGCAGTGTAACGTTCATAAAACAATTAGCATCTTGCCATTTTACGTTTCTTGCCAATGCGGTCTTTGTCTATGATTTTTTGGATGTAGTCATAAGCCAGTGGGACTTTGCAGGCTGTTCCGTCCATCTCTACACTTACCTTTCCAATCGATTTCGAAACCGTTTGGGCTTTCACAGTTAATTTCTTGATGTAAGATCCCACCGCAATCACAAATCCGTTCATCACGTAGCGCTCACGATTTTTAGCTGTATGAATGGCCTTTTCAACTTGATCTAGGAGTTCACTGTACTTGGCGATATCTAGCTTTTCATCATCATTGATGGAGGCGAAATTTGAGAGGGCGCTCCATCCTGCAGCGGCAATCTGTTCTTTATCAGAGGTGATCCATTTCAAACCGAGTTCAAATCCAAAAGCAGTTTCTGCGGCTACCCATGGAACGGCGAATTCACTGAGGTAATACCAGTATGCTTGATCAGCCCACTCATCCAGTTGTGCTTCTGTAATTTGCTTTTCATCGGCCATTAATCCGGCCAAATACATCGCATCTGAATTTCCCGTTTTATAAAGCTGAAGCGAAAGTTGATGGTTCTTCTTCGTTTTCTTGAGCACCTTTTTAAGGTCGGCTACTTTGACACCAAAAAACGGTTCCTTGGCGCCATGACGCATGAGGGTGTTTTTGGTCGTTTCGTCTCCGTAGCCTTCTAGTTCTTTGAGTACTTGGTGGGTGGTCATTGGGGGTGCTCGTTGAAGTGACGAAGATACGAATGAGTTTTGAGTTTTGTGAATGTCTAGGGCCAGACCGATGTATGCCCATGTGACAGATTCCCACATAGAGACACATTAAAGCTAGTTAAAGTTCTCGACTTCAACTACATCACCTTCAGACATTTCATTCAAGTGGATGGAGCCAACTCGTACGCGCACCAGGCGCAAAGTTGGAAACCCTGTTGCCGCTGTCATTTTTCGTACTTGTCTGAATTTTCCTTCGGTAAGTGTTATGGAAATCCATGAAGTAGGGCCATGACGGTCATCACGAACGGGCCTGCTTCTGATTGGGAATTCGGGCGCTGGATCAAGCAACTGCGCTTCACAAGGTTTGGTAACATATTTCTTGTCAAATAGGCCAATCTCAACACCGGTTTTCAATCTTCCAACTGCCGCAGGAGTAATCAGTCCGTCTACTTGGGCAAAGTATTGCTTTTCAATTGATTGGTCGCGGATTTTCTCACTCACCATTCCATCTGTGGTCAGCAATAACAATCCTTCAGAAGTTTCGTCTAATCTTCCAATGCACATGGTGCCCTCTGGGAAGTCATGTAACTCTCCCAACATTCGTTTTTTGCTGGTTCCTTTGGTTTGATTCGTTATGAATTGCGAAAGGTAGCCGTAGGGTTTGTGCAGGATAAAATGGCGGTGTTGCATAGGGCGAAGATGCTAAAAGGAAAGGCTATTTTCATCTCAAAATAGCAATAATTACGGTTTGATCTTTCAAACTTTTCAAGAACGAAACAAGGGCGTGAGGGCTTATTTCCTCAATTCGAAATAATTTCCATCACCAGTTCACGTGTTAGTTTTTTGCCATTGGCCTTTTCCTTGATGGTCTCAAAAGGAAAACGGAAGTCGCAGCCCGATTTCCAATCGCTGCACCCGTAGGCTGTTTTCCCCTTAATGAGGGAGCCTTTTCCACATTTCGGACAGATAGGCATTTCAGCCTTGCTGGCCATGGGTTTGCTTGCTTTCGGTTCAGTTTCGCTTTCAAATGTGATGGCTCCATGTGCGTCAAGATTCAAGATGCCATCGGTTTTTTCGCCATTGAGTATGAAGCCTTTAATTTTGGTGGTTACTTTTTTCGCGATCAAACGTTCAACCTGCTTGTCTGTCAATTTCTTTTCGAGGTAAACGAATGGGACTCTGAAATCACATCCCGCTTTCCATCGATTGCATCCAAAGCTTGATTTTCCCTTGAGGACTGTTCCTTCGCTACATTTCGGACAAGACGAGGTTGAAGTTGATGAGGCAACTTTGGTTATTTTTTTCTTCGCTGGGGCAGAAGTGTTTCCCGTTACCATGCGCGGCATATTCCGTTCCATGCGCACCTCAACTACAAGGTCATCAACCATTTTTTTCATGTTCGAAATGAACTGGCGTGCACTGTATTCACCGTGTTCTATTTCCTTGAGTTGCTTTTCCCACATCCCCGTGAGTTCTGCAGATTTCAGCAGTTGATTCTGAATGGTGTTTATGAGCTGAATGCCCATTTCTGTTGGGATTACTTGCTTTTTTCTACGTTGGGTGTATTTGCGTTTGAAGAGTGTTTCAATGATGTTTGCTCTGGTTGAAGGTCTTCCAATTCCATTGCCTTTCATCAGGTCACGAAGCTCCTCGTCTTCCACCTGTTTCCCCGCTGTTTCCATGGCGCGCAGGAGTGAGGCTTCCGTGTAATAGTTGGGCGCTTTGGTCGTTTTTTCAATGAATTGAGGAACATGCTGACCGCTTTCTCCTTTTTCGAAACTCGGCAGCACGTTGTCATCGTCGTCTTTTTTCTCCTCGCTGTCTTCTGAGTCTTTCGGCTCAGCCATGAACAGCACCCGCCATCCGGGTGACAGGATTTCTTTTCCTTTCGCCACAAATTTCACAGATTCGACTTGCGCATCAACTTGGGTTTTTGACACCTTACAATCAGGATAAAAAACAGCAATGAATCTGCGTACAATGATATCGTATACCTTTTGCTCATCTGGCGGAAGCGACATTTGCTCTCCGGTTGGAATAATGGCGTGGTGGTCTGTTACTTTATTGTCATTAAAGACCTTGGTAGACTTCCGAATCTTTTTACCGATGAGTGGTTCGGTATAGTTCGCATAGTTCGTTAACCCCTTCAAAATACCTGGGATTTTCGGATACAGATCATTCGGTAAGAAAGTGGTATCAACCCTGGGGTACGTTACAACTTTCTTTTCGTACAGCTTTTGAACGTGCTTAAGGGTATCTTCAGCGGTAAAACCAAATTTGTTGTTGCAATAGACCTGAATGGCGGTAAGGTCAAACAGCTTTGGCGCATATTCTTTGCCTTCTTTCTGCTCAACTTTGGTGATGGTAAGTTCTTTGCCTTGGACTTCGTTTAAGAGTTTTTCGCCCTCTTCTTTTTTGAAAAACTTCCCTTCAGTATTGGCGAACATGGTGTCTCTGTACTTCGTTTGAAGTTCCCAATAAGGCTGGGGTTCGAAGTTTTCGATTTCGTAATGTCGGTTTACGAGCATGGCTAGGGTAGGAGTCTGCACCCGCCCAACAGACAGTACTTGTTTGAATCCGCCGTATTTCAAGGTGTAGAGTCTTGTGGCATTCATTCCTAGGAGCCAATCGCCAATGGCGCGTGAACTCCCTGCATAATAGAGGTTGTCAAATTCTTCAGCTGGTCTGAGGTCTTTGAAACCCGTTTTAATGGCTTCACTGGTCAAGGACGAAATCCACAAGCGTTGCACAGGACCTTTGTAATTCGCCTTATTGATCACCCACCTTTGGATCAGCTCACCTTCTTGTCCGGCATCCCCACAGTTGATTACCACTTCTGCATTTTTGAACAATCCTTCAATGATTTTGAATTGCTTTTTTACTCCACCATCGTCCATCACTTTCGTTTCAAAACGATCAGGCAGCATGGGGAGCGAATTCAGGTCCCACCGTTTCCAGTGCGGCTTGTAATCTTCAGGAGTGCAAAGCGTACAGAAGTGTCCGAAGGTCCACGTCACCTGATATCCGTTGCCTTCAAAGTAGCCATCTTTACGGGAGTTGGCTCCAATGATGTTAGCAATTTCTTTGGCTACACTTGGTTTCTCGGCAATGCAAACTTTCATTGGGTCTCTTTGATGCAAGAGGCAATTTACGAAAGCAGATTGGGGAAGGGAAAATGAGTTTTCAACAGTGGGGCTAACGTCAGTCTGACCTTGAAGAAAACAGTCAGGTTTCTTGCCAACCAATTTCTATAGGTTTTAGCAGCTCTTTCCAGGCGCTATTTCTTCAGTTTATTAAACAAGGTGTTTCCATGAGTTTATTCATGATAACAACGCTAATGGCAGAACTCAGGTCGCCAGGCCCTTCCCATTATTGATCCCGTAAATTTTGAACCAGGATGGTGTTATTTGTCATTCCTTGACTAAATATTCCATCTTTCGACAAAAATAGTAGGTGAGAAAGCCATCAATTTTAGATGGGCAAATTAGGCCATTGAGAGGGGGTAATTACACTCTAGTGAACGATTAATTTTTTACTGTAGGTCTGATCATAGTAAGATGCTGTGATCAAATAAGCCCCGGGATTAAGTTTTTCAGAAGGCTCAATGGCATAGACATCACTGTGATTTTTATTGGTGGTTATTACTTTTGAGTAAATTTCTTTGCCCAGCATATCGTACACAATTACGAGTACTTCTACTACCTCGTTTTGAGATGTCTGAATATTGAAGCGCTCTCCATTGTTAGGATTGGGATAGACATTAAAAATAAAATCATTGATTCCGTTAAACTCTACAGGCACTAGATTAGAATAGTCAGAGTCTCCATTGTAATCTGTTTGCTTTAATCGATAGTATGAAAGTCCGTTTAGAGGAGTATTATCAAGGGCTAAATAATTTAGAACTTGTGTGCTATTCCCGGCGCCATCAATGATTGCGATTGTTTCAAAGTTTAGATGGTCACTGGTTCTTTCAATTGTGAAATAAGAATTATTGGTTTCAGAGGCAGTGACCCAATTAAGCTGAACATGGTTATCTGCTGGCTCGGCGGTAAAACTTAGCAATTCAATAGGTAAAAGAGAGATGGGTGAGCCACCATTTATCCAAAGCTCAGAGAATCCGGAAATTGTAAAATCTACGTATTTCGAATTGGTAATGATTGAATAAGAGCTTGTTGCGCCATTTGCAGATTGGGCGTGTACAGTTGCTCCACCAGAGCCGCCATTTGAAACACAGTTATCAGTTGCATTGCTATTCACATTAAGAGGTCCACTATACTTGGTTAACTTGATGTCATTTATTGAGAAGACATCATCCCATCCAGTTGAATTTGAATTGGCTGCGCTTTCTAGATTATTATAATCAGAAGCTTCAAACGGGAGTCTCACTTGAACGGGCAAAGTTGGCTGAATACTAGGAGTTATAACCCAGTGGCGTTCCATTACTGCGGTCTCATGCAATATAGCTGAAGAGGGGCAAGCGGGTATGAATTGATTTGTAGCATCTAGATAAGAGGTAACGGAAACATCCCCAAGGTTTTGCCCAGCAGAATTAATCGATGCGATTAATCGTCCTGATGCATGATAGTAATGCACCCATCCGTTTTGATTAACATTACATGTTGCTGTTTCATTGTCGTATGAGATGCTTGTTGTTGGAGCAATTAAAGTTATCGTTGTTGATCCTGAAGGTTCTGCTATACATGCGTTTGTGTCAATAATACTTGAAATACCATATGTTTCTGTACCTGTTGGCGTAATGACAATGTTCCAATCTTCATTTCCAACACCTGTTGTAGTTTGGCCATTACTTAACTCCAATGTCCAAGCACCTATTGCGGTAACATTACCGCTCAAGGTAATTGGCATTCCGTGACAGATTGTACTGGAAATTGTGGTTAAACCGGCACTAAGGACGGTGTGCAGAATTACGGTGATTGTTCCTGTTGCGTAGATGTGGTCGCAACCACAACCGCCCATTAATCGAATGCTATAGTCAAATGTTCCTGAGGATAAGGCTGTACCGCTGATGGTAATTGTGTTGGCTGACCAAGTTGCTGTAAATCCATTAGGTAAACCTGATATAAAACCTATACCTGTTGCACCTGTTGTGGTGTGAGTAATATTTATTAGGTCTGTATTGATGCACAATGTTGGAGTAGATGATGCTTCGGTTACTGAGGTTGTGGCTGAAGTTAAAATTACTGTAATTGTTCCAGTTGCATTCACAGCACCACAACCTCCCGTTAATGGGACACTGTAGTTAAATGTTCCTGAGTCTATTGGTGTGCCGCTAATGGTAATAGTGTTGGCAGACCAAGATGCTGTTAATCCTTCAGGTAGGTCCGTTGCAGAGCCTATTCCGGTTGCGCCTGTTGTGGTATGAGTGATGTTTGCTAGCGGATTATTTATGCATGATACAGGTGTTGAAGATGGGGTACTTGCGGTGTTTTCAATTCCGTCAGTATTTACAGTGATAGTTCCAGTTGCATTTGCACTTCCGCAACCTCCTGTTAGTTGAATAGTGTAATTAAATATTCCTGATGTCGTTGGTGTTCCATTTATGGAAATGGTATTGGCAGACCATGCTGCTGTTACTCCTTCAGGTAGGTCTGTTGCAGAACCAATGCCCGCAGCCCCTGTGGTACCGTGTGTAATAGTGGTCAATGCAGTATTAACGCACAAGGATGGTGCTGATGAACCAGCTCTTACTGTGTTAGTACCTATAATATTTACATTGTGTGTAGTGATGTTTCCGTTTGTGGAAAATGCCCTCCCATTAAAGAGAACTGAATGATGTATAACAATTGCAGCATTATTGGCAACGATTATTCCTTTGAAATTGCTGCTACTACTGATGGTAACAGCACCTTCTACCTGCCAAAATACATTGTTTGATTGTGCTCCTCCAACAAGAACAACCTGCGGAGCAGCCCCTGTAGTTAACGCTCCCATTATACGGATTACAAATACAGCATCTGTAACCCCCCGTGCATCTAAAAAAAGAGTGTCGGTAAGCACTGTTGCACCATACATGGTGTAAACATTTGGAGTAAGTACTTGACTATGTCCAAAGAGGACAGGATATAACAGAGTAATATCTGTAGGCAAGCTACTGAGGTAGGTATGAAGCGTACTCAAATCTAAACTTGCTTGTGCTGTTATTGCATCAGGTGTTGAATGTATAATCCCTGATGTACCAAGTGGATCAAAGCCTGAAATTGTTCCATTGTTTATTCCAATATCACCAGCAATTGTTGTAGACCCTGTGTTAATAGCTACACCATCTGCCGTTAGCAATGCGAAACACTCTAGACTACCCAATGCGGGAGCTGAAGGCCCAGTAAAAACAGAATCAGCACAACCAAGGGGGATGTCTGCAGTTAAACTGCTTACAGAAATTGCTCCTGAAACGCAAAGCGCCCTGCCTTCAAGGTGAACACCAACACCAAGTGGAACTGCTCCGGCAACAATTATAGTGCCTTTGAAGGATGTTTTTGTTGCCATGCTCATCTGGCCATTGACCCTCCAAAACACATTGCAGGCTTTAGCGCCGTTTGTTAATACAATGCTAGAGATAGCGCCAGTTGTGAATGCCCCGTTTACTTGAAATACAAAACAAGCATCTGGGTCTCCACAGCCATCTAAAGTGAGTGTGCCTAAAAGTGATGCAGCACCTGGTACCAAATAAACATTTGGAAGCAGTGTTTGTCCTGCTCCAAGCACAAGTCCGAGTGTAGCACCTGGTATTTGACCGCTTAAATTCGTGTATGCAATACCTAAATCGATTGCACATTGAGTGGTGGTAGCATTAGCAATATGCATTTGGCCATTTACATTTCCAAAACCTGAAACTGCACCTGAGTTTGTACCCATATCTCCCGTGATTTGAGAAACCCCCAAATTTGTAACTGCTCCTACTGACGAAAAGAGAACGTAGGAATCAACAGATCCTAGAGGTGGCGGAGTCTGGGCAACTATAACTGCGGGTATTAAAAATAGAGTTATAGCGATTAGTAGGTTTTTGGTTTTCATGTTAATTTATTTGGCCAATGGAATCTAGATGGGGTCTACGATCAGTGTAGGACAAAAGTTACCCAGCTGTCAGTTAATGGCTTGGATTCATGTCAGTTTTCAAGCAATTCAGTGCCATCCATTCCCTATTATTGAAATTAAAAGAATGCAAAGAAGTAATGTTGAAAGCCGTTATCAACGATTTCTGCAGCGGTTCAATTCCCTATTTGATTGAAGATCTGATGAGTCTTACCAGTGAAATTATCCATTGCGTTTATCTACTGGAGCACTTGAGAGTTTGTGTTCCCTGGGTCTGTGCTCTGTGAAACAGCACTCTAGATTTTCTGATTTAAGCGGTGGGGTAATGGATCTGTCTCGAAGTTGTGAGATGCTATTTACTCAATGTGCGTTCCAAATGACTGTTTTAGACCACTAAAATACGGATAGGTAGGCTGGTGTTATTTGTTGCCGTTATGCTTAAATGTAACAGCGGATTGAGTCAACGAAAGGCTTCTGGGCCGGAACCTGTAAACACCTTCCTTTCATACCTATTTAACAATTCATTTGGATGTTTTCTGAAAGGCCTAGACCATTGATTAGCTACTTTTCAAATTCATATGTTTCAATAAACTGGACGAAAAGGAAAGGATGTTTTGTACCTCTTCAGTTCGAGCAATATGAACGTATTGAAAGATCATTAAGGCTTCTCCAGTGCTTTCAATGTGGTGGATCTCATTGTCTTTTAAAAAGTCAATGAGGTCGTCAGTAAAGAATTCCCTAATTGCATCTTCGTCCCCTCCACTCAAATGAAACTTCCGCGAGAAGCCGGGATGTCTCATGAAATCAATGTCCTTGTTTGATCGGGAGAAAGCCCGCACGCGTTCTAGAACTTTATCAAAAAGGCCTTCCTTGTCAATGATGAATCGCGGGATAGGAGATGGGAGTCTGACAATATGAACGGTCGTTTGATAGACTTCAAGTGCAAGCATTGCGCCCTCGTCAAACACAATGTCTGCAATCTCCCACTGCGCATTGTTTTCTAAATCTTTCCCTTGCAGAGAATTGCTTTTCATTTCAATTGGGCGCGAATCGAAGAAGTGAAAATTCCTCAAATAGGAAGTGTTCCAATCTACATTTCGATCGAAAGACCAACCGTTTTCAGTGGCCATATTTTGTAGACGAATTTGACGCTTTGTGATCCGCTTATTCACGCGGCCATTAATAAATTTTAAGGCTCTATTATGACTGGTTGAGGACACATGGCTATCTAACCCAACTAGTTTTACTTCACCGCCATTGTTCTCTTGTATGCGTTTGTATTCGATTATGTTTTCCATGATGGAAAGGTCTACTAAGCGTGTTTGCGACATATCGATGCGCACAGTAGACCCTGTGGGAATCTCTTCAAGTAGTTTATCGAGCTTTAAGGCGTACAAGAAATTGGCAATTCCTTCCAATTTAACATCGTAGATGCCATTATCTAACCTGTGCCATTTCGACCCAGATTTATAAATCATTTGAAAGAAAGGCAAGAAGCCAACCTTCGCCAAGAGCATGTGGACTAATAATGTGACTAGAATTCCGCCAACAATGCCATACAGCAAGTTTGTGAATAAGGTTATAATGAGGGTGGCAGAAAGGAAGAGCAATTGTTCCACTCCTTGATCATAGGCCTGTCTGAATACCTTGGGTGATGCCAATTTATATCCTGTGTGTAAGAGTATGGCCGCCAATGCCGCCAAGGGAATGCTTCTTAAAACTGGAGCCAAAATGAGGATGAAAAGAAGTAGAAAAATTCCATGGTAGAGATTTGACCACTTGGTCTTGGCATGGTGATTTATGTTTACTGTACTTCGAACAATCACGGTTATGATAGGGAGTCCGCCTAACGCTCCAGAAATCATTGTGCTCAGACCTATACCTACAAGGTCTTTATTCAAATCAGTTTTGCGCTTGAAGGGGTCGAGCTTATCAATGGCGCGGGCACTGGCTAAGGTCTCTATGGTGGCAATTGTGGTAATAGATAATACGGTGAGCCAAAAAGCCATGGTTCCAATCATTCCAAAGTCTGGATGCATAATGCTATCCAAGGGGTTTTTAGGAATGTCAATAAGTAACTCAGGTCCAACCGCGTATGAATTCCCCATGAATTCAATTTGATGCTCAGTGAAAAAATCAAAAGCAAAAACCAACGGCAAGGCCAGGAGTAAAACCCACATTGGGGCCGGTATAGCACGAATGAAGGTGCTTTTAATTTTGGTGTAAGAAATAAGGACTAAAATCCCCACTAGTGCAATCAAAAAGACAAAGGGGTTGGCGTCAGGCAGTTTGTAGAAAATATCTGTTAAAGTTCCAATGGTACTGTCAGCCTTTGAAGTTGTACCCAGTGCATAGTGAGCTTGCTTCGCGAAAATAATGACACCAATTGCTGCTAAAATTCCGTGTAATACAGACGAGGGCATGAGCTTGGCCAAACGGCCCATTTTCAGAAGGCCAAAGATGATTTGAATGCCTCCTGCCACAACTATTGCGGCCAATACGTAGTTGATGTTTCCATCCAATGCCAAAAGTCCGCCCAGAATCGCTGCAATCAAGCCGGCAGTAGGACCGTTAATTGATACATGACCTCCTCGAAAGAAAGTAGTAACAACCCCACCGATAATGGCAGAAAGTACTCCAGCCATTGGCGGCATATCTGAAGCTACAGCAATTCCTAGTCCTAGTGGAAGTGCTACTAAAGAGACGCTGAATGCCGCCAAGATGTCGTTGCGCCAATTTTCTTTTAATCCACGAATGCCGCCAGAAGGAGTAGAGTTGTTCTTGTTCATTGCTTGTGAAAATCTTTAATATAGGCTTTTTACATTTGAAGGGCTGAAAAGCATTTTGTGATCGGTATTTTGTCTTCTTTAGTTTTTATTGTCGCAGCATTATTTGAATGTTTAACCGCCCTGTGCATAAGAGAAATAGCAGATAAAGTTAAATCGCAATCTGCTAATGCATGAATACAAAAGTAGCGCCTAAGGCATCACTTCTTTCGTGATGTAGACTAAAAAAGTCTTGTAATCAGTCGTCGTATTATTCCGATGCGCTTTTTAACTTGCCCTCTCCGATGCGTTTTATTGAATTATTTGGCTAGAATTAGCCCTTGTTGAATCCATCAAACGAAAACGGATCTTGCGTTAATTGATGAAGGTGTTTACTGTTTTTCTTTTTCGGACCAAAAAGAAATACAGACTGAGTGAAGGGCACTTTGGAACCATCAATAGCTTAAATGTCTCTAAAGTCTATTGAGCCATAAAGCAGATCATACCCTAGCATAGCTAAATAATCAGTTCTTAAGGTATAGATTCAGAATTTATCAGGGCAGTGGTTTTGTGAAAGCCGCAGACTGAGGTGTTCTATTTAGATGCGGCCTCTTATCTTATAGATATTGTTCTCTTGGTTTCAAGCGTGCCTTGGCTTTTAGATGGAAATGCTCATTAATTCAAGCCAAGTTCCATTGGACGCTAGCCTGCGCACTTGATCAAATAACAAGCTCCATTACTTGATTATAAAATGCCCCGTGATTACTCTTTCGGGATTTTGAAGTGTTAGAACGTACTTTCCTGCTGAATACCTATCGACTCCAATTGTAGAGAGCTCGCTATTGATGATTCCCTGGTCTAAGCGCCTTCCTTCTGCGTTTAGGATTGTATAGCGGTATTCTCCTAATAAGCTTTCAGGCATTTTAACATTCAAGATACTAGAAGTCGGATTCGGATAAATAAGAAGCTGACCATCTCCATTTATCTCCAATACATTGTCATTGGCATCATCGCATTCATTCAAGAGGGTGTAATCTTGTTCTACACCATCTGTATGAAAAAGGTAAAAGCAACCTAACTCGAACTGCAACGCCTCCATAAAGCCGTCTTCAAAATTATCTAGGTGGTACATGTCTATTGCAATAACGCGGCCCTCATAGAGTGATCGAATCGTATTGTCTTTCGTATGTCCGAGTATCACTCTACCTATTCCAAAACCATCTAGAATGTCATCTACTTCTAATTGTGTTAGTTCCTCATTGACCATTCCTCGGTACCAATAAACACCATAATCAGAGCTGTTTACGTCAAAGCAGTCATTGTTAGGGCAATCTATACCGTTCATTCTTAACCTTCCATAGGCGTTCATCTGATCATAAGAGAGATCCAAGGCTGAGACTTCAGGACTTAATCCACCGTGCATAAAGGCATAACCTCCAATTTCTTCTATAATGTTTTTCGATCTCAACCATCTTCCAAGCTCAGTATCCAAATTGTATAATTCAGCCATTCTTTTTCCCATCAGATGGGCGTCATTAAAATACTTGACTTCTACATACCTCCAATCATCAACCATGTTGAACATCTCATGATTTCCGATAATCAAATGCACCTTTCCTCCTGCAGCTTCCGCCTCGCTCTCTAGTTTGTAGAGGAGCCACATGCATTCAGTAATATGGAACCCCCTGTCAAAGAGGTCTCCGCTTATGATCAAATGACCGTCTCCATAAGTCCAATTGAAATCTTCGTCAATTATTCCTTCACCCTTCAAGACCATTGTAAATCCTTCAATGTGCCCATCAAAGTCAGAAATAGCAAGGAATTTAGATGGGATAGTGCTGTAGACTGAAGGTTCTGTTATGATTTCAGGCTTTAGGGCGAACGAAAAACTGGTGCCCATATGTGGCAGGATACAGGTTAATTCTAATCCGTCAGTAGATGTGTATGAATTGCTAACCAAGCCATCAGGTGTAACTTCTTCTACAATGATATTGTCGTCATTGTAATATACATACGGACCATCTTGATCATAGGTGAACTCAGTACTGATGAAGCAATCAAAAGAAACGTCTCCATCTGTAGTACTCCGATTGCGAACAGAAATAGCGAGTGTATTCTCTCCAGCAACGAAATAACTTGGGTCTATTTTGTAGGTGAAAAAATCATTTTGAAGGCGCGTATTAATCGTTTGTCTGGCAGAGGTGTTGTGGTTGATCGTTCCCAATGGCATCATCTCAGTGCGCAAAATTTCTTCTCCATTTACATAAACAATGGCACCCTCATCATGGATCATATTCAAATAGAGCGGACTCAATTGATCCAGATCAAGGATATCAATTTTCTTTCGAAAATAATAACTGATCAAGCCAGCATTCAAGGCTGTTTCTTCATCGCCTTCGCCAAAACCAAAATGACCTGTCCCTACGGGCCAAGATGAAGCATCAAAATCGACGGTATTCCACATAGCGCCAGGATCTGTGTTGTTGTCCCAGTAACGCCAAGAACTTCCTTGGTTAAATAACAATGGAACAACTTCATTGATGACCGTGATTGTTTTTGATATTGCATTGTTCGTCAGGTCTTCATCATCAATGATGGTCAATTCAACACTTAGGTCATACATTCCGAGCGCAGTGAGATCAACCGTTTCAGTAAATGTGAAAAGAACTGTTTCCCCAATAGCCAATGGTGTTACCCCAGGCTCAGTAGAAATCAAAATTCCATCAATCGAATACGAAAGTGTATAATCTGTTGCCGTTTGGTTTCCGAAAGACGTAATCTCTACTTGGACACTTGAAGCAGCATTGGGATAATCACTTGCAGTTGGGGCAATACATGAAGCCAAGGACAAGTCTACCTCAGAGTTCGACTCATATTCAATGTAGAGTTTAGCTGCCTTAGTAGCGTTATCATCAAATGAATAGGCTTTTCTTCGCTGCGTTTCACTTCCTGTTCCAGTTAGAATAAATGCAATCGGATTGCTACTTTGCCATCCATTGGAAGTAATGACCTCACTTACTATTTCGGTCAGATCAGGCGTTTGTTGTGCAACCCCCACTTGATTGTCTGTCCATGCTGGGATCGAACTCCAGGTAACGCTCGCTTCAGTAAGCGCGCGACTTGAAATGTTACTGAAAGAATCAGAGAAGGGCAATGAATTGGCGCTATCTTCTCCTGTGATCGCAATGGTAAGGTCTCCAGAATTGTCTCCATCAGCAGTAAACTGAATGTATGCACTCAGGATTGTGGAATTTGGAGGTATCGTGATTTCATCGAATCTTAGACCAATGGTTTGTAAGCCTTGGTCATTCCAGGTGTCAAATACCAGCTCCAAATCTGAACTGGTTGTTGTAACGTTGGTGCCATCATCTTTCTCTTCAGCATCATCTGCAGATGCTATGATCTGTTGCTCAAATGATTGAGCGAAAACGAAATTGCAGCAGAATGAAATGAACAGTGTTAAAACAAATTTTGTCATAGACATCATAAGGGTATTGGTAGCAACAAGCCTAGGCAGACTTTATTCGGTATTGGTTTTCCAGTTATTTAATTGCAGAAAAAACTCCCCTAAATATAGGCTGAAAAATGCACTTATTCTAGTACTTGATGTTGGTCATAACATCTTGCAGGCGCTCATCAGTAAGGCCATACGCTTTCAATACTCGCCACTGACGTAATACCACTGTCCGTCATTCTGCACGAAACAAGACTGCAGGGTCAACTAATGCAGGGTCGGCTCACTTGCCCACCAAACACATTCCAAAACGTAAATCCATTCAATGCTCCCCGTTCACATAATACCATTCACTCTCTTCCTTAACGAATGCAGAGACCTCGTGTAAAACATGAATGTGATGGTCTTTTTCAGTGAAGTAAGCCTTGAATTCTACAATGCCCTCAACATCATTTTCCATTCCTTTTTCGGTGCGAAGGACTTCTAATTTGAGCCAATTGGTGCGTTTGGCCCATTTTAAGATTTCTTTTACCGGATGTTCTTTACGTGTTGAGGTGTGGGTTGTGCGGTGCAGATAGGCCGCATCTTTTTCCGCATACGCTGAATAGCGCGAACGCATTAAGGCCTCAGCTGTTGGAGCAGGTGTTCCATTGAGGATGGGTTGGCAGCAGGAGGCGAAGGGGAGGTTGGAGAGGCAGGGGCAGGGAGTCATGTTTGATTTGTGCTTTCGTTATTTTTAATCCCTCTCAATTTCCACTCCCTTGACCACTCACACCCCCGTGGTAATATCCATTCGGAGCTGAACTGGGGCGGGTTTCGGTTTTCCCAGATTTTGATTGCACCTCGATGAAATACTCAAATTTGGAGTCATCAGATTGTGGAGGAATGTTCGCGTAAAAATGGGCTTCATGTGGTGTTGTGTTGAGCGGGATTACATTCCACTTGTCGCTTCCTGTTTGCCTCCAGTGTAGCGTTGCCGAATCTTCCACCAATCCTTTTCCACTGTAGTCAATGATTGTAGCATGGACGGTCAAAGGCCTCCCTGGTTCTGATGTTTCAGCGATTTTCTTTACTGAAATAAAAAGCATTTCTGGATCCCAAACGGCTCTTGTTCTGCAATGCAGGGCATCTCCTGAATTCCAGCCATAATCACCGTAGTGATTCTTTAGATCTTGTGTGATTACTTCCTCAGGCTCATCATCAAGGAAAAAGGTGAATCCTTTCACTTCATAGCCAGGCATTATTTCCTGCCATGTATTGATTGCTTCAGCATCCAGCGTAATATCAAACAGAGGGACG
>JBLIGQ010000024.1:0-38580 GCA_047636995.1 Flavobacteriales bacterium | reverse complement strand
TGCAGAATCTCTAAACTCTTTGCCACACGTTCAGATTCGCCACTCAATAATTTCAAAAGGTGTTCTTTAGTTTGGGTTGTTACTTTGTTCAATGAACCTTTAGGTCTAGACATATTAGAATAAAATTAAGTTGTTTATAGTGAATTGTATTTAATCTCTTTACTTCTCTTTATAGAGTTCTATTTAAAAGGGTTCTATTTATGGTGTGATAAAACGCCACACCCCCAATGTGGTAATACGTCACCCCTTACTATGATAATTCAACACGCCCCCCTGTGATAATAAGACGCATAGGTGAGGAATTTGAACACCCCGTGACAAAACAAAAAAAAGGGAGGTAATTTCTTACCATCCCAATTTTAATTAGTCTCAATCTTTAGGAGGCGACGAAAAGTAGCTAAGACACCTTGGAGACAGTTTTAATTGCCTTTGATAGTTCCTTTGTACTTTACAGATCAGGTCGCCTTTTTCAAGATTACGTAAGGCTCTACGTACCGTGTCTTTATGAATAAGGAACACCTCTGCAAGTTTCCCGTTAGACTCTAAACACGCGTGTACATTACCCTTTAGTGTGAAATAAAAGATACGTCCAAGGATCAACTTTTCAATTATTGTAAGTTCCTTAGAATACCATATTTCAGGAGGGACGTAGATGTTAATCCCATTCACGAAACAAGGGTTTCTAACGCCTCACCTTCTGCCAGTTTTATACTTGGTTTATGGTTAGGATAGAGCCTAATTGTCAACTCCCGTTTGTCCTTGGAGAAACAGAATAAAACCATTCTCTTCATGTTAGAGTCAGGCGAAACAATCCTTACATCACCCATGTAGACGGTGCGTATATTCGTCTGTGTTAAACCTGAAATAAACGAATCACCTTCGACCACGTATTCGTATCTTTGTCTGTAGTCAATTCGAATAGGTTTCTGTAAAGTCAGGACTTGCGGAATGACTTCTTTTGCCTCTGAAAATAAGTCTTCTATTAGTCGGTATTTGCCGTTGTTCCCTTTCGCGTAACGAAGAGAAAAATAGATAGGTGTGTTCATACGGCTGAAGTATTACCACCACAAATGGCATTAATAACCTCTGAATACTTGAAACGAACGTGACGTCCAATCGTGTATTTAGGAAAGAGACCATCCTTTGCATACTTGTCTACGGTGTGCGGGTGGACGTTTAACATCTCGCCAACTTGTGCCCGTGAAAGAAACGGTGTGTGTTCCTTGTCACCTTCTAAAAATTGAGTAATTTTACTCATAATCTGTAAATGATTATCCCTATTTCACTTAGGGGTTGTGGCAATATGCCTAATCGAATTCAATAGAGAAGACTAGTATTAGCGTACTGGTCTTTCTTTTTCTTTACTGGACTCGAACTACAAAGATTGTGAGAAGTTGACGCGGTGTCAAGCTGAAACAATTCACATTGGGACTAAGTTCTTAACGCGGGGTGTGGATGAGTGCCTGTTATCCCTCTGCGCAGAGGAAAAAGAATCTGTAAAGAGTAAATTATTCTCGTCTTGAAAAATCAAGATGAGGGAACTTTGTTTTTATCAGCCTTCTCCCAAAGTATCTTGACAGCAAGAAAGCAATAAGAGTAGGAATTACAGCTGTAGAAAACCAACCGTTTTCATTCCAAACTAAAAGCCAGAAGAGAGGTAAATAGAATGCAAAGAAGAGAGGAATAAATATTATCCCCCATTGTACAATTATGCTGAATGCTTTTAAGTTGAGTTTAAACCAAGACAACATTGGGGGATCATCTTTTTTTTCAATGACTTCTTCTATTTGAACTTCTCTTTGGGGTTTGTTTGCCACCTCTATCTTTTTTGGATCATCTTTTTTTGGTCTAAACCCATCTAGAATCCATAAAACAATAAGGGCTATTATCCAATACACTGAAGCTCCTCCGAGTAAAGACAACGCGTTTAGTCCTGGGTGGAAAAACAAATCGTTTCCGATTGCAAGTGATAAAATGCCTCCAGTGGCTAATGAAAGAACTAGGTGCAATCGCTTCCAGCCTCTTCCAAGATGGCTTAATAGGTTTTTCATGATATTAAAGTAGGAATTTTCCCGAGTCCTATGGATGCCTTTCCTGTTATACTTTTTTGAATGAGAAATAGTATTGGGGATTTCCTTTTAAAAACATAGGATGAACTTAGCACCTGAAGCGTTGACACTAGATAAGAATACCTAGAGAACGCCATTCTTCACGTGTTCCATAAAGTTTCGTGCGTGTTCTTCAGGTGATACTTGGATATAATTTAAAAATTCACGTTCACTTGAATGACCTGTGATTGCCCGAATGATGGCAGTTGGAATCTTGCCGTAATAATTGGAGGCAAATGAACGTCTGCAAGTATGGCTAGTCACCAATTCATACTTTGGATAAACACCATCTATTTTCCGCGTTGTATAACCGTGTTTCCGTCTTTTTAAAGGGTCTTCTACTCTTGTTCTCTTTGAACCCTTTGTAGGGGTGTCTATTTGAGCCAAACGGCACACCTCTTTAATGTATTCGTTGAACTTTTGGTCAGATAGTTTCCGAGGGAATCCGTTTCTTCGTTTTATCACCTCATCCACTTGCGACATGATAGGTATGGCAATGGGCGTCTTTGTCTTTTGAGTGGTCACGATGAGGTTGTTCCCCTGAATGTTGAGTTCGTTCAATTTTAGTAGGTCACTCACGCGTAAACCGCTATTGAGTCCTATTACAAACCAGTCCCGTGCGTTGGATAGTTTGTCATTCAATTCTAAGTCTATAATGCGTTGTATCTCTTCAAATTCGAGGTAGACGTCTTTCTCTTTGGAATCTTCTGAAGGTTTGTAGAATCCTTTAGTGATCACGAAGGGGTTAACCTTGTAACCGTCAGATAACGCCCTGTTGCATATTGCCTTAATCAGTTTTATCTGTTTCCCTTTTTCGTCCTGTGAGAATTGGTGTTCATTCAGAAACGAAAGGAATTGAGTGTGAAACTTTTTATCTAGCGTCTCGTTAATGTGGCTATAAGTGTTAGTTGTGTGTCGCCGCCCTCAAATGATAAGTCATTTACAATCAGCTTATCCATATTGTCAAGCGCCGTTTGCATCGCTTCTCCTTTGATGCTCGCAGGAGCGAGAATGTCAAACGCCAATCCAACGGCTTTGAGCGTGCCATGATTTCCTTCTATCATCATGCGCCTTCGGTTGTATTTCGGATAAAAGACGGTTTGATCAAATAGGTATTCGCCTGAACGGAGGGTGATAATTACGTTTCGTTCTTTGGTTGGAATAGAATTGAACATGGCTTGAAAAGCTACGTCATCCGGTTTTCCGTCATCTATGACTGCGCCAAAATCTTCTGGTGTCAATGTGATTGCGGAAGAATGTTGGGCGAAAGAGATAATTCCTAAGAAGAGGAAAATGGCCAAGAAGTTTTTCATAGTAAGGGTGTCAAGCATTTGTAATTCAAAAAAGGTATAGAGAAAATCATGCCCATTTTGGTTGGGAGACGAAAATACAAAACCCCTTGCAGGAAGAAACTGAACAGAAATACTCATTTGGTCCCACGACCGAAAATGCATTTCTCCCACATAGAGGTCAGTTGAGTTCTTACAAGGAAGGTGGCACACCTTATACAATTTTGTACAGGCTTTATCAGAAATAAAAAAAATGAGCGTCAACCTATTAAAATCAGTCTGCATCTTCGCCCTCCTCACATGCTGTGGGATGGCAACAAATGCACAGAGTATTCAGGCAAGCCTGAGTGTCCCTGCAGAAAACCTCATCAATGAGGAGTTTTGCTTTGATGTGATTGCTTCTAACACAGGACCCACAGGTTACCAGCCTTATTTGCGCGTTTGGTTGCCGCCAGAGGTGCCGGCAAACACCCTCTCTGTTGAGTTTTTGGGTCAACCTGTAGCATCTATAGTTATAGCAGGTACCTTTGTTGGCGTTCCGCTGTCAGATCCCAATTTGGCTACTGAAGACCCCAATAATTTGGTGAGTGGAACAGGCGGCTACACATTGGTTGTTGTGAACTTACCAATTGGTTCCATGATTGACGGTGGGGTTGATGGTGAAGTAGAGCTTTGCGCAGACCTTTCAGGATCAGGCGTGTCAATAGGTATTCCCGTTCAAATAGAAATACAGCCCGTTTATAGATTTGGAGACACCCCTACCGGTGAGAATGGATCAATTATGGGAACAGCTTCACAAGGAGCAGTTACCCCAACGCTGTATTCGATGGCACATAGAGTAAATATAACAGATGCTGTTGCAGGCTCTTGCATGCAGCTACAATATGATGTTACGGTTGATATAGCAGAACAAGAGCAAGTTACAGACTTGGTCATTTCAAATCTGATTCCTTCAGGAATCCAGTTTGTTGGAATACTCGCAGTTACTCCAGGGTGCATCGTCATCCAACAGCCAACAGTGGGTTCAAGCGGAGATCTGATTGTACAATGTGACAATGCGCTGGGAACATCGGCATCTACAGATGTTCAGCTGAGTTATTTCGCCTCCATAGGCAATGTGCTTGATGTGAATAGTTGTGACAGTATTCAATTCATAAATGAGGCTCAGGTGTCTTCGAATGAAGTTTTACCTATTTCGGCCACGAGCAATGCGAAAGCATATCACATTACGTTTAAACCACAATTACCAACTGAAGACGTTGCACCCGGAGAAACACTTTCCATTGGTTTTGAATACACAACTGCAGAATACATTGACGGAATTGATGCGATGGAGTTTCGCTTGGTTCTGCCAGATGGCTTGCTTTACACAAACCTTGCAACAATGAATGGGGCGAACATTTCTGCTTCGAGCGTGACGTCAATTGGCGGTGGAGAAACAGAGCTTATTTTTGACTTACATGCTTCCAACGGGAGTGACTTTGCCCCTTGTGAAGTAGGCAACGTTTTCATTTATGCAGATCTTTTGGAAACCTATCAAAATGGTGAGTTCTTGACCGCCAATGACGAGTTGAGATCTGAAGGGATCATTACTTATTCGTTGATCAATGGAGCAACAGATTGCGCTCGTCCATATACGGGTTCATATCGTCTTCCTTCAGCAGCTGTCTTAAAAGAGACCATTTCTACTCCTGCCAATGGGTATGGCTATGTGCCTGGCGAAATGGTCACCTACAGGTTAACAATGGAAATTCCATCTGGGGATGCGCGGAACGTTGTTTTCGAAGATCTTTTTCCTATCCCAATTCATGATGTAACAGATTTGAGCCTTGTTTTTGGCGAAGATGTGGTTCATTCTCCACTAAACAATGTGTCAGAAACACCCGTTTCAATCACCATTGACGCCAGTAAAAATACCTTATTCATTGATTGGGGAAGTATAAGTGGTCCTTCTTTAGGGATTCCGCTAGTCATCTCTGTTGATATTTCCATTGCTATTTCATCGGAACCATTTGCAGACGGATTGGTCCACACAAACTTCGCTAGGTTTTATTCGAGTAACACCCTGCTTGAGAGTTCAGTTGATGTTGATTTGACTACGTTGAGTGTTGGAGCTCCTGAGCTTATTATGACGAAGGGAATTGCGGCAACTGATCAACCAAATGCGATTTTAAGTCCAATAAATATCCCGATCAACGCCAATGCTTCTGGTATTGACGCGTGGGATTACCTCACTTTTATGATTACCCTTACCAATACGGGAGAGGCACCCGCTTATGACATTATCGTAAATGATTTCCCACCTTTTCCTGAACTTGGAAACTGCACATTACTCAGTGTAGAGAATGGAGAAGGAAGTCCTCTGATTTATTCTGGATCCCTCTTTACCACAGGGTTGGTGATTGATGAGATTCAGGATCAAATTGCAGGCTCTCAAAGACACAAAGGCTACATTGAATACCAATGCAGAGTTCAGGACGAAATATCTGCACGTGATTTCATTACTAATATAGCCGAGGCAACTTGGGCAGCTGTTCCAGGCAGCCCAGACCGATTTAATCCTGTGACGGAATCTGCGCAAGTCTACTTTGCGCGACCAAGTGTTGAGACGAACGTACTTCAAATTCAACCGAATTACAGTGGAAACAACAATGAGGTTCACATTGGAGAACTGGTGACCTACGAGACAAATTTTAGAATCCCTGAAGGATTTACCCGAAATAGCACGTTGGAAATAACACTACCCGAGGGATTGTCACTTGAAGAATTTGTGAGCTTCGAACGTCCAGTAGATATGTTTTTCGAGAATGGGACACTGTCTCAAATCATAAACGGAATGGTCATTTCTGATATAGGGGTGGGCATTCAAAATCAAGATCGAAAAATCACTATTCCATTAGGTGATGTTGACAATGGGTCATCAGACAATGATGAAGATGAATTTATAAGACTGGTATACAGCGCTGTAGTGTTAAATACAGAAGTAAATCAGAATGGATATAATTTGGCCCAACTAGCTACAATCAAATATACCAATCCAGTTAGTTCAGCACTCACTTCTGAAAACGACTCACATGTGCTTGAAGTTATTGAGGCAGAACTGGATGTTGATATTTCCTTTTTTGATGACACGCTCTTACCGGGAGAACAGACTTTTGTTACCGTAACAGTGAGTCACTTACCTACTTCAACCGGAAATGCATATGACATTCATTTAATCAATGACTTGCCTCTGGGCATTCAATTTGTGAATGGGTCTTTCTTGTCTGAATGCGAGGAATTGATCTCATGGGGTCCTGTAAACTCATTTGGATCATTGGTTACCCATTGGGATAGTCTTCCGCTGGGTGTCACGTGCGAAGTGGTTTATTCTATTCAAATCCTAGAATCTTTTCCTCCTTGCACAACAGCAGACAACTGCTTAAGCTTGGAATATCAAAGTGCATTTTCAGCGCACTTAGATACACTGACTTATGGCCCTTCCAATCAGTTGGGATATATGCGAACGGGAAATTTTCTTGATGAAGGAGGAGTGAACAATGATTACCTCGCTGAGAAGTGTGCAATCATGGAGGTGGTTTCTGCCACCTTGAATGAGCCTGCCATTATGGGTGATAATGCTATTTGTGAAGGTGCGCCTTTAACCTTGTCAATTAATGAATACCCGGGGCTATGGGTTAATTATGTTTGGGAGGGGCCCGGTGTTCCTTCTGGGTTTAATGACAATGAGCTTGTAATTTCGAATCCTGATTTGCTGGATGCTGGAATGTATCAAGTGCATGTTGAAGTAGGTGATTGTTCTAGTGACACCAGTGCGGTATTTGCATTGATTGTGCATTCAAATCCAGCAGTTGTAGTTGAAAACAGTTCACTTCCATGTGCTTCAGGCTTGGATGACGCTGAGTTAATTCCAATCATTACTGGCGGTGAAGGTCCATTCAGTTTCGTGTGGAATGGCCCAGAATTTTTCTCGAATGATAGCATCGCTGTGATTCAGAATGTGGTAGAAGAGAATGCTGGAGTCTATACCTTGAACGTTACTGATGCGAATGGGTGCGCAGCTCCTGCAGAGTCAGCACAGCTGGATGTTAGCCAAGCGCCTCCTTTGCCTGTTATTGCCAACGGAGCGGAACTATGCCAAGGACTTTCATTCACATTGTCTAGCTCCAATTATCCGGGTGCTGTTGCTTATCACTGGAACACGCCAACTGGAGAAGTGGTTACCACAACTCCGTTTTTAGAAATAACTGATGTTAATACTAATCTCACTGGAGAATACACCGTTTGGGTAGAATTGGAGAGTTGCGCCACTGATGCTTCATTTGAAGTAGATGTGCTAGTTCACCCAATTCCTGCTCCTCCTGTTTTTGAGGCGAATGAACAAGTTCTTTGTGTAGGAAACGAATTGAATTTCACTACTGCAATAACGTCAGATGCGTATGTCTGGAGTGGGCCAAATGGATATTCTGGGAACACGATGTCCCCGCCGGCTATTCCCAGTGTGGCCGTTTCAAATGATGGAGTTTATTCTTTAACCATCACAGATGGATTGTGTCAGTCTGAACCGTATCAAGTTGATGTAACGGTGAATGCGCTGCCGCTGACCCCAGGTTTAGCAAGTAACAGTCCTTTATGTATTGGTGACCAACTCATGCTTGTTTCAGGTTCCAATGCTGAATTTTTCGAATGGCACCTGCCGGAAGGAAATGTAGATACCACAACAGATGGAACATTAATTATCACAGAAGTCAATGAAACGAATGAGGGTGATTATACACTCTTCGTGTTCAATGGTGAGTGTTGGAGTAATCCTTCACTGGAAGAAAATGTAGAGATAAATGTTATACCGAATGAAACGGCTTATGCAGGGGCAAATGTTGTTGCCTGTGAAGGAAATCCAATTGAGGTTGATGCTATAAATGACCCTTTGTTAACGGGTTTTTGGACCCATTCAGACGAAACGTTACAGTTGCTTAGTCCGAACAGCCATACAACAGTTGTTGCCGGCGCAGAGAGCGGGGAGTCTTATACACTTGTTTGGTCTTTGTTTACAGATGGATGCGGGATTTACAGTACGGATGAGGTAACCATTTTCGCCCCAACAATCCCCTTTGCGAAAGAAGATTACTTCGAAATGGTGGAAGGTGAACAGCAAGATATATTTATTGTATTCAATGACGAGTTTTCAGATGTGGAATATGACATTGAGATCATTGACCTACCAGATCATGGTTCAGCTCAAGTGAGCGGAGATGTTGTAGAATATGAGCCAGACTTCGAGTTTTCAGGGGAAGATGAATTCATTTATGAGTTGTGTCTAAAGGACTGTCCGTCAATGTGTGATACCGCATTGGTGAAAATCAGGATCTTCCCTTACCTCCACATTCCAGACATTATCACTCCGAACAATGATGGTGTGAATGACGGGCTGGTCATGGATGGAATTGGTCGGTTCCCTGAAAATAAACTCTTCATCTACAACAGATGGGGGAGGCTTATTTATGAGCAAGAGAATTATCAAAATGATTGGGAAGGAACCTGGAAAGGCAAACCGCTTCCAAACGGAACCTATTATTACGTCTTCAACAACCGGGATACCGGGGAAACCTTGGGGACGGGTTACATCACAATCCACCAATAAGTAAGAAACCATGGAAATAAAATGGATCATAAAAATGCTACGCGCATTGATAGCCATGTTAATGTTGGTGTTCCTTTCACATGAAAGTTCGGCGCAGCAGCAAATCGGACATACACAGTTTTTGTGGAATCAAATGTCCATTAATCCTGCCTATGCGGGAACTAAAAAAGCATTGAGTGCGGGCCTCTTCTTTCGTTCACAATGGATGGGGGTGGAAGGCGCACCTCAGACCGAAAATCTTTTTGTTCATGCACCAGTAGTACATGGTGATTTCGGGTTAGGATTGAACGTAATGCGAGACCAATTAGGGATCTCAAACACCCTTTCTGTGCAAGGAGATTTTGCCTATAAATTGCGTTTTAACTTTGGAGATCTATCACTCGGATTGGGCGCAGAATATGGCACTCATCGAATGAATTGGACAACCGCAGACCCTGATGCGCAATTTGACCCTTCCATTCCATTTGCTGACATTTCTGAAGCGTATTACAACTTTGGATTTGGAGCTCATTTCTCGAATGAGTTGATGTATTTCGGATTGTCCATCCCACGATTGCTAGAGACAGAAACCAAGTTTACGGGCGAAGAATCATCGGCTTCAGCCCTTTTTCAAGCGAAAAGACACATTTACTTCACGGGAGGTGGAATGTGGCAGCTGAATAAAGACACATGGATTCATCCAATTTTTATGGTCAAATATGTTGATGGTGCGCCTGTTCAGCCAGATTTTGGTGTGCTTTTTCTGCTGAATAAATCTTTTTGGATTGGCCCTTCTTATAGATGGGGAGATTCAGTAAGCATCATGCTTGATTATGCCATTACAAAACAGTTGAAAGTTGGATATGCATTTGACTTCACTATCACGGAAATTCAAGGGCATGCTGGGTCGCATGAATTCTTTCTCGGCTTTGATGTTAGAAAGAAGAAAGAAGGATATAATCACCCAAGATTCTTTTAAACCGAACTTTATGAAATTGAGATCTGCACTGTTAATACTTGGTTTGGTAGGAGTTACCTATTCAGGTCAAGCACAGCTAAAAAAAGCGAATGATGCGTTTGAACACCATCATTATGAAGAAGCAATTGAACTGTTCAATCAAGCCATTAGAAAGGACCTTGACAACGATTTGGCCATCACAAAAATGGCTATATGTTATTGGAAAACCAATCAGCTTCCAGAAGCGGAATATTGGTTCACCAGAGCAGCACTCATGAATGATGATGTTGAGGTGAAATTGCAGTACAGTCAGGTCTTGATTGCCAATGAAAAATATGAACTGGCCGTAAAGTGGCTAGAGAAATACATGGCCGTTCAAACAGATGAAGACAAGCTGCATTATGCCAATCAACTTTTGGCGTGGGCAGGAGCATTGTCTAATGGTGCCTTTCAAGAAAAGGATTGCAAAGTGCAGCCAACTTCATTCAATACAGAAGATTTAGATTTTGCTCCAACCATTCATGGAGATCAAGTATACTTCGTTACAAACCGCAAAGGAGTTGTGAAGAAGTCTGGCGAATATGACCCTTGGACCAATGGCAGATTTACAGACGTTTACAGCGCTACTATTGGCGAAGGAGATGTCTTTGGGGAAGCGAAACCTGTAACTGAAATTCCCTTGACTCCTTATCATGAAGGCCCTATTTGTTTTAGTCCTGACGGACAAGAGTTGTACATGACTGCCTCAGATATTGAAGATAACAAACGGTATTACGACGAAGAGAATAACACCCGTGTAAAGATTGTAAGACTGAAAATGGACGCGGAGGGAAACTGGAAAAAGACAGGTCCCTTAAGCATCTATAGCAATGAATACAATACGGCCCACCCTGCTATTTCTCCAGACGGAAAGACAATGGTCTTTGCTTCAGATAAGCCCGGGGGACGAGGGAAGATGGACCTTTACTTTTGTGAAAGAACAGCTTCAGGCAACTGGGGAGAGGCACAGGTTTTTGGAGCCCATATTAACACGCGAGGCAATGAGGTTTTTCCGTCATTTGATTCTGATGGCACCCTCTATTTCTCCTCCAATTTCCACGCTGGATTTGGCGGATTGGATGTTTTTCAGGTGCACCTTGAAGCATCAGATTGGTCTTTGCCTGAGAATTTAGGCAGACCGATTAACAGCGCGAGAGATGACTTCGGAATTACCATTAAGAAAGGGGGTAACAGCGGCTTTTTTACTTCCAATCGGAATACAGAAAACAAAGATGATGTGCTCTATTTCAAGCGCATCTATGGCATTCGAATTGAAGGACAAGTAGTAAATTGTGCTTCGCACGAGATCATTGAAAATGCTAAGATCGAGTTGAGGGGAAAAGACCATTATAGGGACTTTGCATTCACGAATGGAGAAGGCAGGTTTAGTTTTGTGGTTCAGGCCCAAGGGGATTTTGAGCTCAGTGCGACCCATGACCGGTTTGTGCAAGACGGGGGTTGTTCTGGAATTCAACATTGCAATACATTCGGACTCATTGAAGGTCAGCGGACAGAAGTTACCATGGCGCTGAGCCCTGAGTCTGCGGCCTATAGTGCTCTTTCTTACTTGTGTGGGAATGTGAAGCACGGAAAATACGGAAACCCTTTAAGTGGTGTAGATGTTCATTTAGTGGCTTCAGACAGAGAAGTTGTTTCCATTCAAACCGCCGGATTGGGGTCGTTTTTTATGGTTGCATCTGAAGGCCAAACCTATGAACTCGTGGCAAGTAAACCTGCCTTCAATGAATTCAGAGTGCCGCTCGAAATTCACATTGAGAAGGATCAATGTCATTCTGTAGAAATTAATTTGGACCCTGATTTAGCGAGCATTCCACCTCCGATTGCCTTGGATATGAGAATAGAGAAAGGGATGGTCATAGAGCTTTACCACATTTACTTTGACAGTAACTCAGCGGAGGTCCGCGAAGATGCTGTTCCAGACCTTGAGACGTTCTATAACTTGCTCTTGATGCACCCATCTATGCGTGGAGAGGTCATGGCACATACAGACGCTAAAGCTGGATTTGAGTACAATTTAAACCTTTCGCAAGAGCGTGCAGACAACGTTATGGCTTACCTAATTGGAAGAGGAATTAACCCGAATAGATTAGAGGCTGTTGGGTACGGAGAGTCTAAACTCATCAACCATTGTGCAGATGGAATCGTATGCAGCGAAGAGCAACATCAAAGAAATAGGCGTGTTGAGTTTAGGGTACTTGACATTAAAGAAACAATGGATTTCATGAGTCAAGAGAACACCCGTTACGAGGAAGAAATAAACCGATGATTAAATGACGATGTTGACAATTCTACCTGGAACAACAATGACTTTTTTAGGTGGTTTTCCGCCTAAATAGCCCTCTGACTTTTCGTGCGCAAGCACGGCCTCTTCAACTTGTTTCGGATTGAAATCTAGCGGGAGATCAATCTTGAAACGCATTTTCCCATTGAATGACACAGGATATGAGAAGTTAGATTCAACTAAATGTGCTTCATTAAAAGCAGGCCATTCAGCTTCAGTAATAGAAATTGTTTGTCCAAGTCTAGCCCATAGTTCTTCAGCCAAATGGGGAGCATAAGGCGAAAGAAGCACCGTTAAATCTTTCAAGATTTCAGCGTTGTTGCACTTGAGGTCAGTCAGCTCATTCACCCCAATCATCATGGCGCTAACAACCGTGTTCCAAGAGCCTCTCTCAAGGTCTTCTGTGACTTTTTTAATGGTCTTATGAAGTACTTTTAACGTTTCGGGCGAAGGCGTTTCAGAGGACACATCTAACACGTTTTCTGCGTTGTGAAAGAGGCGCCAAAGCTTGCGAAGGTAATTGTGTACACCGCTGATTCCTTTGGTATCCCAGGGTTTATGTTGCTCCAATGGTCCCAAAAACATCTCATAGTTTCTAAGCGTGTCAGCACCGTACTTTTCAACCAACTCATCTGGCGTTTGCACGTTGTACTTTGACTTGGACATCTTCTCCACTTCGGAACCACAGATGTAGTGTCCTTTTTCGTTCAAAATGAACTCCGCATCTGCATAATCAGCGCGCCAAGCTTTGAACTTTTCAATGTCTAATACGTCATTGTCAACAATGGATATGTCAACATGAAGGCGCTGTGTTTTATGTCCTTTTCTTTGATCGAAACTAACAAAAGTATTGGTGTCATTGATGCGGTAAACGAAGCTGCTTCGTCCTTGAATCATTCCTTGGTTCACCATTTTCTTAAACGGTTCATCGAAGGCGAGGAATCCGCGATCAAACAAAAATTTCGTCCAAAATCTACTGTAAAGAAGGTGGCCTGTGGCATGCTCAGCACCTCCCATGTAGAAATCTACTTGTCCCCAGTAATCAGATTTTTCTTTAGCGCAAAACTCATTTTCATTGTGCGGGTCCATGTAGCGAAGAAAGTACCAGCTTGAACCTGCCCATCCTGGCATGGTATTGTATTCCATTCGATCTCCCTTGAAGACATTCCAAGCTTCTTTTGTAGCCCTTGCCAGTGGCGGCTCACCATCTTCAGTTGGTAGGTATTTGTCAACTTCAGGAAGTGTTACCACTTCATTTTCGAGGGTATAAGGAATGTCGTCTTGGTAATAGATCGGGAACGGCTCACCCCAATAGCGCTGTCTGCTGAAGACGGCATCACGAAGGCGAAAATTGATTTCGCCTTGACCGGAGTCTACTTTTTCAAGTGCTTCGATGGCAGCTGTAATGGCTTTTTTGCCTGACATGCCATCCAGGAAGTCTGAATTGCATAGCGCCACTGATTTATCTGTGCAAGCACCTTCAGAAAGGTCTGCCCCTTCAAAAATTGACAGAATAGGAATTCTGAATTCAGTGGCAAAGTCCCAGTCGCGTTGATCCCCGGCAGGCACCGCCATTACAGCTCCTGTGCCGTAGGATGCAAGCACGTAGTCTCCAATCCATACCGGTACTTTATTTCCTGAAAGCGGATGAATGGCATAGGCTCCAGTGAACTCACCGGTACACGATTTCACATCGCTTTGGCGGTCGCGTTCTGTTTTTAAGGAAGCGGCTTCTTGGTAAGCTTTCACTCCGTCTTTGTAGTCTGCAGTAGTAATTTGGTCTACCAATTCATGTTCTGGCGCCAACACCATAAAGCTCACGCCGAACATCGTATCAGGACGGGTTGTGAAGACTTCTATAGCAGCGTCATGTTCGTCTAATTTGAAAGTCACGCGCGCACCTTTGGATTTTCCAATCCAGTTTCGTTGAATTTCTTTGATGGAATCTGACCAGTCTATGGTATCTAACCCGTCAATCAATCTATTTGAATAGGCCGTAATGCGCATCATCCATTGCGTCATGCGCTTCTGCACAACTGGATGTCCGCCACGTTCTGATTTACCGTCTTTTATTTCGTCATTGGCTAGCACCGTGCCCAAAGCCGGACACCAATTGACCATGGTTTCAGCTAGGTAAGTCAATCTGAAATGCATGAGAATGAGTTGCTGTTGCTGCTCATTCATGCTCTTCCAGTCAGTGGCTGTGAATTCTCCTGCGAAGTAGGTTCCGAAGAAAGAGAAGACACTCATGTCAAGTGATTTCCACCAATTGGCATCTATAGATGCGTTCACATCATACGAACCATTTTTTTCAAATTTCTCTACCAAAGATGAAATGGATTCAGCTTTGTTGGTGTCTGAATTGTACCAGCTATCAAAAAGCTGGGCGAAGATCCATTGCGTCCATTTGTAATAGGAAGGGTCGCTTGTGCGCACTTCACGGCTCCAATCATAACAGAATCCGATTTGATCCAGTTGTTGACGGTAGCGTGCAATGTTCTTTTCAGTTGTTTCGGCAGGATGCTGACCAGTCTCAATAGCGTATTGCTCAGCAGGCAATCCGAATGAATCATAGCCCATTGGGTGCAGCACATTGAATCCGTTGTGCCTTTTGAAACGCGCCAAAATATCTGAGGCAATGTAACCAAGGGGGTGCCCCACATGGAGTCCTGCTCCAGAAGGGTAAGGGAACATGTCAAGCACGTAATACTTCTCACGATCAGAGGCTTCCGTTACTTTGTAAGTACCTTGTTCCTTCCAATGTTTTTGCCATTTGTCCTCAATGGACCGAAAATCATACTCCATGCCGAAAAGTTGTGTCATTCTAGATTGAAGGCGTAAAATTAGCCAAAAGCCGCGGGTGCTACCACTTTACTGCAAGTTTTCCGGAAGTTCTCCTGTATTCGAGGTCTTCATGCGCTTTTGCAAGGTCTTGAATGGGGTAGGTTCCACCAATTTTAGGACGAATTGTACCCGCTTGATGCAGCTTAATCAGTTCTTTTAGGGCCGAAGCAATCAGTTCAGGCTTGTGATCAGCAATTTTCAGCATGTTCACGCCAATGATGGCTTGGCTTTTGGCCATGCGTAAGAGCGGAATCTGAAGTCCCATGCGTTGGAGTAGGCGCATTGTTGCCCATTTCCCACCCTTTTTACCAGCGCGTTCAGCGGCGCCGTACAATACAATTCTTCCGCCCGCACCAATGAGGCGCATGTCTTTTTTGAATGTACTTCCCGCAATGGCATTGAAAGTCATGTCTAGTCGTTTGCCCTTTAGCAGTTTAGTAATGGCGGTTTCGTAGTCTTCTTTTCTGTAGTTGACAACATGATGTACGCCTGCTGCGCGAAGTGCTTCTGCCTTTGCTTCAGACCCAACTGTAGCGAAAATTTCACAGTTCTTCCACATGGCAAGTTGCACCAAAGCAGTTCCGACGCCTCCTGCAGCGGCATGAATCAAAACGCGTTCTCCTTCATGCATGTTTGTTGCTTGCATAGAAGCATACCAAGCAGTGCAGTATTGAGTTCCAAGGGCACATGCTTCTGTGGGGTGCATGTCTTCAGGCACAACGGCAACTCCAGAAGCTTTCGTAACACAGTATTCTGCGTATGCGCCAAACCGACTCATTCCGGCCACACGTTTTCCAACTAAACTAGGATCAATGTTTGGCCCAACGGCAGTAATTCGGCCCACCAAATCGTATCCCAAAACGGAGGGTAAAGGAGGAGCCTCTCGGTAGAGGCCTCTTCGCGCCATTACATCAGCGAAATTGAGACCAAATGCTTCCACTTGGATTTCGACGTCATCTTTTTCAGGTTTTTTTCGTTCTAAATTGCGAATTTCAAATGATTCCTTCGCAGAAGCATTTTTAATTAGAACAGCGGCTTTCATAGTTGTCATGAGACGAAAGTAAGAAATTGAACGCGGCAATTTACGTAACGCTTTTCGTAGCTTGCATTCAAATGTATTTGTCAAAAACACCATCTATCCTCAAGCCGTTAGCCAGTGATTTGGTTTGGGACATTCGCACCTCAAAAAAGGAGGTCTTTTTGACGTTTGATGATGGTCCCATCCCTGAAGTAACCCCTTTGGTTTTAGCTATTTTGGATGCATACAACGCAAAGGCTACGTTCTTTTGTGTTGGCGAAAATGTGCAGCGCAATTATGCTGTATATCAAGATATAATCAGTCGTGGACACGCGGTAGGTAACCATACTTTTCAGCATGAAAATGGTTGGCGAACATCACACATGTCTTATTTGAAAAGCGCATTGAAGTGCAGAGAATACGTAGATAGCAAATTGTTTCGTCCGCCCTATGGCCGCATACGCAAGCAGCAAGCTAACGCGCTCAAAAAACGATTCAATTTGATCATGTGGGATGTGCTTAGTGGCGATTTTGATGTGAACCGCACCCCAGAGGAATGCTACAACGGATTGGTGCGTTATACCAAGCCCGGGTCAGTGGTTGTTTTTCATGACAGTCTCAAAGCAAAAGAGCGGGTTTTAGTAGCTTTGCCGAAGTACTTAGCCTTTTTAAAGAACGAAGGTTATTCATGCGCGTTGCTGACCGCAGAGAACACCCAAAAACGCACAAAATGACCACTCCTAATAGCTATAGAGCGCTTGTTGTAAGAGAAACAAGTGAAGGGAAATTTGAACGCAACATTGAGCAAGTTAGCTTTGATTTCTTGCCTAAGAATGAGGTGTTAATTCAGGTGAAATTTGCTGGGCTGAATTACAAAGATGCGCTTTCTGCAAGCGGACATAAAGGTGTAACACGCCATTTTCCTCATACTCCTGGTGTAGATGCAGCGGGAATTGTTGTGAGTGATTCAACAGGCCAATGGAAGCCAGGCCAAGAGGTGATTTGTACCAGTCATGATTTGGGGATGAACACTCCTGGAGGTTTTGCGGAATATATATCAGTACCGGCAGAATGGATTGTGGCATTGCCAGAAGAGATTGATCTCAAGACTAGCATGGTGCTAGGAACGGCCGCCTATACTGCAGGGTTAGCCCTTTGGAAAATGGAACGCAACGGCCAGTCACCTGAGATGGGAAGTATAGCAGTCACCGGCAGTACGGGAGGTGTTGGTAGCATGGCAATTGCCTTGCTTCATAAAGCCGGGTATAATGTATTAGCTGTGACAGGGAAACCAAACCAAGCAGCTTATTTAAAGTCGCTTGGCGCAAATGAAATCATTGACAGAAGCGAGGTTGATGATCAAAGCGGAAAACCACTTCTTCGTCCAAGATGGGCCGGAGCCATAGATAATGTTGGCGGGAATACATTGGCTACTTTATTGAAAGGATGCGGGAGGAATGGAAATGTTGCCGCCATAGGGTTGGTTGGAGGTTCAGACTTGAGCTCTACCGTCTTTCCATTTATTTTAAATGGAGTGAACTTATTGGGTGTTGATTCAGCTGAAACCCCGAGTGCGATACGACAGGAGGTTTGGAACAGATTGGCTTCCTCTTGGAAATTAGATTTACCTGAGGCCAGTTCAACTTTGTGCTCCTTAGAAGAAGTTACAGAAAGAATGGACAAGCTGTTAAATGGCAATGGCCTCGGTCGAGTTGTAGCTGTTTTGTGATGACTGTGGGAATCTTCCTACAGTCCCTTAAGAATTGCGCCTACCATTTCCCTCAAGTTCACAGTCTATTTTTGGCAGGAACGAAGACACTAAGGGAATGAAAACAAAGCTGCTACTTATAGATGATGAGGTCATTACACTTAGGATGACTAAGATAATGTTGAATCAGCATCAATTTGATGTTGAAACGTGTTTGACCACTTCAGAAGCTATTTCAGTGCTTACCAGCTGTGAAATTGACCTCATTCTGTTGGACATCTCTATGCCGACAATTGACGGTTTTGATTTCATCAAGCTCATGAGTTCATTGCATATTCGCGTTCCAGTTATTTTTCTCTCCAATCAAAACGATGATTACACGGTTAAAATGGCCCTGTCTGAAGGAGTGAAGAGGTGTGTGAGCAAGAATGCTGAAATAACACAGCTACCTTCCATCATCAACGAGGTGTTAAACGTAGCGTAATTCGTAAACATGGGATACCAGACACCAACAACCAAGAAGATCTTAGGAGATCCAGACGGAGATTATGAGCAGTTTTTATATGCTGTTTCACATGACCTTCAGGAGCCCTTGAGAATGGTAAATTCATTTTTGAAATTGCTTGATGGGAAAGCGGGAGATAAGTTAGATGCAGACGCTAGGAAGTACCTTGATTTTTCCATCGAAAATGCCAGTAGAATGAAAGGAATGATTTATTCTTTGGTAGAACTTTCACGAATAAACAGGAGCAGTGAAGTTGCTTCTGAGATCGATTTAAACGAGGTCATACAAGACCTTCTGGGCATGTTTCATACGAACATCAAAAGCAGCAATGCAATTGTTAACTCTGCTCAGCTTCCCCGAGTGAATATGATTGCTAGTCAAGCCATTGATTTATTTAAGATTCTAATCCAAAACACCTTTGATAATATTGGTCCTGATCCATTGGAACTTTCGATTTCGTCAAAGAAGAAAAAAGATCGTGTTGAAATCACTTTAACAGACAATGGTGTTGGCATAAAACCAGTATATTTAGATAAAGTGTTTGAGATGTTCAAGCGAACTGACGCCAAGTCTCAAAAACTGGGGGCAGGATTGGCAATAGCGCGAGAAATTATCAAAAAATGCGAAGGGACTATTTGGATCGAATCAGAATTAGGTAAAGGGACTTCAGTGATTTTCACTTTGCCGCTTGTTTAAAGAATGAGTTATTTAAAGACACGTATTCTTGTTGTAGAAGACAACCTGCAAGACTTCATCATTTTCAAGGAGGTGCTAGGTCAAATTCGTGATTTTTTTATTCAAATTGTTCATGCCGAGTCCATGGAAATGGCGGTTGAAAAACTTGCTGAAGGCACCTTTGATATTATTTTCTTAGACTTATTTTTGCCTGACAGTTTTGGAAAAGAAACCTTTCAAAGTGTGCGGCCCTTGACGGTTGCGCCCATTGTCATTCTTTCGGGATTATCAGACAAAAATATTGCTCTTGATATTGTAAAACAAGGAGCACAAGACTACATCGTAAAGGGTGAGTTTGATGCAAATTTACTTGATAAAACAATTGTTTATTCGATTGAGCGAAAAAAGTACCAAGAAACCCTTGAGGCTTCAGAAAGAAGAAATAGAACCCTTATTCAATCTGTAGGAACCGCCATTGGAGAGTATGATTACACCGAACTGCATAATTATTTAGAAGAAAAGCGGCAAGAGGGTGTGACAGATATCTTAAAGGAAATGGACCTCGACATGGGAAAGACGGCTTTGCTGAGAGGGAAATTGAAGTTGATGACTTTAAACCCAGAAGCCTTGAAGATTTATGGTTGCAGTTCGTACGAAGATTTTGAAGCGAATAGATTGACGTTTTACACCTTCCAAGTGGTTGACTATTTGTCTCAAGCAACTCTTGCCCTTTGGAACAGAGAAAAAGATTTTATTTATGAGCTGCCATTTCAGAACAAACAGGGAGTTTTAATCCACACACTCAAGAAATGGCGATTTCTAGGAAATCAAGATGGTTTTTACCGGCTCATTATATCAACGCAAGATATTTCGCAGATCAAAGCGAAAGAAGAGGAGGTTTACTTGCAATCTCAGGCGATGGAGAGTGTTGCCGTGGCCTCATCATTACTCCTCCAAGACGGCCCCGTGGAAGAACGCATTCTGCGTTCATTTGGAATGGTAGCCTCAGCATTCAGGGCATCAAAAGCAGCCGTATATTTACTAGACATTCTTGAAGATGATTTCAACTTTAGTTTGGACATGTATTGGGATGCTGAAGGGGAAGTGTTTCCGGGGTTGAAGAACGGGAGTATTGCCCAATGGAATTTGCTTCCATCCGTTAAGGAGCTCCAAACAGGAAGGCCCTCTTTGTTCTCAAAAGAAAACAGTCCTAAAGAGCTTCAAAAACTATTATCCTTTCATAAACTAGAGCAGGTAATAGCAGCTCCTTTTGTAGTTAAAGGGGTTGGGAATGGCGTTGTAATTGTTGGGGTAGCAGATAGTCTGCCCTTACACAATTATGTGTATTCAGGCCTTATGACCTTGGCAGGAAACATTGGTAGTGCCATTGCTACGTCCAATGCCCAGAAGGAACTGAAGATGATCAATGAAGACCTTGAGTTGCGAGTTGATCAGCGAACACAAAAGATGAGAGATGCCATGCGAGAATTGGAGTCTTTTAGTTACTCTGTTTCACATGATTTGCGCGCGCCTTTGCGTGCCATTAGCGGGTTTACAGAAGTACTCAACAGTGAGTACAATGAAAAATTAGACGATGAAGGAAAACGTTACCTCGGAATTATTCGAAAGGGCGCTTCTGAAATGTCACAATTGATTGATGATCTGCTGCATTTTTCTCGAACAGGACGAAAGCGCCTTTCGTCAGAAGAAGTAGAAATGGATAAGTTGGTGAATCAGGTGGTAAATGATTTGTCTGCTCAGGTTCCTGACCGAGTGCTAGAAGTGGAAATTGAAAGGTTACCTTCCTGTTGCGGCGATTCAAACATGATTCGTCAAGTGGTTGTGAATTTTGTACAGAATGCCATCAAATTCACCTCCAAAAAAGACTCAACACTCATTAAAATAAGCGCGGAAAGTAAAGGTGATTTTATAGCGTACACCGTTGAAGACAATGGTGTTGGATTTAACATGGCTTATGTAGACAAGATATTTGGTGTTTTCCAACGACTGCATTCACAGGAAGAGTTTGAAGGAACGGGCGTTGGTCTTGCAATTGTTCAGCGCATTGTAATCCGACATGGAGGCGTAGTGATTCCATTTGGAGAAGAAAATAAAGGCGCGAAATTCACCTTTACCTTACCTACCAATCCTTCCCTCATTCCAGAGCTAGAAGAAATTATTCCAGACAATCTAATTCGCTAGTTAAACTTCGCTGAGGAGCTTTAATTTTGTTTTTATTTCGTCAATTTCAGCTTGAGATACACGAATTTTCTTTTCAATGTCTTTTTTCAAAGCTTCAGCACCAGGACCAGTAAATATTGATATGTTCGTCTCGTATTGCATGACGTTCTGCTTCAAGCGATCAATCTTGTCACGCAAAAGGCGCTTCTCTCGGGTCAAATCACGCTCGCCATTGTTTGAGTTTTTCAGGTTTTCTATTCTCCCTTTGTAGGCCTCAACTGACTTTTCTCGTCGGCCCATCTTCAGGTTGTCGTATTTCCCGTCAATGGCTTCGTAATAACCTTCATTGATGCTTTTAATGTCTTGCTTAGGCACGTATCCAACTTCGTTCCATTGCGCTTGATACGTCTTGAGTGCTTTTAAATCATCAGATTGATTTCCACTCATGTTGAATGCCTTAATTTCTTCAATCAAAGCGAGTTTGGCTATTTTGTTTTCTGCCTGGCGCTCATCCATACCGGCAAAGTTCTCTTTCTTGGCATTGAAAAAGACATCGCAAGCCGCTCTGAAGCGCTCCCATAATTTACGTTCGTCACCAGGTGCAGCTGTGCCAGTAGTTTTCCACTCATTTTGAAGCTTTAAGAAAGCATCAGTTGTGGTTTTCCAGTCTGTACTTGCCTTAAGTGCGTCTGCTTGTTCAATCAAGCCCTTTTTCTTAGCAGAACTTTCTTTCTGAGCAGACTTTTTTTGATCGTAGAAGCTATTTTTCTTTTCAAAAAACAAATCACAAAGCCCTCTGAATTCTTGCCAAACTTCTTCGTTTTCTTTTTTCGGGGCGAACCCGATGGTTTTCCAGTCTTTTTGAAATTGAATTACCTCATCAGTCTTTTTTGTCCACGTGCCATGGTTAGAAATCTCAAGCGCGACCGTTTGACGCAATTGGTCTACCAAATCTCTTTTTATTTGAAGGTTCGCCTCGTAAGTGCCGCGAATCGCATCATAGTGGGCTTGAATTTTCTGAATGCTCTCGCGCAGCACACCGAAAAACTCATCACCTATTTCTTTCCAGTTTTCTCTTGGAGAAGGACCGATGTCAGACCATTGCTTTTGATACGAGCGTACCAATAGGTCTAGTTCTTTTACATCTTCCATTTTCAAGAGATCCTTCGCTAATCCAATGAGATCTTCTTTCTTCTTGAGGTTGATCTTTAAATCGTTTTCTTGAAGCTCCTTGTAAATGTTGATGTTGTAGTAGAAGTCGTTCTTTAAGAGCGTGAAACGCTCTTGAAACTCTCTGTACTGATCTCCCGGAACATCTCCTGTTGCGCGAAGCTTTTCTTCAATTTCTTTGAAGGTGGCAAATGCCTTCCCAACGTTTTCTTCCTCTTTAATTAAGGATTGAAGCTGGTTCAGTAAGTCGTTTTTCGCGTTGAGGTTGTTGCGTTGCTCATCTGCAATCTTCTTTCCATGCTCCTTTGTACGGGCACGGTAAGTTTCCATTAGAGCATCAAGCTGTTCCTTTTCAGGGGATTCGATGTAGTGAAATTCAGCGCCTTCTTCATGCTCCTCACCTTGCCATTTTTCCAATTGAATTTGGCGGTCTTTAGCAGTTTGAGCTTTTGCGTCGGCCATCAGATCTCTCACTTCTGTTTTAATAGAAGTAATGTCATCTATCTGTAGTAGCACTTCAAGTTTTTGAACGAGTTCAGTATTCATGTCGTCTTAGTTAGACTTTTGGGCTTGCAAAAATACAAATTCTCCAATGGAAACGAGCCATTAGAGCACAATACACTTCTTTCAAAACGTGCAGAGGCTTAAAAGGTTGCAGGATTTATGAATGTATTAAGTCTTATGTGCTTGTTTTTAGACGGAAGCTTAAACAAAAGAGAAATCAGAATATTCCTGGCACCTTGCCACGTAAATGTATGCCTTCTCTGGTGTTTCGTTACTTTTAGGCTTCGAACTAAATGAATGAAAGACCCTAAATTTACAGAAGCACTAGACAAAATGCGCGGTTGGTGTTCAAGACAAGAACGCTCCAGAAAGGAAGTTCAAATTAAGTTAAAGCAACTAGGATTTGATGATGATTGCATTGAAAAAGTGATTGAAACACTGGTTTTAGACAATTATGTTGACGAAACGCGCTTTACCGAGGCATTCGTGACCGGACATTTCCGCATGAAGAAATGGGGGCGGTTGAAGCTCAGAAATGGATTGCACCTTAAAGGAATTGGCGAACAACTTGGCGCAACCGTTATGGAAGACAGCATTGATGAGCAGGAATACGAAGCAACCCTCCTTGCTGTTTTGTCAAAAAAAGTGGCGCGTTCTAAATGGGCAGAGCTTGATTACCCCTCAAAGCAAAAGCTCATGCAGTATGCCTACAGCCGGGGCTTCGAGCCTGACCTTATTCGAAGGGTATTAGAGGGCCAAGTCTAGCGCTGGTAGCCTGATGTTTCTTCTTTTGGTTCCCCAGGAAACGCACGTTTATCTCCCAGTCCAACAATGTCGTAATAGGCCGCGAATTTCAAGCATTCAGTAAACGGGAAAGCGAAGAAAATGCCAATGCAGCAGGCGTAAACTCCAACTACTTGCATAATGGCAATAACGAATGATAAGAGCGTAAACCACCAAAAGTTACGCATCGAAATTCTGACACTCCATTGCAGTGCCTCCCATCCATTTAGTTTACCAAAAATGATCAATGGAACGCTTAGGATGGTGAGCGCAGAGAGTAGAATCTGTGCAGTGTATTGATATAAATTCAGAAAGATTGAGCCCGACTGAGAAATCAATGCAATGTCTCTGAACGTATCAGGGTCACTTAAGTCACTTTGAAATAGAGTCATCCAAATAGGACCCATTAGGAAAAAGACCGGAGAGAACAGGATCAAAGAGATCACAATATACAACCCCATCAACCCTAACAGCGGTCCAAAAAACTTGAAACCATCAAAGAAGGTTGAAAATGACCGGGGCTCATCGTTGAGTGCTTTTTGGGCGTAGAGGGGAAATCCGGCCAAAAGCGGAAACATGATGAAAACCCATCCAATGAGGGTGATGAAGCTGGCATAAAGGATGATTAGACTGACAAAAGAGTATAGGATGAACCACCAAATGTCTTTACTCATGGCTTTCCAGCCGAGTTCAAAAATGCGCGTAAAGTCAAATTTATACCCTTCAGCTACAAGTTTTTGAAGAGACGGACCTTCGTTGTTGTAGTTATTTCCATCTTTTGCACTGTATTCTTCGTCGAGTAAGTCTTCCATCAGTTAAGTTGATTTGTCTGAAAAGTAATCATTAATTTAAAAAGGTTCTTTTAGAAGTTGCTTTATGCACTTAAGCCCTGTGCAAGATGGGGCAAAAACAACGCTGGAATAAGTCGTTTTGCTTACTTTTACACCCTATGGTCACATCAGACAATATTCAATCTTTAGCCACACGCGTGGCGGCACTAAAAGGTTATCTGGGAATTGAACAAAAACAACTGGAAATAGAGGAAGACGACAAGTTAACTCAAGATCCTGATTTTTGGACTGACTCCAAGCAGGCTGAAATTGTGATGCGCCGGATTCGGACCAAAAAGTCGTGGACACAGAGCTATGAAGTATGTGTAACGGCCTTAGAGGATCTCCAAGTCATCTATGAGTTTTTCAAAGAAGGAGAGGCGAAAGAAGCTGAAGTCACTTTACTTTTCAAAAAAACAGCTTTACGCGTAGATGAACTGGAGTTCAAAAACATGTTGTCAAGAGAAGAAGATGCATTCAGTGCTGTAATGCAGATTACATCAGGCGCTGGAGGAACAGAAAGTTGTGATTGGGCTGCTATGCTCATGCGGATGTATGTGATGTATGGGGAAAAAGCGGGTTACAAAGTGAGTGAGATCGACCTTCAAGAGGGGGATGTAGCCGGAATCAAACAAGTGACCCTTGAGTTTGATGGTGAATTCGCTTTTGGAATGCTTAATGGCGAAAATGGAGTGCACAGATTGGTGCGTATTTCTCCCTTCGATTCAAATGCAAGAAGACACACTTCCTTCGTCTCAGTATACGTTTACCCATTGGTAGATAACACCATTGAAATTGAAGTGAATCCTGCAGACATTTCATGGGAAACATTCCGTTCTGGCGGCGCTGGTGGTCAGAACGTAAACAAAGTTGAAACAGGTGTTCGAGTTCGCCACAAACCCACGGGAATTGTCATTGACAATACTGAGACTAGAAGCCAACTTGGGAACAAAGAGAAGGCGATGCAGTTGCTAAAATCACGACTTTACGAGATTGAGATTGCCGCGCGAAATGAGGCCCGGAATGAAATTGAAGCTAGCAAGAAAAAAATTGAGTGGGGATCTCAAATTCGCTCTTATGTGATGCAGCCTTACAAATTGGTGAAAGACACACGAAGTGGATATGAAACTTCGAATGTAGATGCGGTTATGGACGGGGAAATTGAACCTATGTTGAAAGCCTATCTGATGAATGAAGGAAGTGCGACTGAAAATGAGGACATAGATGTCTAAAATGATCCTACTCCACAACGCACGTTGCTCTAAGAGCAGAATCGGTCTTGCTCATTTGCAAGATAGAAAGGCCGATTTCGAAGTGCGCGAATACCTAAAAGAAGAACTGAGTACAAAGGAATTGATCACCCTTTTCAAGGCCTTGGGTGGAAATCCGCTTGAAAGCGGGGCTCTTCGAAAAGGAGAAGCTGATTTCAAAGCGAACTTTAAAGGCAAAACCTTGTCTCTAGCAGACTGGGCTGAAGCCGTTTTGACTTACCCAAAGCTCCTCGAACGTCCGATTTTAATCAAAGGAGATAAAGCTGTTATTGGACGGCCAGCCGAAGCCTTTGATGCATTACTATGAACTGAAAGCAAGGAATTATGGAATACAGAATTGAAAAAGATACCATTGGCGAAGTGAAAGTTCCGGCAGATAAATACTGGGGAGCACAAACGGAACGATCAAGAAACAATTTCAAAATTGGTCCTTCTGCCTCTATGCCGATGGAGATCATAGAAGCCTTTGCTTACCTGAAAAAAGCCGCTGCATTTGCGAATTGCGAATTAGGTGTGCTTGAGCAATCAAAAAGAGATTTGATTGCGGACGTGTGTGATGAGATTTTGGCAGGGAAACTTAAAGATCAGTTTCCTTTGGTGATTTGGCAAACAGGTTCTGGAACCCAGAGCAACATGAACGTGAATGAGGTGGTTGCGCATCGCGCACACGTTAACAATGGCGGTGAACTAGGGGTTGGAGACAAGCCAATTCACCCAAATGACGATGTGAATAAAAGTCAGTCAAGCAATGATACGTTCCCAACGGCTATGCACATTGCCGCCTACAAGAAAGTGTTGGAAGTAACCATTCCTGGCGTTGAGCAATTGCGTGATACACTAAAGGTGAAAAGTCAAAAGTACATGGAGGTGGTGAAAATTGGGCGTACCCACTTGATGGATGCAACACCACTGACACTTGGGCAAGAGATTTCAGGCTATGTGGCGCAATTGAACTTCGGCATAAAAGCACTTAAGAATACGCTGGCCCACCTTTCTGAGTTGGCTTTAGGAGGAACTGCTGTGGGAACCGGAATCAATGCGCCCGAAGGCTATTCTGTAATGGTGGCGAAATACATTGCTGAATTTACGGCGTTGCCATTCATTACGGCAGCAAATAAATTTGAAGCACTAGCGGCACATGACGCTATTGTTGAGACGCATGGTGCGTTGAAGCAGCTAGCGGTAAGTTTGAACAAGATTGCAAATGACATTCGAATGATGTCTAGTGGTCCACGTTCGGGAATTGGCGAAATCATTATTCCAGCAAATGAGCCAGGATCTTCAATCATGCCCGGGAAAGTAAATCCGACCCAATGTGAAGCCTTAACAATGGTTTGTGCTCAGGTGATGGGGAATGATGTGGCGGTAACTGTTGGTGGCACCCAAGGGCATTATGAGTTGAATGTGTTCAAGCCCATGATGGCAGCAAATGTGCTTCAGTCAGCGCAGTTGATTGGTGATGCATGTGTTTCATTTGATGAGCACTGCGCTCAAGGAATTGTGCCAAACCAAGCACGCATAGATGAATTGGTGAACAATTCATTGATGCTGGTGACCGCTTTGAACACGAGAATAGGATACTATAAATCTGCAGAAATTGCTGGGAAAGCGCATACTGAAGGAACGACCCTCAAGGCCGCGGCTCTCTCATTGGGCTATTTAACAGAAGCTGAATATGATGAGTGGGTTGACCCAAAGAAGATGGTAGGGAAGCTTTAAAACGAAAAAATTCATATATAAAAAAAAGGGGCTGAATATCAGGCCCCTTTTTGGTTTCTATACGTTCAACAGTTTAGACGAAACGGTCGTCTTTACTGATTTTTAAATCGTTTACAATGGATTTTATTTTCTGTTCATCTTCCTTCTTACAGATCAATAAAGCATCACCGGTGTCAACAACAATGCACTCATTCAAACCCTGCAAAACAACAAGCTTGTCTTTTGGAGTGTAGACAACGTTGTTGGCAGATTGATAGGCTACAACGTGTTTTGAAACCACACCATTTCCTTGATCATCTTGCTTGAGCTGGCCGTACAAAGAACCCCAAGTACCAAGGTCACTCCAGCCAAAATCACTTAATACTACTTTGACATTGGATGCTTTCTCCATGATGCCGTAGTCAATTGAAATGTTGTCACTTTCTCCGTAGACCGCATCAATGGCCTCGGCTTCTTTTTCAGTGCCGAAGTCTTTAGCTCTTGCAGAGAACAACTTGTAGATGTCGTTCAAATGTGTTTCAAAAGCCGTTTGAATGTTTTTCAGGCTCCAAATGAAGATGCCAGAGTTCCAATAGAAGTCGCCTGACTCAAGGAAGCTTTCTGCTAATTCTAAGTTGGGTTTTTCAGTGAAAGTACGCACCTGCATGACCGTTGCATCAGGATTTGTTGAGTCTTCTTCAAACTGGATGTAGCCATAACCTGTATCAGGTCTACTTGGTTTGATACCCAAAGTAACAAGGTTATCAGTGTTACTGGTTTCGTCCAATGCGGTCTGCACAGTTTGTACGAAACTCTCTTCATTCAAGATGAGGTGATCAGAAGGAGCAACAATAATGTTTGCTTCAGGGTCAATGTTGGCAATGCAAAAATTCGCGTAAGCAATGCAAGGAGCTGTGTTTCGCATGAACGGCTCGCACAATACTTGCTCAGGTTTTAAACCGGGAAGCTGCTCGTGCACCAAATTACGGTAGCGTTCATTGGTTACTACGTAAATATTTTCTGCAGGAGTCAACTTTCGAAGACGGTCATAGGTCATTTGTACCAGCGTTTTCCCAGTTCCTAAAATGTCATGGAATTGTTTTGGAAAAGCTGTTCGGCTCATAGGCCAGAATCTACTTCCGATTCCTCCCGCCATAATTACAGCAAAATTGTGCTGATTCACCATTCGTTTGTGTTATTTTAAGGTTGAAAGCGCCGCTTTTATTTTGCGGAACACTTCAGAAATTTCATTTTTATCTGCCGTTCCAACAGAGAGTCTGAACCATTCAGAATCTTCAGAGGCGCCAAAAGCAGAGAAAGGCACAATGGCCAATCCTCCTTCATTTAATAGGAATGCCGTAATGTCTTTTGTGTTTTCTAAGATCGTTCCTTTGCTGGTTTCTTTTCCGCGAAGTGAAAACTTAACAGTTAAATAAAGTGCGCCTTGGGGTTTAATTACCGCTATCGGGAATCCCTCATTTTTCAAGTTTGTGAACCCCTCATAGAAAGTCACTAGTCGTTCTGAAAGTTCAGTCTTAATCCATTCAAGGTAGCGATCTACTTCATCTGCTTTCCTCAAAAAGGCCGCTGTTGCTACTTGCTCTGCTTTTGGAGCCCAAGCACCAATGTGGCCTAGGATCGATTTCATTTTCGCAATGATGTGCGTTGGGCCGAAAGCCCATCCTACACGAACCCCAGTGGCAGCAAATGCCTTTGACAATCCGTCTATATAGATAGTATAAGGGCGCATTTCAGGATTCAGAGATACCGGGTCGAAATGCTGCTCGCCATCATAACAAAGCGTCCAGTAGATTTGGTCAAACATGATATACAGGGGGTTCTCAGGTCCACGAAGTTTGTTCGCTTCTACAACTGCAGCGCAAATTTCTTCAAGTTGTTGTTTATTGAAAATGGTTCCCGTAGGATTCAACGGAGAGCAAAGCGCAATGAGTCTTGCGGTTTTCATGTATGGTTGCAGCTGCTCTACGACCGGCATAAAGTTCGTGTCTGGCGAAGTCTCAATCATGACTTTTTTGCCATGCGCCATGTGTGTGTAGTGATTGTTATTCCAAGAAGGAACGGGAAACACAACTTCGTCATCTTGATCAACCAGCGCTTGATAAGCTGCGTGAATGAGCGGACGGGCTCCTCCAGAAATCAGAAAGTCGTCTGTGCTGTAATCTAGGCCTTGTCTCTGTTTGATAAACTGAGCAACCTCAATGCGCAATTCAAGCACACCGTTAGACGCTGGATAATTTGTTTGCTTCGCTTTGTAGGCCTCTACAATCTCATCTTCCAAACCTTGAGGGATTGGGAAAAGAGCTGGATTGAAATCACCAATTGTGAAGTTGTGGATTTCTTGTCCCGCTTTGATGCGTTCTTTTATTTCGCCTGCTAGCTTAATGATTTCTGAGCCTACAAGGTTCTCAGCCATTTGCGAAACACGCGTTTTTGTAGTGGAGGACGAGGTTGAATTTGACACAGTGGCGATCTTTGATTTTTTATGGGTGCAAAAATACAACAAACACAAGGTTAGGCGGCGTCAATTTGGACAGACGGTTGAAATAGGAACCTTTTCCCCGTTGCTATTTGCATGCACCGGATGCGTTTTCTTAGAGTTGTTTCTATTCGGTAACGTTGCTTTCGAAATGTGAATTCTTCGCCAGGCGTCAGTTGGCTTACTGTTTTTTCATTGTTCCCCATTAAACGCATGGCAGCTGAATGAAGCCTTGCGTCAGCGCCGAGGGTTGCTTTTGGGTTCCGCATGTGCAGCCGAACCAGTTCATTAATATTTCCAAATGCACCTTGCTGGATCATGGGCTGACAGAGGTAATAGAATTTAGTTTTCCATTCTTTTCCGTGGGGAGCAATTTTTCGACCAAAGGCAAGGTAAGCATGAAAATGTGCTATTTCATGAAGAAGTGTGAGCAGGAAGAGTGATTCTGGGAGGTTTTTGTTCACGGTTATTTCAGGGCCAAGGAAGCGAAAATCACCCCATTTGGAGGCTCTTGGGTTGGAAACGGAGCATAAAATTGGTTTTTCGCGCAGCAAATCTTGACAATAAGCAACACTTTCTTGGGGCACGTAATTGAGAACAATTTCTGTCATGTTAATTAAACGACTGCTGAACTTCTATTTGATCTTTCCATACAGGACAAGTGTTGCAGCGGTTCTTTTTTCGAAACACTGAACACGAAGCAATGGTGGAAGCAACGAATAACAAGAGAATAAAACGAAATAACTGATTCAATTTCATGAGTCAAAGCTAGGAATTAAACGTAGGGTATTAAAAAGTTATTGATAGAAACCGTTTCAGCCACTTGACATGTTCTAATTTAGCCTTTGATGCAGCTATTTACACATATCGGACGCTATTTCTTGCTCATGTCTAGCGTATTTCGAAAGCCAGAGAAGTGGAAACTTTTCTTTCGTGCTACTATTCAGGAGATAGACAAAATTGGTGTGCAATCACTTGGGATTGTAGCGCTACTGTCGTTGTTTATGGGTGCGGTAATTTGCATTCAAACAGCTGCAAACATTGACTCAGGTTGGATTCCGCTCTATACCATTGGGTTTACAGTACGGCAAACCATGATTCTCGAATTTGCACCAACCATCATTCCTGTTATCATGGCAGGAAAAGTGGGGTCGAATATTTCTTCAGAGATAGGGACCATGCGGATTTCGGAACAGATTGACGCGTTGGATATTATGGGGGTCAATTCTGCTAATTTTCTTATTCTTCCGAAAATAGTAGCTGCAGTATTTATTTTTCCGTTCTTGATTATTTGCGCCATGTTTTTGGGTGTTACAGCCGGAGGAATCATTGGTGTGGCGGCTGATTTGTTGGCCATCGAAGATTTTGAGGTAGGCATTCAGTATGATTTTAAACCGTACCAAGTGATTTACTCCTTGTTTAAGACGGTGGTTTTCGCGTTTATTATCGTGTCAGTTTCAGCCTACCATGGTTACTTCACCAAGGGAGGAGCTCTTGAAGTGGGCAAGTCCAGCACGCAAGCGGTTGTCTACAGCATTGTATTGATCATGGTAGCGAACTTATTAATCACCCAATTGATTTTGACATGATAGAAATCAAGGGGGTAAATAAGTCATTTGGCACTCAGCATGTTCTGCATGACATTAACGTTGTCTTTGAAACGGGGAAGGTGAATTTCATCATTGGCCGAAGCGGTAGTGGAAAGTCTGTGATGACAAAGTGCGTTGTGGGCCTGTTGGAAGTGGATGCTGGAGAAGTGCTTTTTAACGACCGGAACTTCACTAAAATGAACAGGCGGGAGCGGAAATCCATTCGCCAAGAAATTGGTATGTTGTTTCAAGGGAGCGCATTGTTTGATTCTTTAACTGTTGAAGAGAATGTGAAATTTCCCTTGACGATGTTTAGCAATATGACAGCGAAAGAAATGACAGACCGGGTCAACTTTTGTTTAGAACGAGTTCAGTTGTCGGGTTCGAATAGTAAGTTTCCTTCTGAAATTTCAGGAGGGATGCAAAAACGCGTTGGGATTGCACGCGCCATAGCGATGAATCCGAAATATCTTTTTTGCGATGAACCGAATTCAGGGTTGGACCCTCAAACAAGCATAGTGATTGATACATTGATCAAGGAGATCACATACGAGTATAATATGACTACTGTTGTTGTGTCTCATGATATGAACTCAGTAATAGAAGCTGGAGATCGCATTAATTTTGTGAATGAAGGCCATATTTGGTGGAAGGGAGACAAGGCAGAAATCCTTCGTTCAAGTAACAATGAATTGAATGAATTCGTTTATGCGTCAGAGTTTATGCGCTTAGTGAAAGAAAACATTCGGTAAGAAAAGCTCCGGCAATTCCGAAGCTTCAGCGAGGCAAATATTCACAGTTGGTAGTTGAGATAGCAACCGTTTCCACTAAATTAAGGGTCTGACATGTTTGTTCTACAGCGACTTTGTAGTTGTAGACAATGATTTTGTAGAAGTTGAAAAATGGAATCGAAAAAAGGATTTATACCCTATAAGCAGCCTGTTTATTCGGAAGAGGAGATGATAGAGCGAAGCGCTTCGTTCTATGACGAAATGAATCGCCGGCGCAGTGTTCGCTTTTTTTCAAAGAAGAAGGTGCCACGCCAAGTGATAGAGAACATCATTAAAACGGCAGGAACAGCGCCCAGTGGAGCGCACAAAGAGCCCTGGACGTTCTGCGTTGTTGAAGATCCTGAAATCAGGAAAGAGATACGAAGGTTAGCCGAGGAAGAAGAGTACACAAATTACCACGGGCGCATGAGTGATGGCTGGTTGAAAGACTTGGAAGTGTTGGGTACAGACCATGTAAAACCATTCATTGAAGAGGCCTCATGTTTGATCATTGTATTCAAACAAGTGCACGGGTTTGATGAAGAAGGAGGCAAAAACCGGCATTATTACGTGAATGAGTCTGTTGGAATTGCCACTGGAATGCTCATTTCTGCTATTCACAACGCAGGATTGGTGGCTTTAACCCATACACCGAGTCCAATGAATTTTCTTGAGAAGGCATTGAACCGTCCACCGAATGAGCGTGCATTTCTGAATATACCTGTCGGCTATCCTTCGGATGACGCGGTTGTCCCGGTTTTAGATCGAAAATCAGGAGAAGATCTCATTGTCTATTATTGAGTTCAATATTTTTCAGAAAGGCAAAAAATTGCAATGTCTCGCAAGATAGTTGTTGTGTAAAGTAAGTTTTGTTTACTTTGCGCTCGGATTTTTTAAAACCATCATTATGTCTGATGTTCGTTCAAAAGTAACAGCAATAATTGTTGACAAATTAGGAGTTGACGAGGGGGAAGTAAACCCAGAAGCAAGCTTCACAAATGATCTAGGTGCCGATTCGCTCGACACTGTAGAGTTGATCATGGAATTCGAGAAGGAATTCAATATCGCTATTCCAGATGATCAAGCTGAGAAGATCAATACAGTAGGTCAAGCAATCGAGTACATTTCGAATAACTCCAAATAAGGAATATTTCTATGGAGCTCAAACGCGTCGTAGTAACAGGTTTAGGGGCATTGACCCCGTTAGGAAATAACGTCCAAGATTATTGGACCAACATTCTTGCGGGCGTGAGTGGCGCTGCACCTATTACGCATTTCGATGCGTCGAAATTTAAGACCCAGTTTGCGTGCGAAGTGAAAAACTATAATCCTGAAGATCATTTTGATCGAAAGGAGGCGCGCAAACTGGATCTTTTCTCTCAATATGCCATGGTAACTGTAGCAGAGGCTGTTGCAGATGCAGGCATTGCTGACCTCGAGAATAAGAGACGAATCGGTGTGATTTGGGGTTCCGGAATTGGCGGATTAAAAACATTCCAGGATGAATGCATGGCGTTCGCTCTAGGAGATGGAACACCAAGGTTTAACCCTTTCTTTATTCCGAAGATGATTGCAGATATTGCTTCAGGGCATATTTCAATCAAATATGGATTTAGAGGGCCGAACTTTACAACCGTTTCTGCTTGTGCTAGTTCTACCAATGCAATGATTGACGCATTCACATACATCCGTCTAGGAAAGGCAGATATCATTGTGAGTGGCGGGTCAGAAGCAGCGATAAACGAAGCAGGGGTTGGAGGATTCAATGCATTAAGAGCACTCTCAACAAACAATGAGAATTACGCTACTGCTTCTAGGCCGTTTGACGGCACAAGAGACGGTTTTGTGCTTGGAGAGGGAGCAGGTGCCGTGATTCTTGAAGAGTATGAGCACGCCAAAGCAAGAGGAGCTAAAATCTATTGTGAGCTTGTTGGAGGTGGACTTTCTGCTGACGCATACCATATGACAGCGCCACATCCAGAAGGATTGGGAGCGGTTGATGTGATGCGCTACTCACTGGAAGATGCCAACATGCAAATTGATGAGATAGATTACATCAATGTGCACGGTACAAGTACACCTCTTGGTGATGTTGCTGAGTCCAAAGCCATTCAAAAGGTTTTCGGTGAGCACGCGTACAACTTAAATATTTCTTCTACGAAGTCAATGACTGGCCACCTCCTCGGAGCCGCCGGTGCCATTGAAGCGATAGCATGTATTCTTGCGATCCAAGATAACATTGTGCCGCCTACAATCAATCATGCGAATATTGATCCTGAGCTCGATAGTAAGCTCAATTTCACCTTCAATAAGGCACAAAAACGTGAGGTACGGTCAGCAATGAGTAACACGTTCGGCTTCGGAGGACACAATACTTCAGCCATTTTTCGTAAGTTATAACCGTCGTATGTTTCGATGGCTAACGAACCGTAGGCTAGGGAAACCCGCGAACCCAAGCATTTCTAATTACATCTTCAAACATTTTGGTTTTCGAACTAAAAATGTGCATTTCTATGAGCAGGCACTTCGGCATAGTTCTTCTGTGCAAAAAGGAGCTAATCCTGAAGAAGGGAGTAATGAGCGATTGGAGTTTTTAGGTGATGCTGTTTTAGATATCATTGTTGCTGACTACCTATACAGAGCTTTTCCAAGCCTTTCAGAAGGGGAGTTGACTAAAATGAAATCGAAAGTAGTGAGCAGAAGAATGCTCAACGGCATTGGAGATCGACTCGAAATCAGGGAAAACCTTACGGCGAAATTGGGGAAGCAACCCATTCACACTTCCATGGTCGGGAATGCGCTTGAAGCATTAATTGGTGCAATTTACCTCGACAAAGGCTTTTCATTTACCTTCGAAACTGTTCTGAAACTGCTCCAACAAAATGGAATTGATAAGAAAGTGCACGATGTTACCGATTTCAAGAGTAAATTGCATGAGTGGAGTCAGAAAACAAGGAAAACGCTCTCGTTTATTGTTGAAAGCGAAACACCTGAAACTGGCAATGCACGTTATGTTATTGCAGCTTTGATCAACGGTGATGTTGTAGGAAGAGGAAAAGGAAAATCAAAAAAGGTTGCAGAACAGCTTGCTGCGCGTGAAGCATGCAAAGAGATTTTTAGAAACGAAGAGTAAGTGTTAAAAATACACTTATTAGTTTTATCTTTCCATTATGATCCATACTCTTGATGTGAGTTACAGTTATGATTTCTTACTTTTCGGTATCAGTTGCCATGAAGCAAGTCATAGAATGTGCTGGTTTTTAAATACCAGACTGGGACTTGAGATGGAGTTTAATAGCGTGATTCGAATTCCTCAAAAGGCGGGAAAGAAAAGTGGTCATGAAATGTATCGATATTACGATGAAGAGAATGGAACTACTTGGTCCCTCATTAACAACCGCAGTGAACAAGGATTATTACTTCCAGAAATAAAGCAGATGGACTATTTTCTCAAGGTAGAACACGACACCAATCTTGAAGCTGAATCCTTGAAGAAGAACGTGATAGATATTCCGGTTGTAATGACCTGCTTCAATTTGAAACCAACAGATTACAAATCAAAGGACAATTTAATCTTTGATTAAGATGACAAGAATGAAACGAACGAAAATAGTGGCTACCATGGGCCCAGCAAGTTCTCCGAAAGAAGTACTTCAGTCCATGATTGAGGAAGGAGTTAATGTTGTGAGAATGAATTTTTCACATGGTTCGCATGCAGACCACTTGGCTGTGATTAAAACTGTGCGTCAAATCGACGAAGAAATAGGAACACACACGGCTATTTTAGCTGACCTTCAGGGACCAAAACTGAGAGTTGATGAAGTAACTGATAACGGTATTGAGCTTGTTTCGGGTAAAGAAATCATCATAGGCACGAAGAAAGTACTGGGCACAGCAGAGCGTATTTCAACAAATTACAAGCACTTTGCAACAGACGTTCAGCCGGGCGAATCTGTGAAACTTGACGATGGAAAACTGCATTTGCGTGTAATATCTACGAACAAGAAGGATGAGGTTGTTTGTATAATTGAGCACGGTGGTATCTTGTCAAGTAAGAAGGGAATCAACCTTCCGAACACTAAAATTTCGCTTCCCTGTTTAACAGAAAAAGATTTAATCGACCTTGAGTTTGCATTGGATCACAATGTTGATTGGGTTGGATTGTCTTTTGTAAGGTCTGCTCGAGATATTATTGAACTTAAGCACATCATTAAAAGTCGTGAAAAGCACGCAATGGTAATTGCTAAGATTGAAAAGCCAGAGGCAATTGACGAGATTGATGACATCGTCAAAGAGACTGACGCAATTATGGTGGCGCGGGGTGACCTTGGAGTTGAGGTGCCGATGCAGAATGTTCCAATCATTCAAAAAGATTTGATTCAGCGTTGCATTGAAGCTGCGAAGCCAGTAATTGTAGCTACTCAAATGATGGAGAGCATGATTACTGACATTACACCTACAAGAGCTGAGGTGAATGATGTGGCAAATGCAGTTCTTGATGGAGCTGATGCAGTAATGCTTTCAGGAGAAACATCTGTTGGTGCCCATCCGGTGGAGGTAATTAAGGCAATGGCGAAGATCATTGAGGAGGTTGAAAGACATGATAAAATTTATTATCATGAAACTATTCCTGCTGAGTCAGATGAAGATAGATACTTGTCAGACTCAATATGTTATAACGCATGTAGATTGGCAAAACGAGTTGAGGCTTCTGCTATTATTACCATGACATTCTCAGGGTATACTGGATTTAAAGTTTCTAGTCAGCGCCCGCGAGCTACAACCTATTGCTTCACTGGAAATCGTAAGATTTTAACGCTTATGAGTTTGGTTTGGGGCGTCAAGGCGTTCTATTACGATAAAATGGTGAGCACAGATCACACAATTGCTGACATCAAGTACATCTTGAAAAAACAAGGATACATCAAGGAAGGCGACTTCATCATCAACATTGCAAGCATTCCTATTGCTGAGCAAGGGATGACGAATATGCTTAAATTGAGTAAGGCATAAAAAAAAGGGCGAAAGCCCTTTTTTTATTCTTCTTTGTTGGCCGTAGCTCCATTCACAAAAACCACTTCAGCTCGTCTGTTGAGGGCATGGTCTTCTTCGCCACATTCTTTGTTGGTACAGTTCACAAGGGGTTCTTTTTCACCTACCCAAGCAATTTGGAACCTGCTGGCATCAATGCCTTGTTTCTGCAGGTACTTCTGGATGCTTTGTGCCCTGCGCATAGAGAGCAGGAGGTTGTAATCATCATTTCCTCTAGCGTCTGTGTGGGCTTTAATGACCACGCTGACGTTGGGATCTTCATCTAAGATTTTCTTCAGCTCTCCCACCTTTGTTTTCTCTTTTGGAACAATAGCATAGCTATCAAACCCGAAGTAGATGTTGTTGAGCTTGTAGGCTTTGAGCTCTTTGTTCTTCTCTTTTGTGGCCGCTGTCTGACTGGCAACCGCTCTGTTGAGCTCTGAGCCGTCAATGAGGGCTGAGCTGGTGAGCTCATCAAATTCTGAGTTGGAAAGGAAGCTTGTTTCATCACGTAAATGCAAGAGCATCTCCCGAATGTCTTGTCCTGCTAGCTCCATGCCCAGTGAATCTCCTTCTACGGTGGCGGCTATCAGCTGTGCTACTTTCTCTAAGTAGCCCGCATCTTGCAGCGCTTCTTTGTTCACGCTGATGTTGCCCACTTTAAAGGAGGTCTCTTGCTGTGTTGCGTCTGTTGAGAACACAGCAATGGGTTCACTGCTTCTGGAAGCCCCGTTGCCAAGGTAAACTTCAAAGTGGTTGTCTTTGGCGGCCAAGATCTCAAAAGAAGCGTTTTCATCTAGTTGGAGGATGCTGTCTGTCTGGGCTTCAAGCCACCTTAAGGTCACGTTCTGGCCTGCAAGATCTACCCCGTACTTGTTTTCTAGGGTCATGGCAATAAGCTCTTTTACCTCCGCTAAATCTTGCGCTCTTTGGAGCGCATCTTTGCTCACGGAGACTTTTCCTAGGTTCGCAAAGGTGTCTCTTAAAACTTCATCTGTTGAGAAGCGCGCAATGGGTTCACTGCTTCCAGAGGCCTTGTTTCCAAGGTACACCTCAAAGCTGCTGCCCTTGTCTGCCAAGAACAAGAAAGAGCCTGTTTCATCAAGTGTGATGGTGCTGTCTGTTTGGGCTTCTAGCCATCTTAAGGTCACGTTCTGACCGGCGAGGTTGATGCCCTGCTCATTTTCAAA
>JBLIGQ010000023.1:0-39571 GCA_047636995.1 Flavobacteriales bacterium | reverse complement strand
TTCTGATGATATCAATCACACAATTTCCAAACTGATTCTGTTCAACCTTCATGTACTTGTGAAAAGTCCCATCCATTAAGTTAAGTGGCACTCTAAGAAAGCTCGCTGCCTTTCTTAACTTAGATTAGTTCACCCGAAAGGGAGAAATTCAAATGGCTAATCTTTGAATGAAAATACTCAAGCTGAAAATCTACTGCCCAAATATTTTCGAATTAGTTTATGCTTCTTTTCGAAAGGCTCTGCTACCAGAATAGATACAATGTTCACTATCAGAAACAACACAATGATATCAATCCACACTGCATTGAATGAAATGAAATTTGTGAGCAGCCCTAATAAACTGTAGTGAACCAAGTAAAGGGTAAATGAGTAATCTGCCAAGAAATTAATGACCACCTGAAATTTACTTGAATTCGTTTCTACTCTTTTTTGCTGAAGAACACACAACAATCCATAAAGCGCAATACCAAAAGCAAATACGGCTAAAAACCAGTAGTCAAACCAATAGAGCACGCCAAATAGAATTGTAAAAGCGAAAATTGAAATTGTTGATTTCAAAAACATGAAGTGCTTTTGCTCCTGTTTTAAGAGATGTGCCATTCCTACCCCAAAAAACCAGATCAAAGTTACTCCCGGACCCATTCTTGAACCGATAATTAATTGGTACACGGGAACAACCGCAAGCAAAAGCGCTATGAAAATCCACTTTCTTTTCAGCTTAAATTTCACCAAAGCGATCCAACCGAAGAACAAATACAACCACCATTCAATGGCCAATGTCCATAAAGGCAGATCAGAACCAAAAAATGAGAACCGGAATTCATCGAACCACGGTTTATTGACAATATAAGTAGCGTGATCAATAAGAGGGTATTCCTGGAGCATCAATAGATTGCCTGCTAATGTTTGAAGATCAATGTTAATTAACTGGACGTCAAAGATTTTGAAATTTAGATAATCTGTCAAGAAAACAATAGCCAAAGCTGGAACTAAAGCAGCATATATTCTCGAAAAGCGATCTAAAAAGAAAGCTTTAAAACCATAATCAGCACTCTTTATTCGCTTATTCCAGGCAGATGTGGCAATCAGCATTCCAGAAAGAATAAAGAATAGGCCTACTGAGAAATTTCCAGCGTTGCGCAGCAACGTTAAGTTCGCACTTGGGAAGTACTCTTCAATGTGCGCTAACACCACCAATTCAGCGGAAACAAATCGAATAACATTTAAAAGAATTGAATTATTCTTTGAGAAATGAAGCGGTTTGGCTTTCATTAAGCTAATTATATCTTTTCAGCACAAGAATAATTCAATTCGATCAATAATCAAATTTGGTGATTTCCTCTACTAATTTGTATTCGATGTTCTTTTTCCAAAAAAAAGCGCGAAGACATTACATCTTCGCGCTTTAGGGTGTTTTTAAAAGCAGCTAATTTAGCGCATAATCATAATTGAACCTGAAAGATCTAAACGCTCGGCTGTTGTGAGTGAGTAGACTATTAATTTCCACGTATAGATGTCGTTTTGTGTGTAGTATTCTCCTGTATGCACATCACCATCCCAAACTTGATTGATGTCATTTGTTTCAAATACTTTGTCTCCCCATCTGCTAAAAATCATCAGCTCGAAGCGGTTTGGATCAATGTCGGTTCCCGAAACGAAAAACACATCATTTACACCGTCATTGTTCGGAGTGAAGCTATTCGGAACAAAGATGTTCAACAAGTCATTCACTTGAATGTACCTCGTTAATTGATCTTTACATCCATTTGAATCTGTAATGGAAAGAGTCACAGGATAATAACCTCCTTGAGACATAGGGAACTCAAACACGGGATCTTTCTCTGTTGATGTTCCTTGGTAGTTCAACGTATCAAACACCCAGTTGTATTCCACAATATTACCAATTGAATAATCAAAGAAACTAATTTCAGTGTCAGGCATTGTTGTTGGCTGCGGTGTGGCTGTGTAACCAGCTGTTGGGTTATTAAATACCGTAATGTAATTCGGGTAATTAATTGAATACACACATCCTGGATCAGTTGTTAATGTGAGTGAAACATCATAGAATCCGGGGTTTTCAAATACATGCGGTGGGTCTTGCAAAGAAGAGAAAGCCCCATCTCCAAAGTCCCATACACTAGATGTATAATCAGCAGGGTCCAGCAAGTTTGTAAAGTAGAAACCTGCCGGGAAGCATCCCATAGTGGTATCAGCTTCAAACGCCACGTTCAGTGGGGTCTCAATCACTACTTCGAAACACGCTTGACCAGCCGGAGATTCACATCCATCAGTTACAACTCCGCAGTATGTACCTGTTTGAAATTGTGCATAGGTAAGTTCTTCGCCCTCCCCAACAGTTCCTCCATTGAATGTCCAACTGTATTCATAGGTATCAACTAGTCCTCCTTGTGTATCTGTTACTTCAAGGAATGCATCAGCTCCACCACAAATAAGAGCGGGCCCTGTAATTGCTACCGACAAGCTATCGCGAAGTGCTACTTCAACCGTAAGTGGCTCTGAATCACACCCTGCATCATCTGTTGCAAAGACACTATACATTGTGGTCACATCTGGTGAAGCAAAGACACTAGATCCAACTCCTAAACCACCATCCCAAGTATACACCCATGAATTGTCATTATCCATGTCTGAAGAGGTTTCAAGCAATGCCGTTCCGTCTACACAAATGAGTGTGTCTAGAGAAAGCTCAAAAACCAATTCAGGTGGGGCGTTGATTACAACATCATTCACATAAACACATCCTCCTTGATCTCCTACAGATATGGTGTAATTCCCAGGGAACAAATCTGTGTATGAGGTAAGTCCGCCATTGGATTGTTGCGTGTCAACTAACACACCTTCTTCGAAGAACTCAATGGTCCAAGGAGGTGTTCCGGTTCCAGCATCAATTTCCATTGAAATCACTCCATCATTTCCAAAACAAGAGGGATCATTTGAGTTGACTTCAAAAATGAATGCTGGGAAAACACTTACTTCGTCAAAAGAAACACATTCGGGATGTCCAAGAGGCCATACCGCAAGTTCATAGATTGTTTCGCCATTGATACTTAATACATCAGGTGTAGGGCTTGTAGGATCTGAAAGACCTTCTGCTGGTGTCCATACATATTCATATTGAGGTCCACCTTGGGTGCACCCAACATCATAATCCCACTCAGTTTGATTTCCACCTGTGCAATTGACAGAGCCATCAGGCGTCAGTTGAATGGTAATACATCCTGTTGGATTTGTTGCTACCCAGCTCAATCCAGAGAGGTCACCATAAATCGGACCTGCAAGCAATGGAGCAGCATCACTGTCTCCATCATACACCCAAAATTCATCAAAGAAATTTTCTACTGAACCTGCGTTGAACGAAACGTCCATAAAAGTGATTCCATCTCCAGGATTGTCAGGGCAGTAGGTAAAAGTTACGGTTGTGCTATTTTCATAGCAATAAGTGTAGTTTCCTGCATCTGCTGAACAAGTCGGTGTTGGAAATCCATCCAATCCTCCTTGAAGTGCCGTTGCATCACCACAAAATGTAATATCTGGACCTGCATCTGCTTGCGCCGCTAGGTTGGCTGAAATAGTAACGAGACTATCTGAGGTACAACCGTGGTTGTTTGTTACAGAATATGTGAATTCGTATTCACCTTCATCGATAGGTGCGAAACAAACACTGTTACCGTCTGGTCCTTCAGATAGAATGTCCAATCCGTTTGTTGGGAATGACCAAAACGAACTGTCTGCATTTGCTCCGATGTCTGGCGTAAATTCTGTTACATCTGGTACAATGGCCGGATTGAAATTTAGCCCCCAAGAGTTCAACTCTCCGTTATCACCTCCCCAGAGGTCGCATACCTCGAAGCTCCATGCGCCATTTAAATCGCAACCTACCAGTTGATCCATTGGCTGCAATGCCGCGTAAATACCTTCCGGAAGTCCTCCACCACCGCCGGCAGAAGCCTCTTGAGACCAAGTCCCTAAGGGAGCATCTGATGCCCATGAGTAATCCCAATATTCTGTATCGGGAATTCCTAAATCAGTTCCGTTTGCTCCAACATTAGGTCCATCAGGTGAAGCCATTTGTTGGTGAAGCACAACAGACTCTCCACTCGGACAAGTAATTGTTACTACAAGGTCAAATAAGAAAGAGTGTTCAATTGAAATATCTACTGAAATCAGGTCATTAATGTTTTCAAGTTGTTGTCCTGGTGCAAACCCAGCTACATCAATCTCAGAAACGAAACACTCTCCTACGTTGTCAAGCAGGTCTGTATTGTCAGGATTCTCATAAGAAACATCTGGACCAGCCCACAACACTTCGTAGTCGTCTGGAAAAGCTTCCATGCAAAGCTGTTCTCCTAAACAAAGAGTGGTGTCACCAGGGAAAGGCTCCCAACTGGGGTAGGTAGCTACTAATAACTGTAAGCTAACTCGATTGGTAGAGGCACATCCGTTGTCATCAATTAAGAAAAGCTCAACAATGTATTCTCCTGGTTCTTCCCAAGAATGTGAAACTATTGGGCCACTTTCGTCAGTTGTGCCATCAGCAAAATCCCACAACCATTCATCAATTTGAAATCCAGCTCCGGCAAAAGAAGCGCTGCCATCAAAATTGATCACATCACCTACGCAAATTCGCTTATTTTCTGGGGCATCGTAAGTTGCCTCTGCAACTGGGCGGTCACAAGGCGTTTCACACGTAATTGATCCTCCAAAATTCCCTGTTCCTGCACCATTGGATTGAAAAACGAACGTCAAACAACCTGTTGTGTTCAAAGGTGTTGCCGTAACGAATAGACCTTGTAAGCTGGTACCCGAATAAGAACCTAGTGTTCCTGCATTGACGTTGTCTCCGTCATAAATAGCCATCGAATCCCATTGGTTCTGGTTTCCTGTTTGATCTAAGTCAAAGGTCACAAAATCAACTGTAACAACATCACCTGCAATTTCAGGGCAGATGGTACAAACGAAATATTCACTATTTGAGTACCCCGTACCTCCTTGACCCCCACTGTCAATAAACAACCCACCGCAGGAATCAAAAGAACCATTGGACATCGTTACATCTACCTGCGCAGAAATGGATGTTCCCGCTAAGAGTAAAAAAAGTACGGCTGAAAGGTTTAGAATTCTTCTCATTGCTCTTCAAATAAACGCTGAATGTAGCGGGTTGGGTGCACGATTAATACCATTCCTTCTGCTCCACCAATTTGATAGTATACAGTTTGATCGAACTTGCGTTCAAAATTGTACAGTAAACCATGAAATTCGCCTGACAGTAGCATCTCTGCTGTAATTGGTTCAACCTCATCATTGATGCCTTGAACTAACAACGCATCTTGGAAATCAACAGTTGGTTTGGGTGCAATGTTTTCTACGGAATAACCTTGTTCATCCAATAAAAAATAGAATTGAAGCTTTTCTGGCGCTTCTTGCTCTAGAATTTCAAACTTCTGCTCGCCTAAATAGACCTTAATAACGTCATTCTGATTGGTCTGGGAAATTGCTGAAACAGCTGAAAAAACAGCAATTACACACAAAATGATATACTTCATAGTTCAAGGTTTATTCAAAAACACGAAATAGGCAGAAGCTATTTATTACACTTAAGACCAGATATAAACAAGAAAGGTTGCCTGAGTCTACCTAAGAATTACAATGTGTCCAAAAAGCTCTTTTCTTTCCAGTGTTGTAAGTGAACGTGTTTCGATTCGATACAAATAGACTCCGTCTGGCACGTAATACTCACCGCGGTTTGCACTTCCATCCCATCCTTCCAAGAAATCAGTTGATATGTAGACAATTTCTCCCCACCTGTCAAAGATTTGTACTTTGAAATCTTCGGTGTCAACATCAATTCCTTCGAACCTCCAAATGTCATTGATTCCATCTTGATCTGGAGTAAATGCATTGGGCACAAACATGACAAACTCATCTACTATAAAGACATACCGGAAGATGCTATCTGTGCAGCCCCACTGGTTTTCTGTGTAGAGCGTCACCGGATATGCACCCGCAACGCCGGGGAAAGAATAGGTAGGATTTTCTTCGTCTGTGGAATCCATTTCATTGAATACCCAATTGTAACTATCACCTCCTAAGGTATAATTGATGAATTCAAACTCAGAATTTGGCAGCACCGCTGTTTGTGGGTCCACATTGAACCCCGCAATTGGCCAGTTGTAAAATGTCAACAGGTCACTCTCTGTGTGTTCGAAGAAACAACCGTCAACCGTCACAATCTCGTAACTCACATCGTACGTTCCTTGGTTGTCATAATTGTGATTTACCGTGTGTGCTGAAGTAGAAACTGCACCGTCTCCAAATTCCCAAACAGCTGATTGGATCAACTCAGAATTAGTTGCATTTCCTTCAAACCCAACAATAATAGGAATACATCCACCCAACGTATCAACGGAGAAGGTTGGATCAACGGTGTCACTCACACTAATTTCAATGCACTGCACCTCTTCTGGTGTTTCACATTGGTCATTCATAGCCAAGCACCAGTTTCCTGTTTCAGTAGGTGTCACAAACAAATCTGACACTGCTGCCGTTTGTCCTTCGTCCGAAGTCCAAACGTAGGTATAAGGTGCTATTCCTCCTTCAACAACCGTTGTTCCAATGGCAATAGAATCTCCCGGACAAATTTGACCTCCGGCTAGCAATCCAAGTGATAAAGAAGGTAAAACAGTTACGGCAACTTCAATGGGTTCTGTCGAACAACCGTCTCCATAAAACCCTGTTACTGAATAAACCATATCACTATCTGGACTTACTTCAATTTCATCTGTAAGTCCACCGTTTGACCATTGGTAAGTCATATCACCTGGGTCAAAATCAGGTGCTACAGATAAGGTCGCTATTCCTTCTAAACAAATTGTAATGTCTGCAGGAGAAGGAATCAATGTAATGACTGGCGGAGTGGTCATATTGACCTCCTCCAAATACGTACAAGTAGGATCTGAAATGCTTACCGTAAATTCTGTTGGCTCCAATTCATCAAAGGTCACGAGGCCCCCAACCGTACTTTGAGATTCTAAGGTGTCTGCGCCAACAATAAGATCAATGACCCACGGGCCTACTCCTGTTGTTTCGTCAACATCTACATAGATTTCGCCTGTAGGTTCAAAACACAAAGGTTGCAAGAAATCAACCGTATAAGTGTACGCAGGTGTAACTGTTACTTCATCAAAAGACGCACATTCTGGCCTATCAAGTGGGTAAGTTGTAAGCGTATAGGTGATTTCTACAGGGACTTCTGACAACACTGGATTCGAAATGTTCGGGTCACTCAAGTTGGTGCCAGGCGTCCATTCGTAGGTGTAATCAGGTCCGCCTGAAGTACATGAAACGTCGTAATTCCATTGCGTTTCGTTTCCTCCAACACAATCAAAAATACCATCTGGTGTCACTGCAATCGTAAGGCAGCCTGAAGGGTTCGTGGCTGTCCAAGACATTCCAGTTAAGTCTCCATAGATTGGACCGTCCAGAAGCGGAGCGTCCATATCAGCGCCATCGTAAACGAAAAATTCATCCCAGAGGTTTTCTACTGATCCAGCATTAAAAAACACCTCCATTGCAGTATAATCCTCTCCTCCAAGGTCTGGGCAATAAGTAAACGATTCGATTTCATTATTTTCGTAACAAAATGAATAATTGCCTGCATCAGCTGAACAGGTTGCTGTTGGAATACCATCTAATCCTCCAGACAATGTTGTTCCATCACCACAAAAAACAAAATCTTCGCCAGCATCAGCTTGAAACGCTTCTTCTACCGTAACTAAAAACGTTGAGTCATATGTGCATCCGTGGTTATTGAAAACGGTGTAAGTGAAATCCCAAGAACCTTCTTCATCTGGTAAAATACAGAAGTCATTTCCATCTGCTGAAATATCAAATGGCGTTGGTCCGCCAACCGGGTATGTCCAATAAGAGCTGTCTGCATATTCTCCAATGTCTGGAGTAAACTCCGTTACATCAGGAACAATAGCCGGATTGAAGTTTAGCCCAAAGCTGTATAGTTCTCCATCATCACCTCCCCACAAATCACAAATTTCCAAGGTCCACGTTCCGTTCAACTCACAACCAATTAATTGATCAAGCGGTTCTAGCGAATTGTATTCTCCTTCTGGTAAACTTGCTGCACCACCTGTGCCTACTTGAGAAAAAGTTCCTTGCGTAGCATCTGGCGTCCATGAGTAATCCCAAGGTTCTGTGTTCGCTACGCCTAGGTCAATTCCATTTGCACCTACATCAGCTCCTACGGGTTGCTCCATTTGCTGGTGAAGCACCACTGTATTCCCATTCGGACAGGTCAGAGAAATGACTAGGTCGAACATAAAACTATGTTCAATATTGATATCAATAGAGAGTAAGTCGTTCACATTGTTCAATGTTTGTCCGGGGCCGAAACCTGCAACGTTGATTTCAGACTGATAACATTGCCCTACAACATCTTCCAAAACAAAGTTTGATGCATTCTCATAAGATTGGTCTGGCCCACTCCATGTAATCTGAAACTCTTCAGGGTCAACTTCGGCACAAAACTCTTGCCCAAGACAGAGTGATTGGTCTCCTGGGAAGGGATCCCAGGAAGGAAACGTTGCCACTAAAAGTTGAAGGCTTACTCGGTTGGTCGAAGAACAATCATTGTCATCGGTCAAATACAATTCAACAATGTATTCCCCCGCCACGTCAAATACATGAGATACAATTGGGCCACTGTTATCTGTAGTTCCATCAGCAAAATCCCAGAGGTATTCTACAATTGTAAATCCGGGTGCTGCAAATGAGGCTGTTCCGTCAAACGTAATTTCATCTCCAACACAAATACGCAAAGATTCAGGTGCATCCATTGTTGCCGAAGCAGTCGGTCTATCGCAAGGTGTACCGCACGTGATTGTGCCAGCAAAGTTTCCTGTTCCCTCGCTATTTGAATCAAAAACAAAAGTCAAACAACCAGAGGTGTTCTGAGAAGTCCCCGTAACGAAGAGTCCTTCTAATTGATCACCCGTATAAAACCCCAAAGAAGCTTCTCCTGTATTGTCGCCATCATAAATCGCAATATTGTCCCACGTATTTTCATTTCCTGTCTGGTCCAATTGAAACGTAACAAAATCAACGGTAACCACATCCCCCTCAACATCAGGACAGATAGTACAAACAAAGTATTCGTTATTTCCATACCCTGGACCTCCTTGACCTCCTGTGTCAATAAACAGACCTCCACAGGACTCAAAAGTCCCATTGGCTATGACCACATCATTCTGGGCAGATAATCCTGAGAAAATGAAGAGGAACGAAATAAGCAGTGTAAAATGCTTCATGAAAAATAGGCTCTTGCTGGTAACGGTCATATTACAAAAATACAAAATGCCAAAAGAAGCATCTCCTAGAAGAGACAAAGTTCCTAACTGAATGGTTGCATAAAAAGATAAAGATTGGAGTGCTATCTTAACAGGTTGACATGCCCTTGAACGGTATGAATTTCAGCGGTGTAAAGATCTTTGACTTCTAGCACCCACGTATAGATTTCATTCTGTGCGAAGTAGACCCCATTTTGCACATTTCCGACCCACCCTTCAAAAGGTGTTATGGAGGCAAATATTTGTTCGCCCCAACGATTGAAAATCTTGAAGGAATATTCATCTATTTCGATTCCCCTGACAATTGGCATGAAAACATCATTGATTCCATCCATATCTGGTGTAAATGCATTCGGAACATACACTAAAAATTCACCTTCAATGTAAAACTCTTCGCAATGCTCATCTTCACAGCCAAATTCATTCTCTACGCGCAGACAGGCCCGGTAAGCAGCGTCTTCGACATTGGGATAAGTATGAACAGGCTCTTCTTCATTCGATGTCACCCCATCTCCGAAATCCCAATAATTCAGTTGGTTATCTGTTGATAGATTCGTAAAATAGGCTTCGGTGAGAAGAGAAGATAAGCCCTCTTCATTGAAATCAAATCGGGCCTCTGGATAACCATAAACGTCAAAAGCGGCATCAAGGCTGAAGGAGTTCCCACATCCATTTAAGGCTGTAGCAAACAAGGTCACATCATAACTACCGGGAATGGTTAAAACTACATCCTCTATTGGATTGGTATAGATCTGACCATCAATTTCCCAGAAATAAGAAGTATTTTCATCTGAAACATAGGGCATTTCCAATGTCACTTCCAATGGAAAACAAGCTGCGACAGGAACAAAATCAAAAATAGCCTCGGGCAGAATAAATACGTCAACCGGCGCTATTGCAATTCCAATGCATCCAAGATCATTTGTACCCGTCACTGTAACGAGGTCAGTAGCATAAAATGTACCTGTGGCAAATTCGCCATCTCCTTCAACATTTTCGCTCCATGCAAAATCTACCGCACCTGTTGCTTCAAATAAAACTTCACTTCCTTGGCAAATGGGGTCTGGAAGATTAATCGTTAAGATGGGTTCTGGAAATAAATTAATAACAATGTTATCTGTAACTAGACATGCACCATTGCTCACTGTAATGGTAAGTTCAAACGTCTCTGCTTCTGAAACATCAGGTAAGTTTAAATTAGAAATAGGACTCAGCAAATCAGAAAGCAATGGCGAAGGACCCCAAGCATACAGACATTCAGCGCAATCTGCATTACCAACCGTCATAGAAGCCTCGTTTTCACACAAATCAAAATCAGGTCCTAAATCAAAATCAAAACCTTCTTCAACTTGAACCAACACCTCTGTTGTATCTGCTTCACAAAATCCATTCACTGGCACCACATATTGATAAACTCCTGGTACATCTGAAAGCGGGTCGAAAAGATCATCTATTGAAACGCCATCCAGCATCCATCCGCCACCTGCCGAACCATCTATTATCTGCTGACTAAGATTGATTGGATTCGCATCTGAACAAAGCGTAATCGGCGTCCCTTCGCCAGCGGTCAACTGATCTGAGTAATTAAGTACGATCGTAAAGGTAGAAGGCGCACAACCTAAGTCGTTTTCTACTACATAAACGAAACTGTCTTGAACTCCTTCGGCTAAGTTTATTGATGGACTAACTAAAATACCATTCGCCTCCCAAACTCCACCCTCCGGAATACCCATTGGCAAAAGACCTTCCAAATTGAACGTCTGTCCTTGAGCACATCCTGTTTCAAGCGTTGATCCATCCTCAAAGGCAGGAACTCCTACTTCAAGCGTTAAACTGGCTTGATCATTAGAACAGGCATTTCCTGAATAAATTGTGTAAATATAAACCCCTGGCTCCGCTGCATTCAGTATTAGATTTGGGTCTACAATTAGCCCGTCTGGGCCTGTCCATTCTGAAGTGAATGCCCCCGCCTGATTAACATAATCACTTAAGTCAATTGTTACTTCAGTAATACATTCTTCAATGATCAAATCGCTTCCTGCCAAGGGAAGAACATCACTTTGAACCGTATAATTTGACTGCGCATCAGGACAAACATCGCCTTCAACAAGATAAATAAGGTTATAAGTTTGGCCCCCTTCAACCACCAAATTTCCGGTAATTTCTTCTCCCGAAACAGACCAAACCCCTCCAAGATCTGCGCTGATTAATAAATCAGCAAGTACAACGGGTGATGTGTTTTCACATACCTCCAAGAATACATTTTGCCCTGCATTGGGGAGCACTTCAACCGTAATTTCTATCTCTGCACTTTGAGGCAAGCACCCCACTCCTTCTACGGTGTAGATGTAAGTTCCTGTAACAGCCTCTCCTTGTGACAGAAGAGCATCCTCTTCTATCCCATTTGGCCCTTCCCAAACACCTCCTAGAGTCGGATTTCCTTGAAGTTCATTTGTTAAATTAATGTTTGCTACATCTTCGCAAACAAAAATGGAATTGGAGGTACCCGCAGAAATCTCATCCGAAAACTCAATCGTTAAAAACGATTCTTGAACAGGACAAGGTGTTAACCCAGCAACAACATAATTATACACTCCTGCAGAAAGCACATCGCTATCAAATTCTGGGCCTATAAGATTGAAATCAGCATCATACCATTGTCCATCAGATTGTGCGTCCCCATTCAATTCGTCTGTCATATTGAATGTAGTGGCTGCCGGACAAATTGAAATAAAGGTATTTACTCCCGGATTTGGCAACTGGTTCTCAATGACCATCATGGTGCTAAAAACTGGAGGGCAGCCAATAACTGAATCTATTCGATAAGTAAAAAGCCCAGTAACATCTAATTCAGGGTCATAGGTCCCTCCGAACTCATTGATATCAGAATCAAACCATTGTCCGCCATTATCAGGATTACCAGCCATCACATCCAATAACTCAAAAGGAAGATAATTCTCACAAATTAAATAAGTGGTACTAAGGCCTGGATGAGCATTTTCGATAATTGATACTTGAATGCCACTTGAGACAAAACATACTCCATCTTGCAACTGGTACATATAAAAACCAGACATCGCCGTTGATGGAAGAATAGAACTGGAAATGGAGTTACCAAAAGGATCAAACCAACTACCAGATAAATTAGCTCCTGCGTCTAAGTCTAAGTTTAGGTTATGTGCACCAGTGGTTGAGCACAATTCAATGGCTCCTGGCTGCCCGGCAGAAGTCGAAACGGTGTTCACAGTAAACCACTCCTGGCCATTGTTTGTTCCATTGGTCCACTGAACTTGATACAAGCCTGGACAAAGATTAAAGAGAGAAGATATTCCGAATGCGGTATTCTCCACGAAAAGGAGTCCACCCAATTGATTAAACCACTCATACTGAATGTCTCCCGCAATCCCTGGGGCGAAAGAAGCTGTTCCATTGCACGACACGCAGTCAGTGCTTACCGTTGTCTCGACAGTAGCAAAAGAAGGCGAGCTGAGCATGAGCGCAGCAAGAAACAAAAGACATTGGAGGCTGGTTAAGTGGCGCTTCCAAAATCGCGTTTTTTGCATTTTCCAAAAAGGTTATCAACAATTGTTCAAAAGTACAAAAAAAGGCCCAGATGGTTAGTCCGGGCCTTCATACTGAGTTATCAGTTGTTTTGGTTAAGGAGTGATTTCAAATGAACCACTGTAATATTTTTCATACCCATTGCGGTCTTTTACAATCGCAATCCACATGTATTCTTTGTTTCGCTGAGCATCAGAACCATTTTTCAAAGCTCCATTCCATGGATTAGAAGCACTTGTAGTTTTGAAAATTTCTTTTCCTTCATCAAGGATTGTCAATGTAAAATCCATCGAACCGTCCATTAATGCACGCGGCATGAAGGTGTCAAAAATACCATCTCCATTTGGAGAGATTTTTTGAGGAGCCATCAACGCATAATCTTCATTAATTGCGATGGCACGCGCTTTTCTATCAGAACATCCAAACTCGTTAATGACAGTTAATTCAACAACATGAAGTCCCCTGCTCTTAACGGTCTTTTTCGGATTGATCTCTGAAGTAGAATCATCAACAATCACCCAAACACTTTCACTTGCTCGGTGAGATTTGTTGTTAAACTGGATTTCTGGGTATTCCCCTTCATTCCCAACAATAGACCAATCAAAATTCGCATCTGGTTCAGGATTGATGACAATCATGCTTTCAATAGATGATGTGCGAATTACCCCATCGTCTTTGGACGTTACAGAAAGTGTTATTTCATAAGTACCGGCCGTATTAAACGTATGCAATGGATTGATGTCATTACTAAAATTCCCATCTCCAAAATTCCAAAGATACACACCTGTGTCATCATCAGTGCTCAAATTAAATTCTACCGAAGTACCAACACATGCTTTTCTTGTGTCTACGAAGATTGAGATTGCAGGCTTATTACCTACAGCAGGAATTTCTGCAACAACATGATTCTTAGATGTGATTGTCACACTTTCGATTACCGCTCCTCCCTCAACTGTTCCTGACGTTAACTCAACATCGTCAAAGACTTCGCCAAGAGACACATCTGAGCTGACCACCTGGACAGCTTGAATACTTGAGTCTTCAGCTCCTACGGGCAAAGAATTGCTCTCGCTCTCAATTGGAGTATTGTACTTTTCGTTGGCATTATCAAAGATGAAGTGCTCAGCTTTAGTGCGAATGGCTGAATACTCTCCTTTATCAAGCGCTAAATCTGTTAGTTCAGCTCGGCTAGCCAAAATGCTCGAATCAGGGCTGAATAGGTACCAAGCGCTTCCGCTTAAAAGAAGCACACCCACGAAAATTGCAGCCGCAGACCAACTGGAAATGGCAGAGTTACCTGTTGCTCCTAGTTGCATTTGCATCTGTTGCCATTGCGCACTGTCATATGGCATGTTATGGTTGTCGAGTTTCTGTTTAATACTCTCCTCGAACGTTGTCAATTTCTTACCCATTCTGCTCCCTAAAGTCGTTTATAAGTATCTTTTTAAGGTTTCTCTTCGCCTTAGCCAAGTTAGACTTCGATGTTCCCACATTGATGCCTATTTTCTCAGCAATCTCTGCGTGTGTCATGTTCTCGAACACGTAGAGATTAAAAATCATTTGGTAAGCTGGCGTTAATTTCTGCATCGCTGCGAGTATATCACTCGGTTTGAAATCAAATTCAGCCTCCTCTTCCTCCTCGTCTACAATCTCTGAAAACTCTTCAACAGATTGATGCTCTCCAAGTAGGATGAAATCATTTTTCTTCTTTCGAATCGAATCAATTGCTGTATTCACAACAATTCTTCTGACCCATCCTTCAAATGACCCTTCAAAATTATATTTCACCAGATTACTAAACATCTTTAGCAACCCTTCTTGCAAAATATCCTGTGCTTCGTCAACGTTGCGCGTATAGCGCATACAAACCGTTAACATCTTGCCGTACACTAACTTATAAATGCTCTCTTGGGCCTTTCGGCTCCCTTTGAGGCACCCATTAATAAGTTCTCGAAGTTGATCTTCGGTCATGTACTTGACAATTAGACGTAGTTCTATTCGTACGGTTGCCTCCTTGACAGCCCCCTAAGAAAAGAAATTTTATCTAAAGTGTACGAAAGAGATGGATAATGCGTTACGAATTCTTTAAACGAATTCTTTAAGCAATGATTTTTGGAGAAATGTATCTATGTCGTTTTTACTCATAAAACCACTAACACTCTCGAATTCGAGCGCCTGTGCTTTATCTTCATGGCGAAGGGTTGAACTGAGCATAAATAATTTCGAGGAAGGATGTGCTGAACGAAACCTGCGTTCGTATAGTTCAATGAATTCAAAACCGCTTTGAACAGGCATATTGATGTCTACATAGATTACCTCTGGAAAAGAATTGGCACTTTCTAAAAACTGGAATGCCTCCTCTACAGACTCTGCTGCAAAAACCCGAATGCGATCATCAGCGAGTTTGATGAACTCTGACATGATGAAATTGCAGCTGGGATTGTCATCAATAAGAAGTACGGTCTTCACATATTCCATTAGAGAGCTTAATTGTTAGTTCAAATTACTGGTAAATCAAGTGGGTAAGTGTAGTCATTACACCTCTTGAGCACGTAGGAACTATCCTACACCACTTATCACAAGATGATAATGTACCTTTGCAGGGTGAAAAGAGTGGTCTTAGGTCTATCTGGTGGAGTTGACTCCAGCGTTGCAGCTCATCTGTTGATTGAGCAAGGGTATGAAGTTATTGCAATCTTTATGCGAAACTGGCATGACGAGTCTGTAACAATTAACAATGAATGTGCTTGGATTGATGACTCTAATGACGCCATTCTAGTGGCAGAGCAACTTGGTATCCCTTTCCAAGTTATGGATCTGAGTTTAGAGTACAAAGAGCGCATTGTAGATTACATGTTCAGTGAATACAAAGCAGGACGAACACCAAACCCGGATGTGCTTTGCAACAGAGAAATTAAGTTCGACATCTTTCTAGATGCCGCAATGAAACTGGGTGCTGACTTCGTTGCAACAGGACACTATTGCAGAAAAGCAACTTCACTTGACAAAGCGGGAGATGAAATCTATCACCTTCTAGCGGGTGCAGATGGAAACAAAGACCAGAGTTATTTCTTATGCCAACTGACTCAAGCGCAACTGAGTAAAGCCCTATTTCCAATTGGAGAATTACAGAAGCCTGAGGTCCGAAAAATCGCTACTAAAATTGGGTTAGCCACTGCAGAAAAGAAAGATTCACAAGGCCTTTGCTTCATAGGAAAGGTGAAACTACCCGTGTTCCTTCAACAACAACTTGCTCCAAAGAAAGGCGAGATTGTTGAAATAGACCGTACTTCTGCTCTTTTTGAGAAGCACAATGAAGGTGTTCGATATGAACCATACCATTTCACTCCTTCAGATGGAAAATCAGTAGGGCCTCATACAGGAGCGCACTACTTCACCGTTGGACAGCGGCGCGGTTTAAATGTTGGAGGCAAAAAAGAACCCCTCTTCGTTTTAGGTACTGATGTAGACGAAAATGTTGTTTACGTTGGACAGAGCGAAGCACACCCTGGATTGTCACGCAGTGGATTGCGCATTCAGATGAAAGATGTGCACTGGATTCGCACAGACCTCAAAATGAAAGTCAATGAGACCCGAATTTATAAAGGCAGAATTCGCTATAGACAAGCTCTCCAGAGTGTCACGCTCATTCAAAAAGAGAATGTTTTAGAATTCATCTTTGACGAACCCCAAAAGGGAATCGCCGCAGGACAGTTTGTTGCGTGGTATGATCAAGATGAATTGATTGGAAGTGCGGTAATGAATTAAATTTTCTCAATCACCGAGTAACTATTCCGATTGGGTGCATTGCGCGAAATTAATTCCGCAACAAATCCGGCCAAAAACAGCTGTGTTCCAAGAATAACCGATGTTAAAGCGATAAAAAACGAAGAGATTTCTGTAATGTTTTTTGCTTCTTCTCCAATGGCCAAAAAGTAGACTTTTTGGCCACCAATGATGGTGAAAAGCACCACACCAAAAATAAACATCAGGGTGCCCAAACTGCCAAAAAAGTGCATTGGCTTCTTTCCAAACCTAGAAATAAAAGTAATGGTCAGTAGATCTAAAAACCCATTAATAAAGCGCTCTAGACCAAATTTAGTAGTCCCGTATTTCCTTGCACGGTGCTGCACTACCTTCTCTCCTATTCGTCCGTAACCCGCCCTTTTTGCGATTACGGGGATGTATCTGTGCATTTCCCCGTAGACTTCAATGTTTCGAACAACTACACCTCGGTACGCTTTAAGGCCACAGTTGAAATCATGCAAATAGATTCCAGACATTTTTCGTGTGGCCCAATTGTATAATTTGGTTGGAAGGGTTTTTGTAATGGGGTCAAAACGCTTCTTCTTCCAACCTGAAACCAAGTCAAGGTTTTCTGCTTTGATTTGGGCAATCAACTCAGGGATTTCATCAGGCGAATCTTGTAAATCTGCATCCATTGTGATGACATACTCACCTTTGGTTTCTGCAAAAGCGGTGTTCAACGCTGCACTCTTCCCGTAGTTCCGTGCAAAACGAAAAGCACGTACGCGTGAATCTGCTTTGTTTAAATCAGTGATGATGTTCCATGAAGTATCAGTAGAGCCATCATCCACAAAAAGTACTTCAAAGGACAAACCCTGCGCATCCATGACTTTTTTAATCCAGTCATAGAGTTCACGCAGGGATTCCTCTTCGTTCAATAAGGGTATAACTATAGAGACCGTAGTTTGGTCCATGTATTTCTAATTCAAATGCGGGCTAAAGATACTGCTCTTATGCTTCTTCTGGTGGATTCCGCTTAACAATTAGTCCAAGAATAAGACTTAACACCGCGTACCAAACTGCTCCCCAAATAATTCCCAAGAGTAATTTACCCACAGAATAAGCTGACTCCATGCCTTCTGCAGTTTGCTGCATTGCCTCTTCTAATTGCGCTTCAGGCATTCCGAAGTTAGACATCATTTCTGCCGTATTCTGCAAGACTTGATCTGTGAGTACCGCTGGCAATTCAGGATCGATAACGTTAAACAACACGATGGTAAACAACACGCTCAACGCTGTCATTATAACTCCTGCAATAAGCATGTTTAAGAATGCATCACCGAATTTCAGGAATCCTCCGTTTTCTTTTCTGATCTCGAAACCTAAGGCTAAAAGAATGGCAATTGAAATTGGAAGACCAATCAAGCCTACCCACCATTCTGCGAAAAGCATTGGGTTAATTAGATAAATAATGAGAGAGATAGCGACACTTATAAGTCCGCCAACAACACCGTATTTGATTGCTTTTTGATTCATAATGTTTGAGTTTTGGTTGGGGTGAAGTTACACTTTGTTAAATATCAAGAAAATAAATTACCGCCAACGGTCAAAAAACAACTTTGAATGGAAGTGAAATTTTCATTGCACACGAAATAAAATAAATTATCTTTGCGCCGTGGCAAGTCTTATACGACTAGCTCCTATTGAACTCCCCCAGGTCTGGAAGGAAGCAAGGGTAGATGGTTGAGCAGTGCGATGTAAGTAGCTTGCCACACTTTTTTATTTTTTTCCTCTTTTCCCCCACATTTTCTTAAAATTCAACAAGTTCTTCAAAAGTCAAGAAGTTCTCGGTATTTTCGCGCTCAATGTCGAACGTAATTCTTGTAACTGGCGGTTCCTCAGGAATCGGGAAGTCCATCGCTTCTTACCTGACTTCAAAAGGCCATACTGTCTATGGCACTTCGCGAAGCGCAGAAGAAGGGATCACCTCTGAAGGCTTCTACATGCTTCGAATGGATGTGACAGATGAAGCCAATGTTGTTCTGGGCGTCAACTCTATTCTCAAAAAGGAAGGCAGACTAGATGTTTTGGTCAACAATGCCGGACTGGGAATGGCGGGACCACTTGAAAACACTTCTTCCGAAGAGCTTGAAGGCATTTTTCAAACCAATGTATTCGGCGTAATGAATGTGTGCCGAGTAGCCATTCCTGCGCTTCGTAAATCGAAAGGAAAAATCATCAACATTACCAGCATAGGCGGGATATTTGCGCTTCCGTATAGAGGTGTTTACTGCGCTTCTAAATTTGCTATTGAAGGATTCAGTGAATCATTGAGTATGGAATTGCTTCCACAGGGAATTGATGTGAGCATTGTTCAACCCGGAGACGTCAAGACGAACATCAATGCCAACAGACACATTTCTGAAAATGTAAATCGGACGGTATACCCCAAATTTGATCGCGTCCTGGAGCAAATCAACAATGAGGTTAGAGAAGCGCAAGACCCCATTCTTGTTGCCAAAACCATTGAGAAGATTATAGGTGCCAAAACACCAAAGCTTCGCTACAGAGTAGCCCCGTTAAAACAAAAAATAAGCTTGATATTGCACTGGATGCTCCCGGGTAAAACCTTTGAAAAACTCATTTCCAGATTTTACGGATTGCGGAAACCGAAAACATAATTTGCCACAAAAAATTGATCCATGAAGAAGATACTTGTCGCCAACAGAGGAGAAATTGCCCTTCGCGTTATGAGAACAGCTCGCGAAATGGGCATTGCAACGGTGGCTGTCTATTCAGACGCTGACAGAACAGCTCCTTTCGTTAGATATGCAGATGAATCAGTTTATCTAGGCCCAGCACCTTCTTCAGAATCCTACCTCAGAAGAGATAAAATTATTCAAGCCTGCAAAGACACAGGGGCAGAAGGGATTCACCCTGGGTATGGCTTTCTTTCTGAGAACCCTATTTTCGCTAGAGAAGTTGCCAATGCGGGCCTAATTCTCATTGGTCCATCTCCTGAAGCCATGGAAGTGATGGGGTCTAAACTAGCTGCTAAAGCTGCTGTAAAGGAATACGGAATACCCATGGTCCCGGGAACAGATGAGGCCATTGAAAATGCAGCTGAAGCTTTGGAGGTAGCAAAAGAAATTGGTTTTCCATTGTTGATTAAAGCAAGCGCTGGTGGCGGTGGAAAAGGAATGCGCATTGTTGAAAATGAGCACGAACTCGAAAGCCAGATGCTGAGAGCCATTTCAGAAGCAGAAAATGCTTTTGGAGACGGGGCAGTCTTCGTTGAACGCTATGTAACCGGTCCAAGGCACATTGAAATACAAATACTTGCTGACACCCACGGAAATGTGGTCCATCTTTTCGAAAGAGAATGCAGCATCCAAAGAAGGCATCAGAAAGTGGTAGAAGAAGCGCCAAGTGTGGTGCTCACTCCTGAAATGCGCGAGAAAATGGGTAAAAGCGCTGTAGATGTCGCTAAAGCTTGTAATTACGTTGGTGCCGGAACAGTTGAATTCCTCCTTGATAGTGAACTCAACTATTACTTCTTGGAGATGAATACAAGACTCCAAGTTGAACACCCTGTTACTGAAATGATTACTGGCGTTGATCTTGTTCGCGAGCAAATAAACATTGCCCGAGGAGAAAAACTGAGCTTTGCACAAGAAGATCTTGAAATCCATGGGCATGCAATTGAATTGCGCGTTTATGCAGAAGACCCTGCAAGCGGATTCCTTCCAGATATTGGAACCCTTACCACTTACAAAAAACCTGAAGGTGCAGGCATCCGTGTAGATGATGGATATGAGGAAGGAATGGACATCCCCATCTATTATGACCCAATGATTGCTAAACTTGTAGCCCATGCAGACACACGTGAAGCTGCTATTGGAAGGTTAACAAGAGCCATTGAAGATTTTCATATCACTGGAATCAAAACCACGCTTCCTTTCGGCAAATTCGCTATCAATCATGAGTCCTTCGTTTCTGGGAATTTCGACACCCATTTCGTGAAATTGTATTTCACACCTGAGGTCCTTGATGTCCATAAAGAGCAAGAAGCCCGAGCGGCAGCTATTTCTGCCTTTTTGTTTCAGGAGGCGGCTAAAAACGCGGTCAAAGCTGTACCTGAATCAACCGTTTCGAACTGGAAATTGAGAAGGTAGTTTTCCTTGATTCACCGTTTCTTTTGAACAAATATTCCTGATTTTGAATCCTTTAATAGGATTTCAGAATCCTTTTGTACGAAATTCTCGTATTTTTCGTTTGTGAAAGAGATGCGCTACATACTTCTATTTTTTTGCACCATTCCCCTCTATTCTTCAGCTCAGATTGAGACTGAAATTGGAACCATTTATCAATGTGTCGTCATTGATGGCGATACAGTTCCGGTTGTAAACCTTGATTTAGTTTCGATCTCTAGTCCGCGTGAGTTCAAAAATGAACGACAGCGAAGAAGATGGAATGTACTCATCAAGCGCGTTAATAAGGTATATCCGTATGCTAAAGCCGCAGGAGATTTAATGCATGAGTACGAAGATGAATTGGCCAAACTAGAGACAAAAAAGGACCGAAAAGAATACCTCAAACTAGCAGAAGCAGATCTGAAGGCACAGTTTGAAGGAGACATCACTGATATGACCATCTCTGAAGGAATCATCCTCATAAAACTCATTGACAGAGAAACAGGTGACTGCTCCTATGAGCTTATCAGTGAACTTCGAGGCAGTTTTTCTGCGTTCATGTGGCAATCATTAGCGCGCCTGTTCGGACATAATTTAAAGTCGGAATATGACGGCGAAGGAGACGATGCAGCAATAGAAGAAATTGTGAGCGAGATCGAAATGGGCATCATTCATGGCCCAGCAGTGCAAATAGCCAAGCAGTAATTACTTCAACACATTCAAAGCGGCACCATAAATGACACTGAAAAAGGCCGCACTGGGTTTCTGTTGATTGTTGGAATCTGCAAAGAAGGGTTGAAAACCTTCCACAAAATACATTTGCAGTTCTCCCTTATTCTTTGCGCTAACCTTCCCTCTGGACGAACAAACGAAATGAGATTTCACCAACTTATAAGTGTGCTCAGAAATATTAACATAGCCTTCTTGTCCGCTGGACTCCATTCGCGAAGCAACATTCACTGTATCTCCCCAAATGTCATAGGCGAACTTTTTTTGGCCTACTACACCAGCAATAACCATCCCCGAATGGATACCAATGCGCAATTCCCAGGGCTCTTCCCCTCTTTTACTGCGTTGCGCATTGATCTCATTTGTAAGGCGCATCATCTCCAACCCAAAGGCCACGGTCTGCAGTGCGTGGTGTTTAGCAGATTGAGGTAGACCGCAAGCGCACATATAGGCATCACCAATGGTCTTGATCTTTTCTACCCCGTAACGTGAAAGGGCCTGGTCGTATGCCCTGAAATACGAATCCAAGACAATGACCAGCTCTTGCGGATTCATTGTTTCTGTGAGCTTCGTAAATCCTTTGAAATCAGAAAAAAGTACAGATGCATTTGGATGGGTAAGGGTTTCTGCTTTCCCTTTTTCTTTCAGTTCAGAAGCCGTTTTCTTTGGGAGAATATTGAGCAACAGGTTCTCTGACTTCTCTTGCTCCAAACGTAAGTCTTTGGTGCGTGTCTCCACTTTTTGCTCCAAGATAATATTCTCTTTTCGAAGTCTGTACGTGCGCCATCTAAAGACAACAATAAAGGAGATAAGCACAAATAGTGCGCACAACAAATAGAACCAAGCTGTTTGCCAAAAGGGCGCTAAAATGGTGAAACGAAATTGAACCTCATCGCTCGAAACAGTGTCAGTCCCTTCAGATACAATCCTAAATTTATAAGCTCCCGGGGTTAAATTTTGATAGGTAATCTCTCTAGCCTCCATTATGGTGTTCCATTCCTTGTCATTTCCTTCCAGTAAAAACTTGAATGACAAATTTTGGCGGTCAATCCAATCAATTCCCCCGAACTGGAAAGTAAGATGGTTCTGATCATAGCTCAGTTCCAAATCCAAAGGCAAAGCAGAGTGGTCTGCATTTCGTTCAAAATGCATGTAATCAGGCCCAAGGCTGCTCCAATAGTTCTGTTTTGAATGAAAACGTTCGTCCTTTTTCCAATTTACATCCTCATTAAACAGCTTAACTCCTGAAATAAAAACATTGGGCTTATTCAATCGTCTATAATCTTTCTCAGGATGGTAATGGACAATCTTATTGTCGATGAGCCAAATGCATGTCCCATCTGGAAGCACTTCCGGGTCTTGATATTCAACTACTTTTTCTCGCAATCCAGAGCTCGTATTAAAGTTCCAAATGCGTTCTTTGGTTTCCACATCAAACACATCAATGCCTTTGGTTGTTCCTATCCAAACATCCCCATTCGACATTGAAATAAGATGTCCGGGCTGATTCGAAGCCAAGCCATTTTGGACAGAAATTAAATCGAATGCCTCAAATCTGGTCTCCTCTTCATCTATAAAGTTCTGTAGATCAGAAATAGCTGCTACTACTACTCCACTTCCTTTCACTGAGAACCAGATCTCGTCATTGGTCATTAACAAGTCATTGATTACAGCGCCAGGCAGTCCGTTTTCAATGTTGAGCATTTTAAAGCGCGTTGTATTTGGCTTTAAGCAAGCAATGCCGTCATTGGTAGCGCACCAAAAATAGCCGTCTTTATCTGTCACAAACTCATTTACATGATTGCTGCTAAAGCCGTCTTTGGAAGTGTACCTCTTTCGTTCTCCATTGCTAAGAACCCACAGCCCTGTGCTTGTTGCAAGCGCCAGCTCACCAAGTTGGGGTGGAGCTGTCCCAAAATCAAGCGTATAAACACTGTTAGGAGCATGACTTATTAATGTATCAAGCGCATCTCCATTCAACCGGTATGCTCCACGGATTGTCCCTATTAGCACTTGACCATCTTCATCAACTTCAACCTCTTTGATCTCTTCATGAAAATCTTTAATCAGTTCAAATTCAGTTTCGTTCAACCGTCTTTTAAACAGTTTCCCTTGAACAGAACCGACCCAAAAATCTTGACCTGAAATTTGTATGCCCTGAGGTTTAAATGTTTCTCCTTGGTATATTAGTTCTTCATTCGAAAAGTGCTCGCCGGTGAGCTGTATAACGCCATCTTGGTATGATGAGCACCAGATTTGTCCTTGATTGTCTTCTGTGATCGCAAAAAGGCGAGTAGGGGTCAATCCCTCTTTTGCTTCAAAACAGACGACCTCTTTTTGATTCCATTTCAGTAACTGTTGCTCAAGCGTCACCATCCAAATTTCATCTGTGTGAGATTTCACCGCTTTGAAGGCATCTGTTGAACAAAACCCATCCGTTTCATCTAAGTAGTTCACGTCTGCCCCATTGGACTTAAAAACACCATTTCGTTGGGTTACGAACATCTCCCCGCCTAAAGGAATGATTGACCATATAGGCGAATTAAGAACGCCTTGTTCCCAACCAATATAGGACCATTCTCCCTCATTAAAAATAGAAATTATACCCGTCCATGCACCAAACCAAATTGCCCCATCGGGACTTTCAGCTATTGAATTAATGGTGTATCCATAAGGGCCGAAAAGAGAAGGGTAATGGGTGAAGATGCCATTCTCAAAACAGAATACCCCTTGTTTTTGAGTTCCTGCCCAAAGCCTCCCTTTTTGATCAAAATGCAAACAAAGGACCTTCAAACGCTCACCTGGCAATCCATTCTTATCTGAGTATTCTACAAACCGATTCCCATCGTACTTCACCAAACCATGTCCGCGGGTTCCCACCCAAAGATCTCCATCTGCCCCGGTCGCGAAACAATTAATTGCCTTGTCTGAAAATGGAGGAATGTGGCTGAAATCAGTTATTGATTCCCCGTTGTAACTATAGACCCCATTGGAAGCTCCGCCTATCCATAACAATCCATTCGAATCTGAATGAATAGCTGAAACAGAATTGGTTGGAAGGTTCTCTTCAGACCCTAAGTAGCGAAATCCGTATTCTCCTTTTTCACTGAAATGCATTTTTTCAGTGGCGATGGAAAGCGGAAACCCTTTCTCAAATTCAATACCCTTTATCACATATTGACGCACGCCTTGTGCCGCGCAAAATTGCGTAACTAACAAGGCCAGCATAATGACAAACAAATAACGGCGATTCAACACAGATGGCGAAAATTGATTCGTTGCAATTTATGGAGGCAAATTGAATTGGGGTTCCTTCTGCCGAAAAAGTATCGACCATTCCTAGCAATTGATAGACGAGTTCTTATTTTGATATAGATATTTCGTAACTTGAAGTCGTTAAACTTAACACACTGCTATGTACCGTTTCCTTCAAGTCGCCCTCCTAGGCTTCTTTGTTCTTGGTTGCTCATTGTCAGCGTTTTCGATCAAATACCGTGTAAATAACACAGGTGTTAGTGCAGATTTCACAGACCTTGCTACCGCTGTTGCCAGTGTTGTAGATGGCGATATCCTGATTATTGAGCATTCCAACACACCTTATAATGTTGTGGAGGTAACCATCAACAAGAAGATCACCATTTACGGAACAGGCTACTACTTACCTGACAATGATGAGACTCATGCTGATATCCGAACCAGTATTTTAGGCCCCATCAATGTAACAAGTGTTGATGTTCTTTTATCTGGACTGACCATTTCAGAATGCAGAATCAATGCAGACGATGTCATTCTTGAGCGCGCATTTATTAATGAGTCACTTAAAGTGGGAGATGCAGCTCCCGTTTCAGATGTAACTGTTCGCCAATGTTTTATTGAAGGTGACATCGCAACCCTGATCTCAATTGACTGTTCTACCATTGTATTTACCAATAACTTCTGTCACAATGAGAGCAGTACATTGGGAGCCAAGGTGGTAGAAATGACAGTTAGCTCAAGCGGATTGATCCTGAACAATGTTTTCTTTGGCGATGATGACTTAGAACTGCATAATGTGACATTGAAGAATAACATCTTCGAACAAGTAACCGTAGATGTCATTAACAGTACAAGCATTACGGCAAGTAACAATTTCGCGGAACTCGCTTTTTTAATCAACTACCAAGCTTCAAATAACATTGCTTACACAGATACAATGTTAGATTTACTCTCGTTTTCAAGAGATGCGAAATACAAAACTCTTCCTGACTACACAAGTGATGGCGAAGGACTAGAGTTTGGTTCTTTCCCATACGTTCTGTCAGGAATCCCTCCAATTCCAGCCATTTGGTTTTATGACGGTGAACTAGTAGGAGATGACGGTGGAATAGATGTAGATATTAAAGTAAAAACCAGAAAATGATGAAGAAATTATTCCCTTTTTTATGTTTTCTGGGGCTTGTTCTTTCCTCAGAAGGTGCAGATTTATTGGTAAACTTAAATCCAAATAGTGGCGCTGATTTTGACAATGCACAATCAGCAATTGACGCAGCAAATACAGGCGATGTAATCTACCTTCAAGCATTGCCCGTGTCAAACCTCTTCAACCCGGCAGACGCAAACTATGGAAATTTAATAGTAAACAAACAAATCACTATTGTTGGTCATGGTTACTTTCTAGAGACGGCAGGACTTGGTAACTATGAAGAAAGCTTTACCCCTGTTCCAATCATAGGCATCCAATTCGTGTCAGGTTCTGAGGGCGCAACACTCAGAAATGCCATCGCATTGGAAGTAGAAATACTGACCAGCAACATCACGCTAGAGAGTGATTACATCAATGGATTGAGAATTGTTTCAGGGGCAAACACAACGGTTACAGGATGTTATATAGAAAGCCAATTAGCAACAGCTCCTGCTGTCGCGATTGAATCAACCTTGAGCGGCCATGTATTCTCCTATTCTTTCATTGGGTACATTGGAGCACCTTCTGAGGGCGCCATCATTCTGAGTGCACCAAACACAAATGGTGCAGAATTTAATCACTGCAACTTCGCCAATGGTAATTTATATTTAGGGAGTAATTTCGTTCACAATTGCATCGTTTTCGAAGGACAAATTGGATGGCTACAAGAAGCAGTACTAAATAACAACCTCTTTACCATTGACCCAATTGTAACATCTGTAGACCCGCTTGGAAATCTTCAAGATGGATCTGCTGTGAACAATGACCCTACAAACCAATTAGTTCTGGCTACTGAAATTTTCGTTGAGACAGGAGAAGGTGATTTACAGTGGGAACTTCAAGCAACATCCGCTGCGCTTAATGCGGGTGATGATGGTCATAACATAGGGATGTATACCTCTATAAATTCTTATAGACCCTCTGGACTCAATGAAGATGCGCCCATTTTCATTGAGATCAACTACTTAGACTTGATTACAACAGAGATTGTTTTGCCAATCGATTTTGTTGTGTTCTCCCCTTCCGGAAATGAAATTTCGCTCATTCAATGGACCGTTATTCCAGATGACCTTTTTGTAGGTGTTCAAGATTACACAACGTTCACCCCTAGTGACCTCGTTCATGGTTTTCTATCTATTGATGTTGACGCCCTCCCTGATGCGGGAGTGATCGCTATCAATGCCATTGACAATGCAGGACTCGAGTCTGGATTTCAGTTCATTCCTTTTCAAAAAGACAACACACCTATTCTTACTCCGAACTTGCAAAGCTTCGAGTTCTTTTACAATGCTGATCCAGGTATTGGTAACGGTAACTTTATAGACATTGAACAGAGCACTAACTTTGAAGGAGTTATCACGTTCCCAACCTTAATTACTGGCGGCCCCACTGCAGGACAAAACACATTGTTTGTGCGCATCACTGATGCCAATACAGGAGTAGGAACTACCTATTACCATGAATTCCAATTCTTAGCTAGCGGATTCAACCCTGATTGTTGTGATATTAATGGTGATGGATTCATTGGATCGTCTGATTTCCTGAACTTTATTCAATTCTTTTCACAACAAATCTCAGGATGCGAAAATGGAGATTTCAACCTGGACGGAATTGTAGATACAGGTGATTTGCTGATTTTCTTGACCTTCTTTGGAACCAGCGTGTAGGACAACTCCCACCATTCTGGTAACCATTCTAAAGAATTCCCGTAAACAATGGATGTAAAACAATGCGTCCATGCGTCTAACTCTTTACATATTGGTGTTCTTGATGTCTGTTGCTACCAGTCCAACATGGGCTCAGCTTGACACCACCTTACGGGCTAAAACCCAAGTTGCACCCTCTAAGGCAGTTCAATCAACATTGAAACTAAAACCAAGATTGGGTTTGGGTATTGGTAGCCTTGTATTCTATGGTGACATGGGAGGTGACAACAAAGGATACAATCCAGGCTCAGCTGATATGGTCTATACTTTAGACATTACAAATGAGTTCACTTCATTCCTAGATGTTAGATTGTACACCATTTTTGGCAAGATAAACATCAATGAGACCACCAATCCAAGGCATTTAAACATGCAATCAACCATCAGAACGGGTGGGATTGCGTTCTCATACAACTTCAATAATTTCTTTCAATCAAAGCAAGTCGTTAAACCCTACATCAGTGCTGGGTTCGAAGCTTTTGAATACTTGTCGAAAACAGACATGTACGACTCAGAAGGCAGGCGTTACTTCTATTGGTCAGACGGATCGATTCGGGATATGGATCAGCATTCAACAGATGCTGGGAATTCTATTCTTTTGAACCGTGACTATACTTATGAAACTGATTTAAGAGAATTAAACGGAGAAGGACTTGGCAGGTTTCCTGAAAGGGCTTTTGCTATTCCTATTGGAGCTGGCATTGAGTTTGAAATGACAGAGCGCGTAAAAGCACGCTTAGGGATGACGTATCACTTCACACTTACAGATAAGGTAGATCACATTACTTCTGCAGGCGAAGGAGTGCGCCAAGGAGATTCAAAAAACGACCGCTTCCTTTTCACCTCTTTCTCACTCAACTATGACCTCAATCCGATTGGACTCAAAAAGCCAAATGAATTCGAAGAGCTATTCGACGAAAATGGTGAGTTATTAGCGGGTGTAGAAGATACAGATGGAGATCTCATTCCAGATGTAATAGACAAATGTCACGGTACACCACCAAACGTTCCTGTTGACGAATTTGGCTGTCCGCTAGATTCAGACAATGACGGCTTCCCAGATTACAGAGACCTCGAACCGAACTCACCACATACTTATGTGAATGGCGAAGGTATTGCGATGAACGACGATGCTATTTATGATCGTTACCTGATGTGGAACGATTCAACTCCCTGGACTACAGAAGGTACGTTGAACGAACTGTATGCGCAATCAACCTCAGATTTATCAAAGTCACGTAGCGCATACCGAATTAGAATACCGAGATCACAATCAAATCTTACTCAAGAAGAAATTAATTCATTGCTCGCACTTCAGGATATTCTGATGGTGAATGAAAACGGTGAAGACGTATTCGTTGTAGGTAACTTCGACGAAATCCCTGATGCCATTAGACGAAAAATAGAATTATCCCGAATGGGAATTGATGGTTCACTGGTTGCGGCAAATGCCAATGACGAGATGACTCCTGTTGAAGATGACCCAGGTTTAGAAGCTGATATTATGGCTGCAATGGACCTAGAAGAGGATGTACTTGGTATAGACAGTGAGGTTCACTTTAGAGTACAGGTTGGGGCCTTTAGATACAGTTTATCACGCAACATCTTCTCAGGTGAAAACGACATTTGGGCCATCTCAGGAAATGACGGATTAAAACGCTACATAACCAGCAGCTATTTATCTGTTGAAGAAGCAGCAAAACGAAGAGTTGATCTATTAGAGTCTGGATTTGAAGGTGCTTTTATTACCGCATATTCTGGAGGAAACCGAATTACACTCTCAGACGCTGGTCTTAACGTGATTGACGCTTCAAAAGACCTTCTTGTTGACACGGAAAACCAGTCTATCAACACGGAAAGAATCATGTACAAAATTCACCTCGGAACGTTCCAAGGAGATGTACCTACTGAGCTATTAGACAAGCTTCTCTCTTTTGGAAATGTAAAGCCCATTGTGCAGAAAGACGGAATAACTTCTTTCATGAGTGTACCCTGTAAAACAATTGAACAGGCAGAAGAAATGCTTCAAATAGCAAAAAATTTAGGCATTGAGAACAGCGAAATCATTGGTGATTTTGACGGGGAAATGATTCCTTTGGAAGACGTTAAAAACCTTAAGAACTAGGCTTTTTCTGACTGAATGGCAAAAATGCTTTCAGCTATTTTTCGGCCATCAATAGCAGCACTCATTATTCCACCAGCATAACCAGCCCCTTCACCACATGGATAAAGTCCTGCGACTTCTGGATGAACAAATGTCTCTCTATCTCTAGGAATTCGAACGGGAGAAGAAGTTCTACTTTCAGGACCTACAATTACCGCGTCATTGGTTAAAAATCCGCGCATTTTGCGGTCAAAATCTTTGAAGCCTTCTACCAATCTTTTCGAAATAAAATTAGGGAAAAGGTCATGCATGTTTACAGAAACGAGGCCTGGCGTATAAGAACAGTCTGGCAAGTCTCTACTCAATCTGTTTTCTACAAAATCTAACAATCGCTGTGCCGGTGCCTTTTGGCTTCCTCCAGCCATATCACAGGCCTTTTGTTCAATGACCTGTTGAAATTGCAATCCTCCCAAAGGCCCTGAAAACCCATGTGCTTCCAAGTCTTCTACTTCAACGGTCACAACCATGCCTGAATTAGCATATGGATTGTTTCGTTTGGAAGGTGACCAACCATTGGTAACGATCTCTCCCGGTGCTGTGGCGCATGGGGCAATGATTCCACCCGGACACATACAAAAAGAGTACACCCCTTTATCTTCTATTTGGCATACCAAGTTGTAGGCAGCAGGAGGCAATGCTTCTCCTCTCTCCTCTCGTTTGTATTGAATCTGATCAATCAATTGTTGTGGGTGTTCAACGCGAACACCAAGGGCAAAAGACTTTGCTTCAATGTGCCATTTCTTTTTTTCGAAAAGCGTGAAGATATCACGCGCACTGTGACCAGTAGCAAGAATAACATGAGACGAAGGAATTTCTTTTTCGTTCACAACCAGCGCCTTCAACTTCCCTTCTTCCTCAATAATATCAGTTATACGGGAATCAAAATTCACTTCCCCTCCGTATTTAAGAATGGTTTCGCGCATATCAACAATGATGCTCGGTAATTTATTGGTTCCGATGTGCGGATGAGCTTCAACCATAATTGTAGCTTCTGCGCCATGGGCAACAAAGGTGTTCAATACTTCGCGCACATTGCCTCGCTTGGTGGAACGTGTATAAAGCTTCCCATCAGAATAGGTGCCTGCCCCACCTTCACCATAACAATAGTTTGAGTCTTCGTTCACAATGTGATCTCTGTTGAGAAGTGCAAGATCTCTTCTCCTGCTGCGGACATCCTTACCGCGCTCAAAAATGACTGGTTTCATCCCCAGTTCAATCAACCGAAGCGCAGCAAAGATTCCTGCGGGGCCAAATCCAATGATATGGACTACCTCAGCATCACTTACATCTTTATAATCTGTTGGGAATTCCTCTTCAACAACTTCCTCACCTGGAGTATATACCTGAAGATCGAGTTGGACGATTACTCCTTTTCGGGCATCAATGGAACGTTTTCTAATAACAATCGCTCCCAGTTCATCTTCGTTGGCACGAAGCGTTCTGGCAACAATCCGTTTTATCTCATCAGTGTTGGCAGCCTGTTCTGGCTGAAGCCTGAGTCTTAGTTCTTGCATGCGTTAAAGGTATGAACCTTTCTAGGCTGAACTTTCACATCACCACATAAATATTTGAATCAAGGAGTCTAAACGGGGACCGTGAAGCTAAGATTGAATACAAACTTCGCTCTCCTCATCTGTTGAATCCTCTTGGTCTACAATTTTTTAATAACAACATCGCTTGCCTTGCCTTTTAACTACTTTTACCGAAACTTTTTTAGCATGGCAACTATGACCAAGCCCAACATCACATTCAATCGTGAAGGCATAGAAGACGAAACACTTCTTGAATTGTATAATGCAATTTTACTGCCTCGATTGATTGAGGAAAAAATGCTCAGTCAACTGAGACAAGGGAAAATCTCAAAGTGGTTCAGTGGCATTGGACAAGAGGCCATTTCAATTGGCGTTGCCTTAGCTATGCAACCTGATGAGTTCATTCTTCCGATGCACAGAAACCTCGGGATCTTTACTGCCCGTAAGGTTCCTTTGGTAAGGTTATTCGCCCAATTTCAAGGAAAAGAAGCGGGCTTCACCAATGGAAGAGATCGTAGTTTTCACTTCGGAGCACCTGAATACAATATTGTTGGAATGATTTCTCACTTGGGTCCTCAATTAGGCATCGCTGACGGAATTGGATTGGCCAACAAACTTGGTGGCGAAGCGAAAGCGACCTTTGTATTCACCGGAGATGGTGGTGCAAGTGAAGGAGATTTTCACGAAGCACTTAACGTTGCTGCTGTATGGGATCTGCCTGTTATTATTGGAATTGAAAACAATGCATGGGGGCTTTCAACGCCCTCAAATGAGCAGTTTCGCTGCAAGCAGTTTATTGACAAAGCAATAGGCTATGGCATACCTGCTGAAGATGCCGTTCAGATTGATGGAAACAATATTCTCGAAGTTTATTCGACCTTAAAAAGACTAACAGAAAGCATGCGAAAGCATCCACGTCCGATGATGGTTGAATTCATGACCTTCAGGGTTCGCGGACATGAGGAAGCTTCTGGAACAAAATATTACCCTGACGGACTGATCGAACAATGGGAGGAAAAAGATCCTGTTGATAATTATGAGTCCTACCTCATCCAGGAAGGCCTTTTGGACGAAGAAAAGATAGAGGAGATTAAGTCTGATATCAAACAACGCATCGTTATCGCATTGAAAGAATCACAAGCACTCCCTGAAATCAGTGTTTCTACTGAAGTTGAAGTGGGTGACCTTTTCGCATCAGCAGACATTACGCCGGTAGCACCCTCTGGAAAAACGTCAGAAAAACGTTTTATAGACGCCATTAGTGACGGAATGCGTCAAAGCATGGAACGTCATGACAAGCTTGTGTTGATGGGACAAGACATTGCTGATTACGGCGGTGTTTTTAAAGTGACAGATGGCTTTATGGAACAATTTGGCAAAGACCGTGTGCGAAATACACCGCTTTGCGAAAGTGCCATCCTTGGAGCAGGCCTTGGCCTTTCCATTAAAGGGTGGAAAGCGATGGTTGAAATGCAATTTGCCGACTTCGTTACGTGCGGTTTCAATCAAATCGTGAACAACCTGGCAAAACTCAACTACCGTTGGGGACAAAGCGCAGATGTGGTAGTGCGCATGCCTACAGGTGGTGGTGTAGCAGCCGGACCTTTTCACAGCCAAAGCATTGAGGCGTGGTTCTTCCACGTGCCCGGATTGAAAATTGTATACCCTGCCTTTCCTGAAGACGCGAAAGGACTGCTTGCCATGGCTTTCGAAGACCCTAACCCCGTTTTGTTTTTCGAGCACAAAGCATTGTATCGAAGCGTTTCATCTGAAGTTTCAGACAGCTATTACACCTTGCCATTTGGCGAAGCACGTGTTGTAACTGAAGGAACAGAGCTTACAATCATCACCTATGGAATGGGCGTGCACTGGGCCATGGCCACTGCTGAAAAAATGTCTGATATTTCCATTGAAATCATTGACCTCAGAACGCTTAGTCCGCTTGATACTGAGACCATTTTCACCAGCGTAAAGAAGACCGGAAAAGCACTTATTCTGCATGAAGCAAACCTGACTGGAGGAATTGGTGGGGAATTAAGTTCGCTCATTCAAGAGCACTGTTTTAAATACCTTGATGCTCCCGTAAAACGCTGCGCCAGCTTAGATACGCCAGTGCCTTTTGCTGCGGCATTAGAGAACAACTACATGGCATCTAACCGATTGGAAGAAACAATCTCAGCGCTTATTCATTATTAAAAGAAATTACAGCGGCGGTGCATCAACTCCAAGCTTCAGGTCAGTCCCCTAGCCTTTAATGGAATTCATGGCTTCTTTAGCCCTTCATGAAAGCACTAAATACCTGCTCTGGAAGAATCATTTCAATTATTGGTTGCCATCACGAATCTCGTTCGCGGCGGCGGCCGAATTGAATGAAAGAAGTAAAACTTGGTTTGAACAGATAACTGTAACTAATGGAATATCAACCGCTCATGAATTAGACGAGCGTTAGTTTTTCATCGCTGTAAGCGTGTTTTTAATAGACTAGTCGGTGGGTTTTAATTATCCAAATTGAATTCCTAACTTAATGTATTCAGTTATGACCTATCCCGATATGCAAAACAAGAGTTCTGAGCTTCGAAGAGCTGTGCACCTCATGATGAATGATGTGGTGGAGCAGTGTTTCAGTCATATGATTCATCATCCCACTAAAAGCGAGGAAATTAACAACATAATCCGCGACGCATCAGAGGAGATTAATTATCAGGTGCTCAAAATTGATGCCCATGACTGGTCAAAAAACGAAGTTAAACTACAAGAGCATTACCGCGCTATTAGCAAAGATGTACAGCGAAAGAGTTTAGAGATGCTTTCACGTCTGCAGCGTATTCAGAAGACGAAAGACGCTTAACGACGTTTCTGCATCACTTTTGGGTTCTTGATTGACTTTTCAATCATCTTAATGTCATTCTTCAAAACTCCTTTCTTATCCAAACGCTTCGCTTCGGTTAACAGACTAAGTGCTTCACGTGTTTTACGTTTCGCAGAAGCAATGGCCGCAAGATTCAGCTTAACAGCAGCCTTATCATGATCCATTCGAAGGCCTAAAGACAATGCTTTTCTCAAATGACGCTCTGCTTCATTGAGGTTCCTTTCCATGGCCATACTTCCTTGTAAAAAGTAGTAATACCCTTGTTGTGTTTTCCAGAGATGAGTGGGCTTGATGCGCCCCAACCACTGCTTGGCCTTGTCCATCTTCTGTTGACGCATGTGGAAAAACACCAGTACCATGCGCATGCTTCTCAAACAAGCAAGAATGAGCACTATAGATACCAATGTCATTCCTATTCCACTGCCCCAATGTCCAGTTACGTATAAATAGACTGTATATGCAACAGCTAGAGCAGCAATTGCAATCTTTATAATGCGAGTATCCATGGTTTCCTTAACTTTCGGGTACAAAGCTACTAAAAACACTGACTGAAGATGGCAAACCTTCAATGGGACATTTTACAATCTGACGAAGACTTCCAAAAAGCGAAAGAACTTTCGAAGGAAAAAGTTGTGGTAATTTTCAAGCATAGCACGCGCTGTCCTGTAAGTTCCATGGCAAAACGCATGTTCGAATCCCAGTATGATTACGAGCAAAATGATGTTCAAGCTTTCTTTTTGGACCTGATTGCGCACAGATCTATTTCGAACTTAATTTCCCAAGATCTCGCTATAGATCACCAATCACCACAGATGATTGTGCTAAAAAATGGAATGGCTGTTTATGACTCTTCTCATAGCATGATTAGTGCTCCCGCAATTTCAAAGTGGTTGTAAATCCATATCTTTAAGGTGCTAACCTAATTTTCGCCTTGTTATGAGAGCTATTCTCTGTTCAGGGTTGTTCTTCCTTCTCTTTTCATGTGCTTTCGGGCAGCATGGCTTGCGTATGCAGAACAGCTACTTTCTGTCTGGTCAACCGTTATTTGGTATTGGCTATGAGCACTACTCCTCAACTCCATGGACGTATGGTGTTGGTTTTGAGTTTGGTAGATACGCCTACCATGAGCAAGACTTGATTAACGCCACTGTAGAAGAGTATAGTATTCATGGCTTCGCTGTTGTTCCTGAAGCGCGCTACTATTTGGGCGCTCAAGCAAAAGAAGGAATACACCAAGGCATCTTCGCACTCACATTCGCACACCTCCGTAAAATGAACGAATACTCTGTTAATGATCCAGGCACTTCTGCCTATCTGCGCAAAGGAGCCACATTAGGAGGTGGTCTCGGAATAGGCTATCGAACAGCTTGTGGTGATTTCCCCCTTTTTGTAGAAATACTTGCTGGATTTGGCAAAGCACATGCTTTCTGGCAAAATCCAGCCACTGATTCTGAGGCAAGGGCACGCGCAGGAAGGTTTGATTCGTCTGCACTTATCTATCGACTCGAACTTGCGGTAGGATATCGGTTTTAACCCCACACATTTTCATAACTTTGCCCTTCTAGTAGGGAATCAATTTTAACCAGAACACGAGTAGCATCAAATGAATATTTTCAAGTTTAGAGTCGTTATAGACATGGAAGAAGATATTTTCCGTGACATTGAAATTGTAACAGGCTCATCTTTTCTTGAATTACATGAAGCAATTTTGCGCGCTTTCAACTTTAAAGAGGGCGAAATGGCATCATTCTACATGAGCAATGACACCTGGGAACGCGGTGAAGAAATTACCCTTATGGACGTTGAAGTAGACGAAGAACTTGAAGCTACTTCTACCATAAAAAGCATGAGTACAGTTGCCTTGGAAATGCAGGTATCACATCCTGATGACAAAGTGATTTACGTTTATGATTTCCTCCGTATGTGGTGCTTCTACATTGAATTGGTGGAAATTAGAAAAGCTGCACCAAGCACATTGTACCCAAGAGTTGCCCTTGTATATGGCGAAGCGCCTGCATTAGAATCGAAAGAAGTTGACCTCTTTGCCGGATTCGATATGCCTGATGAAGGGAAAGTCGATTACAAAACCGGGGATCCTGAATTGGATGCCTACCTAGACGGAGATGACGATGATGAAAGTCAATCGTTTTCTAGCCTAGATGACCTTGATGATGATCTATATTAATGCCAAACAAACCACTTCTCATTTCCCTTGTTGGCCCAACAGCCATAGGAAAAACCGCAACAGCAATTGAATTAGCCACGCGGCTTGATGCTGAAATCATTTCCTGCGATTCGCGTCAATTTTATAAAGAAATATCCATCGGAACGGCGAAGCCAACTGCCGAAGAACTAGCGCAAGCAAAACATCACTTTGTTGATTTTATCAGCATTGAAGATGAATACAGCGCTGGGGATTACGAGCGCGATGTGGTTTCTTTTCTCGACACCTATTTCAAGACGAAAAACGTCTGCATTGTTACGGGCGGTTCGGGGTTGTATCTGAAAGCCATTACCAAAGGATTTGATGAGTTGCCCGCTGACCTCGTTGTTCGCGCAGCACTTATTGCCGAATTCGAAAAGAAGGGCATTCGTCCGCTTCAAGAAGAATTGGCTGAAAAAGATCCTGTGCACTATGCCAAGATGGATACCAACAATCCACAGCGTTTGATGCGTGCGCTAGAAGTTTGCCGAAGCACCAACGAAACCTACTCCTCGTTTTTAACGAACAAATCTGTAGACCGTCCGTTTGATCTTCTAGAGGTTGGAATTCATGCAGACCGCATGGTACTTTACGATCGCATCAATACCCGTGTAGATCAAATGCTGCAAGGCGGATTATTAGAAGAAGCGAAACACGTTCATCCAAAGCGCGCACTCAACGCACTGAATACGGTAGGATATAAAGAACTCTTCACGCATTTCGATGGAGAATGGACCTTGGAAGAAGCCTCTGATAAAATTAAGCAGCACACACGAAACTTCGCTAAACGCCAAATGACTTGGTTCAATAAAAATACTGATGCGAAGTGGTTCGACATTGCAGAAAAAGAGCAACTTCTAAACTATGTGAGTGAACAATGCGCCACTAGATAAGTTTCAAACGAATGATGTTTCATTTCGACGAGCATGTGATCAAAGACCTGGAGTTCGATCTAATTAGATTGATGCTTCACGACGTGTGCATTGGTGAAACAGCTCGACTTCGCGCAGCTGAATTGACGCCCCTTCATGACCCGAAAGTCATTATCAAGGAGTTAGAAGAAACCAAAGAATTCCATCGCATTCGCACCGAAGGACACTCCTTCCCTGCGCTTGACTATCAAGAACTCGAAAACGATATTCAGCGTCTGACCATTCAGGACTCAGCTCTGGGTGAAGAGAGCTTCATGCGCATCCTTCGCGCATCGCACTTGGTGAATACCATGATCTACTTCTTCAATAAACAGGAAGAAGATTTCCCGCGCTTGTGGAATCTATTTCAAAGCGTGTACTACACCACTGACCTCATTGAACCGATTGAACGGGTCTTTGACAATAAAGGAGTGGTACGAAATGATGCCTCTCCTGAATTGGAACGCATTCGCAATGAGCAACAGAACGTAAAACGCAAGATCAACCGAAACTTCATTAAGGTGATGAAAGACTTGGTTGACAAAGGATTTTTGGCTGATACTAAAGAAGGATTCATCAATGACCGTCGCGTCTTGGCCCTCAGCAGCACCCACAAACGAAAAGTCCCTGGAACAGCAATGGGCTCTTCGAAAACAGGCAGTGTCACCTACTTAGAGCCTCAAGTAAACGTTCCCCTCAACTACGAATTTGAGATGCTGCGTGATGATGAGCGCAGAGAGATTCATCGGATTCTAATGGCGCTTTCCAAAGAGATCCGCGGACATGCACACCTTATTGTTGGTTACCAAAGCTTGCTAACGGAGCTGGACTTTATTAGTGCGAAAACACGCTTGGCTTTAGAAATGGATGCCGATCTTCCTGCAGTTTCGAAAGAGATGGAGATCGATTTGGTGAATGCCTACCACCCCATTTTATTGATGGCGAATAAAAAGGCAGGCATCGAAACCTTTCCGCACAGTTTGCGGATGGATCGCTTCAGTAGAATGCTTGTAATTTCTGGTCCGAATGCGGGTGGGAAAAGCATTACACTCAAAATGATTGGCCTGTTGCAAGTGATGCTTCAGAGCGGATTGCTACTCCCGGTTGACCCCAACAGTAAGTTTACCTTCTTTCAGTCTGTACTAACGGATATTGGCGATAACCAAAGTATTGAGAACCAGCTATCAACGTACAGCTACCGACTGAAAAGAATGAAGCATTTCTTGGATGTAGCAAACCGCAAAAGCTTGCTCCTCTTAGATGAATTCGGAACAGGATCTGACCCCGATTTAGGAGGTGCCTTGGCAGAAGTGTTCTTTGAGCAACTTTACCACCGTAAGAGTTTCGGCGTAATCACCACCCACTACGCCAACATCAAGCTCAAAGCCGCTGACCTGCACAATGCGATCAACGGATCAATGCTTTTCGACAAAGAGTCTTTGGAGCCGCTGTACAAGCTTGACATCGGACAGCCTGGAAGTTCATTCACATTTGAAGTGGCTGAAATCAATGGGATTCCGAAGGAGTTAATTGAAGAAGCAAAACAACGCCTTGACATTAACAAAGTCAAAATGGACAGCCTCATTGCAGAGCTTCAAACCGAAAAAGCAGAGTTAGGCAAGTTGACCCTTCGCGGTGCAGAAGCTGAGAAAAAAGCTTTGGATGCGATGACGAAGGGAGAGGCTGAAAAGAAAAAATTCCACGACCGCCAAGTTGTTCAAGACGAAGTTATTTCGAACAACAACCACTTCATTACTTGGGGGAAAAAGACAAAAGGATTTGTTGACCGGTATGACACCCGTCCGAAGGCCAAAGGCAATAAAGATCTGCTAGAGGAAGTTCGGAAGTACATCGCCATGGAGAAAACAAAGATTGAGGAAGTGAAGCACTCTGAAATCCTCAAGCAAAAAACTACCGAGGCCAAAACGTCAAAGAAAAAGCGACCGAAAGCACACCAGGATAAGATTCGGGTAGGTTCTATAGTTAGATTGATTGCTGGCGGAAAACAACGCGGGACTGTTACAGACTTGGATGGCGATAAGGCTACGGTGAATTTTGGGATTTTTAGAACGAAGGTTGAGGTTCAGAAGTTGGCTTACGTTCAGTGATGTTTTTCGCGTTTAATTGTATCCCACGAG